>DAOUCA010000027.1:0-200657 GCA_034432375.1 Caldilineaceae bacterium
AAACCCCTAGTTTCGGCCAGCGTGCGTCGCACTGACGGAAGCATCTAGCGGACTGGAAGCAGTTGGCGGTCAGTGCGACGCACGCGATCCCGTTGGTCCGCAAAACTCCGGTTCTCATTCTGAACGCAGTATAGTTCTTGTTGCGAAACTCTGTTTTTCTCGCAAAGGCGCGAAGAACGCCAAGAAATACAGGAGAAACCCTTGGCGTTCTTCGCTCCTTTGCGAGATCCTGATTGCCTTTCGCCACGCGAACTAGCTACAGTTTCTTCTCTTGAATGCACCGATACAACCGCTCGATTTCAGCGGCGCGTTCGGTTGGCGAATGAGCATCAACAATATGCTGTAACGCACGCTCGCCTTTGGCTCGAATCGACGCAGGATTGTCGGCAATCGCTTTCATTGCCCCATAAATCCCCTCGCGCAGCGTTGCGGAAAATTTTTCACGCTCAGCAGCGGTGGCGATCCGTCCCGCGTTACGACAATCTCTCGGCACATCAACCACCCAACCGATTCCATCATGATTAACTTCCGGCAAGGCACGGATATTCGTTGTGATCACCGGACACCCAGCCGCCTGGGACTCCAGGACCGAATAGCCATAGGTATCATCGTAGCTTGGCAAAAGCCCGACGTGGGCAGAGCGCAACAACGCCAACACTTGGTTATTGGGAATCTTTGTGTGATGCCGAATATGATTTGGATAGGCTGCAATCGCCTTCTCTGCTTCGTGCAAGTCACTGACTGTTGCTTTTGAGGCATAATCCCCATGAATCATCAGCGAAACAATATTCAGTTGCAGATCATAGCCTTGATCCACCAAATCGCAGAAGGCTTGCAGGATCTCCTTACCGCCTTTACGAAAAAAGTCATGACCCACTAGCGAAAAGGTGATTTTGTCATTGACCAATGGCTTTTCATCATAGCGATCAATCAAGGTGGCTTGCGCTGGCTGTGCTACCCGCAGCTTGGCTTCAATTTCATGCCGATGGGTCGGATATTGCTCGAGAATCACCATCTGCTCTTGATAGGCATGGCGCGACATCGCAATGAGCTGCTTACAGTTGTCGCGTGCCATCAATTTGAGACCATACGCCATACCCCAATCGGTAGAGACTCCCCATCGGGGTAGATAGTGCTCAAATGTTGTAACCCAAGGGGAAGGCGACGCGCTAATGGCATTCCAAAAATGTAAGAGATCGCAGCGGTTGAAACCCCAATCATAATGAAAATTCCCCACCACATTATTAAAAATTTCCATCTGCGTGGTTTTGATCTGCCTTCGCAGGATTCCGGGCAAAATGTAACTCACCGCGCTACGGATCTTGCGATATTGCACATCAGCATAGGGTAATGACAAAAAATTGCGATAATGATTATAAAATTCGAGTGTTGTAGTGCCAACAACAACTGTCATAAAAAACTAACCTTGTTAACTGATGCCAATCAATGCTGCGGTAAATCGCGATTTCTTAGAATAAACAATCGGGTTTCCATGCTATAGATCGTCAGCAAAAGATCCTTGATAGGATTTTTCTTTCGTAGGGGCACGGTATACCGTGCCCCTACGAAAGATTATCTGAACGTCTATAGCGTGGAATCTTCTCCACAAATCGGGACAGTGCCAGTTGAGTAGGCTGCGGTAGTTGGCAGCCGTGTCGAAACCAAACGAATTCTCCGCTACTTATTGAGAAGATGTCTAGCGCTGAAGTCACGTCAGCTCAGTTCATGCGCACCGATATCATTGCGAGCGCCATTGCGCAAGGTCTGCCAAAAGTCATCGGCAATCGTAGAGGTAGCAGCTCGATTCACGCACGGGCTATTGCTGGTTAAACGGTAATTGTCAGGCATACCGGCACCGGGTTGAATAGATGCATTGGCGTTGACCAACGCCGGGCTGCCAACAATATCTCCAGAGGCGCTGGCGAGTGGATCCGGTGGCTTATTCCAGCAATTATTGCGCCATGTAATCGCCGCTTGTGGGGATACGGTTCCCGGAATGCTATCACCGTCCGTTTGAAAAATATTATTTTCGATGACCACATTTTGGCAAGGCAGCGGGACATCAAAGACCACATCCCAGCCAGTAGAGTTGACGACTGTATTGTGCCGAACCGTAATATTCTTGAGTGCTTCGTTTTCGGTGGTACCACCATTGATCCCAATCGTTGTACCAACCACAATATTGTTTTCAATCAGCAAGCCATCCAACGCTTGAAATTCACCGAGCGTAGCCTCCTCGTTGCCAAAGGCGATGCCACGCGACAAAATGCCATCTTCCTTTTTCGGGGTGGTATAGACAAAGTTCCGCCGAATCGTGGTGAATTGGCTACGGTGAATATAGACGGGAGCGAACATATCGTAAAAGATACAATCTTCCACAGTACAGTGATTGGCATCCATATCCAACAATAGCGCTTCCCCCCAGCCACCATGTGTAATGCAGCGACGCATTGTGCAATTGCTACTACCTCGAGTAAAGACTACGCCAGCACCACCCCAACCAATCGTGCCCTGACGATTCTCCGGCGAAAACTCCAGCTGAGAGTTATAGATCAGACAATCTTCGATCACACAATTATCCATATAAGAGAGTGTGATTGGACTCTCACCAATGTTATAGATTGTGCAATTCCGAATCGCAACGCCACACTGTCTGTGTGCCGGGTCCAACGAATGCAAGTTAATCCCGCGATTGTGATTCATCTGCGAATTTCTGATGGTCAACCCATCAAAGATCAGATGGCTGGCATGGACATGGAGAATCCCTGCCCATGTTTCCATCGGCACGTTGGTGCAGTCAAGGATCGGCTCTTCCCCTGGATACGCCGCGATTGTAATTGGTGCCGCCGTAACGCCCCCGCGCCCGATCTCCACCTGTTCCGCATAGATGCCACCACGAATCAACAGCGTATCCCGCGGCAGGAGTTGTTCAACCGCGTATGAAATTGTGCGCCAAGGAGCGCTTTCGCTGCCTTGATTGGTGTCCGCCCCGGTGCTAGATACAAAGTAAGTTGCCATTGTAAAACATTTCGTCACGATTCAGCGATTCATCACCTTGAATTAGTCTTCAAGGCTGAACCGACACTTTGAGCCCCGTCCGCTATACAACAGCCGTAGACTCGGGGTGATGCTGCTGCGCCAGGTCAGTCACTTGATAATAGAGCGCTTCGTACATCAGCGCGACATCGCTCCACATAAGACCTTGACGCATATTGATAGCATTGGCGGAACAGCAGGCCCTGAAGGTGGGGTCGACCACAAAACGGAACATCGCATCCGCAAAGGCGGCCGGCTCATTAGGCACCACTAAACCATTAACCCCATCTTGCACATAGTCCAAGTTGGGTTCGATCGCCGTGGCAATAATCGGGACACCCAATGCCCGGTACTCCAATACCTTTAACGTTGGATAATATTTCCAGTCCTCTGGTTTTTCAGGGACATAGGCTATACAAACATCATGCGCAAGCAGTTCATAGGGCACCGTCTCATAGGGCACCGGTGGCCGCATAGTCACATAGTGCTCTAGCTTCAACTTCTGAACTTGCCGCTGATAGTACCCATTCGTCCCATCAGCGCCGAGAAAGACCAATTCAAACGCCTGGGTCTTCTCCGTCAAAAGTTTGGCCGCCTCCATCAATAGTTCTAGACGACGAACACGGGCAATTGTTCCAATATAAAGGAAGCGTATCTTCTTTTTCTGTTGCGTTTCGACTGAGCACTTGTGGCTTGCCATCAGAAATTGTTTATTCACCCCCGTAGGAATGACATCGCTCCACCGCTGCCACGCGTCACCCAAGGCACGTGTTGCCCCCGATGCATGGGTGAAGACCGCACGATCATAAACATATTTCGACAACAGGCTACGCTTCCAGCCAAAGACACTGTTCTTCACTCTGCCCGAAAAGCGGGTGGTGTCTCTTTCGCCCAGTTGACGCCAATCCAGGACAAAATGGATCGACTTCGCCATCCCAATCGGCAGTAACCAAACCCAATGAATATTGGGATTGACCTGTACAATATCCGGCTGCAACTTCGTGATGATCCGCCGAATCCGCAAGATGTAAAGCAACAGTTGAAAGCGAATAATCAGATCGCCAATCCATCGCAGATTGGCGAGGTTACTGCGTTGGGCATAGACATCCGGCTCGAAATGTTGTGCGGCTGATTGCTCGCCATCATGCCAAATCTGTTGCCCCGACGCCAACGTTTTGGTTAACCATACCGTATGTCCTTGTGCACGTAACGTATCTGCAATGTGCTCATAATCGGGCATAGCGACTGCCGCGCAGAATTCTAAAAGTGCAATTCGCATCGATAGTGCCTTATCCGTTAACTTGCATCTTGTAAAACCAAATTTTGTAGGAGGAAACGCCAACGTTTCCGAATCCAACGCGCCATGACCAACTGACAACGAAGACGTTCGTAGCGCTTTAATGGAACACGCCAAAGCGATAACTCATGCTCTAGCATAAGACGCCAGTGCGGAAACGTCAGTTTATGGAGCCGGGATGGATCAAACCATGCCTGATATTCATGCAAGGTCTTGTTGGCCCACGATTGTGACTCATGGTTACGATAGAAAAAGAGAAATTCCGGAATTTCGTACATCCGCCCATACAAGCTTAACTCGCCCAACAGGGGGCGGTCCGAGCCACTATATTTGCCAATTAATTTTGTCTGCTGCAATACATCCCTACGAATGAGCCCAAAGACCGAGACACAAGGATGCGGGACGACTGTAAATTCATAAAAACGCTGCCAGGCTTTGGGCGAATTCCCCAGCGGTTTCGCGTGGTATTCTTGCAAGACATTGCCATTGCCATCAATACTCTTGGTTCTGGCTGTGCAGAGGACAACATCCGGCTCTTGATCTAGAATTGCGACACATCGTTCGATAAAGGTCGGTGCGCAAAGATCATCATGCGCGGCCCACTTAAAGTACTCGCCAGTGGCCAACGCAAAGACATGGTTATAATTCCAAGCCGCGCCCTGGTTTTGTGCTTGGCGATGATAGCGAATCCGTTGGTCACGCTGGGCATAGCTTCGGCAGATACTTTCGGTAGCATCGGTTGAGGCATTATCCGAAATAATCAATTCAAAATTGGTATAGGTCTGATTGAGCAGCGAATCCAACGCCTCTTTGATAAAATTTTCGCCATTATAAACGGGCAACCCAATGCTCACCCGCGGTTCTGATTGACTCATTTGGCCTGCCTTTTGGTTCTTGATCATCCTACGCTATCAAGATCTAAACAATTTCTGATACTGTTGCTCGACCGTGTCGATTACGGTTTCCCAATTATAAACTGTCTCAATCCGCTGACGTGCCTTTTCGCCATAGTGGTCAATTTGGGCACGGTCGAGCAGCAACTCGGCCAACAGACGCCGCAAATCGTCGGCGTTGCCTGGGTCAAAGGCGAGGCCGGCGTCCCCGATCGTTTCCCGATTTTGCTCAATCCCATTCACCACCACGCAGCGTTGGCAAGCCATTGCGCTCATCAGCGCAGGTGAGTTGCCTTCCATCACCGATGGTTGCACATAGATGAGACAGTTGGCGAACAACTGTTGAGCCGTTGCCCCATATTGATAGCCCAGAAACTTTACCCGATCACCGCCTTGTTCCTTTAGGCGACGCACATAGGCCGGATCGTCGGGGTTATCACCAACAATCACCAGAGGGACATCTGTATCGAGCTTGGCATAGGCCTCTACCAGCAGATGAACCCCCTTATCGGGTCGCAACATCCCCACAAAGAGCAGATAGTTATTGGCGGTTAGACCAAATTGCGCAAGCTGATCATCGCCAGGCGCAGACCAAAGCTCAGCCCCCAAGGTAATTAACTCGGGGGTACGGCCAAAGAGTTGGGCAAATCGCTCTTGAGATGCCGCATTATCGACATAGACAGCATCACTCCAGCGAAAAGCAGCAGCAGCCCCCCACTTTAATAAAAGCCGGGCACTCTTACCCCACTTGGGACGTTCCCAATCGATGCCATCCATATAGACGACGGTGCGTTTACCAAAGAGCTTCACCAGCGGAACAAAGAGACCATTGCCCATGCCATGATAGTTGACAATATCAACCGAATTACGCATGAGCAGATGGAGTGACGCCAGCAAACTGTGCGACAACATCTCTAAGCCGGGCTGATGCATTGACGGTAGCGAGATCAGCCTAATACCATGATATGGCTCCGGTGATTTACCATTGTAATTCCAGCGACAGTAGACAGAAACATCATAGCCACGGGCGACCAAGCGTCGCGTTTTGGCATCTGTCTCTCTTTCACCACCGCCTGCGCCCGGCAAATCGGGGGGCAGGCCTTTCATTCCGATAAAGGCCAATGTAGGCTTCGTTGTCGGTGTTCGTTGATTAGCCATAGCGCTTTAGCCGTAAACTAGTGTATCATTGGATAGTAGAACATGTTGTATATATTCTTCAATTGCCTCTTGCCACGGACGCATCCAATTAATCTCGTGCAGATCGAGCATGAGATTCCGCGCTGCTTCCATGCGGGGACGCGGGGCCGGCAGTGGAAACTTCGCCGAACTCACCGGGATGAGTTCGCAATCGGTAATCCCTGCAATTTCCAGAATTTTTTGGGCAAATTGATAGCGGTTACAGTAGCCGCCGCTGTTGACCATGTGATATCTGCCATAGAGACCTGTACGCGACAGCTTTTCAATCCCGCTGGCAATATCTGCCGTATAGGTTGGTGAGCCAAATTTATCATCGACAATGCTCAAGGAATCGCGTTCACGCGCCAATTCAATAATCTTTGCCACAAATTTTTTGTCTTCTGGACCACCGCCAAACATCCAACCGGCGCGCACAATATAATAGCGGCTCAGCAGTTTCTCAACGATCAGTTCCCCCTGATACTTGGAACGGCTGTACCAGCTTTGTGGATTGGGTTCATCAAACTCTGTATACGGTTCGCATTTGGTACCATCGAAGACGCTAATCGTACTGACATAGGTCATTACGGTATTTGTCGATTGGCAAGCCAGGGCGACATTTTGTGTACCAACCGTATTGGTGAGAAATGACGCATCGGGCTCGCGTTCACAGCCATCAACATCGGTCAGTGCTGCCAAATGAATCACCCAATCCGGTTGCAATTTTTCTACGGTACGCTGGACCAAATCACGATTTCGAATGTCTAAGTCGCCAATATCGGTCACTTCAACATGGTAATCGCGCTCGCGCAAGATGCGGCACAAGTCAGTCCCCAACATCCCTTTTCCACCGGTAACAAGTACATCCATGATGATACCTATCCTTTTTTGCGAATAAAGTGCGGTTGCTTTGAAATGGCAACCCTTTTCTTATCTAAATAAAGATCTTGCCTGTTGGAAAACAGGCGAAGCGATAAAGATTTACTTATGGTCTTACTTTGGCATCAATATCGTGCCAGCGCGGATTTGCCTGGTCGCGGCCAGAGATATTGGGCTCTGTGACATTCCAGTCAAGTGCCAATTCGGGATCATCCCAGGCAACACCCAGCTCATCAGCACCATCATAATATTGATCAACCACATAGGACATTGTCGCATCGGTCAGCGCCAGAAAGCCATGGGCAACGCCATTGGGAATAAAGACCCCCATCTCATTTTGATCGCCAATTTCGATCATTTGGCTCTGCCCACAGGTCGCCGAATTGGAGCGAATATCTGCTAGCCCCACCAAAATACGTCCGCGCGGCACAAACCAATAATCAACCTGTTTAAAATGATAATGAAGACCACGCAGTACCCCAGCTTTACTATTGCTGAGATTCATCTGGACATTTTCCCAGGAGCGTTCTGGAAACCATTCTTTGCGGAACAGTTCCATAAAGCGTCCCCGGTCGTCGCCAAAGGCTTTTAACGTAACAAACTTTACGCCGACTATTTTATCTGATTCAATTATGGTAGCCATGATTTCACATCCTACTGGATTGGTGCATCCCATTTTCTGGGGATCACAGAGATTACTTTAGTTTCAGGACAGCTTCTTTACACAGAGCGCACTTTGTGAACGGCGGTAGTGCGCTGGTCGATCAGCGCTTGATAAAGTTGGAGCGTTGCCTGATAATGAGCTTCGGGGCTATTTTCACGCTCAACCTGCTGACGCGCAGTTTTGCCCATCTGAATTGCCAAGTCGCGGTTGTCGACCAATGTCAGAATTTTGCTGCGCAGCTCCTCAGCGTTACGGGACTCAAATAAAAAGCCACTCTCGCCATCACGTACTAATTCTGGAATCCCTCCCATATGGCTGCCAATGACCGGCGTGCCACAGGCAAAGGATTCAAGGATGGACATGGGATAATTCTCATACCATTCCGATGGGACAATCGTACAGAGCGCCCGCTGCATGTATTCGGTCAGTTCACGCTTGCCTAAATGACCTAAAAACGTTACATTGTCCAGCCCTTGGGTTGCCACCATCTCGCGCAATTCGGCTTCTAACTCGCCCGTGCCCGCCAGATATAACGGGATAGTGGGTATACCGTGCATGGCGGCTAACAAGGTGCGCACCCCTTTAATATCAACGAGCCGACCAGCGTAGAGCAGATAAGGCTCCGGCTCATAGCAAGGTTGATAACTGCTGCCATCGATAAAGTTTGGCAGATGCTCGACCAAGTTGTGGATCCCATGCTCTCTTAGTTTTTGTTCTAGAAAGCGACTAGGGGTAACAAACACGTCGACATTCTTTTCGTAAATCTGCAAAAACTGATGAATATAGGCTTCAACCCCAGCCAGCAAGCTCGCCGCAAGTGAATCGCGCTTACAGCGATAACGCACAACATTATAGTAGTGATGTCCTTTGCAACGCTCGCAGATCTCATTTTGCGAAACAAACGAGGTGTTGGGGCATAACAATTTAAAGTCATGCAATGTTTGAGCAACAGGGATGCCGGCCTGCTGGAGCGCCGGCAAGATCGAAGGCGAAATCTCATGGGCAATGCCGTGAATGTGCGCGACATCCGGCTGCGTCGCCTCGATTAAGCGTTCGATTTGTGTCTTCGTCTCGCGTGAGTAAACGACTCTTTCGACTGCTCGCCACTTCGCCTGTACAGTGCTACCTTTGCCCAGCAAACTCGGAAAATCTACCTGGCTGGTAAAATACTTATCATACGCAGTTGGCAGATTTTGCGGATGTTGCATGGCAAATGGAATAACTTCGTGACCATGGGCAGTGAGCAAATCCGATAATTCAAAGACACAACGTTCCGCACCACCACGTAAATAGTAATAACTATTGACCATCAAAATGCGCATGATATAACCTAGGGGTTCCGCTCAGTGATTCAATATTGAATCGACTCTGCAATGGGAGCACGAAATGCTACCCCATACCGGGCCAACCCCTTGCGCAAGCCGCCATCTAGCTTCTTGGCGGAGGCGGCCCATGTCCAGTCAATAACCGCTTCCTGCGCCAATTCGCCCATCGTTGATAGCTCGTCGCGCGCATTCCAACAGGCGAGCAACCCTTTGTACAAGGTCTCCACCGTTGAATCTTCTACCCAAAAGGCAAAGGGTTGCTCGCCGATCACATCGGTGTGGCAAACAATTTTTGTCGCGAAAATTGGCATTCCAGCAGCCATATATTCAAAGAGTTTGATCGGGCTTGAGACACGGAAGCGCTCTTCATCGGGAAAGGGCAAGACGCCGACGTGCGCTTGGGCCAGAAAACCGGGCACTTCTTTATGGGGCACCGGTGGCAACACCTGGATCCGACCCGCAGTGCCGCCAGCAAATTCAGTCAGCGCACTTCGTTCTGGTCCATCACCGACAATCGTAAAGCGAAATGGCAACCCCGCGGCATTGGCTTTTTCAACCGCATGACAGAGCGCCATGAGTCGGCGCTCCTGAAAGAGCGCGCCCACATAAATCAAGCGAATCTCATCCGCACTGGTTGGCCATCTACGTTGACGACTAGCAAGCGCAAAATGTTCTCGTTTGACACCCGATGGCCACACGCCCCACAGCTCTTTTTCAGGAATATGCACCGAGTCCGCCATACGCTTTGTAATGGCGGTCTGGCCATCCACCCAGCGATTGGCCAAAAAATTCATCAAATTGTCAAAGGTCGACCGAATGCGATCCTTTGCTTTGACGACCGTCATCGGCAGCGTCCGTGTGTCCATCACAAGCAACGGTGTGCGCCGCCCCCCTAGCAGGCGGACAAGCTTCAATGGTAAAATCCAAGGCAATGACATTTGATGAAATAATATCAGATCAAGCTCTCTCCACCGCGCAAAGATCATCTTCAAAATTTGAAGGTGAAAAATTACTTGTCGCAAAAGATAGATGTTTGGCTTGGGAATACAGACAACCTCCGTATTACGAATCTGGGTAACCTTACGCTCCCCCGCGGCGATCAGGGTCACAGTCCACCCCAAAGCGCGCAATTCATTGGTTGTTTCCAGCCAGGTTGCCGCATCTAAGTTTTTATCAAGTTCGTCTGGATAGATCCAAAACAAGTGATGGGACATAGATGAATCCAATTCATGTGGATTTTTCGAGATGTAGTTTTTTCAAATCAGGGAACTACCGGCTGCACAACCCGCCAAGCGTAATACCCATTATAGGAACGCGGCAGGCGGTTCAAGCAGTCCCTGGGAATCTAAACGCTGGTCAATAAGCGCTGATGGATGAGGCGCATCGTAACGTAGCACATAGCCAAGCAACGCCCAATAGAGCAGCGTAATGCTCATACCCCAAATGCCTGTATACCAAAGCCACAAGGGCCAGCCCAACGAAAAAAGGATCAACCCATAGCACAAAGGTAAAAGTTCTGAGTTGGGCTTCCGGTGGCTGATAATTAACAGTCGAAGCACAAACCCTGCGACCAGCAGACCCAAAGCCGCCAAACCAACAAGGCCAACTTCTTGCATGAGAACGACTAAGCTCGTGCCGCTCACTTGACCATAGTAGCCACGCAGCACGGCAACACCTTTAACGCCAAATGATACACTCTCGTTACCCGCACCAATTCCCATGCCAAAGAGCGTGGTCGTCAGATCCTTTTGAATGGTCTGCCAGCCATAACTCAGCCAAAAACTTCGGCCTAAATCATAGCCACCACTACTTGGATCGTAGACATTGTGGTTTAGGTATTTATCAAGCGTCGTTGGATCAAAAAATGATTCCAGCGGTATCGCGCCACCCGCGTCACTAACAATAAGATTGTATAGCAGAATAAAGATAACGATCGAACAGCAGAGACCAACCATGTAGAGTAGGATAACGCGGATCTTGCCACCTCGCCATAGATAAATGGCAGCAGCAGCAGCGGCTAAGAGCAGAATTGCAAAGGGAAAGAGCTTCATTTCGCCCAAGACACTAGAGAAGCTACCCAGTACCAAAGCTAGTACAGGCTCCAGCCAAGAGTTTGTGGCTAGCCAATAGCCAAGCGCCAAAGAAAGGACCAAAATATGCAACATTACCAATGTTCCCGTTGCAAAAGGGCCAAAGGTGCCGGCAAGAAAATCCCCTGGCACAACACCCGTTGCATATTGATAAATTTGTATTAGTACTTCAAAGGCTGAAAGGCCAAGCGAACTCCAAATAATACCTTTAACAAAATTTGGTGGCCAAGTTGTATGTAAATAAGCATATAATCCCAACAGCGGATAGCGGAACATCACCCACCACCCCCAGATCGTTGCACCAGATGCCTGACCTTCTGACGCGGCGACGATTGTGCCAATCACAGTAACAGCAATTACAAAAAAAGTTGCCGTAGGCACACGCTTGAAGACGAGCAAACGGGCGACGGTTAGGCCAATCATGGTTACAATCGCCAGATCGGATAACCAGCGTACAGCACCAGGGACAAGCCCCAGCGAGATCAGCATCGGCACCAAGAGATCAACCAGAAATGCAACCGCCAGCAAAAATGGATAAGTGACCAAGCGGCGAAGTGAAAAGGGGTTGAGCGTCTCTTCCTGCTGTGGACTCTCTAAAAGAAGCGAGGGCGAATAATTCATGCTCAGTTTATTACAACACCAATCGACTTTGCATTCGCACGGCCCAATTGTTCACAAATGGCTCGAACGGCATCACGACGCGAATGTTTTTCCGTCACCACCAAAAGCACCCTATCCGCCAACGGTGCAAGAACAGCAGCATCTGTCACGGTCGTGAGTGTGGGCGCATCCAACAAGACAACATCGTACGTTTCCTTCAAATAGTGGAGGAAATTAACCATCTCAGTCGTGCCCAACAGCTCACCCCCCTGTTGCAGCCGGACGGCGACAGCCTTTGGTGCCAGTTTGGGCAAGGCAGGAAATTCACGCGGTTCCGAAAGCCCCGCGCCGCCAGTCACAACGAATAAATTGGGGATTGCGCTAGGCTGGATGGCCGCAGCCGGTTCAATCTGTTTGAGTAGAAGGTTGCTTAACCCTTTTTCGTTCGGCAATTGTAAAATTGTATGTAACGAAGGCATATTCAAGTTACAATCGACCAGAACGACAGAACGCCCCGATTTGGCCACCGCGATCGCCAAATTGGTGCTAATCTTCGACTTATCGCTACTTGATTCTGTACCTGTCACGAGAATGGTCTGCTGTCCATAGGCAATATTGGAGGAGATCAGATTCACCCGCAATCGGCGAAATGATTCCACCATCGCCAGGTTGCCATTCAAGTTGTTCATGTAGTCAGAAATAATTTCCATCCCATGTCCTGCCGGGATTTTTCCTAACAGCGGCAGGCGGGTCGTCGTTGCAATCTGCTCAGCAGTCTGCAATGTGCCATCTAGACTATCGCGCAGGAACGCCAACAACGTCCCCACAATAAAGCCAATAATGGTGCCAAGCACAATGTTAACCTTCTTGCGCGGTTTTGCTGGGTCCGCCGGAAGATAAGCCGGCTCTACCACCGAAACGGTATTGGCAACCAGTGCTTCATTCAATTGAGTTTGCTGATACTGGTCGAGCAATGTCGTATAGGTGCTCTCTTTGAGGGCAATGGACTCTTTGATCGCATCTAACCGAGCTTGATCTGGCGTTGGCTCTGCCAAGGTAGCATCGTATTCCGAACGCAAATCGGTCAACTCCACTTCAACCTGGTCAATTTGTCGCGAGAGAATATCCAGCGCGGTTTGACCACCGCCGACGTAGAGTTGACGACTTTCATAGATCAAAATATCCGCAGCGGCAACCGCAACTTTTTGTGCAATATCTGCGGTTGCGGCCTCGCTGTTAATGACAATTAATTCCGTGTTGGGAATTGGCTCAACGGTAATATCTGGCACTTCTTCTAAGTTAAACCGGCTCACGATCTCTTCGCGCGTTGAACTGCTGTCAACCATGCGCGCATAGGTTCGCAGCAAGCGATCGGAATAGGGAATATCCGAATAACCACGGGCAAAGCCACTGCCGGCAGTGGCAATCCGCAACGTTGTCGACGATACATAGCGGGGTTCGGCATATCGCATTGCCAGAATGACGCCCCCCATGGTTAGGAGCGTTACAAGGATAATGATCCACTTGCGACGCCACAAAATCTCAAAATAGATACGCAATTCCATGCTAAACTTCCGTTGGCTGCATTAAAAAGGAGAACGATGGTGCGGATTGTTGTGAAAACTCCGCAATGGATTCAGCAATGTATTGTACTGCATCGTCAGAAAGTTCTGAATAGATCGGCAGCGATAAAATCTCTTGCGACAATGCTTCTGTAACGGGGAAATCGGTTGGACCATAGCCCAATTCCACATACGCCTCTTGTAAATGAATCGGCGTTGGGTAATGCAGACCTGTTGCAATCCCGCGTTCAGTCAAGAATTTCTGCAAATCCCCCCGATTTGGGCTACGAATCACATACAGATGGTAGACATGCGCCAGATCAGCCGGGGTGTAGGGTGTCGTCAACGGCAGCCCATGCAAGCGTTGTGTATATCCAGCAGCGACGCGTCGGCGTGCCGCATTCCACTCATTCAAATAGCGCAGCTTCACACGCAAAACCGCGGCTTGCATGGTATCTAAACGGCGATTAAAGCCTTTAATTTCGTGCTGATATTTTACACGCTGACCTAGATTACGCAGCAAACGTACCTGATCCACTAGATCTGGATCATTAGTCACAATCGCGCCGCCGTCACCATAGGCACCTAAATTCTTGCCAGGATAGAAGCTAAAGGCAGCAGCATCCCCCAACGAGCCGACGATGCGGCCCTTGTAGCAGCCACCGTGGCCTTGGGCGGCGTCCTCAATCACCTTCAAGCCATGTTTACGTGCAATCGTCAGGATTGGGTCCATATCTGCTGGTTGGCCATAGAGGTGAACCGGCATGATTGCTTTTGTTGCCGATGTAATGGCCGCTTCCAACTTGGCCGGATCCAAATTATAGGTGCGTGGGTCCGCATCCACAAAGACCGGCGTTGCACCACAATTCGAGATGGATAACGCCGTTGCAATAAATGTATTGGCCGCGGTAATGACTTCATCACCCGGGCCAACCCCGTACGCGCGTAAAATCAATTCCAAAGCAGAATAGCCCGAATCGACCCCCACAGCATAAGCAGTGTTACAGTACTCGGCAAATTCATCTTCAAATTGCTCGACCGCATGCCCCAAAATGAAATCGGCATTTTGTAACACATCGGCAATAGCAGCATTGACTTCCTGCTCAATTGTACGATATTGTGCCTTCAGATCCACAAATGGAATGTTCATAGTTTAACAGTCTATCCTTTTGAACAAAAAGTAGAGGGAGCTTCACCAAATAGAATAGAACTTACGCAGCCACCTGAGAACGAGCATCTGCGTTTCACGACAGCTCTCTGGTTTTTCGTTCCCATTGCATAATTCTCAGTGCGTAAGTCGTGTAGAACAGATATCTCTATTAAGCTTCCATTATATGTCCATTGTACGAATGGTGTGGGACGCTGCCATTGGTTGCGGCTGTTCCGTTCATCGTAAAATGCGGTTTAAAATCACAAAGCGCACCACCGTTGCGTAAGGAACGTTGCGCAGCCTCCACAATTTCAACAACCCGTACGCCATTGTAGCCATCAGTCAAGGGTCGTATCCCTTCACGGATGCACTCAATGAAGTGGGCACATTCTAGGCGCAATGGCTCCTCAAAATGAATATAGGGGCTGACGATATCGCCATAATGATAGGCAAATTGAAATTCGCCATAGGTGTCTGTGTGGCGAATTGCCTTGACCCCCTTATCATAGACCTTAATTTTCTCTTGCGGTTCGACATCATCATAGATCACCATCTTCTTACTGCCAACAACCGTGATACGCCGTGTCTTACAGGGATCAAGCCAACTCATGCGTATATGCGCAAGGACATTGCCGGGAAAGCGCAATGTCATATAAGCGACATCTTCAATCCCTTCCTGAACACAGGCCGTGCCCTGGGCGGCAACACCTGTCGGGACTTCCCCCAACAGATGGAGTAAAATAGAAATATCATGTGGGGCCAGATCCCAGATGACATTCAAGTGTGAGTTGAAAAGTCCCAAACTCACGCGCACGGCGTCGATATATTGAATCTCCCCCAACTCGCCACTGTCAATCATCTTTTTGAGAACCCGTACCGCTGGGTTATATTCAAATGTATGCCCAACCATGAGCACACGGTTGTTTGCTTCGGCAATCCGGATCAGCTCACACCCATCTTCGCTTTTCAACGTCAACGGTTTTTCGACCAATACATGAAGCCCGTGCTCCAAACAGTCGCGCACAATGCGATAATGTGTATGTGGCGGCGTTGCGACCACAACTGCATCCAATCCAGCGTTAAAGAGATCCTGGTAATTGGAGGTGGTCAGCTGGATCCCCGGATACCGTTGACGCACATGGTTGAGACGCGCTTGGTCCAAATCGGCAATGGCGCTGAGTTCTGATCCAGGAAGTTCTGCAAAGTTACGAATGAGATTAGGTCCCCAGTACCCATACCCCACCGCGCCCATTTTTACCGCTTGCATCTATTGTGCTCCTCGATTTAAGAGCACTGCCGGCACAGTGCCCAACAAAATTTTTATATCTAGCCAAAATGATTGGCGCTCAGTGTACTCAACATCCAAAGCCACCATCTCGTTAAAGCCCAAGTCACCACGGCCTTTGACTTGCCAAAGACCGGTCATCCCTTGATATGCTTCTAACCGACGCTTATGCCAAGCTGAGTAACTATCCAATTCATAGGGAATTGCTGGCCGTGGCCCCACCATGCTCATATCCCCAGTAATGACATTCCATAACTGGGGGAGTTCATCAAGGCTCGTCTTACGCAGAAAACTGCCACTGCGCGTGACCCGTGGATCGCCATTGAGTTTATATTTAGTCTTGCCATTCTTGTCCGGTTGTACAGACGCCATCCGCGCATCATCACCAGCCATGTACGCTTCCACAAACTTGCGGTGCAAATTTTGATCCGCATCAACATGCATACTACGGAATTTGTAACAGGTAAAGAAGACCTGTTCCCAATAGACCTTGCCGTTGATGCGGCGGCGACGGACGCCAACGCGCTGTTGCGCAAAGAAGGCGGGGCCCGGTGAATCCCATTTGATCAAGAGAATAATTGCTAACATCAAGGGCCAAATCAACGCCATTGCCAGAATCGCTAACGTCATATCGACCAAACGTTTAAAGAAAAAATAGACGGGTCGTTTACTGGTCTCGATTAATCCTGCCACATGCGACTCGCTGTTAGCATCAAAGTAGGCGGAATCTATACTGGTCTGACCACCAGATAGAGACTGCGCATGATGAACTGTGGGAGTAGGGTGCACCTGTTTTGAGCTGACAAACATCGTCTGCATAACCTTTTCTCCTGCAAAACCTAAAATTGATATAAATGTGGTGGCTGCTGGTGGTTCAATACGATAACGCAACGGTTTAATCCTCACGACTTACACACCGAGAATGAATAGACCCCATAGTTGACAGGTACGCACTCTCGGATGGCCGCGTAAGTCGTACATCTGCCGTCAAACCGGCACGGCGGTTTGGATATCGAACAGTTGCAACAACGCGCCCTCTGTAAAATCCTCATCAATGGCAAGAATTCTTGCCTGCACGCCAAGATCAATAAGTTCTTGGCGGATCTCCTCACAGTAAATGGGGTTCATCACAATCACAACATCGGGCTGGTATGTTGCCATTGTTGCGGGTCCCACAATTTCATGGCCCGTGCCGGCCATGTAAGTGCCGTGCTTATTGGGGTTAATATCGACAGCATAACGAATGATCTCACTCCGCTGCAATGCCGTGAGGAAAGCCACCCCTTTCGAACCGCCACCCCAAATGACCACGCGCCGCCCAGCCGCAGCCAATTCATCGAGCAAGCCATTCCAATGGGCAAACTGTGCGGCACATTGTGTACGGAAATGCTCGACTGCCTGCAGCAGATCTTCGACGGCGGCGGATGAAAACTGGGGATTGGGGCTCTCGCCCTGCACCGGCTTTGCTTCAATGACTAGATATTGATTATCGTACTCGGTATGCGTATCCAACACTTGGAATCCACACGCCTCAAAGAGATAGGTCAACGCATTGGCGTCGAAATAGGAGCAGTGCTCATAATAGACATCCCAAAAAGCGAGGTCACCCAAGACATAGCGCGCGCTTGGTACTTGGAAGAAGACCGTTGTCTCCAGCCGATCGCCAATCGAACGGCGGACACGGTGCACAAACTCAGCAGTATCCGAGATATGCTCCAATGTCATTTTGCAGCAGACAAAGTCTGCGTGATAACGCGTGTACTCTTCCGAATAGAAATCGGCAATAAAGGTAACACGGTCGCTCTGCATCCCGACTGGGCGTCGATTATCATAGGCGGGATCAAAGCCAATGCCCCGATTCTGGCCCAATTCACAAAGGAGAATTAAAAATTCACCTTGTCCACAACCGATCTCAATGATCTCTTTATTGTGTAGATCGTAACGCTCAATCAACCCCTCGGCCAGCCGTTTGTGAAACGCATTAAAGGTGGGTGAATAGCTCTGTGTTCCCTCATAAGGGGCGGAATATTCTTGTTCAGTCCCATCAAAGGCGGTATTGGTGATAAACCCACAGTGCTGGCAGACCGCCAATTGGATATTACCTTTGGGATAGTTGACGGCCTCTTCGCGAGTTGCCATCATCAGAACGCTGTGAACAGGCACATTCTTCACCGCATAAAAGGGCAGCAAGGCCGGATGACCACAGGTAGGACAGCTGTCTATCTCGTTCATTCTGGCCTACTCCACAATCTCTGGCGTGGGAATCGGCACAATAAACTTGCCGCCCTGTTGGCGATAACCCTCTTGCTGTTGCATGATCTCTTTCGCAAAGTTCCAGGCGAGAACAAGCACATAATCGGGCTGATCTTCCACCAGGCGCGTCGGTGGCAAAATCTGGAAGTGGTTGCCACTCATATAGCGTCCCTGTTTGAACTGATTCAAATCAACGACATAGTCCAGATGCGCCTTGTTAATGCCACAGTAGCTCAAAAGGGTCGTTGCCTTGGCGGCAGCGCCGTAGCCCACGATCTTGCGCCCGTTGCGCTTGACATCATCCAAGATATCGAGCAATGAATTCTTTACGGCAAGAATCCGCTCGGCAAAGTCAAGGAAGTAGTCGATCCGATCAACCTGGCGCTCCTGTTCCATTGCCAACAGATCCGTCACCGACGCCTGGACATCTTCGGTTGGCTGCACAAATAACCGCAGTGAGCCACCATGGATCGCAACCCGTTTAATGCGGTTGAGATAGAGACCGTGGCGCCGGAAGAGTTTATCGAGTGCCGTGACCGAATAGTAACAGAGGTGCTGATGATAGATCGTGTCAAACTCACAGTGATCAACCAGATCAACCACATAGGGTGCCTCAATGACGGCGGTGCCATCATCCTTGAGAATCGTCCGAATAGCAGCGACAAAGCCATTGAGGTCAGGTACATGGGCCAGCACATTGTTCGCCAGGAAAATATCGGCACGCTTGCCCTCGTCGCTCAGTTGTTGTGCCAGCTCACGGCCAAAGAAGGTAATGAGCGTGGGAACGCCAGCTTTGCGAGCCGCCTCGGCTGGTGCCTTGGCCGGGTCAATGCCCAGGACAGGAATGCCACGCTCCATAAAATTCTTTAACATATAGCCATCATTGCTTGCGGCCTCTACCACCAGACTCTCTTTGTCGAGCGAACGCATGGCAAGGATATCTTCGGCGCTCTCGCGAAAGTGACGCATTAATGAAGGCGAAATCGAAGAGAAGTAAGGATATTCCGCGTAAAAGAGGATCTCTGGGTCAACCGTCTCCAAGATTTGCACCAGTGCACAGTGAGGACAGAAGACCAATGTCAATGGGGCAGAAAATTCCGGTTTTTCAAGTTGTTCGCTCGTCAACAGACGGTCAGCCAACGGCGTTTCTCCAAAGGGGAGAATGGTTTTCAACTCTCCCTTGCCACAGGAACGGCAAAGTTTTTCGGTTCGATAGATCATAATAGACTCGCCAGTAAAGAGTGATATAAAGTTTGCGGACTCGATCAAGTTTGCAAAAGCAGCTTGGAGAGCCACAAGAGTTAAGGATTATTTCTAAGCGACAACCCCTGAACGCTGCACCATTTATAGCCCAAATTATGAGAAACTACATCAAGACAAATCGGTGCAGCCCTTCAGAAGTGCATTCAGTAGAGCGCAACGCTCGGCGTCTGCGCTTGTCGAAGCCAGAGGGCGTTGCGCTCTACTGATATTGAGCAACTGTTATGCGTATGCGACTTCGCGCCAGCGGAAGTTCTCATCCAAGCGACCGGATGACAGCAATTCTTTAATCTGGCTAATCCGCCGATAGCGTGGGCCTTCAAATTCTTCCAATTTCAGCCCAACCTGCTGATAGGCCTCATAGAGCTCTTGTGCCCCACGGCGTACCGTCCACTGTGGTTGATACGCAGGCAAAGTTTTGGCAAGTTTGCTGCTGTCGACCTTGTAACAACGCGTATCCGGCTCAGCCCCTTCGGCAAATTCAACACGACTCCCGGGCACCGTCTCAACCACAATTTGGGCGACATCACGAATGCGATAGTTCTCTTCCGGGCGCCCTACATTAAACGCTTCATTGTGTACTTTTTCACGGGGCGCTTCCAACACCGCTAAAAAGGCGCGGGACATATCTTCAATATGCACAAAAGGACGCCAAGCCGTACCATCACTCTTTAGATAAACCAGCCCAGTGGTTAAAGCCCAGGCAACCAAGTTGTTGACGGCCAGGTCAAAGCGCAACCGCGGCGAGACGCCATAGGCCGTGGCACTGCGCAAAAAGGTCGGCGTGAACTCATCATCGGCCAACGGTGCCACATCTTGCTCCACCCGCACTTTAGAGATCCCATACGGCGTCACGGGGTTAAAGGGTGAATTCTCATCTAGCCAATTTTCGCCACCAGCCCCATAATTGCTACACGATGAAGAAAAGATAAAGCGCTCCACACCAGCAGCTTTCGCCGTTTTGGCCAGGTGAACCGAAGCTGCATGATTGATATCAAAAGTCAGCGAAGGATTTAAATCGCCCAGCGGATCGTTTGAGAGACCTGCCAGATGTAGTACACCGTCAAACCCACGCAAGTCGGCTACTGTGACATCCCGAATGTCTTTTTCAATCTCATCGATGCCAAAATTAGGCTCTTCGCCAAAGGTCGAAGCGCTATAAAAATTTGTATCAAGGCCAACCACCTCATGGCCAGCAGCCAAGAGAAGTGGGGTCATAATTGTGCCAACATAGCCATTGTGGCCCGTTACAAGTACACGCATTGCTCAGTCCTTCCAAATTTTCCAAGGCGGGTTGGGGCTTTGCCAGAGTTGTTCCAAGATATGTTTCTCACGCAGCGTATCCATACACTGCCAAAAAGAGGTGTGCCGATAGGCCATCAACTGCCCATCATTGGCCAGATTGCGCAATGGCTCTTGCTCAAACATCGTGGCATCGCCATCGATATAATCAAAGACTTCCGGCTCTAATACAAAGAAGGCACCATTGATCCAACCTTCACCAATCTGCGGCTTCTCGGCAAATTCCGTCACTTGATCACCCTGAAAGGTGAGATGTCCATAGCGTGCCGGCGGACGTACCGCAGTCAGCGTAGCCAATTTCCCATGGGAACGGTGAAAGTCTAACAATTTGTCAAGATTCACATCGGCAACACCATCACCCCAGGTAACCATAAAGGTTTCATTCCCAATATACGGTTTCAACCGTTTAATGCGCCCTCCTGTACCAGTCTCATCACCGGTATCCACCAGTTCCACGGTCCAGTCCGGCTTGTAGCCACCTTCCATGGCGATCTTGCCGCTACGCAGATTGACCGTCAGGTTGCTGCTCAGCGATGCATAGTCAACCATATATCGTTTAATGACTTCGCCTTTGTAGCCCAAAGCAATGACAAATTCATTGTTGCCATAGTGGGCATAGTGGCGCATAATGTGCCAAAGGATGGGATAACCACCAATTTCGACCATTGGTTTGGGTTTGACAACTGTCTCTTCAGCCAGTCGGGTCCCTTTACCACCAGCCAGGATTGCGACTTTCATTTCTATGTTAGCTCCTTTCAATCGGCGGTTGTGCATGTTGGATCAATGGAATGACCTTGAAATTATAACGCAAATAAATCACAAAAAAATTGTCTAATTGATTACACACTGTAAATCCTTGATGAATCCTTGCAGTCGATTAGATAGTCAAACAAAAATGTTTACACGCTTGTTATTTCCAGTGTAAACACTCAGATTTACAAAAAAATATACGCCAAATGTACTACTCTGCTGGGCACCAGTATAATACAAAAAGCGCAAGCCCCACCTTGCAGCTTTCTTACAAATAAAATGGCATTATTACAGATCTGTGAAAAACGTTTCTTTCGAGAACTATTTAGCCCCTTTCGGTTAGCAACCATGTCACGCTGTATGGTTGCTAACTTGTCCCCAGCTTGCAGATTCTTGCAGATTTCTTCTCGTAAGAATGACCCTCTGGCAACTGGATGAAGGGCTGAGCCACGTGATAGCCGAAAATCTTTACAAACGGAGCAAGTTTTTCTTTGTCGACACGGATTGATCGAAAAACGAATGAATGGCTTAAAAAACCGTCTTTCCCCCAATCCGTCTCTACAACAATTCTTGAGTCGAGGCGCAGCTTCGCTGGATAGTTACTCTTTCGGATTCTTTATATCTTTGCCCTCATAGCACGAATGTGCTACACTCTAAATTTCCTATAAGTAGACGGTGGCGACTTTAAAGGATTTCAGGGCGAACGAATACAACATTAAATTTCAATCCACGGCAATCCATGGACAGGCGTTACGAGATTCACAAGATTTTTCCTCTACGATGGCAATCCGATAACTTCTGTGAATCCTGCCCAATTTCATGCTGTCGATCTAATCAACCCCGATAAAGAGTTGCTAAAGAGTTGCTAAAGAAGTGTTAAAGAAGTGTCGAGGTAATTCGAGCGTTAACTCAATTCAAGCGGAATCTAGCCTCATTTTCAATATACAAATCGCCCAACGATGACACAGCCCTATCGCGCGATATGGCGTGCCATAGGATCATGCTCCATCATAACGAGTGACACAATGCCCAGTACCTATCCCAATTACCCAATCCCTGCGCAAGACGCTCAAGTTGAAAGCCATGCCACTAAACGGCAAAACGCTTCAGCCACGGCGGATCCAACTGCTTCTCCATTAGCCACCTACGATTTGGCAGATTTCTTTGGCGCTGAGGGAGCGTTGGCGCAGGAATTGAATGGCTACGAATTACGACCAAGTCAACTGGCCATGGCCGAAGCGGTTCAACGCGCCATTCTGACGCAACAGCACGCGCTGATCGAAGCGCCCACGGGTACCGGTAAATCGATCGCCTATCTGGTACCGGCGATCCTAAGCGGCAAGACCGTCGTCGTTGCCACGGCCAACAAGTCCTTGCAAAGCCAACTCTTTTACAAGGATATTCCCTTTCTGCGCCAGGTTCTTGGCCAACCGATCAGTGCCGTAATCGTCAAAGGGCGCAGCAACTTTGTCTGCAATTATAAGTGGGAAAAGGAGGCTGCTGCGCAACAGCAGATCGCGCTCTATGACCGCGAACACGACCAGATTAAGTTCATGCACAGTTGGCTGGAAGAGACTGAAACTGGCGATGTCGACGATTTGCCCTTTCTGTTGGACAGTGAGCTGCGTCCGCGGATTGTTAGCTATCCAGACGACTGTCTGCACGACGACTGCCGCTTCAATTTTGATGATTGTTGGGTCAACCACATGCGCGACCAAGCTGCCGAGGCGCAAATTATTGTGACCAACCACCATCTTCTCCTCAATGCATTGGAGTTAGGCTGGGCCGGTGAGCGGTTACTCCCGCCCGCCGCGATCTATGTTATTGACGAAGCACATGGTCTAGAACAGACCGCCACTGCCGTCTTTGAAACCAGCATCACCGATTATACGGTCGAACAACTGCTTGCGCGTACAATTTTCCACGAACATTTGGCCGAATCAGAGGTTGACGAATGGCGCTTCCAAAATACCCTGGCCTTTCAAGAAGTATCCCATCTCAATCGTGACAATGCCTATCGCATTGATGGCGACCTCGAAGAGATGAAGAAACTGAGCCGCGGGTTGAGCGCGCTTGCGCAGAAGCTCAAGTTGGAGAATCCCTATGCCAAAGGGGATGGGAGTAAGCCAACGCTGGCAAAAACCGAGCTGAGCGAATCCGGCAAAAAGATGGGAAAAGTCTCTGAAAAGAGCAAGACAAGCCAGCCCCGCAGCGACGAAGAAGAGGCCGAACAGCGGCGTGCCTATGACTTGGCCATCGAAGCATTGAATAGCACCGCGACCAAGCTGATGGCAGTCGCCACCAGCAGCCACAACGATACAATGGTGCGCTATGCCGTGCGTCTTTTTGATCGCCGCCACACCACACTGGAACTACATGCCGCTCCCATCAACCCCTCTAGCTTCTTGCGTACCGTCCTTTTTCATCCAGAATCAGAAGAAGACGAGGAAAAAGCAGCAGAACAAACCGGTACTGATCGCGAAGAAGATGAGGTGGTAGAGGATAGCGAGAGTGAAACGCCGCCGGCCAAGCGTACGGTCATCTGTACCAGTGCAACCTTGGCAACTAACGGCCACTTCACCCACTTCAAAACACGCTGTGGCATCGATGCCGTGGGCGAAGAGCAGGTATTACCTGCTGTTTTTGATTATCCACAGCAGGCCTTACTCTATCAACCTCCCTTGCCCGCCTATGATTATCGCAATGCGGATCTCTACTATAATAAAATTTCTGGCGAAATCGACCGCTTGCTTCAAGTTAGCCGAGGCCGCGCCCTCTGCCTTTTCACCAGTTGGAGCGGGCTACAACAGGTCAAAGAGCGCTTGACCGCCCCGGGCAATCCAACAATCTGGCCTTTACGTGCACAGGGCGATGCCCCGCGTGATGCGCTGTTGGTCTGGTTCAAAGAGACCGATCACAGCGTTCTGCTGGCAACACGTTCCTTTTGGGAAGGGGTCGACATCCCTGGCGACGATCTGAGCCTCGTTGTGCTCGATAAAATGCCCTTTCCTACCCCGAACGATCCACTCCACAGCGCCCGCATGAAAGTGCTCGATGAGAGTGGCAGCAACAGCTTTGGTGACTACATGGTGCCCCTCATGAATTTGGCCCTCAAACAAGGCTTTGGGCGGTTGATTCGCCGCGCCAGCGACAGTGGGGTAGTGGCGATCCTCGATGAACGGCTGAGCAGCAAAGGGTATGGTCGCCAGACACGCCAGGATCTACCACCGGCACGCTTTAGCCGCGACTTTAAGGATGTCCACAAATTTTATCAGTCCGTGCTCCCCTCCTCAGCCGAATTTGGCCTCAATGTGTGGGCCTGGCAAGGGCGTGGCGATCCACTGGCCGAAAGCACAGAAGAACGCTTGGGCACGATCCACTGGCGCTGGCAACTGCTCCGCCTGCAAGATGGCAAAGCTGACTATCTCGATGATAGTAAAGCCGACAGAAGATCGCTCCCGCTGACGACGGTGGCCGATGGGGAATGTTGTGCCGCATTACAAGGGTTAGAAAATATGCGCGACCGTATTGAACGCGCCGGACGTAGCACAACCGACTTCGCCGTGGAAGTCCGCAGCCGTACGTTGGCCTCTATGCAACGATCCGTACCGCTAGAAGAAGCATGGCAAGCAGAAGTTGCGCGTTGGCAGCAGATCACCTTGCTCACCCTCATAGACGAAGCCTAAACGACAAACCCTAGCACAGATCTTGCCCCACTTGCTTTACCACTTGCTTTACCACCGGCTGGCCGCAACTGACAACCCACGCCTCTGGCGCAACGTACTCTCCTTGACCAATTAACGCTGGTTTGGGGATGATCCCTTTTATGATATACTTTGCGCATCTTGATAGCTACGCTCCGTAAACGTCAGACAACTTCTCCCGCACAAACCAGAGCATTAGAATCAATGACCTTTACGGAGTTGCCTACTATCAGTTCTACCCTCTATTCAAATGATCGATCCAAATAAACAGTGCCATCCTCCCAACGCAGAAGGGACTTCATCACCATGAGTACCAACAATCCATTATCGACAGTTGCGCCCTTGACAACATCCTATGACCGTGAACGGCTCGAAGATATCGGCTACATGACGTGCATGACATTAACGTTGCTTGGTAACTATGCGCAAACCGGCCACTTCGGTGGCCCACTGGCGTACACACCCTACAATGTGGCGCTCCACCTGGTTGGTCCTCAGTTTGGTGGGCTACGCTATGATTATCGACACCCCAAGCATCCCTTTTGTGACAAATTTCTCCTCGCCGGTGGCCATAATATTCCCACCGGCTACGCGCTTTGGATGATTATGGGGGAGGCGCTGGCCCGTAAGCATGCGGCCACTGGCGACAGCCGTTACTATGTTGACCCGACAATCGCCATGTTACCCATCGATGCCCTAGGATTTCGGCGCGGGGCGGGCGCGCTTAACCATCTACTCAGCGATCATGATTTGGCTGATCATCCGCGCTTCGCGCAAGCTGGACTACGCGGCATTCGCGCGCTCTCCGGTCACGCCGAATCAATCGATCTGACGAACGATGTCAATGGTGGGCCATCCGGTGTAGGCATTGCTGCTGCGGCAGGGAAGGCGGCCTTTTGGGATTTCGTTGGTGCACCCCATGACTTAAAAGTGATTGGTCTAGAAGGTGAATTTGCCATGACTGCCGGCCATGCCCAGGAGCTAAAGACCCAAGCACTGGCATTGCAAACGGGCAAACGGCTGCGCCTGCTGCTTTCGATCAACAACGCCGGGATTGACGATGCGCTCCACGGTGGCGTGATCGACGAGAAATATGCCGCCGCCTATGATCTGGTCGAACAGTGGAGTTCCTATGGCTGGAATGTCTTTACGATTGAGAATGGCAATGATTACGACCAGATTGTCGCCGCCTTCAAAACGATGGAGGAGTGGGATCCCAGTGACCGGCGGCCCATGGTGCTCTTTGGTAACACCGTGAAAGGGTACTGGCCCGGTGCAGTTGACGGCAAGATCCCTGGCTATGGCGATCAACTAGTCAGTTATGCCAGCCACCCCTACGCCATGAAGATGAATTCCGACTATTTCGTCGCGCTGGCCGGTACCTTTGAACATCACTTTGAGGTTGAGTTTGAAGGCATCCGCAACGGGGCCGTTACCGACGAGCGCGAGCGGCTCCTCCAATTCAAAACTAATATCGACGTGGTCATGTCATTGCTCGACCAAAATGGGCTGGGTGATTGGCTAGCCGACCGTCTGGTTGGGATTGGCGAGATGGTACCGGATGAGATGCCGTTGCGCATTGATAATCACCGCGATCCGTTCCTAGATGCGCGACTACTTGTGCAAAATCTACCGGTCGAGCCGCAGAAAGTCGCGGTAACCAACGCTGTTTCGGGGGCTACCAAAGAGGTCGGGATTACCCTCTTCCGCAAAGCGGGCGAGGTTGCTGGAACCCGGCGCGCCATTTCCGAGATCATCAAGTGGGTCAATTACGTCACCGAAAACCGTTTTATCACCTTTGCCGCCGATCTCTCCGGTTCGATTAATGTAGAGGCAGGCAGTTTGTGGGGGCACTATCATCCCGAAAAGAATCCGTTGGGTACCCGCTTCAAAGCGCCGATCCAGGAAGCGGGCAATGCCTCTTCGGCGATTGGGCTGGTCAGCCAGAGCGCCTCGCTCGATCCCGACCAATTTGCCGGGGTTTGGGCGCTGAGTGGCACCTATGGCGCCTTTACACCCCTCATGTATTTACCGGCCCGCGTCTGGAGCCAACAGAGCCAGGATAATCGCTTCCGCATGGGCGTGTTACATATTCTCGCCGGCCACTCCGGCCCAGAGACTGCCGCCGACGCCCGGACGCACTTTGGCATCTTTTCACCCCAAGTCTGGAAGCTCTTCCCACGCGGCCAAGCGATCCATCTGAGTTTCTGGGATTACAACGATGTGGCACCCGCCTACTTTGCGGCGGCGGCGATTGCCGCGCGCGAAGCCAAGGTGAGCATCATCGTCCTCGAGGTCGCACGGCCTGATTTCCCCGTTGCCGACCGGAATACCTTTGCCGATACCGACCTGATGGCGGCCGCCAAAGGGCTCTATGTCATCCGTGACTTTGCGCCGGACCAACCTCGCCACGGTTATGTGCTTGCGCAAGGTTCCAGTTCTACCGTCAATCTGCTGCGCGTCTTACCCCGGCTCGAAGCAGAAGGCATCAACGTCAAGGTGATTGCGGCGATCAGTGAAGAGCTCTTTGATCGCCAACCGGAGGCCTATCGCAATAGCGTGCTACCGCCAGAAGCACGCTTTGATCTGATGGTCATCAGCACCGGCACACGCCGCTCCTGGCCGATCCGCGATGTGGGGCCGTTGACGGATGCGTATTCACTGACCTCGGATTGGGATAATCAGTGGTTGACGGGTGGATTAGAAGACGATGTCATCGCCGAGGCGCACCTCGATCCAGAATCGATCTATGGCGGCATCAAGCGCTTTGCCGAAGCCCATACAACGCGCCTTACGCAACAAAAAGCAGCGTTGAAGACACTAAGTAAAAGCGAGAAAATCAATTTAGCGTAATGCTGGCTAATTTCACAAGCTAAAAAGTAGAGCCACGTTATAACGTGGCTCTACTTTTTAGCTTCTTTTCAATTCATTTCTATCGGAACCGCTGATCAATAAAACCCAACGGTAGCATCAATCTCGTGCCCCCAGGCATCGATCCCGCCCGCCATGCTCTTGACATTGCTCCAGCCCTGTTGTAGTAACCAAGCCGTGACCTGCGCACTGCGCATCCCATGATGACAAAAGACGATGACTTCGGCAGTCTGATCTTGCATAGCAGTGGGGATGGCGTCGAGTTGGCTTTGGGCCAACTGACTTAGCGGCAAGAGAGCAATACGCTCATCATCAATGTGTACGCCAGCCACTTCATCCGGCTCACGTACATCCAGCCAGACAAATTGCTCATCTGCTTGGCGTTTCGTCTCAACATCCTTCACATTGATTTCGGGCGCACCATAAGGATTGGCCATACGAATATCCTATCTGTTAAAAGTTATTCTATTTGTAAATCAATCGCGGTTGACGTTGGTGGTTGCCGATTGTAGAGCGCCGAAATGTCAATATCCGTAATGGCATGAATACCCTTGACTTCGGCAAAATTCTCTTTTAACAAGCGTTGAATGCCCAGCTTCATGGTGAGCAAGCTAATCGGGCAATCAATACACGCGCCGAGCATCTTGACATGAGCAATTCCCTGCGCGTCAATATGTAACAGTTCAACATCACCACCATCGATGTAGAGCGTCGGGCGATAGTCGTCGAGTACCTGCTGAATTCGCTCTTCTAACGAAGGGGACGGTGCTGACGGCGCTGCTTTAGAAAATAAATTTTGGAATGCCTTCATAAGATCCAATACTCAAAAATCAAATACAGTTTCAATAAAAAAAGCGAGAGGAGGTAATTCCTCGACTCGCCTTTTTGTAATGGCGCACGCAAGCAGCCTTTCGACCGATAAGTGCCCTCTACCTAACTTTAATGATGGCCACAGCTCTGCTGGGCTTCTTCTCCATTGGGCGATTGGGCCGTCCGGAAGCTGCTGCCACAGCCACAAGAGCTGACGGCATTGGGGTTATCGATATGGAAACCGCCACCCATCAGATTATCAATATAGTCAATGTTGGCACCTTCAATGTAGAAGAGGCTGGTGGCGTCAACTAATACACGCATCCCATGCTGTTCGTAGACCTGATCGCCTTCGCGCGAGGTGTCATCAAAGGTCATGCCGTATTGCATACCGCCACAACCGCCACCCTTGACAAAGACGCGCAGACCATGCGTATCTTTCATCCCCTTTTGATCGAGAATACCGCTCAGCTTCTCGGCAGCTGTGTCTGTAATTGTAATCATTTTGCTAACTCTCCTTGAAACTTTATACAGGAAATAAACTCTTGGTTAACGATGGTTGGTTAACGAATAGTACAGTGAAAGTCATTATTATTGATCACAGATTGGGAGCAATTATCTATTAGCCACCAATCTGATTCATCACTCGATTTCCAGCAATAATTCCCTGATCCAAGCCATGACCCCACGGTTTGTGAAAGGAACCTTCACGCATCAGCACGCGCAACTCTTCAAAGCTAGCCCCCGCACGCAACGGTGTCAACAAGTCTACCTCATCTTCCCGCAACAGACAGAGACGTAGCTTCCCATCTGCGGTCAGGCGAACACGGCCACACCCTTGGCAAAAAGGTTCGGTCACGCTACTGATAAAGCCAAGCGTACCCATCGCGCCGGGAATCCGGAAGGGACGGCTGGGATCTACAAAATCATAACTGGCTTCTTCCAACGGGCCAAAGGCCCCTTCAATACGTTCTTTCATCTCGCGGAAGGTCACCACATTGGTCTGTTGGAAGTCGGCAATTTCACCAAAGGGCATCATCTCGATAAATCGTACATCCCAATCATTTTCCAATGTCAGCCGCGCCAACTGGATCATATCCTCGTTGTCATTAAAATTGCGCACGACAACACTGTTGAGCTTCAGCGGGGTCATGCCGGCGGCTTCAGTGGCGCGAATTCCACGCCAGAGATCGTCAATGTGCCCCCAACGGGTAATGCGGTGAAACTTTTCTGGGTCCATTGTGTCAATGCTAACATTAACCCGTTTTAACCCAGCATCGGCCAATGGCTGCGCCAGTTTATCAAGCAGCAGACCATTGGTCGTCATCGCAATATCTTTAATGCCAGGAGTGCGCGCAATTTCACGCACGATCTCCACAACATTGGGCCGGATCGTCGGTTCACCACCCGTTAACCGAATCTTATTTACCCCAAGGCTTGCACCAACACGAACAAGGGTAATAATCTCTTCGTCGGTCATAATCTCTTGACGTGGACGGAAAGTCATATCCTCAGGCATGCAGTAGACACAGCGCAGGTTGCAAACATCGGTCAAACTGATCCGCAAATAATTAATACGGCGACCATAGCTGTCGTGAACCTCTTCGATAGGAAATCCATCGGGCAGGGGCGCAACCGTAATCGATCCATAATGCGTTTTCGGCGGCATCGCACCACCTGGCTTGCTTACCAACGGAATATTCTCGATTCCAAACCCGGGTGTAGAGCCTTTGGTTACATTTTGCTTATCAATTTTGATCACAGTATATCCTATGAAAACCTACTATCTGTATGACGACAGTTTAAAATATGCAACCCGCATGAGGCCAAGCCTCGCACGAACACCATTACCTCTATCTTACCCGCGCTTGGCAATGGTTGCAACGCCATTATTTTCATCCGCTTGCCGCATGAGATCTCGGCGTCGCACTTTATGGCCCATTGGCTGCTCCGGCGTCGCGCGTAACCGCAATTCACCACCAGCTTCCAGCACATTAGCCACTCGTGGTGCAGATGACTTCCCATCAATAGCCTTAGCCTCTAGCATCAAATTCGCCAGTCGGCTATCAACGCGATAGGTGCAACAAGAGGAACCTTCTGCCAAAGATGCCACACGTTCACAAGCACACCCCGTCAACTCGTTGATCAAGGTCTGATCCATCATGCAGAGTTCGCGATGTTCACTCGATACACCAACATAAGGACAGTTGTACTTATGTAGTAGAAATTCACCCTTCCAACCCTTTTGATGAGCTTCACCATCAGCGTTGGCAGATCGATCAACAGGTGCTTCCTCCCAGCGCGCAAGGTACCCCCGTTCGGTGAGAAAATCGGTAATCTGCTCCAGCCGCTCCTCAATCGCCATGTTGGGTTCTAACCCCTCACATTCAGCAGCCATTTCCTGTGCCATCGATCGAAACGCGCAAGGCACCTGATCCGGGGGCAACATCTGTTTGATCTGCTCCACCAACTTACCGGCCAAAGCGGCAAAATTATTTGGGAAGTAGACAGTTGCTTCTTCGGTCAACGCATAAATTTGCTGTGGACGCCCCACGTTGCCCTTGCGTTCAAGTCGATCCACACAAATCAGATTATCACCTTGCAAAATATCCAAATGATGACGCACAGAAACCGGAGCCATTTCCAAATGCTCCGCAAGCTCGGCAACAGTGGCACCGTTGTTCTGTTCTTTTAAAATTTCCAGAATATGTTTACGGACTGCGTGCACGGAATTTTGCCTTAGAGAATTTGTCTTACCGAATTTGCCTTACCAATTTTTGCCTTAGCGAATACCCTACAATATTTACCTTAGCGCCCTTATCTTAGCGCGAACACGATTCTCTGAAAAGTACTCATCGTCAATCGTGATCGCGGAGTAATTGTAGCACAGCTTATTCTAACTGTCAATTATTATGAAAAATGTCATAATTATTAACGCCACGCCCAAACGGGCTCGGCCAACCGCCCTCGTCCGCCTCTACAACCCTGCATCAACTTCAGTCTCCCTTTGCCCAATGATCTTCTTTAGGATTACGTAAGTACAAGAAGATAAATTCCTAGGAAATCAATCAGCCCTGCGTAGGCACGAATTCAAGGTTTACAGCCATAGACCCCTGCTGGAGTTTATCCCCGCGGCGGTGGGGGTAGGGCTGACATTCCCTAAGACTTATCAAACTGTACTTAGTCAAGTGAAAAGTGCCGCCATCCACACTGGCCCGACAATCTTACGGATAACCTTAATAGGCATAGGCCAAATGTCAGTACGTTGTAACAAAAACGGCGTACAAATTAAAGTTATACTGTGTATCAATTATCGTATCACCCCGGGTAATCTTCGCAAACTATAATTTTTAGCAGGACAAAACCAATGAACCGATTCAGACAGAAGCAACAAAGCGCGACTATAGCAAGTAGAATCAACGCCTATCTTCCTCTTCACCCTTTAGAGAACTCTCAAGCTTTCTCTCTATTTAGGGTTGGGGCCCTTGTCATTTGTCTGGTAGCCATTTGGCTTACGGCAAGCACAATGAATAGTTGGGCCAAGCCACCGCAACAAGATGCTACACCGGCAGATGACAACCACATCTATTTACCGTTTGTCGTAAGCGCCAATGGGCAGAATGCGGAAATTGCCCAAGACGCACCAGTCGAAAGCAACGACTTTTATCAACTCACCGATGGCAGCAACGACAACAATGCCAACGTCCCTGCCGTGATCGATGAGAATGTTGAGGCATCTACCTTTTGCCTGACCTATATTCGCTTTAGCAACTATAGCAACCAGAGTGCCTATATCTACTGGGTCAATGGCTATGGGCAGGAAGTCCTCTACGCGACCCTTGCCCCCGACCGCTACTATTGGCAGCAGACCTATTATAACCACCGCTGGATGGTACGTGATAGCAAGGGTAACGAAGTCACAAACTTTACGGTGCGCACCTGCTGGTACATGTACGTCAATCTCTACGATAACGACTTCCCCAAAGCCACACCAACGAGCACACCACTGCCCACCAGGCCCACCGTCAGTTGTCCAGCCGGGACTACATCATTGTTAGTCAATGGTGGCTTTGAAGCGCCCGTCATCAGCTCTCCGTGGACCTATCTCAATGAATCGGCGGTGCCCGGCTGGCATACCCATGCCGCGGATAGCAAGCTTGAGATCTGGCAGCACATGGGGGTAGATGGCATTCCCTCCTATGAAGGTGCGCAACACAATGAGATCAATGCCACTTCTGATGCTGCGATCTATCAAGATATTGCGACGACACCGGGCACAACGATCCGCTGGTCCTTTGCCCACCGTGGCCGCAATGGGGTTGATACCGTCCGGCTGCGGATTGGCTCGACCTCGGCTTTGGTAGACCAAGCTGACCTTAAAACTGATAACAAAGCTTGGAGCAATTACACCGGCACCTACGTCGTGCCGTCAGGACAAACCACAACACGCATCAAATTCCAGCCAATCGCAGTCGCCTCTGGTAACAATTCGATTGGCAACCTGCTCGATGGCGTGCTGGTCTGTCAATTACCAAGCGCAACCGCCACACCGATCCCGGCACCAACCAACACACCAACCGCCTTGCCACCAACGGTCACAGCCACCACCTCACCGGCGACCAGTTGCCCAGGCAATCTCGTCTCAAACGCAGGCTTTGAAGCGGGCTTCAGCAATTGGTCGATTGGTAGCTATACCAGTGCCCAACTAACACTCTCTGGCGATGCCAGGAGTGGTGCCCAAGCCGCGCTGCTGCGCGGTGCCGGCGGCGTCTTTATCAGCCAGCCAATTGCGGCCTTGGCCGGTGCCGATTATAGCCTCAGTGGATTTGGCAAAACGAACAATGGTACAGTCTTCAGTGCCTTTGGCCTCAACTTCTATGATCAAAACAGTACCCGTGTGGGGCAAGCCTTTGCCCGGATCACCGGTGCCAGCTACAGCGCGGCCAGTGCGGCCATTACCGCGCCCCAAGGCACAGCGTTTGCCGAAATCTATCTCTACACCGATGGCGGCATCGATTTCTTTGCCGATGATCTCTGTGTCACCCGCAGCGGTGGCCCAACCCCCACGTTGACCGCTGGTCCAAACAGCGTCACAATCGGCGACCGTGTCTGGGCTGATCTGAATCGCAATGGGACGCAGGATGAGGGTGGCCCTGGCACGCAAGGGATCAAGGTCGATCTCTTTGAAGGCTGTACCGATACGGTTGTTGCGGCTACGCGCACAACGACCAACAGCGGGCAATATGTCTTTACCAATCTAGCCCCCGGCCAATATCGCATTCGCGTAACAGCCCCCAGCGGCTTTGTCTTCACACAAAAGGGTGCCGGCAATCCGATTGGGGATTCTGACGTCAACGGCAATGGCATTACCGACTGCCTGACCTTGAGCCCTGGCCAACAGAACTTTGACATTGATGCTGGCTTCTATGATCCCACTGCGCCGATCCCGACGCCAACCCCAACCGCAACGCCAATTGGTGGATATATTGGCGACCGCATTTGGAATGACCTCAATCGCAACGGAGCACAGGATACCGGTGAACCAAACTTGCAAGGGGTGACGGTCGAATTGCTCGCCACTTGTGCCGGCGGCAGCGTCTTGCAGACGCAACAGACGACCAACAGCGGACAATATCTCTTCCGTGATCTGCCACCCGGTCAATATCTGGTCCGTGTCACGGCACCATCAGGGTGGGTCTTTAGCCCACAGAATGCACTTACCGACGATTCTGGTGATTCGGATGTGGACAGCAACGGCATTACCCCGTGTATCAGCCTCGATCCCTATGAGGAAGATGCGAGCGTTGATGCCGGTCTCTATGATCCCCAGGGCGCAATTCCGACACCAACACCAACCCCGACCCCTGCTGGTGGCCTGATTGGCGATCGTGTCTGGAATGATTTTGATGCCAATGGTGTCCAAAATGCTGGTGAACCAGGCGTAGTCGGCGTTACCGTCGATCTGTTAGACGCTTGCAGCGGCAGCGTTGTGCTGATGAGCGATATAACCGACAATCGTGGCGAATATAGCTTTAGCCCGTTGGCCGCCGGCAGCTACCGCATCCGAGTAACGGCACCGGCTGGCTTTATCTTCAGCCCGCAACATGCAATTGGTGACAACTTTGCCGATTCGGATGTGGATAGCAGCGGTGTCAGTTCGTGTGTAACGCTGCCCGCCTTTACCGAAATCACAACCGTTGACGCTGGCATCAAGGATCCATTGGCCCCGACCCCAACGGTAACCAACACGCCGGTTCCACCAACACCAACCAACACCCTGGTGCCGCCGACACCGACCTTTACGCCGACCAACACGGCGACGCCAACCAATACACCACTGCCCCCAACGCCGACCTTTACCCCAGTCCCGCCGACCCCAACCAGTACACCAGGCGCAACCAAACCGCTGGTCACCTGTCCTGCTGGTAGCACACCACTGCTGATCAATGGCAGCTTTGAGCAACCGGTCATTCCCGCATCGTGGCAGCTAATCGACGAAGCACAGGTGCCCGGCTGGCTCACCAACGCCACCGACAACAAGATCGAACTTGTACAAAGCGGCACCTATAGCTTCGCCGCCTTTGATGGGGTGCAATTCAATGAGTTGAATGCCTCGTCCGCCGCGGCACTCTATCAGGACATTGCCACAACACCAGGCTCGACCATCCTTTGGGGCTTTGCCCACCGTGGCCGCAACGGCATCGACACCGTTAGCTTGCGCTTGGGTAACCCCACCAATGTGGCGGAACAGGCAAAATTCAATACCGGCACGGGTACCTGGATTGAATTTACCGGCACCTATGCAGTGCCCGCCGGCCAAACCACCACGCGTCTCGAGTTCTTCCCGCTTAGCACAGCCGGGGGCAATGCCAGCGCCGGAAATTTCCTCGATGGGATCCTGGTTTGTCAACTGGCGAAGTAAATGCGATAAGTAAGTAAAGGCGAGAAAGTAAGTACAAATAAAATTGACGTAGCGGCGGCTGAGTTTATCGAAGCCAAAGCGGACCCTGAGCTTGTCGAAGCCGGATCCGCTTTGGCTTCGACAAGCTCAGCCTACGTTTGCCCGCTTATTTTCTGAATCTCCTAAGTATGAAGAGGTCATTGTAGGGCCACGGTGCACCGTGACCCTACAATGACCTCTTCATACTTTCCCCCTTAGCTCCTTACTGAACAACAAGATACCACCACTCTCGTGCTAAAGTCCTCGTAAGTCTCCAGCATAGGCCCTCCTTCTCATCACCTGCAACCCATCATTTGATGTAGCTACAAGCGCCAGAATGTCATGGTTCTGTCATGAAAACTCAGGACAAACGGCCTTTATACTAGAGTCAAAGTGCGCTTTGCGGGAAAGTGACACTTTGGACACCTGCGTCAAACAGATGTCCCAAACGCAATTGATCTATATAGAGATTAGCTGGGAAACCTCAATGAAAACAAAAGAACAGAAACAGAAAAATCTACTCACTCACTCGAAAAATAGAAGACAACGCGATCTTACACAGCTAGGGTTGATTCTAGCGGCGTTGGCTTTCTTGGCCCTGTGGACGATCATCGGCACCCACAGCAGTTGGGCGCAAGATGGCAATGGCGATGGCAGCAACAATATCTTTCTGCCCTTGGTCATTAGCAACAACGGTGTTGATAGTGGTGTCAATAATGAGAGTCCCACTGCTCCCACGACGGCCACAGAGAGTTATACCATTGCCGAAGCCGTGACCGATGAAACGAGCAATGCCCCGGCGCTCGACAGCGGTGATGTCGGCGCGGCAACCTATTGCCAAGCCTATATTCGCATCAGCAACTACAGCAACCAGAACGCCTACATCTACTGGAAAAATTCCCGAGGCGAGGAAACGCTCTACCAGACGCTACCTGGTGGCTATTACTATTGGCAACAGAGCTATTATGGCCATGACTGGGTGATCCGCAACAGCGCGGGCCAAGCGGTCAAGAGCTTTACCGTCAATAGTTGCACCTACCTCTATATCAATCTCTATGCGAACGATTTTCCCCAGAGTGCGCCGACGCCCGTGGTTTGCGATGCGCGGATTGATCGCATCCGCTTTGTCAATACGGCTAACGGTCTACCAATTGCCGGGCTAGATCCGATCCAGAACGGGGCGACGATCAACCTGGCCAATCTGCCGACAACCTTTGCGCTGGAAGCAGTAGCAGTTGGCTCGACGGAAAGTGTCAAGTTTAATACCAATGGCGACAGTGTCATGGAGAATGTACTGCCCTACAACTATCCGCCGACCGGTGCCAATTGGAGCCCAACCGCTGGCGGCTACACTGTCGTTGCCGAAGCCTACAATCAGGACAACGGCGGCGGCCAACGGTGTGATAGCAAGCAGGTGAGTTTCACCCTTGTCAACGCGTCAGCCACGGCAACGCCCATTCCCCCAACACCAACAAGCACCACCGTCGCACCAACCACAACCCCTGCGACCTGCAGCGGCAACCTGGCAACCAATGGCGGCTTTGAAGATGGCTTTAACGGCTGGTCTGTCGCGGGCTACAGCGATGCCCAATTGACCCTCTCCGCAGATGCCCACAGCGGCACCCGCGCGGCCCTGCTACGCGGGACAGGTGGCGTCTATATTAGCCAACCGGTCAATGTCATTGGCGGCGCAACTTATACACTTACCGCCTATGGCAAGACCACCAATGCTGCTGTCTACAGTGGCGTCGGGTTGAACTTCTACGACATCAATGGGACCCGCGTGGGCCAAACGCAGGCCCAAATCACATCGGCCACCTATACCGCCGTTACCGCTTCCTTCATGGCACCAATCAACACTGCCTATATCGATCTCTATCTTTACACTGACGGTGGCATTAACTTCCTGAGCGATGATCTCTGCGTCACCCGGAGCGGCGGCCCCACGCCAACCCTCACCCCCGGCCCCGACAGCGTTAAGATCGGTGACCGCGTCTGGCTCGATGCCAATCGCGATGGCGTGCAAGATGAAGGAGGGCCCGGTCTGCAAGGGATCACGGTGGAACTGCTCGCTGGTTGTACTGACACCACGGCGGCCGCCTCGCGCATCACCAGCAACAGTGGGCAATATCTTTTTACCAATCTAGCCCCCGGTCAATATCGTGTCCGCTTTGTTGCCCCTGCCGGCTACCTCTTCACCGCCAAGGATCAGAGTGCCGAGCCCGGTGATTCTGACGCCGGTTCCAATGGCATCACCGACTGTCTCACCCTCTCTGCCGGCCAGGAAAATTATGACGTCGATGCCGGCATCTATGATCCCAACAGCACGATCCCCACGCCAACCCCAACCGCCACACCCCTCGGCGGCTACCTTGGGGACCGCGTCTGGAATGATCTCAACCGCGACGGTGCCCAAAGTGATGGCGAACCGAGCCTACAAGGCGTAACAGTAGAACTCTTCCAGGGTTGTACAATTAGCGGCAGTCCCTTGCAGAGCAAAGTGACGAGCAACAGTGGCCAATATCTCTTCAACGACCTGCTGCCCGGCCAATATCGTGTCCGTGTCACGGCGCCCGCCGGGCTGGTCTTTAGCCCGCAAAACGCGACCGGTGATGACAACGGCGACTCTGATGTGGACAGTGCAGGGGTCACCGCCTGTATCACCCTTGATGCCTTTGAACAGGATCCGTCGGTTGACGCCGGTCTCTACAACCCAAACGGGGCGATCCCCACACCGACCAGTACGCCTACCCCTGCTGGTGGCTACATTGGCGACCGCGTCTGGAACGACCTCAATCAGGATGGTATCCAAAGTGCCGGTGAACCGAGCTTCCAAGGAGTGACGGTAGAACTCTTCCAGGGTTGTACAATTAGCGGCCCTGCGCTGCAGAGCAAAGTAACCAGCAATAGCGGCCAATATATCTTTACGCCACTGCCTGCCGGTGCCTATCTCGTCAAAGTGACTGTTCCTGCCGGCTATGTGGTCAGCCCGCAATATCGAGGAAGCGATAGCTTCTCCGATTCCAACGCCGACAGCAACGGTCTCTCGGCCTGCATCAACCTTGGGGCCTTTGAGGAGAACCCGTCCGTTGACATTGGCCTCTACAACCCAGCCTTGCCGACGCCAACTATCACCCCAGTTGGCCCGACAGCAACAGCGACCAATACACCAGCCGCGCCCACGGCTACGCCGACGAACACATCCGTCGCCCCAACGGCAACCAACACAGCGCTGCCGCCCACCGCTACGCCGACAAAGACACCCGTCCCACCGACGGCCACACCGACAAAGACACCCGTCCCCGCCTGTGATGCCCGTATCGACCGCTTCCGCATGGTTAACTTTGATACAGGGATTCCCGTCAACGGGTTGGATGGTATTGCCAATGGCGCCACGATTAACTTCGCAAGTTTGCCGGCGCGTTTCCACTTGGAAGCTGTCGCCGTCGGCTCCGCCGAAAGCGTCCGCTTCACCGTCAATGGCGATGTACGGATGGAGAATTTAGCGCCCTACAATTATCCTGAAACCGATGCCGATTGGTATCCAACCGCCGGCAGCTATACGATTGTGGCGACTGTCTTCAATGCTGACAATGGTGCGGGCGTGGCCTGTAACACCAAACAACTTTCTATTACGTTAACCGGCACACGCAAAGCATCGGTTGGTGGCCGAGTCTGGAATGATGGCAACCGCAACGGCGTGCGCGAAAACAGTGAGACTGCGCTAAGTGGCGTCGAAGTCAATCTCTGGCAAGATACCAATAACGATGGTCATCACGATACCCGTGTTGCCACAACGACAACCGACAGCAGCGGCAATTACAGTTTTAGCAATTTGCAGCCAGGGGTCGTCTACGTCGTGAAGTTTAGCCTACCCTGGTGGGGACACTTCACCTCTCCCAACATCGGCAGCGACGCCACCGATAGCGATGTGGTCGTTTTCTCCTATGGCGGGACTGCAAACTTGGTCTTTGCGGCGGGGGAGAACAATCGGACGACGGACGCGGGGATTTATTAACTCATGTTACGCACGACGCGAGTCGGAAGAGACCTTACTCGTGTACTCCGCATCCCCAGATGCGGGTTGACCCGCATCTGGGGATGCGGAGTACACGAGACCGCGATGGTTACTGCGTAACATGAGTTATTAATTATGACTTACGCAGCCCCCTGGTTTCGATACGCTCACCTGGTTTGCACTCAACCGGCGTTCTGCGTAAGTCATGATTAATATTTTGCTATATACAAAGAGGGGCAAACGCGTGCGTTTGCCCCTCTTTATATTTTCAAAATTGTATCATCTAAAGGTCACTGGTGTCCGCACGACTAAAGGGGTAGCGGTCGTTGCATGCAGTCTCTTTGCAACGGCCAGCCCTTCTTCCGTCAGCAGATAGGTGGCGGCAGGGAATTTCATATTACTACAGATCAACCGCTTATGCTCTAAGTACCGCACAAGACGTTCATTAATGGCAGTGACAGTTTGGTCAGCACCGTACAACTTGTGAATCTTTTTACCGTCCACTGTCCGATGGGCTTTTAAAACGGCACCATCCAGTAAGGCCACCAGCAAAACGCTCGCTTTGGGTCGCCGCCACCACCACATTAGCCAAGCTCGCTGACATGCTGTTGCAACTCACGCTGCGAAATCTTAACATATTGGTCGGTGACCACTTCGCTCATCTCTTGCTCGCTCAGCCGGAGGCTTAAAATCTCCAAGGCATCGTCAGGTGACTGGCCGTAGGCGAGCTTTTTCTTGCCATTTTTTAGGGCGAAGAGATACATGTAGTGTGGATTGCTAAAGCTGCTCATCGATCGCGCCTATGCCTTAATCAGTGTACCTTCGTAGAGATCCTTGCCACGTACGGCGTCGAGTCCGCGGTTAATTTCCGCTTCATATTTACCGGCAAGCAGATCCGTATAGAATTTATAGTCAATCCCCTTGACCTTTTCGTCATCGGGAAAGCGGTGGTAATTATCTTTCGTCATCAAGCTGCGCCCTTCGGCGATCAGTTGATAGCCAAGGGCCGAACCGGGATAGGGAGCGTAGCGCGAAATGGAAGGGTAGACGCGCTTCATCTGCTTCAACATGCGCATGGTCTTAAAGGCATCTTCCTGCGACTCACCAGGAATCCCCACCATGATATTCGACCAAAACCACGGGGCTCGTTCACCTTTAGCTTCCAACTCGTCACCGATGCGATTGGTGAGATCGATGGTATAGTAATTATCTTCTTCGGTACATTCCTTGTTGAGCAGACGCAACATGCGGTCGCTGCCCGATTCAAAGCCGATCGAGATAATCCGCCAGTTTGTCTCTTTGATCAATGCTTCATAGAGATCCGGCCATTGACGCACCGTGTCAGCGCGTCCGGCCGCCCAATAGCTCCAACCTTTGGTCTTGCGCGGATACTTTTCAATCCACTCGCGCAGCCACTTGGGGTTTTGGAAGAACATCGAATCGTGGATCACCACCGAGCCGACGCCATATTTGCGGTCGAGAAAATTTAATTCATCGATCACCTGGTCGACTGGCTTGCGGCCCATGTTGGGGATATAGGAATTTTCGTTGCAGAAGACACATTGCCAGGGGCAGACGCGGCTTGTAATAATCGTCGCCACCGGTCCTGGTCCCCAGCCACACTCTGGCTCCATTGGCCATTTCCACTTCCACCGCCGCTGCATGCGCCAGCCTTGCGGTTTGGGCCACAATTCGCGATCGATCATCGGCCACTCAGCCATCGATTTGGCCCCCTGCGCGGCAAAGACTCGCTCATAATTTTCAGGGTTGCGCACGAGATCAACGATCACCTTTTCGCCAGGCCCCTTGCAGATCCGGTCGAATTCGCGCACGGCTTCCATCTCCTCTGGCGCGACGGTAGCATGCATCCCACCAGCCATTACCATGCCGTTGGGATTGATCTCTTTAAAAATCTGTGCCGACTTGAGTGCCACAGGGTAGGTGTAGCTGCGCACATTCATCAACAATATCTCGTAGCCATGCATCTGCTTGGCCAGTGCTTCCCAGCTGGTAACAGCACGGGTAGAAGCAATATCGGTTAGGATGCCATTTTGGTGTAAAATGGTGCGCAACAGACCGAGTCCATGATCTTGCCACTGTTCGTGGGGACCATCGGGACGAACCAGATCGCCTAAATCGCCCAGGTCCAGCCAAAGAATATGGGAACTCTTTGTCTTGCTCCATGGCCAGGAAAATGCCATGTCTTCCTCCCTATCGTATTCCAAAACGTATTCTAAAACGTATTCCAAAACGGCTACCCACAGATGATAGAACACCTAATCCATAGTAGATAAAGTATGCGAGTGAACTTGGCGCGCAGTATAGCATGTGCGTCTGATCCTGTCAATTATTATGAAATTGTTGATAATTATTGGCGATGACAGGCTAGATGGCATGTTGCTGCCCGGTTGCTTGGGTAGCTTTCTGACCTATCACGACTGCAAACAGCATAGCGCTGAGGTTTTGTTGCTTGTGAAAAAAATTACTTGACAGTTCCTTCTAACTACGGGTATAATTCGTGCCAAACTTTTATAATGTATAGGAGTTGCACAATTTGCTAGTTGTGCGCCAAAGGGTATTCGGCAAAAAGCTTGCTACATAACTAGCGCTCGCGCAACTCTTCATCGAGCCTGATTGGCAGAGTCGCTTCTGAAGGCGACCGCAGGTTAACCACACAGGATGAGATAATGGCAGAAAAAATTGGCCTTTTTTATGGAAGCTCTACAGGTGCCGGAGAGCGCGCTGCACTCCTCATCAAACAAGTGATCGAGCTAAGCGGCGTGGCAACGGTAGATTTAGCAATTGTCTCCGCTGACAATTTAAAGGTAATGGAAAATTATCAGTATCTGATCTTTGGTTGCTCAACTTGGAATATTGGTGAACTGCAGGACGATTGGGCGCTAAAGTTTAACGAGCTTGACGTGGTGAATTTCCGTGGTCGCAAAATTGCCCTCTTTGGCAATGGCGATCAATTTGGCTACTCGAACTCCTACGTCGATGCAATTGGCATGATCGGCAACAAAGTTGCGTCACTCGGTGGTGAACTTGTTGGTTTCTGGCCACGTGCAGGCTATCAATTTGAGTTTTCACGCGGTCTTTTTGAAAGCGTTATGATGGGTTTGCCATTGGATGATGACAACGAGCCGGATAAGACGCCGCAGCGTGTCGTCAATTGGACCTATTGGGTGATGGAGCAGTTTGGCATACCGATGCCAGTTCCAGCCTAGTGCATGTTGCTAGAGTGTGTCCCATTTTGCGGGATTACACAGAAGGACCGATTTGATCGTCCGATTTGATCGTCCGATGTAATCCCCCAAATATGGTATGCACCCATGTTGCTAAAGCGAGTTGAAAAAACGAGCAACGCTCAAGAGAGCAATGTTTCAGTAGAAAAAGTTGCAGTTGTCGGACCAATCCGGTACAATTTTAGCTGACTATACCTGACCAGCCTTCGTTACTTTTCATTTGTCACAATTTGTGACCATTTTGTGACCATAAGGAAAAATGCTTTATGGCCGATACACGTGTCGAGCAATTTCACGAACTAAAAACGGAACAGATCCGCCCGTATCTTCACGATACCATTGCGGTGCCAGATGATCTCCAAGCCAATGTCCTGGTAACAACCGTCGATAAGGTTTATAATTGGAGTCGTGTCTCCAGCATGTGGCCACTCTTGTTTGGTCTGGCCTGTTGCGCAATTGAGATGATCGCAACGGCAGCCAGCCGTTACGATTTGGCTCGCTTTGGCATGGAGGTAATGCGCCCCAGCCCGCGCCAGAGCGATCTGATGATCGTCTCGGGGACGGTCACCAAAAAGATGGTGCCAGCGATTGTGCGCATCTACAATCAAATGGCCGAGCCCCGTTACGTTTTAAGCATGGGTGCCTGTGCCAGCGGTGGTGGCCCCTTTAAGGAAGGGTACAATGTCGTCAGTGGCATTGACAAGTACATCCCTGTGGATGTCTACGTCCCCGGTTGCCCGCCTACGCCAGAAGCGCTAATCTATGGCTTGCTTAAGTTACATAGCAAGATCGAAAGCCAAAGCATCGCCAAGGTCTCGTGGTATCAGAAGGGTGCCTCTGAATTCGTGCCCGTGCCGATTTTAGGACCGGATATCTTTGACCCACGCCAGATCCAGATGATCCGCGAGCATACCCTTGGGGAAGGTGCCAAGAAGAGTACGGGTCCTACTGAAGCGGTGAGCTTTGTTCCTGAACCGCTCTCTGCTGACCTAAAAAGCAATTTGGAAGCGGCCCGCCAGCGTTATCTTGCTCAGAATATGAAGCAACCAGCTTAGAAGCTCTCCGTTGAATTTTCTGTAAATTCGGTTGTTGCCCCAAGGGCGCAACAGGATTCATCAAGAGAGACTCTTAGAACCTATCTATAAATTCGGTTGTCGCAAGGGACGAGGGATTTATGGAGAGATACTGAAAAAAGGTAGAAGCAATGACAACTACAGTTGCAGATGCACCGGTTCAAAACGACGCTGTTGCTACACAGGCATTTCCCTACAGCAATGCCGTGCCCGGTGCTGTTGTTGGCACGTGGCTCGATCACAATGGCAATTCGCTGGTGGTTGCGCCTGACAAACTAATTGCTTTGTTGACGCATTTGCGTGACAAAGAAGCGTATGATTTCCTCTCCAATCTCACCTGCGTCGATTACCTCACCTATGGAGGAAAGCAGCGCAGCGGTGTGGATGAACGCTTTGAAGTAGTCTACCATCTTTACAGCAGCAAAAAGGGGGGTGGCCATCTCTCTTTGCGTGTCCGTGTTCCCGAGAGCGAGACAATTCCTTCGGCGACGGTCGTTTACCCTGGGGCCAATTTGCAGGAATGTGAAGTTTACGACCTCTACGGGATTAAATTTGCAGGACATACCAACTTGCGCCGCGTGTTGATGTGGGAAGGCTTTCAAGGCCACCCCATGCGCAAGGATTGGAAAGAGGCCTACTTCGAAGAGGATGCTAAACCCTTTAAGAGCCGTCATCCGGCCAAAGGCTATGATTTCCATGAAGAACGGTTACCCTGGGGCAAGAACACCACCTATCCTGCCGAATGGGATCCCGAAACTTGGGAACCACCCATTACCTATGTACCAGTAAGCCAGGCGCCTCATCACAACCCGGACGAGGGGTTGCTCGATACAGAAAGTATTGTCGTCAACTTGGGCCCCCACCACCCCAGCACGCACGGTGTATTCCGCATGTTGGCACGCGTGGAAGGCGAAACTGTCCTGGCACTTGAGCCGGAGATGGGCTATCTACACCGTAACCACGAGAAGATCGGCGAACGCAACTCGTGGCTGATGAATATGCCCTACACCGATCGTCTTGATTATATCAATTCGATGAGCAACAACTGGGGTTTGGCATTGGCCGTTGAAAAATTGGCCAATATCGAAGTCCCCGAACGGGCCGAATATATTCGTGTCATCATGGCCGAACTGACGCGCGTTGTGAATCATCTCTGGTCGATTGGCTTTATTCTCAACGACCTGGGTGCGCTACAGACACCGGCGCTCTATGCCATTGAAGAGCGCGAAATGATCCTCGATCTCTTTGAAGAGGTGAGCGGCGCACGCTTGATGTGCAATTACTTGCGCTTTGGCGGCGTTGTGCGTGATTTGCCCGAAGGTTGGAAGAAAAAAGTCGACTATGTTGTCAACACCCGTCTGCCTGCGGTTTTGGATGAACTCGATCGCATGTTGACTGGCAACGAAATTGTCAAAGCCCGTGGTCGAGGTGTTGGCTATCTTTCTGGTGCAGATCTGCTCTCATTGAGCGTGAGCGGCCCAATGATCCGCGCCTCTGGTATTGCCTACGATATTCGCAAAGCCGATCCGTATGGCATCTATGATCGCTTTGACTTTACTGTGCCGACGCTGCCCAACAGCGACATCTTTGATCGATACTATATTCGTCTGTTAGAAGCACGCGAAAGTGTCAAAATCCTAAAGCAGGCATTGCGCGATCTACCGGGTGGTGAAATTATGGGTGGCAAGGGTGGCTATACGCTACGTCCGCCCGAAGGTGAAGTTTACTCACGCATCGAAGCTCCCAAAGGTGAGTTGGGCTTCTATCTGGTGAGTGACGGCAAAGCCAATGCCTATCGCTACCACGTGCGGGCCCCAAGTTACATCAATCTGAATGCCCTCGGCCCGATGTCGGTTGGCTACAAGATCGCCGATGCTGTCGTGATTCTCGGCGCGATTGATATTGTGCTGGGTGAGGTCGATCGGTAAAGAAGGTAGACAAGTAGGCAAGTAAATAGGGACAGAGAAATAGGTATTGTGCGTTTTTACCTGGATATCAGTTTCCTTGTTTACCTGTTTCCCTTAACAGAGGAGCAAACCATGTTCGGAAGTGGACTAATCAAAGGGTTGGGCATCACCCTGAAACATGCCATGGATACCTTTACCGATGACCGCAAAGATGTGCCGAGCCGTTACGCGGACAGCGTGAAGCTGGGTAATCAACGGCGCATTATTGAGCAGCCCATGAACCAGGAAGGGCTGTTGACGATTCAATATCCAGAAGAGAAACGGCTCCTACCAGAGCGCTTCCGCTACATTCCCATGTTGATCTGGGACACCGAGCTTGGCGAGGATCGCTGTACAGCCTGCGGGATCTGTGCCAAGGTCTGTCCACCCCAGTGCATCTGGATTGTGCGCGATAGCGATGCCAATGGCAAGCCTGTTGCCCGGCCGGCTGAATTCTATATTGATGCAGCCGTCTGCATGAGTTGCAGCTTCTGTGTCGAGTTCTGCCCCTTTGATGCGATCAAGATGAACCATGACTTTGAATTGGCCGTCTTTGATCGTTATCCGCAATTGGTCTATGATAAGGCTGAATTGACGGTGCCGGTTGAATATTACGCAGCGCTGTGGCCGACGCAACACGCGGCCGAAGAAGAAGTTCGCCGCAAAGAGGCGGAAGAAAAAGCGGCTGCCGCTAAAGCCAAAGCAGAAGCTGCTGCCGCCAAAGCCAATGCCGCCAAGGGCGCTGACGATGGCAAGGCCAAACGTTCCCCCGAAGAATTACAAGCGCTGAAGGAGAAGGCCGCGGCCCGTGCCGCCGCCGCCAAAGCCAACACCAGTGAAACGGGAGCTGTTGCCGCTGCTGCCACTGGTGATGAAGAGGCCGATGCGAAGAAGGCGCGCTTGGAAGAGCTCAAACGCAAAGCCGCCGAAAAGGCCAAGGCCCGTAAAGAAAGCGGCGCATGATGTTACTTGGCCTGTTGCTGACTATCAACGAATGGTCTGTTCTATCGCTGCTGATTGCATAGAATAGGTAGTCGGTTCGGCTTAGGTACGAAGCAAGGCAAACCGAAGAGCAGGAATTATCGAGCCAGATCTGCCGTCGCGTAGATCTGGCTCATTGGTTTTTAGGTTGACAATTTCATGTAGAGCAAAAGGGAGAAAGTAGCTAGAAAACGGAGCCGCTTTGGCAAGCTCAGCCTCCGCTACTGCAAATACCCCCCCAACCTCCCCCGCGAGCAGGGGAGGCGTTCGGCTCCCCTCCTTGCTCGCGAGGAGGGGCCCAGGGGCTTCCTGGGGGTGGGGGTTTCTAAATACTTTCTCGCTTTTGCTAAACAGCGATACGAGTAGACAGAGATACCAGTAGGTAGAGATACCAGGAAACGAATAGGGCCAAGGCAGTACTATTTATAGAGGAGGAGAAACCGATGTCGCTAACGTTGAAATATTATGGCCATTCGACATTTACCATTGATGCCGATGGGACGAAATTAGTTATTGATCCATTCTTTGCGCCGAATAATCCGCTGGCACCGACAAGCGCAGAAGAGATCGAGGCTGACTTTATTTTGATCACACATGGCCATGCGGATCATATTGCCGACGCCGCAGCGTTAGCCAAACGCACCGGCGCGCTCGTCATTAGCAACTTTGAAATTATTACCTGGCTCGCCAACCAAGGAGTAGAGAAGGGCCACGGCATGAATACCGGCGGCGGCTATAGCTTCCCTTTTGGCCGCGTCAAATGCACGATTGCGCATCACAGTAGTGCTTTGCCCGATGGCAGCAATGGTGGCAATCCAATGGGCTTCTTGATTAATTTTAATGATGGCCACGATCTTTACTTTGCCGGCGATACTGCGTTAACCTACGATATGCGCCTGATCGGAGAGGCCGGTGGTGTGGATCTTGCGCTCCTGTCGATTGGCGACAACTTTACAATGGGGCCAGATGATGCCGTGCAAGCTGCCCAATTTGTCCAAGCCAAGCAGGTCATCCCAATTCACTACAACACCTTTCCGCCGATCAAACAGGATGCCCAAGCCTTTGCCACAAAGCTACGGCGCGTCGCCGCGATCGATGGTGTGGTTATGAACCCTGGCGATGAGTTCACGCTATAAATTTTAGATTCATGAGGCTTCTTATGGGAACAATCCTATCTTGGCTAGCGTTGCTCATTGGCATTGGTGCCGTTGGTTATAGCTGGCGTCTACAACAAGAACTCGCCCGCGCCACGCGCCGGTTAGATCGGTACAATCGGGCGCTCTTTGATGCCAATGATGAAATTCGCAAACTACGCGAAGAATTTGCGGATACGATGGCACAATTGCGCGTTGAAATGTTGCATTCAGTCGCAGGCCCGTTAGCCTATACGCCTCAAATGACCGTACGCGAAGCGCTATTGGTCCATCCGCAGACGGAACAGATCTTAGCAGGATTTCATTTGGGCGGTTGCAGTAGTTGCGCTGTTGCGCCCGATGAGACATTGGCCCAAATCTGTCGTGAGCAAGGACGCGATCTGACAGAGCTCTTGCATAATTTAAATCTATTGTTAGGGCCACAAGTCAGCAAATCCGACCGGCCTGCTAGAACAGTCAAGATACCCAACGTTGAATTCTCGTAACTATTACCTGATCTGTGAATGAAATTTTGATAGATACGCTACCCCCGCTGGACAATCGGGGCGACTGCGTAGGGCTCGATGCTCATTGAAAGCCGAATCGATAGTGTGAAACCCGGTATTTGGATAACCGGCAAGGATGGAGAACCTTATGTCTGATTTGCATGATTATGTTGCCCATACCAAGGCTGAATTACTATTCCCGGCCCATTTAATTTCCAGCCTGCGTGAGTTGCGAGGGCCAGAATGGCAGGCACTGGTAGACCGTGTCTCCACATTACCTGAGACGCACCCAGATAGCCTCGCCTTTGTCCTTATGATGATCGAGCTCGATGGTTGCCTGCGCTGTAACAGCAACAACTATAAATTCCTGCGTGGCTGCTACCTCTGCGCCACCCAAACAATTCAATCGTACAAGGGCGCTGATAGCGAATTGATCCGCATGTACGAACGAGTAAGGACCGATCTAACACAGCACCTAGAACAAGGTGTACGTCCTGGCACGCTGACACTGGCCGCATAGGGCGTTAGAACTCGTGCCTATGCTCCGGCGTAAGGACGAGTTCTAACGCTCCAGTGTCGAAAAAATAATCATACCATTCCACCATTCCCCGAAAGCACGCCATGCAAACGACTTCTACGACAAACCCTAAGCACGCCAGCACGGTTAAACAGGTCGCCATCATTGGTGGCGGGATTACCGGCTTAACCGCGGCCTATGACCTCATACGTAATGCGCAAAAGCAGCCGGTCGCCATCACCATCTATGAAGCTGGCGCGCAATTGGGGGGCTTGGCCGCTGGGTTTAAAGGCAAAGAGAGTTGGGATTGGCCGCTCGAATATTTCTATCACCATCTCTTTACCAATGATGAGGCCATTCTGAGCCTGACGCAGGCGCTGGGCATGGGTGATCTGCTGGAGGTGCACAGCCCCACCACGGTGTTGCACCACCAAGGGCACGACTATCCCCTCGACAGTCCCCTGCGGCTCTTACAATTTCCAAAAATTTCGCTCTGGCAGCGGCTGCGAGTCGGCATGGTGCTTGCGTATCTCAAATATCATCCCAAACCACCGTGGCAACAGTTTGATAAGCTACTGGCCGACCCCTGGTTGGCGCGCTGGATGGGCAAAGAGGGTTACGAAGTTATCTGGCGTCCCATGTTGGAAGGGAAGTTCGGCCCACACTTTGATGAAGTCAATCTCGCCTGGTTCTGGGCCCGTGTCTATAAACGTACGCCCCAATTGCTCTACTACCACGGCGGCTTTCAGGCCTTTGTTGAAGGGCTAGCCACCGCATTGCGCACAAATGGCGTCAACTTGCAGACCAATACAGCAGTGACAGCGCTCGAACGCACCACCGAGGGCAAGATTGCAATCACGATTGCCGGCCAACCGCCCGCGCTCTTTGACAGCGTGCTCAGCACCGTCAGCCCCGGGTTGATGCAGCGCTTGACGCCAACGTTACCGGCCGACTATCTAGGGCAATTGGCCCAACTGCAAAGCATGGGTGCCGTTGTCGTGACAGTGGCGCTCAATCAGCAGTTGATGACCAATGGTGCCTATTGGGTCAATCTGCCTAAGCGCGAGGGTTTTCCCTTCCTGGCGCTCGTCGAGCATACAAACATGGTCAGCCCGGTTCATTATGGGGGCGATCACCTGCTCTACATGGGCGATTATCTTGAAGCAGGACATCGTTATTTTACGATGAGCGTCGATGAATTGCTGGCCGAATTCACCCCCCATCTGCGCAAATTCAACCCCGACTTTGACCCGAGTTGGATCACCGGCGCGTGGATGCACAAAGCAACTTATGCGCAGCCGGTGCCGCCGGTCGGCTATCTGGAGATGATCCCCGATCTGCGCACGCCGTTGGCTGGCCTCTACTTTGCCTCGATGAGTCAGGTCTATCCGTGGGACCGCGGCACGAATTATGCGGTGGAGTTGGGGCATAGGGTGGCAGGAATGATGACAAATGATTGGCAAGCGTTATAAAAGAGAAGGAATTGACAGACGACGAGATCACTGAGCAGTCGAACCGTGTCTACGCGACAGAGAGTTCGGCGGTCGATCCGATAATCTGGCGCATGGCCCTATTATCGATTGCCGATGATCCATGGATCGAAATCGAAGAGAATGTTACTGAGCCAACGACAAATATCGGTTACGCTACAGCAGAGCTAACGATTCAGCCACCCCCTCCCAACCTCCCCCACGAGTAAGAGAGGAGCTTATCCCCCCTCCTTGATGTCGGGGAAGGGCTGGGGGTGGGGTAAATCGTCACCAACAGAGCAATACATAGAACCTATCCGTAAATTCGGTTGTAGCCCAGAGGGAACAGAGAATTTATGGAGAGACTCATAGTTGCCATCACACCACGTTTGCGCTTTTTGTCCCGTAGGGACGTTTGACTTTAGAAGCTCGTGGTAGATTGGCGCAAAGCGCAGATGTCCCTACGGGACAAATTCAATGAATCAAGGAACCCAAATGTCTGGCAATCAAACGAATGACATCACCGAAGCAGCGATCCGCAAAGCATTGAGCACCGTCCAAGAGCCGGAGCTACACAACGATCTCATTTCGCTCAACATGATCCGCGATGTTACGATTAGCGGCGATCAGGTTGGCTTTACGATTATGTTGACAACACCCGCCTGCCCATTGCGTGGCCAGATGGAAGCAGAGAGCACGGCGGCGGTAAAGTCACTGGTCCCCGGCGTCAGCCAAGTCAATGTACGTTTTGACGCTCAAGTACGCGCCGATAACCGCATTGCCGACAAGCTCAACATTCCGATCAAGAATATTATCGCCGTGGCCAGTGGCAAGGGCGGCGTCGGCAAGAGCACCGTTAGCACCAACCTGGCGGTGAGCCTGGCGCTCGACGGGGCCAAGGTGGGCGTACTCGACGCCGATATCTACGGCCCCAACATCCCGATGATGTTTGGCCTCTCCGGCAAACCGCGCGTCGACGGCAACAAAATGATCCCCTTTACCAACTATGGGGTCGAAGTGATCAGCATGGGCTTTCTCGTGCCGGAGGGCAAGGCGCTTGTCTGGCGTGGCCCCATGTTGCACAAGGCGATCCAACAACTCTTTACCGACGTGCGCTGGAGCGAGCTTGATTACCTGATCGTCGACCTGCCACCAGGCACCGGCGATGCCCAGCTGAGCCTGGCGCAGAGCGTGCCCCTCACCGGCAGCATCATCGTGACCGGCCCACAGGCGGTAGCGGTGAGTGACGCCCTGCGCGGTGCCGAAGCCTTCCAGCAGTTGCAATCGCCTCTGATTGGCGTGATCGAAAATATGAGCGGCGAGATCTTTGGCCGCGGTGGCGGCGAACGTGCAGCCAAGACCCTTGGCATTGAATTCCTCGGCCGTGTCGAGTTGGATCCACAGGTCCGTATCGGCGGCGACGGCGGCACCCCAATTGTGGTCGCCTTCCCCGACAGTGCGGCGGCTCAATCGTTCCGTCACCTGGCCCGTTTGGTGGCGGCGCGCATCAGTGTCATGACGATGGTATCGGATCCGGAGTTGCGGATTTTGTAACAGGTATACAGGAAAAAGCCCAGCGATCGTTACGCGATCGCTGGGCTTTTTTCAGGAAGTAGTCTCCACAGTTGAAAGATCTGTAGGACTTTGCAGTGCGCCGGTTGAGTAGACAGCTTTTCCGTCGTATCGAAACCTGAGCGCTGTGTAAGACCTATTAAACTATCCACGAAGCAACACGAAGACAGACGAAGAGAGACGAAGAAAAAGCAAGTCTTCACGCTTCTTCCTGGCTAATTAGTTGATAGTACGAACCTACGTGAGGAAGCAAGATGCAACTCAGTTACAGCCAAAAGCAGGAATTCTACCAAAACGGCTACGTCAAGGTACCGGGCGTGATCCCGCAGGTGATGGTCGACGCCGCGGTGCGTGCAATCAATGCATCGGTGGGGCAAGGGATCGATCCAGCGCAGGTGCCGATTTACCAGTCGCGCTCCTTTTGCCCAGAGTTACAGAGAGAATCAGTCATCACCGATCTGGTCAACAAGACGCCGGCGCTAGCACTGGCCGAGTCGCTGATTGGTGCAGGCAAAATCCAGGCGATTGGGGCGGGACAGATCGCGCTGCGCTTTCCCACCTTGCAAGATCCGCCCAACCCGCCGCGCCCCCACCTCGACGGGATGCATTCACCCAACAATGGCGTGCCCGCTGGCACGATCCGCAACTTCACGATGTTGCTGGGCGTGGCGCTGAGCGACGTAACAACGACCTTTGCCGGCAATTTAGCGGTCTGGCCAGGGACCCATCACCTTTACGAGCGCTATTTCCAAGAATTTGGACCGTTGGCACTGCTCAATGGGATGCCACCGGTGGAAATTCCAGAGCCGGTGCAGGTATTGGCCAAAGCGGGTGATATTATCCTGGCGCACTACCAACTGGCGCACGGGGTCAGCGCCAATACATCGCCGCACCCGCGCTACGCCATCTATTTCCGGCTGCATCATGTCGATCATGAGGCGACGGGGATGGAATCGATGACGGATATTTGGCGTGAGTGGGCGGGGATTCAGGGGGTGCAATAAAAAAACAGGGTCGGCTAGCCGACCCTGTTTTTTTTATTGCACTAAGATCATTTTCTACGTCAGCGCGTAATTCTCTTCGCGCAACATGGGGCCGAGGAACTTGCCAGTGTAACTCTTCTCGACCGTTACCAGGTGTTCGGGTGTTCCTTCGGCGATCACATAGCCGCCTTTGGTGCCTCCCTCCGGCCCCATGTCGATCAGCCAGTCGCAATTCTTGATCACGTCGAGATTGTGTTCAATCACCAGCACCGTGTTGCCCATATTGACCAGTTCGTGTAACACGTCGAGCAGTTTGCGTACATCCTCAAAATGTAGACCAGTTGTCGGTTCATCAAGAATATAAAAGGTATTGCCGGTGGCACGGCGGCTCAACTCTTTGCTGAGCTTAATGCGCTGCGCCTCACCGCCAGAGAGGGTCGTGGCGGCCTGCCCCAAGCGAATATAGCTGAGACCAACGGAATTGAGCGTCTCCAATTTGTTGCGGATGCGTGGGATGTTTTCAAAAAATTCGAGCCCCTCTTCCACGGTCATATTGAGCACTTCGGCGATCGACTTGCCGCGAAACTTAATCTCTAGCGTCTCACGGTTGTAGCGGTTACCTTTACACTCTTCACAGGGCACATAGACATCGGGCAAGAATTGCATCTCGATACGGATGATGCCATCCCCTTGGCACGCTTCACAGCGACCGCCCTTGACATTGAAGCTAAAGCGGCCTGCTTTGTAGCCCCGCGCTTTGGCCTCGGGAATACTGGCAAAGAGATCACGGATATAGGTAAAGAGCCCCACATAGGTCGCTGGGTTGCTGCGCGGGGTGCGCCCAATCGGCCCCTGATCGATCTCGATCACCTTGTCGAGATGTTCGATGCCCTCCATCGATTCGTGTTTGCCGGGGCGATCCTTGGCGCGGTACATCAGTTGCGCCAGCTTTTTGTAGAGCACTTCCACAACCAAGGTCGATTTACCGCTACCGCTGACGCCGGTCACCGCCACAAATTTGCCAAGGGGAATCCGCACATCGACATTTTGCAAATTATTCTCGGTCGCACCGCGGATCTGTAGATAGTTGCCATTGCCCTCGCGCCGCGCCTTGGGCACTTCGATGCGCCGTTCGCCCCGCAGATATTGGGCCGTCGAACTCTTTTTATCTTTGAGGAAGCGATGGCGCGGCTCCGAGGCGACAACGTGGCCACCATGTTCGCCGGCCCCTGGCCCCATGTCGATCACCCAATCGGCGGCGCGGATCGTATCTTCATCATGTTCGACGACAAGCACGGTATTGCCCAAATCACGCATCCCCTGCAACGTTTCGATCAGACGAGCGTTGTCCCGTTGGTGCAGCCCAATACTCGGCTCATCTAAAATATAGAGCACGCCCATCAGTTGGCTGCCGATTTGGGTAGCGAGGCGGATGCGCTGCGATTCCCCGCCGGAGAGGGTAACCGCGGTCCGGTTGAGGGTGAGATAATCGAGCCCGACGTTTACCATAAATTGCAGGCGCGCCATGATCTCTTTCAGCACCTGATAGGCAATCGTCATCTGGCGGTCGCTGAGTTGGATTGCAGTGGACGACGCGGCATAATCCGCTGCCCCGTTAACCTTGCCATTGACCCGTTCTGGGGCGCGCCCATTGACCATGCCGGTCAGGTCATCATCTTCCGCCACTCCCTGTAACCGTTTGAACCACTTCAGGCTATCACCCACGGCTAATTCGGTCACTTCGTAAATATTTTTGTCAGCGACCGTCACGGATAATGCTTCTGGCCGCAGCCGTTTGCCTTGGCAGGTGGGGCAGGGGCGCACACCCATAAATTCTTCCAGCTTACCGCGGATATAGTCGCTGTTTGTCTCGCTGTAGCGCCGCTGTAGGTGGGGAATCACGCCACTAAAGGTGGTGTCGTAGTGACGCTCATCACCAGAGGTCGTTTTATATTCGATCTTAATCTTCTGTTCTTTGCGCGGCGGTCCATAGAGGATCACATCGCGTTGTTTGCTGCTCAATTCGCCAATCGGTGCATTAAAGGGAATGGCAAATTGTTTGCAGGCGGCCCGCAAGAGTTGACGATAGTAGCCATCCCCCTCATCCTCGTTGTTACGCTGCCAGGCGATGACACCACCATCAGCAAGTGACTTTTCCGAATCGAGGATCAATTCAGGATCAAATTCCTGCAAACTCCCCAGACCGGTACAGGCTGGGCAGGCACCATGGGGGCTGTTAAAGCTAAAGGTGCGCGGTTCAATTTCAGGAAAGCTGGTGCCACAGTTGACACAGGCAAAGTGTTCGCTATACATGCGATCAACAGGATTGTCCCGGTCGGAGACATTGCTGACCGTCAGCACGCCATTGCCGAGCCGCAACGCCGTCTCAACCGAATCGCTGAGCCGCGTCATATCTGTGCCGCCACTTGCTTCACCACCATCAGCGCTCGCGTTGTCACCCTCTTCGCTCGCATGGCGTACAACAATGCGATCGACGACGGCTTCGATGGTATGCATCTTGTAGCGGTCGAGATCGGGCACTTCGCTCACTTCATAAATTTCGCCGTTGACGCGCAGCCGAACAAAGCCCTGCTTCTGCAGTTCCTCAAAGACATTCTTATGATTACCTTTGCGATCCTTGATAATCGGAGCCAGGATCATCAGTCGTGTGTTCTCCGCCAGCGTCATGATGTTATCGACGATCTGGGTGGCGGTCTGCTGCGAAATGGGTTGGCCACAGGTGGGGCAGTGGGGCTGACCGATACGAGCGTAGAGCAGACGCAGATAATCATAAACCTCGGTCACGGTGCCGACCGTTGAGCGGGGGTTGCGTCCAGAGCCCTTCTGGTCAATCGAAATCGCTGGGCTGAGCCCCTCGATCTGATCAACATCGGGTTTTTCCATCAACCCCAAAAATTGACGGGCATAGGCCGAAAGTGACTCCACATAGCGCCGTTGCCCTTCCGCATAGATCGTATCAAACGCCAGGCTACTCTTCCCACTGCCGCTAAGACCGGTGATCACCACCAACTTGTCGCGGGGGATCTCCACATTGATATTTTTCAGATTGTGTTCGCGTGCGCCACGTACAATCAGCTTATCCAGAGCCATGGATCGGTGCCTCGTTATCGTTATAAACAGGGCTTAGGCAGGTTGCTGGTTAAGTAGACTGCTTTAGGTCGTATCGAAACCAGGGCCTGCGTAAGTTCTTATAAACTCATGCTTTTGGAACAATTGTTCGTATCAGCATTATACTCAATGCATCCCCAAAGTGCAATAGAGTACAGCATTTGTTGGCGTTTGTCTGTTGGGGGGATTGCCATCTATTGGGAAGGAGAAAAATAAACCGTATCGCGGCAAAGCCAGAACAAATGGTAAATGATAAACGGTGAAGGGTAAATGGTAAATGGTGAATGGTAAATGGTGAATGGGTAGCCGATGACAAAGAGCAATGGCAAAATTTGGTGAATTGCGCGAGTAACCGTACAATCCAATGCATGTGTAACCTATCCTCTACTGCTGTAAGTTAGAAAGTGTTACTGACCCCAGTACAGAGCAATTGCATTCTTCTGTATATTGCATTCTTCTGTATAAAGACATCGCTCAGCATTGAATGTCAATGATCAAGCCATGTGCTGATCCCAACTTTCGTAAGGAGAAGAAATGTTTATGAAGACGCGTAAGTTTATGTCGCTGTTGACGGTGCTTATCATGGTGGCGTTAACCGCCTGTGCCCCAGTTGCAACACAGAGTGGCAGCGAAAGCAATAGCGAAACGAGCGACGTTGCTGCGACCACTGGTGGTCCATGTAGCGAAGTTACCGTCGGCGAAAGCGACGGTATGCCCGATTTGCAAGGCTGCACACTGCGGATCGCCGTCGAGAATGCCTACCAGCCCTTTAATTTTATTGACACCGACACCGGTGAAGGGGTGGGCTACGACTATGATATCTTTAACGAGATCTGTAGCCGCATCCATTGCACGCCCGAATTTGAAGAGACCAGTTGGGACGCCATGGTGGCGATCATGGGTGGCCAGGGCGACTTTGATACCTTTGATGTCGGTGCCGATGGGATTACGATTACCGAAGAACGGGGCAAGAATGTGGATTTCTCCTTGCCCTACATCCGTTCGGCGCAGGTCTTGCTGGTGAAGATCGACGAAGATCGCTTTGTTCAGCCGACCGAATTTGCCGCCGACGAGAATTTGCTCATTGGCACGCAGTTAGGCACGACCAACTATGATGCCGCCGTCAAGTTGGTGGGCGAAGATCGGGTGACTGCTTTTGATCAATTTGGGGCCGCGGTTCAGGCGTTGATCAATGGCGATGTCGACGCCGTGATGATTGACAATGTTGCCGGCCAGGGCTATGTCGGGGCCAATAGCGACAAGCTGAAGATCACCGGCGATGTGGTCGAGAGCGAAGAGTTGGGCTTTATCTTTAGCAAGGGCAGCGCCTTGGTCGCGCCGATTGACAGCGGACTGCAATCGATGATCGACGACGGCAAGCTCGAAGAACTCTATAACAAGTGGTTTAATACAGAAGAATAGACGCTGGCACTCGTCAGCCCAAGACCCTAAAGGATGGTTCCTTTAGGGTCTTTTTATATCGATATTATTCAGATAGGGGATGCGCTAGGACAGCCCTTGTCAAAGTCAAGCATAGGGAGATCGGAATGGCAACGGAAGCGGCACCAAAAACGACACCTGAGCGACAGGGGGTGTTACAGAATGGCAACGATCAACCGCGCCTGCTCGGCACTATCGGCGGGATGAGCAAATGGCCGTGGTGGCTGCTGTTGGCTATCCTGATCGCCTGTTATATTATTTTTCTGATCCTCACCGATGAAGGAATGCGCAAGACCTTTTGGTTTATCTCCGGCCAGACGCCGGAAGGGCTCCGCAGCGGAGAGATTCTCTTTAAAGGCATCACCATTACGTTGACAGTCGCCGTCTCGGCTTATGCCTGCGCGCTCGTCATCGGCCTCACCTTCGGCCTCATGCGTAGCTCCGATCATCCGATTTTCTACAACATCGCGTCATTCTATGTCGAGATTATGCGCGGCATCCCCATGTTGGTGTTGCTGCTCTATGTCTCGTTTGCCCTGGTTGGGTTGGTGGTGACAGCCCTCAACAATGTGGGAATCCCCCTCTCCAGTCGCGACATACCGATGGAGTTACGCGCCATCATTGCATTGGGCTTGGGCTATGGGGCCTTCTCGGCAGAGATCTTTCGCGCCGGGATCCAGTCGATCGAGAATGGTCAACACGAAGCCGCCGCCGCCTTGGGCATGAGTTACTTTCAAAAGATGCGTCTGATTGTCTTGCCCCAGGCAATCCGGCGCATTCTGCCGGCGTTGGGCAACGATTTTATCGCGATGGTCAAGGATTCTTCGCTGGTTGCCATCCTTGGTGTACAGGATCTAACGCAACTGACTCGCCTCTATTACAGCAGCAATTTTCTCTACTTGCAGTCGCTCACCATGCTCGCCTTTATCTATCTGCTGATGGTCGTTCTGTTGACCCGCGGTGTACGCTGGATGGAAGGGCGGTTGCAACGGGCGTATCGGCGGTAGCGCATACGTTTAGTGGATCACATCTGCAAAACGCGTAATTACGCTAAGCAGGAAGATCATCAAGAGCGGCGCGATTCCGAGATTCAAGATGCGATTTAGACCACGCCACTGCAAGGCCCCCAAGAAGACCTCTTTCACGGCCAGCAATCCAATCAGGCCAACAACGGCTGTAACATTGAGCCAGGTTGGCAATTCCACAAAGCTGGGCATCCGTAACATGGGAAAGAGCATTGCACCGATAACGAAGCCAGCAATCATAAAGAAAATGTTGGCCACCAGGCCGCCAGGCGCAAGATCGCGGATAACCGGCGACTTTGCCTGCAACTTATAATCAGAGGAGTGGTTGCGCGGTTGCAGTGCAAAGAAGAGCGCACTGACCACGCCCATAATGAGCAGGGAAAGCGCAATAATGCCATTCTTGCTGATAGGTGATGAAGACGTTGGCGGTGTACCATTGCTATTGCTGGCGACGACTACCGTAGCCGTTGCTGTAGCCGTTGCTGTGGTCGTTGATATGACCGCAGCCGCAGCGGGAAGAGACACCGTGGGGGTCAGCGTTGCGCTCTCCTGTAGCGGCGTTGCAGTCGGCTCCTCCAAGATAACAATCGTCGGCGCGGATGCGGTCGGTGGGATGGTTGGTGCGGCCGTTATCGTCGGCATGGGCACACTCGTTGGCGTCGCGGTGGGGATGGCCAGTCCTAATTTTGGGGTAAGCACGAGCGCCCCTACTTCGATCGTTTCAGATGTGAGACAGTTGCGCTGCATCAGATCGTCAACCGTCACGCCGCCACGCGCGGCGAGCGCAGCCAGAGTATCGTCGGCTTGCACACGGTGAGGGCGCCAGCCAGGTTTTACGGTGATTTGGCAGGTGCCGGTCTGTTGTATGGCCAGGGCATTCAGTGCACTGGCTTGGGCAACAAAAGCGGCCGGCCACTGTGCGATCAGCGCAAAAAGTAGAGAGAAGAGTACCGCGAGATATCGGTTTTGCAGCTTGTTGTTCATGAGATTCACCTTTTTATAGCCACGAATAGTTTGTAGGAACAAATATCAAAATCTTGCAAACGAGTTTAACGAACTTCACCCCATAGCGTTTGTGTCAATTCTTTGCGCAGTGCTTGGGCATCCTGCGCGGTGATCGGGATCATTTTTTGTTGATAGCGGTTGATATATTCATCTAAGGAGCAGACGGGCCGAGCCGGCACACCCACGGCAACTGTCCGCGGTGGCACATCTTTGGTGACCACACTGCCGGCACCAACAATACTATGGGGACCGATTTGAACGCCAGGCATAATGATGGTATTTACACCAATAAACGAATTATCCAATATACGGATGGTGCCAAACCGGTTGCCCCAGCGGGATGAACCGGGTACTGACTGCCGGAAGAGCCGGCTTGCGCCATCATGGGTAATCAGGGTAACGCCATGGGTTAAGGTAACCCGGTTGCCCAACTCAATCAGCCACGGCTCAGTCCCAAAATCCTTGATCCCATTGAGGATATCGCATCCCTCACCAATCCGCACCCCAATGTGACGCAGGTATGCAACGCGATTGCCCCGGTAGCGCACATAACGCTGCCAAAATGCAACTGCTTCTTGCTGCGCCACGTGTAGTAGATGCTGCAATTGCCGGCCATCGCTATTGGGCCAGGTGGGCTTTTCGAGTCTCTCACTGCCCCCCATTGACCCTGCCGATAGGGCATTTGATTGTTGATGTTGTACAGCATGTAATGGCTGCGGTGTTACTGTTCTACTCGTCATACCGACATCTCCTTGCAGTGTGTCAGCAACAGATGCCAACCTTGGTGGACAAATGAGCGCATATCAATTGCAAGCGCAAGCGCAGCCACGGTGCTTTGGGCAATTAACGCCGCCCAACCGACCCCCACGATGCCAAAACGAGGCAATAGCGCATAACTCAGACCAACGAGCGATAGGCAGAGCACTCCTTGAACCCAGATGACAGTGTAGGTTTTGTTTCGGACACGTGCGATGCTCAGTTGGAGCATTACAATTACATTTGGCAATGCCGAGAGTGCCAACAGCCGTAACAAAGGTGTCCCTTCCTGCGCATAATCTGCTCCAAAGATCTGTAACAACCAGGGCGCACCGACCAGGAAAAGCACGACGAGCGGTGTTACCAGCATAAACGCCTGTTTGAGCACGTGAAAGCAATAGCCATGAAATTTCGTTTCTTCCCAGGCACCTTCAACAGTTAGTGATGTAGTTAAGTTATTGGCGACGAGTTGGAGCGCAGCCGCTAACATCCACGCCATATAGAAATAGGCATTTGCACTTGGCCCAACTAAAGCCGTCACTAGAATTGGTAACAGGGTTGTATACCCAAGATAGCCAAGGGTGCCGACATAATTGCCCAATACGTAACGGCTAATTGTGGCAACCGATGGCGGCACGACAGCAGTCGATTGTTGCACATGCTTGGGAAGAAACCACCGAAAGATAAAGTAGTTAACGGGTAGATTGGAAAGTAGAACAGGCAAGAGCCAAGCGCTAAAGATGCCATAAACCGGCAATACCGTGAGTAGGAGCAGCAGCAACCCAATCTTTAATAGGGCACCTAAAATATTTTCAACCGGCACCCAAATCGACTGCCGCAACCCAGCCAAAACGCTATCCTGTAAGGCATAAATGCTCCAACTGGCAGTAGCACCGATAAAGATCAGTGCGTTGAGTGGTTGACTCAGATAGGGCACCAATACCGGCGTCCAATAGGAGAGGCCTGCCAGGTAGACGAGCCCCACGACCATCGCTACGGTGACACTAACGCCGTAGCAGATCAGGATTAATTGTTTTGTCCATGACCCCATCTGCGGAATGAAGCGAATCAAAGCGCTGTTCATACTCATCTGGGAGATGCCAGAAAGCAACATCATCACGGCAATTGCCACAGAATTGATGCCGACGATTTTAGGGCTATAGAGGCGAGCGGCCAACATCCAGTAGACCATGCCCAGACCAGAAGAGGCGATGCCACTGAGTAGCAGAGCATAGGCATTGCGAAAGAGCGGTGCCTGTAAATGCGCGACCAGCCGTTTGCCAAGCGATGAGCCGACCAATCCATTGGCATGGGTAGACAAACCGGTAGGGACAATTGTTTTTAGCATAGGATTTACGCTTGATAGTTCTCAGCATATTCACGCTGTGGTTGTTGCTCTGGTTGCGCTAGATGGTGATGGGTACGCTGCAATGTGCGCAGGTACAACTGCTCAAATTGAGGTACCGAAACCTCGGCCATAAACGTGGCAGCATATTCCTGTGCAGCTTGCCCCAGTTGCCGACAATAAGCGGGATCATCAATGAGGCGCTGCATCGCGTTTGCCATTGCCAGGGAATCACCCGGTGGCACAAGAATGCCATTCTTTCCACCCTCAAACATCTCTGGCGTCCCCCCAATATTCGTGCCGACAATCGCCTTGCCCTTGCTCATGCCTTCGCGGACAACCCCTGGGGATGGATCGGGCCAGAGCGAAGGCATCACACCAAAGGCGGCACGTTCCCATGCCGCCATGACGGTGGCGTGGGACGCATTGCGCAATACAGTCACGCCGGCGGGGAAACTCTTTGGACTCTCCGGCGTGTCGTAGCCGATCAACACGAGCGGCGGTGCATTGTAGAGCCGTTGGTACGCGTCTAGCAGAGTGGTCAACCCCTTGCGCGGTTGCAGCCCGCCGACAAAGAGAATAAAGGGCGATGCCGGCAGTTGAGCAAGCATGTCGGCATCGGCGTGGCCCGCTTCTGGCAGTAAAAAGCTGTAGATCGGGCTGGCAACAATTGTGCCACCCGCCTGCTCATAGTCGGCCTTGTCCTGAAGCAGATCACGCTTGACCATGCTCTGCACAAACGCGCTGACACTGTGAACACCTCTCACTTTGTGGCGCAAGAGCGGACGGTTACCAAGCACGCCGGCAGCGGAAAGCATGCCGCGCGTTGGGCCGTAAAACTTACTGGCGCAAGCAACACATTTGCGCAGCGCCGGACCGTCACAGAGTTCGTCGTTGTGCAGCAACGTGCGGGTGGCACAGCCATAGCCATAGTCACGCGTTGACAGCACCAATGGAATTTTAGTGCCCAATAGGGCGGCAGCACATGAATAGCCAAACCAGCCATGAGAGTGCACCAAATCCGGTTGCAGTTGTCGAATCAACCGTCGTAACTGCCATGTTACAACCGGGTCTGGATAGGGTGGGTGATGACGTTGCTGGCCATCTTGGGCAGAGACGGCACCTAGAGTGCGGGTCTCTCTCAGCCGATGTATCTTCACCGCACCATCTACCTCTTTCGGTGGAACAGTTGGTTGCCAAGAAGTGACAACCGTTACTTGATGGCCACGTTGCACAAGTTGCTGCGCCAAGAGGCTAGATTGTCGATGGGCACCACCAAGAAAAGGTGGGAAATGATCAGTGGCGAGAAGGATACGTAAAGTCATTGGTTGGCTCCAATCGTAGATGTAAATAAGCGATTTTACTCATCAATCGTTACTGAGTAACCATGCCGATCTGCGGATGGAGCAGAACGTGGCGGTAGGGCTCATTCGGTCTATCTAGTCGGTAGAGATTCGCTTCGAGCGTTCCCATGTTCAGTTGGTCGGCATTGAGAGCCAGGCTGGCCCGCCACTGTTGGTTTGGCGATAACTCGATCAGCGCCCATTCGTGAACGGATTGCTCATTGATCAGCAATTCGAGTTTGTACTGGGTCGATGCAAATTCCTTGCTGTCGATCCCCAATTGTAAATGATTGGCAGCTTCACCCTCGCCCGGTGTCATCCATAACATGGTGTAGCCGGCATAGTTTTCTGGGCTAGCAGGGGTGCGGGCCAACATCAGCGCACCACCGGCCAGCACAACAGCGAGCGCCATCAAGAGCAATTGGCTGATACGCACCGGTACGCGATGGGTGACCATGGTTTCGCTGCGGCGGTGGCGCAAGAGCCAAGCCAGCAACCCCCCGCCCATGATCGTGCTGGCCAAGACGGCGATCCAACTATTCATGCGCACGCCTACCGGCAATTGATTCAGGAGCAAGCCACTAAGAATCGCAATCGACAGACTGGCAATTAGCATCATAAAAAGATGTTCGGCCGTCCCCAGCGTCCGGCGCCCCATCAGCAATTCGATCAATGCATAGCCAGGCAGAACCAAGACAACCAGCAAGCCCAGAACGGCTTGAACGATAGTGAATGAGGTTGCCAACCAGATGAGCAGCGCTGTGCCGGCACTGGTGGCGATGAGTAAGACAAGTGTATTTGTAGGGTAGCGATTCATTGTTCAATCTTTCTTAATAGGAGCCGTGATATGGCGGCTAGTTACGGTTGGGCAACCTGGTTGCGCCTGGATAGATCTCATCGAGATTAATGTTCGCGGGCAGTAGTGTTGGATCAAGCTTGCTCGTGTCAATTTCACCCTTTTCCACCATCGCTTTCACAGTCTCTGGCGAAATGGCACCACTCTGTAGCATCGTATTAATTGTTGCTGGTGAGAGTTCACTCCCAGTGAGCAACAGGTCCATCTCTTCCGGTGAAAGGCCTTCGCCTTCGGCCATTTTGCGGGCTGTGCTCACCAGCTCGACCACATCGTAGACAACCAATGTACCGGCATCCATCACCCGGTTTACCAGTGGCTGGCGGTCAAACTTTTCATAGACTGCCGATTCCGTCCATTTCGTCGTTGGTTGGCCCTGACTATCAACCCGATCAAAGAAGTAGCCAGCCACGGTATCCCAAACAGCCTCACGGCGATCGACAACCGCGTATTCGAGATCCCACGACTGCATCGCACCCAACTGAATCGGAGAGAAGGTAGGCGTGCGCAGGATATCATAGACATAGGGAAAGCGTCCGACATATCCAGTTTGCTCACCATATGCCAACATCAAGCGCCCATTGGCCTCATCGGTGACAATCTGGTGATTCGCCCCCAACGTTTCGCGCATCCACTTGGCCGCACTCACACCTTGCGTTTCGATCGATGTACCACCGGCATCCACGACAAACGGCTGTGTAAAGCGAAGCTGAGGGATCCATCCAGCCACCGTCCCACTGGCAAACATGGTTAGAAAGAGTAGCGCAAAAGCGAGACCACCGCTGACTGTGCTGGCAGCAAATTTTTTCCGTTCCGACCAGAGTTTATCCGCCGCCAAGGCGAGAATAAAGGCCAGTCCCAAATAAAAATAGACGGAGGCCCGATTGCCAGTTTGCCAGCTCGCATCCGTCAAGCGCAGGGGCAACATGGCAAAATAGCTAATGGCCCCGGTAGCCAAAATCCAAGCGACAGCACTGTGCCGAAATTTTTGCCAGAAATGATGGAGTCCAAAGGGCAAGCCAATCAATGTGAGGGCAACACCGGCCAGCGTAACTACCCGCTCCCCCAAGGGAACGACATAGCCATCAGTCTCGGCAAAGAGCTGCCGAAATCCCTCACTACCGGTCAACACATCCAATAAGGATAGACCAGCTTTAGAGAGCACAACAGAGAGATAGCCATACGTAGTAATGGCAACATAGGTCAACCAAGCCAACGCTAAAATGAAGGAGATCAGGGCCAGTCCTTCCGGCCCACGCTCGTGCTCTGATCTGATCGTCGCTTCCTCACTCTCTGCAGTCGTAAAAAACTGCTCGCGAGAAGCCAACGTTTCCATCACCTCATCACTCTTCCGCTCACCCTTACGCCATTGGTTTACAATATTTAAGGCTTTCCCGACAGAAAGGTGTGCCTCAGAGCGAATCAGTGCCCACCATCCAAAGAGAAAGGCTACCATAAAGTAGGAAGAGAGATGGTGCGTAATGACAGTTGCGCTTACGACTAACAATGCGATGAGCGTATAAGCCATGTAGGTGCTCCGCCGCCCAGCCCGTTCACGACGTGCAATCAAATAGAAGGCACCAATCACCAGGGGAAAGGAGAGCGACTCATACGCAAATTGGGCACTCCAATAAAGAAAGTTACTGTTACACATAAAAATCAGGGTCGTTAAGCCGGCCACCCGTGGTGAATCGCTCACCTGCTCGGCGAAGAGAAAGAGCCCAATCACCAGCAACAAGCGCGCCATGGCAATCACGATGGTACCCGATTGAAAGACAGAGAGCGATGTCAGCGTGGCAATCGCCGCCGTCACCGACGGTAACCCAGGAAAGAGCGGCGAAATGGTCAACACCGAGTTTGGCGTAAAGAGAGTCTGGTTTTGCAGGATCTGGTTGGTATTAAAGAGATGTAAAAATTCATCGCCATAGGTAAAAGCAAAGGGGCTCTGAATCAACTTAACCAAGTAGAGCGACAGCCCGAGTGAAATCAAAAGGCCAACCCGTTCCTGGCGGGAAGCATCCGTTGAAATCAGGCGCATGGCCGTGGGCACCAGCATGACGGCCAACCCAAGCCAAAAGAGCAGATTGCTCGACGAACTGACGGACGCTGCACTCACATTAGCCAGGCTGACCACCAATAGGCCAGCGGCATGGACAACAGTGAGCATTGGTAGCCATCCCCACAGCGCCGCAGTGATTGCAGGGGCAGTGGGCGAGACGGTCGCTGAGGTAGGATCTTCCACTGCCACAGTTGGGTTTTGTAAATGGGAACCCCATTCATCTAACGCGTGTTCTGCAATTGACATGGTTACTTCTTCCTTTCGTTCATCAAATAAGTGACTATCTGAGGGTACAACCCCGGTACGCTGTAGGCAGCCATTTTGGACTTCGTGATTCTTCTGCTATCACTTGCGCAGGAAAGCGCCAGTTTTTAGTAGAGCGAGCGATGGCTAACACCACAGCGCTTCGATTGGGATTTCGATTGGGATAAGGTCTGTCCCTGTCTGCCACGGAGCTACACTGAGCGGTGAAGGGAAGGTGTTTCAAACGTATCTGTTAAAAACGCCCCGTGATCCCGCGATACAATAACAACAACTCCCGCGCACAATCATCCCATGTGGGTAAATCTAGTTTAGCCGGCATCAGTGGATTGCGTACCTGTTCTATCACAGCCTGCGCCAGTTGCTGTGGGGTTGCCTGTAACGGTATGGCACGCGCCAGCCCCTGCGCCGCAAGCTCGGCAGAACCAGATGTATCTGTCACTAGGACGGGCCGCCTTAAGGCCAGCGCTTCGAGCGCCGCAATCGGATGTGTTTCATAGTCGCTCAACAGGGTCACCACGTCGGCGGCGGCAACCGTCGTGGCCATTTGTGACCGCGCCGCAGCCGGAACCCCACCGATCTCGATACAATGGGCTAGCCCCAATTCTGCGCTTTGAGCAAGCAGGGCCGCTTTGTAAGGACCTTCCCCCACAATGCGCAACCGGGCATTGGGATAGTGGGCCAGAATATAGGGCATGGCAGCGATGATCCGGTGGTGCCCTTTGTACTGCTCTAGCCGACCGACCGAGAGAATCAGCTTGGCATCGGTTGCGATCTGTACAGCCGGAGCGCTATTTCCCAAGGCCAAATCAGATCCATTGGGAATGACGACAAAGCGTTCCGCTGCCAGATGGAGCCGTTTGCCATAATGACCGATTTCAAAGTTGGCGACAGCCACAAGACGTGCCGCCCGTGCCAGCAGCGGCGCCAATGCCGTCTGCTGCAAGGTGCGGATGCGGTTGCGCAGTGACGACGAGTGCCCACCCCCATGAAAAGTCACCACATAGGGCAACTTTGCTTGCCATGCGGCGGACATGGCAAGCGGGGCGACCAAGGTGTGGTAGGATTGCAGATGCATGAGATCCCACTCCCCGTTACGGATTACCGCACGTATGGCCGGGGCAAAATAGTAATCCCGCTCTACCGGCCAAGCCCGTACACGCTGAATCTTTACCCCTGCCACTTCTTCGTGGGAGGCGAGATCGCCTTTGGGGTCAGTTGTCAAAACCGTCACATCGGTACCAGCATGGACCAATCGCCGGGCAACTTGATAGACATGATTTTCGACGCCGCCCATGTAGGGGAAATAGCGAGGTGTCACCATTAACACGCGCAATTTCCGTCTGCTCATGACGGTCGGATAGGTTGCATCTATTGCCGGTCTCTGTGTTAGGGATGGGTTGTCGAGTCTAAATGATTGGACGGTCATCGTGCACGCTTCTCCATCGCTAAGGTTGGTGACTGGGTAGCCATCGGTGGTGGACTCTGCCAGGTCGACAGTCGGCCGATCAGATAGCCAATGGTCGTCAGGGCCAACCCGGCTGCAATGGCAAACGCTTGCCCCACTCCGCGCATATCAGCAGTACGCATGGTCGTGCGTATGCCATTCAGCAGACCAGTAGGCAAGGTCTGCAAGGTATAGTGCCATTCTGACGAGAGACCATCTTGGGTGCCCACAAGGTTTGCGACCAGCGCCTTGGCCAGCCCTTCGGTATAACAACGGCGGCGGAAATAGTGCCAGCGGGCTCGCGTTGTCGGCACATGGTGGTAAACCAGCGCAGCCGGCAGATAGAGCATGTGACGATGTGGCCACCGTTGGCCAACGCGAATACAGAATTCCGTATCATCACAGCGCAGCATACTGTTGCCAACCTGGCCAACGCCATTGCGAAAGCCACCCAAGGTATCGAAGACTTCGCGGCGAAAGGACATATTGGCACCGATTAAATTGCGAATCGGAGCGGCTACCTCCGGCATACCGCGGTAGGTACAGCCAACCACCCAATCGAACTCTTTTGGAAACCAGCCGGGGCGACCACTATCCCACAGCGGGACAATGGTACCGCCAACCCCCATAACAGTCGGATCGGCAAAGCCAAGAATCAACTGTTCGACCCAATCATGGGCAGCCATGGCATCATCATCGAGAAAAGCAATGATCTCACCGGTAGCGAGGGCAATACCGGTATTGCGTGCACCAGACAAGCCTGGCTGCTCACGGTTTTCCACAACAGCAATAAGTTGTGCGCCAAGAACATCACGAAAGTAGACGCAAGCTCGCACAAAAAAAGATGAATTATCATCAATTACCACGATTATTTCGTGCGGAAGTACTGTTTGATGAGATAACGATGCAACCGCATCTAGTAAGTCTTGCCAACGCTCTTCCGTATACGCGCAGATCACAACAGAAATACTTTTTTCATTATTCATTTGCATCTTTCCTCCTCCAAGTATCGTTGCAAATCAAAGAAGTAGTGGCAGTCGATGCCACATCGATCATCCCGCCGCGACCCCTTGCAACAACCGCAACGAACGCCCGCGCAACCACTCCCGAAAGATCGTCTTGAGCACACGCCAACCATCGGGGAAAGTGCGCAGATTGCTTTCACCATAGACGCGATCTTCTTCAAAGCTTGGCACCTCTGCAACGCGTAGACCATGATAAAGTGCCCGCACGTTCATCATAGTCTCGACCTCAAAGCCTTCAGCATCTAACTCCAAGTGATCAACGACCTTGCGCCAGAACGCGTTGTACCCATAGCAGAGATCGCTAAAGCTACCGCCAAAGAGCACGCGTACACTCATCGTAAAGCCCCAGTTCCCCAAGCGACGCAGAATCGTCATATCGGACGTACCGCCGCCCTGCATAAAGCGCGACCCTTTGACAAAATCAGCACCGGCCAATAGCGCCCCGATAAAGGCGGGGATCTCAGCCGGGTTCGTCGAGCCATCGGCATCGAGCATCACAATAATGTCACCGGTGGCGGCAGCAAAACCAGTACGCAAGGCCGACCCCTTGCCGCGTCCCTCCTGGGTAACCACCCGAATCCCCGGCCAAAGCTGATGTGCAACCGCAATGGTATCATCGGTGGAGTACCCATCAACCAGCACAACTTCATGGACCCATCGGGGGATCCGCGGCAGTACGTGGGGCAAATTCTCGGCCTCATTCATTGCCGGGATGACGACGGTAACTTTAGGTTGATCGACATAAGTACCTTGATGAATAAACAATGGATCACCTTGGATTTCTGAATTGTGTGGTTGTAATTGACCTTCTAATGAAGTAACTGCCGCGGCAACTGGCGCTGACGTTGCATGATCAGGGACAATTTTGTATCGACTTGGGTGAGAAATGGCATTGGCAATGGGGGAAATGTGCTGAGTCATTACTCAAATCCTTTCATGAGCGATTGAATGATTGATGTAAAAATGGTAGCGTCAAGATAGGCCAGCAGTAGAAGAAGACGCTGTTGCGCTATGTAATATGTGATTATTACTTTTGCTTATAGTACCGAAGCACTACTAATGACGGTGGAAAGTGCTAGAAATCCGTGACAGAAACATTACAAACCTAAAATTAAATTAAGCTATCTATCTCTACCACTGGAAGAAGGCTTATTTTCACTGACAATTAATAGAAAACTTGCGCAAAATTGCCCGCAACTTTTTTGAGGACAAGCCATCCCAATACAAAAAATGATATCTATGCGAATTTTCCCAACAAAAACAATGTACAAATTATCTGTGCTGTAAGGATTTATAAATGTCAATCGTAAATTTTTATTCGAGCACGACCATTTACTTACGAAAATCAGACCCTTATCCTTAAAAAATCCTTTCATTATCTTCCTCAACCCCGATCGATAACCTAACGAAGAGGGTACGTACCACATTGGGGGGATTACGCCGGACGATCAATTTTGTCCTTCTGTGTAATCCCCCCAAAATGGGACGCACCCTAACGAAGAAGTTTCATTGACAAATTTTGTGTAGCCTACTACTATAGGTATCTCCCGCAAATCAACAGAACAAATCACAATCACTTGCCACATATCAAAGGAGTAGGCCAATGAATCTTTCCGAGGAACCTTTTGGCACAATGCCAGATGGTACCCAAATCACCCGGTACACACTGCACAATGATCAGGGCGTTACCGTAGCAATCATCAACTTTGGTGCAATCATTACGACCGTAAAAACACCAGATCGGGCCGGCCAAGCCGGCGATATTGTGTTGGGCTTTGATACATTGCAAGACTATATCGAGCACAATCCTTTCTTTGGCTGTGTTGCCGGTCGCTACGCCAACCGCATTGCCAATGGGCGCTTTACACTCGACGGTGTCACCCATCAGTTGGCGACCAACAACGGTCCAAACCATTTACATGGAGGGCTACGCGGCTTTGACAAAGTTGTTTGGGAGGCGACGAGCGCGCAAGGAACCAATGAGGTCAGCGTTCAGCTTCACTACCTCAGCCCTGACGGCGAGGAGAATTATCCAGGGGCACTATCGGTAACGGTCACCTATACGTTGAACAACCATAACCAACTCATGGTCAACTATCGAGCCACGACCGATCAGCCAACAATTTTGAATCTAACAAACCACACCTATTTCAATCTGGCCGGCAGCGGCTCGATTCTGGATCATCAGATCAGGATTGACGCCGACCGCTACACACCCGTATCGGACACATTGATCCCAACCGGCGAGTTGGCCGATCTCACCGACACCCCCTTTGATTTCCGAACGGCAACGGCAATTGGTGAGCGGATCAACAATAATCACAAGCAACTGCGTTTTGGTGGCGGCTATGACCATAATTGGGTACTCAATGCGTCCTCTGCGACTAATACTGGGGTCAACACTGGGGCCAACACTGGGGCCAACACTGGGGCCATTACCGTGACCGAACCGACATCGGGCCGCCGCCTCGACGTTGCCACGACCCAACCAGGCGTTCAATTCTATACCGGCAACATGATGCCCGACCATCTTCCTGGCAAAGATGGCCAACTGTACAGCAAACGCACCGGCTTCTGCCTGGAAACCCAGCACTTTCCCGATTCTCCCAATCAGCCACACTTTCCCACCACCATCTTGCGTCCCGGCGAGACCTTCGACGAAACGACCACCTTCACCTTTGGGAGTAACGACTAACCATACCTCCTCCCAGCCTCCCCCGCGAGCAAAGGAGGAGCAGCACTTCCCACCTAATGTCGTGAAGAGGCAGGGGGTGGGGTTCGTCTTTACCTTTGGGATAAGCTAAATTATTCCCCCCACGCTTGACAGTTGTGCAAATCGTATGCTAGAATACGAATCACCGCATACGATTGCACAAATTAATTCCCTAGATTTATTCATGAACCAACCAAGTCGGCCGTTAGCAGGGCGTTCGCTAGCCACGCGTCGTGTCACCATGCGCGATGTTGCCAAGCTAGCGAGTGTCTCGCAAAGTACAGTTTCGCGCGTGCTCAGCCCTACGCAGCAGCCAATCCCCATCGGGGAAGAGACGCGCCAACGAGTTCTCGAAGCAGTTGAAACGTTGGGATATCAGCCCAACTTACACGCGGGTAGCTTGCGTGGGCAAAAGACCCAAATGATTGCCATGTTGATTGCGGATATTGCCAATCCGTTCTATCACCCCATGGTACGTGCGGTCCAAGATGTTGCCCACACCCATCGCTATGATGTGTTGGTCGCCAATTCTGACCACACTCGGGAAAATGAATTGCTTTTTTGCGAATCGCTCATTCGCCGCCCTGTCGATGGTATTGTGATGGTACCCTATCACCTGGACAATCACGACCTAGAGCATCTACTGGTGCAGACAGGTGCCGCGATTACCGTCTTGGGCCAACATATCACGCATCCGGCCGTTGATGTGGTCGGTGTTGATGATCAGCAAGCTACCTATCAGGCGATCAATTGGCTCATTCGCCAACGCCACCATAGCCAGGTGGCCCTGATTGGGGTGACCAAGCAGTTTCCTCCGGGTGCGCGCCGCCACGCGGCCTATCTTCAAGCGTTGAATGATGCAGGGTTGCCACTCGATCCCGCATACATTCAAGAGGGGGATTGGTCCGTCGAAAGTGGTGAGGTGGCAATGCGTGCGCTGTTGGCCCTACCGCAAGCCCCGACTGCGGTCTTTGCACTCAACGATCACATGGCTATCGGTGCGATTTTAGCAATCCAAGCAGCGGGCAAGGGGGTGCCAGAGGATGTGGCGGTTGTCGGGTTTGACGATATTCCCGCGGCCTCGTGGCTTTGCCCCAAGCTGACAACGATTGCCCAACCGGCGGCAGCCATTGGCCAACAGTTAGCGGAAGCACTCTTCGAACGAATCGATGGCTCCATTGGTGAAGCACGCCGCGTCTTTGACATTCCCTGTAGCTTTATAGAACGCGCTTCTGCATAAGGGTTCATGTTACCAAAAGGTTCCTCATTATTTTTGTGTAACTTGACATAAGTTTTTCGCTCATCAGCCGAAAGTGTAAAAACACAATAATTTTTCTGCAGTAAAATCATCGGTTTTCACACTTTTCATAGATGAGCCCAGTTTTTGTCTTACTCCCCAACCACACATGTAGTATCTAATCCTTTAGCTTGGAGGACATCTATGAACGAAGTAACCAATCGCAGCCTTTCTCGTCGGCAGTTTCTTGTCAATAGTGCGGCGGCGGCTGCCTTCTTGGGCTTGGCAGCTTGTGCGCCGACGGCAACCGATTCCAGCGGTAACGAAGCGCCCGTCGAAGCGGCACCGGCCGAAGCAGCAGCCGAACCGACTGTCGCCGTTGGCGAGTATGGTAGCGGTGGCGATCCGGTTGTGCTTTGGCACGGCCTCGGTGGTGCCGATGGCGCGACCTTTGCCGTCATGTTGGAACAATATGCGAATGAACACAATGCCCCAGTACGCTCCGAAACCTACGGCTGGGATGTCTTCTTCCAGAAATTCCCGACTGCGGTTGCGGCCGGCACCCCACCCGATATGGCGATCTTTCATGCCGCCGAAGTGCCCCAAATGGCTGACCAAGGGCTGATTATGCCGGTTGACGATGTCTTCTTTAGCACCGGTCGCTTGCCGAAAGATGACTTCACTCCCGCGATCATGAACACAGTGACCGTTGATGGCAACACGATGGTCATACCGTTCGACACCCACGGCTGGAACATGTATGTCAATACCGATCTCGTCAAAGCCGCCGGTGGCGATCCGGAAAATCTGCCGGCCAACGGCGCAGAATTCCTCGATCTGGCGCTGAAGATCACCACCGACAAGAATGGCAAACATCCTGGCGAAGATGGCTTTGATGTCGATAATGTCGCGGTCTGGGCGTGGCATCAGAGTTGGAACCGCTTTACCTATCCATCGTTGCTGGGCATGTTTGGCGGCGGAATCTTTGATGCTGACAGCAATACAGCGACGTTAAATAGCGAAGCGAATGTCCAAGCGTTGCAGTATGCCTACGATCTTTACTACACCCACATGGTTGCCCCGGCCCCATTGCCCGGTCTCCCTGGTGCCTATGATTTCTTCAAGACTAATTCCCAAGCCTTTATGTGGGATGGTACCTGGTCACTGAATTTCTTCAAAGACAATCCAGATATTGAGAAGATCACCATCGGCGCGCCGTTGAGTTCTTTCTCACCGGATGGAAAGATCGTGCAAAAGATTGACGCCCACATTATGGCACTACCAGTTGGCATTGACGATGCCGCCCTGGAACGCTCCAGCAACTTGATCGAATGGCTCTCGAACAGTGGTAAGACGTGGGCCACCTCCGGTCAGATCCCGGCCCGTACTTCCGTACAACAAGATCCTGAGGTGCAGGACATTTGGTCGGTGAAGTCGGCTGCTGAAAACTTTGCCAAGTATGGCAAGACCGATGTGCCACACAAAGCCTTTATTGAAATCCAGACGGCATGGGAAGCAGCGATTGGCGCGGCGATGTCCCAAACTACCCCATTGCAACAGGCGTTGGATGAAGGTAACGACACGATTCAGGCGATTTTGGATCGCGGTTAATGGTTTAGGTAGATAAGTAGACAGGTAGACAAGGCAACAAGGCATTCACCTATTTACCTGTCTACCTGTCTACCTGTCTACCTGTTTACCAGTACTGGAGACAAAGGTGATCATGGCTGTCAAAACACATACCCTTCCCAGAACGAAACTGCGCACCGGCGGCAGCAATCGTTGGATTAAGTTGCGCAAGCAGTTGCCGAACTATCTCTTCATCCTACCCCACTTTTTGCTCTTTCTGATTTTTCTCGTCTATCCGATTATTCGTGGGTTACAGATTAGTCTTTACGAGTGGAAGATCATGTTGCCGACGAGCAAGCAACCCTTCATCGGCTTGCAGAATTACACAATGCTGGCCAATGACAAGCTTTGGTGGCAGGTGACGAACAATACACTTTACTTTGCAGCCATTACGGTCGCCTTGAATATCATGTTGGCGCTCTTTATGGCTACCGTTTTGAATAAGGGCTTTACCGGGCGGGACTTCTTTCGCACGCTTTTCTACGCCACATCAGTGCTCTCGGTAACAGCCGTCGGCATCATCGCCGCCCGGGTTTGGGATCCGCAGCGTGGGATCATCAACTACTTTATTGTCGATGTCTTTCATGGGCCGCGTATTCAGTGGTTTGGTAGCCCCACCTGGGTCTTGCCGGTCTTGGCCTTTACGACCGTCTGGTGGACCTTTGGCTTTCCAATGTTGGCTTTTCTGGCTGGGTTACAGAATATTCCAGACACTATCTACGAAGCGGCCAAAATTGACGGTGCCACCGGCTGGCACTCTTTCTGGCGCATCACGCTGCCGCTGTTGAGTCCGACGATGCTCTTTGTGCTGGTGACCCAGTTTATTGGCCACATGCAGATGTTTGGCCAATCCTATCAGCTTACGGGAGGTGGGCCTGGCAATGAATCGCGCACCATCGTCTTTTATTTGTATGAGACGGCTTTTAAGTTTTTCCGGCTAGGCTATGCGTCGACAATGGCGTTGTGGCTGGCTGTCTTTATGGGGATTATTACGATGCTTCAGTTTTATCTGTTGCGCGAGCGTACCGAAGCTTAGACGCTAAAGCATGGAGAAAGACCAAACCTAATTATGGCGACAACTGCGAAAACAATTTCAACCCTCCCAGTAAATGCTACGCGTCGGCGGCTGCGATTTGATTGGAGTATACTCGTCATTTACCTCGTGATGACACCTTTGGCCGTAGCGCTGATTGTGCCCATCTGGTATATGGTCGATATGGCCTTCACCCCGGAAGAGTTTCAGTTGCGTTGGCCGATCGTGTGGATGCCAATCCCGTTTACGACACAGAACTTTATTCACATCTATACCGATAGTACGCTGCCGATTATGCGTTGGTTGCTCAACAGTGCCCTCGTCACTGGCTTTGGCACCTTGACCATTCTCTTGCTGGCGGCGTTGAGTGCCTATGCCTTTGCCCGCTTAGAATTTCCTGGGCGCAACTTTCTCTTTTCGATGCTAATTGCCAGTCTGCTCATCCCCGGCACAGTGACGTTGATTCCCGCCTTTTTGCTCTTGCGCGACATCGGTACCATTCCTGGCATTGGCCCCTACCTAGGCTTAGGCACTTACAGCGCGATCTGGCTGCCGGCCTTTGCCCATGCCTGGGCAATCTTCTTCCTGCGCCAACAATTTTATTCGATCCCGCGCGAGTTGGAAGACGCTGCCTATATTGATGGTGCCGGTCGTTTCCGCGTCTTCTGGCAGATCTGTTTACCGCTGGTGCAGGCTGCGCTGGTCGCCCAAGGTATTTTCACGGCCCTTGGCTTCTGGAATGATCTCTTCTGGCCGCTCATTGTGCTCAACGACCGCAACGGGTTGACGCTGCCGGTTGGTCTACTCGTGCTCAGCCAGGGCAGCTATATCCAACGCGGGTTGGCCTTTGCCGGTGGCTTTATCGCCTCGGCGCCGCCGCTGATCCTCTATGCGATCTTCCAACGACAGATTGTGCAGGGGATTTCGACGGCGGGGTTGGCCGGGCGGTAGAGCAGTAGGACAGTGGTCAGTGAGCCAGTAGTGTTTTGTCAACGAAGTTATCTTAGGTGGTCACCCCTGCGCAGGCAAGGGTCCATATCACTGGGTTCCTGCCTACGCAGGAATGACACACTACCGTTCGACATTCATCTGACAAAACAGTAGTTACTGAATCAATAAATAATCGACACGATAATTAAAACAGTTGGATTAAGATAGTTAGATTAAGATAGTTGGATTAGGACAGTTGGAAGTGAAACGTCAAGAATTGATTCATGCAGGAGATTATCTGGCGGGCTTGCGCTTTAGCGGGCGACAGATCGAGGCGATTCCAGCGGCGATTCGACCCACGGATCTGGATACGGCGTATGCGATCCAGGATGTTGTCGTCGGGCGGCTATTGACACGGCAGGGCGGTCAGCGGATCGGCTACAAAATTGCCTGCACCAGTAAGGGTGCGCAGGAGATGCTGCATGTCGATGGGCCGCTTTATGGGCAGATGCTCTCTTTTTCGAGCCACGCTGCGCCGGTGACGTTGCGCCGGTCGGATTTTACACAATGTGTGATTGAGTCGGAATTTGGTTTTCGTATGGCCGCGGATGTACCTGCCGCTCCCACTGGTTATAATGCCGAATCGATTGTGCCCTTCATCGCTGCCATCCTACCCGCCATTGAAATCGTCAACTTCCGCTTTGTCGACTGGACGGTGGTTGGGGCCAACTCGATTGCCGCGGACAATGCCATCCACGGGGCATGGGTCTATGGGGAACCGGTCACCGACTGGCAGCAACTTGATCTGGCAACGCATGAAGTCACCCTGACTGTCAACGACAAAGAATGCGACAGTGGCACCGGCGCTGCTGTTCTCGGTCATCCGCTCAATGCGCTGGCCTGGCTGGCGAACGAACTGCCGCGCCACGGCAAGCAACTCTGCGCGGGAGATATGGTGACCACCGGGGTCTGCATGGATGTTTACTTTGCCGCAGCTGGGGATCGGTTGGCGGCGGATTTTGGGGTGTTGGGCCAAGTGACACTGACGATCAGTTAGTGCGCTGGAAAAGTTGATCCACCCAGGCTTGTTGGCGTGCAGAGAGCGGCGGCGGTGGTACTGGTTTGGCATAATCAAGCTGAATGTCGTAAGCACCATCTTCATAGACCGCGGTTAATGCTGATTGCAGATCTAGTGTAATATCCGGGTCTGGTTGACGCAGGGGAATCGTTACCGCTGGTAGCGGTTCGTGTAACTGAATCGGCCATACGAGCACCCGTGGACGCGTTTCTATGCGACTGAGCATAATATATCGCTCTTCTCTCTGACATTCATGGCAACCTCACCGCGCTTGATGCTGTCCTGGCTGAATTAGCCCAAGAAGCCATCGATCAATATCTTTGCCTGGGTGATGTTATTGAACATGGCCCACAAGATGTACAAAGCCGTGAACGGATCGCGATCGATTTCCGTCGCACCCTGTTTGACATTGAAGCACACATACAGGCATACGCACAGAGCAATATGCCGCACAAACACTTATGGATCGCAGAATGGTTGGAAAATACAAATGAGTAACAGCGCAAAAATTTCGCTCGATACCAATCGCACAATCTCTGAAATCTCTCCCCTGCTCTTTGGCGGCTTTGCCGAACACATGGGCCGCTGTGTCTACGAGGGAATCTATGACCCGGATTCACCGCGGGCGGACGACCAAGGCTTTCGCACCGATGTGATCGACGCCCTGAAGGAGCAGCAGTACACCGTCATGCGCTACCCAGGCGGCAACTTCCTGAGCGGCTACAACTGGCTTGACGGTGTTGGTCCCAAGGATCAGCGCCCCCGTCGCCGTGAGTTAGCTTGGCAATCGACCGAGACCAATCAATTTGGCACCGATGAGTTCATGGAGTTCTGCAAGCGGGTCAACTGCGAACCGATGATGGCGGCCAACCTGGGTACGGGCACGATTGAACAAGCCTCCGCGCTAGTCGAATATTGCAACGCGCCCCAAGGCACCATCTACGCCGATCTGCGCGCCAAGTATGGCCACACCGACCCGTATGGCGTCAAGTATTGGTGCCTCGGCAACGAGATGGATGGTCCCTGGCAGATCGGTCACCTGGAGATGGACGAATATGCGCGCAAGGCGCGCGAAGCGGCCAAGATGATGCGCTGGCAAGATCCGTCGATCAAGCTCATCTCCTGTGGCTCCTCCAACAACAAGATGCCGACTTACCCTGAATGGGACCGCGTCACCCTGGAAACCTGCTGGGAACTCGTCGACTACCACTCGATTCACTATTATGCGGGCAATCAGGAGAATGATAGCACGAGCTATCTGGCCATTGCCGTTGAGTTGGAAGATTATGTCGATACGGTCGCTGCCACCCTACGCTATGCCAAGGCCAAACGGCGCAGCAAGCACGATGTCTTTCTCTCCTGGGATGAGTGGCAGGTCTGGTATAAAGACCGCGGTGGCCGCGGCGGCTGGACCGAGGCACCTCACCTTTGCGAGGAGATCTATAACCTAGAAGATGCGCTCGTCGTGGGCCAATGGCTCAACGTCTTCCTACGCAAGTCTGATGTGATCAAGGTGGCGTGTGTGGCGCAGATCGTCAACATCATCTCGTGGCTCCAGACCAAGAAAGATGGCCTGCTCGTGCAGCCCTCCTTCTACCCCTTCAAGCTTGTCGCGAACCTGGCCCGCGGCAACGCCCTCGACGCCTACACCAACGCGCCGATGGTCGAAACACCCAAGTATGGTGGTGTTGCAGCGCTAGATGTCTCCGCCAGCCACGATCCAGAGACCGGCAACAGTGCGGTCTTTATCGTCAACCGCAGCCAAACCGATGCCATCACCACGGAAATTGACTGGCAGGGTGATGTACCTGGTTCTGTCAACGAAGTTTGGCAGCTCGCCGGCACGGACTTGAAGATGGTCAACTCTTGGGAGAACCCGAACAACCTGGTTGCGCAAAAGGTTGACGGCGTGACACTGCGCGACGGCAAGATCACGCTGCAAGTGCCACCGTTGTCGTTCACCGCGGTGAGTGTAGGGAAGTAGGGCTTCGCAATTCAGCCGGTGGCTGAGCCTGTCAAAGCCCTACTTAAAGAAGGCTCGGCCGCCTCACGGCAACCGAGCCTTCTAGTGTAGCTGATGATATATTAGACATGTTCCTTTTTAAGCGCTAGAAGCTCGCCGACAGATGACCGGCATCTTTGAGATGCCGGTCATCTTGGCCAAAACTTTTATTTAGGAACAACTCTATTGTCAACGCACACAAACTTTTGGTGAACGTTGGCTGCCGTCCGCTGGAAGGAAACTGCGCATGACCATCCCCACCCTATCCCAAGCCCAAACCCTCCTCGCCGAGGCCGAAGCCCGCAATCCTGGCCCATGGGTTGCGCACTCGGTTAATGTCGCCCGTGCCGCCCAACTCATCGCCGAACGCCATCCCGACCTTGACGGGGATCGCGCCTATATCCTCGGACTACTCCATGACATTGGCCGTCGCGAAGGGGTTACGGGTATGCGCCATGTGATCGACGGCTACACCTTTCTACGCGACCTAGGCTATGAGCACGCCGCCCGCATTGCCCTCACCCACTCCTTTCCCTACCAGCACCCACGGGCGGTCTTTGGTGAGTGGGATTGCACTGAGGCTGAATTTGCCATGCTGAGCGATGCACTGATGGCGATCACCTACGATGATTACGACCTGCTGTTACAACTTTGCGATGCGCTCGCGTTGCCCCAGGGCTTTTGCCTCATTGAAAAACGGTTGATCGATGTCTTCCTCCGCTATGGTCAACAAGGTGTTGGTGCCGATGTGCATACAAAATGGCAGCAGGTGTTTGCCGTTCAGCGCCATTTCGAAAAAATTATTGGCTGCTCGATCTACCAACTGTTGCCGGGTGTTGTCGAAACAACCTTTGGCTAAATGATCCGTGATCGAACGTGGCCGCTTTCACTGCCAAGTTGCCCCTAAGACATTGCTCCACGTAAGCTATCGTCTCCAAATCTAAAAAACCTTCTGCTGTAAATACCCAAACGAACGCATACATCCATAACATTCCGTCAGTTTTCTGACAGAATATTTCAGCAACTCGCTCAGTATACTGATAGGGTAAACATCTGCTATTGCCTTTGCAGAGAGGGCTGTGGCGCGGATGAGAAAACCACTCCTACATAGATGGGTGACAGGCTTGGCGAAACCTTTGTTTTCCCATGTCACAGAAAGGGCAAGGATGAACCTCAATATACGAATTAAAGGTCGCCTCATGCGACCATTATGCGTATTATTTTTAGTTTCGCTTGTGATTACGATACCGGCGGCAAGCGGGCCGATCATTTTCACAAATTTACAGCCTGATCTCATTGCGTTGTCTGCTACAGCGCCGGATTCTACGGTGGCAGTCATCGTGCAATTGCAACCGAATGTTTCGACGATTGCAGAAGCACTTACACGGGTTGGGGCCAAACAGACAAAAAATCTCCACATCATCAATGCGCTTGTTGCTGAATTACCCGCCGGCCAGTTGCCCGCGTTGGCTGCTGTTGCTGGGGTTCGGTGGATCTCGCTAGATGCACCAGTGGTCGAAACGGCCTGTAATGAGTGTATACCGACCAAACCGTTACGCACCGTCTATAACCAAGCAATCAATGCAAACAATCTGTGGAATAACCCACCTTACTTGCAGGGCAAGGGGATTGGCGTGGCAGTCGTCGATAGCGGCATTAATGCCAGGCATCTAGCGCTTGCCGGACATGTCGTGGCCAGCAACAACACGCTGCTGCCGATGCAAAATGCCTATGATGGCTACGGTCATGGCACCTTTGTGGCAGGGATAGTTGGCGGCGATGACCACGTCGATAAGCGCCGTTATGTTGGTGTGGCCCCCAAGAGCAATCTGATCGATGTCCACGTAACAAGCCTAAGCGGCGCCTCGACAGAATCTGACGTGGTTGAAGGGTTGCAGTGGATCTACGAAAATCACAAAATCTACAATATCCGCATCGTCAATATTTCACTTAATGCGTCTGCGGCACAGTCCTATCACACGAGCCCATTGGATGCAGCTTGTGAGATCCTCTGGTTCAACGGCATTGTGGTTGTCACCTCCGCCGGCAACGCCGGCGAGGGGAAAATCTATCCACCCGCCAACGATCCCTTTGTCATTACCGTGGGTGCAACCGATGATAGGGGAACAGCAACGATCGATGATGACAGTGTTGCTCACTTTTCAGCCTATGGCACAACAGTCGATGGCTTTGCAAAACCTGATTTGGTTGCCCCCGGTCGCTACATCGTTGCACCCATGGCCGATCCCAAAGCGCTTCTGCCCTTGTTGCGTTCAGAGATGGTTGTGGATGAGTCATACATGCGCATGTCCGGCACATCCTTTGCGGCTCCCATTGTAAGTGGGGCGATTGCACTGTTGCTAGAAGATGAGCCGCACCTCACGCCGGATCAGGTTAAATACCGCCTGATGAAGAGAGCCAACCGTCAATGGCCTGGCTACGATAAGGTAAAAGCTGGTGCCGGTTATCTCAATATCGCGGCTGCCGTCAAGCGTGACACTACCGAAAGCGCCAACACCGGCGTATCCATGAGTCGCCTGCTGACAAGCGGCAGTGCTGGAATTATGCAAGTGGTCGATTCATTGCTCGGCCTCAATTGGGATTCTGTCAGTTGGAGCACCGTAAGTTGGAGCACCGTTTCGTGGAGTACAGTGAGCTGGAGCACGGTCTCATGGAGTAGTGACTATATTGAACGCGATGACGAAGACGGGCCAGAATTGCCCGGTATTTTTGGTTTGCTCTTACGGGAAGGGGACAACACCCTTCTCTCTGACGAAGAGGGCGGCTTGCAAGAGAGCAGTGATACCAATGATGAGAACTATGAACAAACGCTTTCCAACCGTATTTATCTTCCCATTGTAGTGGGCAATGAGTAACAGTGGTGAGCAATGAGTAACAAACCGTTACGAACTTAGCCTCCGCTCCAAAATGGACCTATTTTTGCATTGAACAAAGTGAACACCATGCAACGAAGTGGCTGGCTATATATTTCGATGGTCATAATAGCGGCGGCAATTGTGACCGCACGGAACTTTACACATGGCGCGCCCACTAGCTCGTCTTGGTGGCTTTTCATTTGTGCTGTCGCGGTCACGACAATGCTGCGGCTTTACCGTGTCCAAACACCGAGCCATCAGGCCTATGAGGGATCAACAATCGGATTGGTTGCCACGCTCATCTTGTTACCGTCGTGGCAATTCATTCTGCTCGTTCTGATCACCCATCTGATTGAATGGGTCGTTGCGCTGCTCAATCCAAAGGGTGGGCATCTACAGGCCTGGTATATCCAACCCTTTAATATTGCCAAGACCGTACTCAGCGCCTTACCGGCCTATTGGATCTTGACAGCCTTTCCGATGCCTACCCCATCGACAGTTGATCTATCCAGCTTTTTGCTCATTATTCTGGTTGGCGTCAGCTATGTCGGCACCAGCCAACTCTTGCTGGGTCTAGCGCTCATGTTGGCGCGCGGTATCTCTTTTTATCAGGCCGGTATTCTGCGCGACGGATTGGTGATTGAGATGCCATTGGCCATGATCGGGACAATGGCCGCTTTTTTGTATATGTGTAACCCGCTCCTGGTTATTCTTGTTTTTGCGCCCATTGTCCTCATCTATCAATCATTTTTATTGCCGAAATTGCATCAGGAAGCACTCCAATCATTAGAGCAATTTAATGCCGAATTAACCACAGCCAACCAATCAATCAAACAGGTTAATGATGAACTCTTTCTCACGCTGGCTAAAATCTTTGACGCCCGCGATCCCTATGTTGGTGGCCATGCCGCCCAAGTTGCCACCTATGCAGTTGCGATTGGTACAGAGTTAGGCTTATCACCGGAAGAGGTAGAAATCTTGCGCCAAAGTGCCTATTTGCATGATATCGGCAAGATCGCAATCCCTGAAGCAATTCTACATAAACCGGCCAAGCTCACTGAAGAGGAGTATCAACAGTTGAAAGAACATGCCGCCATTGGCGCTGATTTTATTGCCACTAGCCAGGGATTGCGCCATCTTGCGCCTTTTATTCGGTATCATCATGAACGTTGGGATGGCAAGGGGTATCCCGACGGGTTAACGGCCACAGAGATTCCATTAGAGGCGCGGATTCTTAATGTCTGTGACTCTGTCGAAGCAATGGCTTCTGACCGTCCCTATCACCGTGCCCTCTCTAGTGATCAAATCATTGCCGAAGTGCGGCGTTGTTCCGGTACACAATTTGATCCGGTTATCGCCGAGGCCTTTATCAGGGTCGCCGAGCGGGAGGTTTCCCAATTTATCGTCAACTCCGCACGCAAAGTAACTGGTGAACATAAGACGAATCTTCGTTATATGCAGCCGCTCAATTTGAAACGCTTGGCCGAGATCTATGAGATGACCCCAGCATGAGTTATTCAGCATGAGTTATTCAGCATGAGTTATTCATAGGCCAATGTCTCGCGTACCAACAAATTCGCCGCATTGCGCGCTGGGACGAGGCTTGCCACAGCGGCCACCGTCATCACAATCGCCAACCACATAAAGGGTCCTCGCCCATCGTAAATATAGGTTAACGGCTGTTTGGCAAAGGTCATACCAATCTGAATGCTCATCAGGTAGCTAATCGGAAATGAGGCAAGCAAGCCACCCACCCAAGAGAGCGCCCCGATAATTACCCCTTCGATCACAAAAATCTGGAGAATACTCGCTGTTGTTGCGCCAATCGCCCGCATGATACCAACCTCCCGCTTGCGCTCCAGCACGTTGATACTCATCGTGCCCATCAACCCCAAGCTACCCACTGTCGCCAACAAAAAGGACATAATTAGCAATACACTGGTGATGATTGTGAAACGCTCGCCAAAGATCCGCCGATCCTCCGTCGAGGTGCGGGTCGATCGAATACCGATGCCTGCCGTTGTCAAGCGCGCTTCCAACGCCTGCGCCACGGCCAAATGGGTCGTTGCGCTGTGGTCAACCGTCAGGAAGCGCAAGGTATCGGTCTGATTATGGTAACCCAACTGCTGCCAGAGCGCGCTCTGATTGACGTAGAGCATCGCCGGAGCGAGCGGCGGCTGAAAGGTCTCGGTGACACCGATAATGCGCCAATGATATTCATTGCCGTTAAGACGCAATGTTAGGGGTGATCCAAGGGTCAATTCCGGCTCAGCCAAGAGCAAACCGACCGCCACAACAATCCCGTCAGTCTCGTCTGCATCTAGCCAACGCCCGGCGACAAGATCCGGTTGGTAGAGGTTTGTTGCCGGTGGAATGCCAAAGAGACGGGCATCATCGGCTTCGCTGCCATCGGCACGGACGGGGATCGCTTCGCGCGTGGTCCACGCTTCCATCGCCGTCACCCCCGCTACGCCACTGAGCACTTGCGTCACCCGGCGACTGCTATAGGCATCGTCAAGCTGGATCTGCACATCGTAACCTTGACTAGTGAGTGTCGCTTCTAGGGTGGTAAAGAGCGAGGCGCGCAAGGTGAGGACAGCCATAAAGATTGCCCCACCCAACGCCAACGGGATCAAGGTGCGCACCAGCCGCTGGCGACGGCGAAAGGTGTTGCGCAACGAGAGGGTCACCGGGCGGGGCAGACGCAAACGGGTTTGCAAGCGCGCCAATCGGCTTTCGGCTTGCCCCGCTGTGGCCGAACTACGCTCAATACCTTGCTCCTGAATCGCTGCCCGAACTGTCATGCGCGCTACACCAAGGATCGGGATCAACGCCGCCGCCATCGGCACCAGCAGCCCAATTGCCAATTCCAAGGCTAACACACCCACCGAGAGGCTGAGTCCTTCCAAATCAAAATTCAATTGCCCAGCAATAAAGCGTGAAAAGATATCAGCGCCCAACGCGCCCAGCGGTACGGCAATACAGAGCGCGCAAACGCCAAAGGCCGCCACCAGACGCAGATAGAGCAAGGTCACTTGACCGGACTGCGCGCCAATCGCCTTCATCACACCGATCTGGCGCGTCTGCTGCGTCAGGATCGCCGTAATCACATTAAAGACGAGAAAGCCGCTCAGAATCATCGCCAATGTGCCCAGGATCCCCAGGATGATCTGAATTGTCGGTAAAAAATCTTGGGCAAAGTGGTGGCCCGGTTTGGGAACTTCGGTCCAGAAGACGCTAAAGCCGGCATCCTCTAATTTGTTCGCAACAGCCTTGGCGACGGTCGTGATATGCGCTTGATCGCTGCGCCCTTCCTGCACGATCAATTGCAACTCGTTGTAACGACAGGGATAGCCTAGCCACTCCAGTGTATCACAAGAGACATAGGCGTAAGGAACACCGGTGATTTGGGCGGGCGGTTGATTCATATCATGCGTCAGCCCGACGATGGGCAGCGTGCGTGCCAGACCACCTGATGTTTCTAGCGCAATGGTGTCGCCGACAGCCATTGCAGTGAGTGGAAGAGAATTGCGTTCAATCAACAAGGTGCGGTCAGGCGGTGGCCAGCTGCCAACATAGGGCTTAACAATGTCAATCGCATTGGTTGTATAATCCTCCAATAGCAACAATTCGAGATCCTGCCATTCGTTGTTTGTCTGCAAATAGCGCACCCGCAAACGAAAACGTCCTTCGGCGTGTGCCACCGTAGGCATACGACGGACGGCATCGGCCATCGCGCCATTAAAAGGGGCGGTATGCAGGATAGCGCTGGCTGGTGCAATGGCTTGGTATTGAATTGGCAGATCGCGATTCAGTGTCGCAATCGTGCCCAGGATCGCGCCAAAGGCAAAGACGCCGACGGCAATGGAGAGCACGACAAGCAGTGTACGGCTTTTGTGATACCATAGATCACGCCAGGCATAACGCCACCGTAGATTATCCACAGGATTTTATCTCTCCAGCCCCGCTAAAAAGATTGTGACGGCCGTTTCCACCATGGCGGTGGCATCGGGGCTCCGCGCATCGGCAAAGTTCAGCAGCGGACCGCTGATCATAAAAGCAAGCAGCGGACCGACAAAGCAGCGCACGGTTGCTCCCAAATCGGCCGCTTGGAAACGTTGCTGCTCCATTAGATCGCCAAAATAGTCATACAAAAAGGCCATTACATGCATCGGCCCGCCTTGGTACACAGCTTGGGCAACTTCCGGCTCGCGCAACGCTTCGGCCAACAGCAGACGGATTAAGGTCACAGTCTGGGGTTGGGTCATCGCGTGGACAATGGCGGTACCGATGAAGATCAGCGCATCGCGCACAGGCAGGCTTTTCAGAAACGCCATCTGCTCGGCCAGGTGAACCGGCGATAGGTTTTCGGCAATTACTGCCTGAAAAAGTGCCTCTTTGCTCTCGAAATAGTGATAGATCAGCGCCGCCGAGTTGATGCCGGCGGCCTGCGCAATATCCTTGTTCGAGGTGCCCAAATAGCCCTTTTCGGAAAAGGCCTGGAGCGCACCGGTGAGGATCTGTTGCCGTCGTTCTTCATACGTTTGATGTTGTGCCATAATCCACCTTTTATTGACTAATCAATAAAAAAAATTATATAACTATGCATGGGGCTTGTCAAGCAGGAATTTTGCTGGTTCTGGCAAAATCTGCGGTTTGGCAGCCAACCCGCCGTAAACGGTCGGGGCTACGAACTGGGGGATCACGCGCGACTGATTGCCGCTTGCTCCCTTTTGTGGCAAAATAGCGCTACCTTCTAAACCAAGCTTCCCACACAACGAGGAGATCTACCATGAGCATCATTGACCGTATCGAAATTCATGCGTTTACTTTTGATGTCAACAACCTCGGCCTCGGTGCCCATTCAGCGGCAGGGGTTGCGAACCTGATCTATCAGGCCGGCTCCACACTCAAGAACAGTCGCTTTGCCGTGCGCATCCACTGTGACGACGGCACACAGGGCGAATATGTCACCCATTGGGTCGGCACGCCCTCTTCCCTGGGGCAGGCGCGTATGTTGGCACCACAACTCCTGGGCCGCGATCCAGAAGCACGCGAGCAGATCTACGACGACCTCAAGCGCGAGATCCGCGCCTATGACCACATGGGCCACGGGCCTTTGGATATTGCGCTCTGGGATCTCGTCGGCAAGAAGTATGGCATGTCGGTCACGACCATGTTGGGTGGCTTTCGCAAACGCCTACCAACCTACGCCAGCACCTATCACGCCCAGATCGAACCGGGCGGTCTCGACACGCCCGCTGCCTTTGCCGACTACGCCGAAGCGTGCAAAGCGCAAGGCTTCCGCGGTTTCAAGATCCACGGCTGGCACGAAGGCGATGCGCGCAAAGAGGCACGCAATTTGCTTGGCGTGCGCGAACGAGTGGGCGATGAGATGTACCTGATGATCGACCCGGCCTGTCAGTTACGCACCTTTCTCGATGCGCTCTACGTTGGCCGCGCCTGTGACGAGGCCGGCTACTTCTGGTATGAAGATCCCTACCGCGACAGTGGCGTCTCGGCGATGGGCCATCAACGGCTGCGTGAAAAGCTGGACACCCCGATCCTCGTCAGCGAACATGTGCGCGGGCTGGAACAGAAGGCCAACTTTCTCCTTGCCGGCGGCTGCGACATGATCCATGCCGACCCCGAGTATGACCTGGGTATCACCGGTGCAATGAAGATTGCCCACCTTTGCGAAGCGCTTGGCCTCGATGTGCAGATGCACGCCTGTGGCCCCGCGCACCGCGCCGTCATCTCGGCGATCCGCAACACGCATTTCTATGAGATGGCATTGATGGGGCCGGGCATGCCCAATTGCGTGCCGCCCGTCTATACCAATGGCTATTCGGACCAGCCGGAGGATCTCGGTGCCGATGGCTGTGTGCCGGTGCCCGACGGGCCGGGGTTGGGGGTGACGTATGATTGGGAGTTTATTGCGCGCAATCGGACGGAATTGATGGTCTTCGAGCGCTGATAGTTTTGCCACAGGTAAGGCACGGATAAACCCAGAGGATGTATGGTTTGTGGTATAATTGGCCCAGTTTACCGATCAACTGAGGTCTCTTCAACAGGATGTTTGTCATGCGTCGATTGCCCATCAGCATTCAAGATTTTGCCGAGTTGCGCCAAGGCGACTATCTTTATGTCGATAAAACTGAGCAGATCCACGCGCTCATGCAAACCGGCAAGCTGCTCTTTCTGGCTCGCCCGCGCCGCTTTGGCAAGTCGCTGTTGATTACAACCCTGCGTGAGATTTTCCAAGGCAAGCGTGACTTGTTTCGCGGGCTGTGGATTGAGGACCGCTTGGATTGGGCCGAACATCCGGTTTTGCTTTTCAACTTCAATGACATCAATTACCGTGAACAGAGCTTAGCGAGTGCGCTTGATCAGTATATCGTTCGCTTGGCAGCGCAAGCCGACATCACGTTAACCGCGGAGAATTATAAAGACAAATTTCTTGAGCTAATCGTCCTATTGAGTGGCACAGCGCGTGTGGTGCTATTGATCGATGAATATGATAAACCGATTACCGATCTGCTGGAGAATGAAGCCAAAGTCCAAGAGCATATTGAGACGCTAAAAAATCTCTACTCAGTCCTCAAATCAACCGAAGCCGATCACATTCACTTTGCGCTTTTCACGGGTGTCTCCAAATATGGCAAGCTTTCGATCTTCTCTGACCTCAACAATTTGCTCGACATTACCCTCGACGGTCGTTTTGCGACCTTACTGGGTTATACCGAACAGGAATTGGAAATATACTTTGCCGACTATCTAGCACGCTTGGCGACAACCCAAGGGCTTGATCAGAGGCAGTTGTTGGCTAGGGTGCGCTTCTGGTATGACGGTTATTCTTGGGACGGCACCAGCCGGCTCTATGTGCCCTATTCCACACTGATTCTATTTGAACAACAGACCTTTGGCAACCATTGGTTTGCCACAGCAACCCCGACATTTTTGCTCAAATTGCTGCGCACCCAACAGCTCCCCGCCTACGAGTTAGAGACCATTGATGCCGATACCGCCTTTATGAATAGTGCCGATGTCGACCAAATTGGCATTCAGTCGTTACTCTTCCAGACCGGCTATCTCACCGTCAAAGATGTGCATCTCTCTGAGCATGGCGAACCGATCTACACCTTGGGCTATCCCAATTACGAAGTACAGCAGGCATTTCAGCGCCATCTACTGGCCGAATATCTTAACATCTCTACGGGTCGTGTGAGTGCATCAATTTTGACGCGGCTGCAAAAAGCGCTCAACACCCAAGACGTTGAGAGCTTTATCCATATTCTACAATCAGTTTTTGCGGCAATACCCAATACGCTCTTTCTACCGCAGGAAGCCTACTATCACTCGGTTGTCTATCTTTTGTTGGAGCTACTTGGGTTTCAAATTGATGTGGAACAGCTGACCAATCGGGGACGGATCGATGCTGTGCTGGAATTGAGCGATGTCATCTACATCGTTGAATTCAAGATGAGCACGGCAGCCATTGCGCTCGAACAGATCCGCCGCCGCAACTACGCCCAGGCTTACCAAAGCCTCGGCAAACCGATCCTGCTGTTGGGCATCGCGTTTGACAAAGCAGCACGCAACTTGGTCGATTGGCAAGTAGAGCCATTCTGATCTACAACCCACCTTTCAACTCATCTCCACCAACCCCGGTTTGCCTTTGTCAGCCCTGTGGCGGCAATCGACATTGACAATACTCTCGTAATACGATAGATGTATCTCGGTTATAGGACAAGATATATCTTTTACCGGTTTAACAGATTGTTAATCTCTCCTTGACAATGCTTTATCACCCGGCTGGTTAGCTGATGACGTTCCGGCTAATTAGATCGAACAGATATGGACTAGAATGCCGGATGTGAAGATTGTAAGCAAGGAGAAAACGCAATGCGATTGACGAAGCTACGAGGACTGTTCTTGATGCCGGCTTTGGTTTTGGCGCTTGTGCTCAGTGGCTGTGCCACGATGAATGGCGGGCCAACGGCAACCCCAATGGCAGCCACCGACGGTGCAGGAGCTGCCACAACACCAGAAGCAACTGCTATGACCGCGACGGAAGGAATGACGGACACTACGGGCATGACCGGGACCGCCGGCATGACGGAGACCGCCGGTGCAGGTGCCACGGCCACGCTGCCGACCAGTTGTACTCCACGCGATTTGACAGTAACCCTCAATGCCACGGGTGCCAGTTTCCCAAATCCGATTTACCAACGCTGGATCGAAGAGTATAAGACCGTCAACCCCAATGTTACCATCAACTATCAAAGCACCGGCTCCGGCCAGGGCAAGAGTGACTTTCTCGGCGGCGTGACTGATTTTGGCGCCAGTGATGCGCTCTTTACCGATGAGGAACATCAACAATCACCCGATACACTCTTTATCCCAACTGTCCTAGGTGCCGTTGTCACCACCTATAACTTGGAAGGGGTCGATGGGCTGCGCTTCTCGCCCGATACGATTGCCGGCATCTTCTTGGGCCAGATCACCAACTGGAATGACGCCGCAATTGCCGCCGACAATCCCGATCTGCAGTTGCCCGACCAGGAGATCACGGTTGTGCATCGCTCCGATGGCTCCGGTACCACCTTTATTTTTACCGACTACCTGAGCAAAATTTCGTCGGAATGGCAGCAGCAGGTTGGTAGCGGTACCGCTGTTGAATGGCCGACGGGCATCGGTGGTGATAAGAATGATGGTGTGGCCGCCGCTGTGCAACAGACACCGGGTGCCTTTGGGTATGTTGAGCTGATCTATGCCCTGGCCAACAATCTGCCGGCACCGGCCATTGCCAACGCCACCGGTACCTTTGTGGAGCCGTCGTTGGAGACGGTCAGTAATGCCGCCGCCGGCTTTCTCAGTGATATGCCCGCCGATCTCCAATTTACAGTAACCAACCCACCGACCGGCGAGAATGCCTATCCCATTTCCGGCTTTACCTGGCTGCTGGTGCACCCTTCCTATGATGATGCCGACAAAGCGATGGCGCTGGCCGACTTTGTCTGCTGGGCATATACAGAAGGTGACCAGTATGCGCAGGATCTCTACTATGCGCCGCTGCCGGATGTCGTCAAGGAGCGTGGCTATGCGCTGCTTTCCACGGTTCAAGCCAATGGACAACCGGTCTTTGCGGCTGGGCAGTAACTCATTAACGATTTGCTCGTGTGGCTAAATCACTGAAGTACGGACATGATACATCATGTCCGTACTTCAGTCTATTGGCCATATGAGCAAATGTTTTTACCGAAATGAGCAAATGACATACAACTGCGGGTAGGCAGAGGTAGCAGCGAGCAGCAAGGAAAGCATCCACCTTGCTGCTCGTTGTTTTGCTGTTTTGCTGTTTTGCTGTTTTGCTGTTTTGCTGTAAAGGACTAGATATGGCAGAAGAACAAAGTGCGACACTGGCGCGTCTATCGACAGACCAGCGTCGAGTAGGCATGGGTGACCCGATCTTTCATGGGTTGGCCTTAGTTTTTGGCCTGGCTGTGGTGGGGCTGGTCCTCATCATTGGTCTGGTTACCTGGGAGGCATCGACGCAAGCACGGTCGCTGCTGGGGTTAAATTTTTTGTGGGCAACGGGTTGGGCACCCAACCGCTTAATCTTTGGCGCATTGCCTGCCGTCTATGGGACATTGGCAACCTCGGCACTGGCGCTGTTGTTGGCCGCACCGCTGGGCCTCTTCATCGGTATCTATCTGGCCGAACTGGCACCACTCGGGTTGCGGCAACCGCTCTCGTTCCTGGTTGAATTGTTAGCGGCCATTCCCAGCGTAATCTATGGGATGTGGGGTGTCTTTGTCTTTGTGCCCTGGTTTCGCAGCATGATCGCCGCCCCTGTCGCCAATTCCCTCGGCAGCGTTCTACCCTTTTTGAGTGGCCCGGTCGCGGCGGGACGGAGCCTGATCGTCGCCGGCATTATTCTGGCGATCATGATCCTACCGACGATTGCCGCCATTACGCGCGATGTGTTAGTAGTCGTGCCCCAGCACCAGCGCGAGGCGATGTTGGCGCTGGGCGCAACGCGCTGGGAGACGATCTGGCAGGCGGTGGTGCCCTACAGTCGCGCCGCCATTGTCGGGGGGATCATGCTCGGGTTGGGGCGGGCGTTGGGCGAGACGATGGCTGTACTGCTCGTCATCGGCGGTGTTAAAAATAGTGTACCCGCCTCGCTCTTTGCCCCTGGCATTGCGATTGCGCCGCTGATCGCCAGTGAATTGGCGAATGCCAACAGCGAAATGCACACTAGCGTTCTGATTTTAATGGCGCTGGTGCTCTTTGTCATTACGTTGCTGTTGAATGGGCTGGCGCGCTTGTTGGTCTGGTACGTCGGCAGCGGACAAGCAGAAAGGAGAGCCTGATGAGCCTCTTTGTACCCGATCATCCGCGTGACTATCAGCACCGCCAATGGGTTGACCGCATCCTGCGCGGCGCAACGATTGGGGCCACCGTGCTTGCACTGATTCCGCTCTTTCTAATCCTCGGCCATGTCTTGCTTGTCGGCGGCAGCACGCTGAATTGGGCCTTCTTTACCCAAGCGTACCGCGCGCCGGTCGTGGGCACGGACGCCGCCACGATTCAAGCCGCCGGCGGGGTGGCCCACGGCATCATCGGCACCATTTTAATCACCGGCTTTGCCCTGTTGCTTTCGATTCCGATTGGTGTCATGGCGGCGATTTATCTAGCTGAATATGAAGATACGACCTTGAGCTACATCATCCGTTTTTGTACCGATGTGCTGAGCGCCGCACCTTCAATTGTCGTCGGTGTTGTTGGCTACATTGTGATTGTGATGCGCTACCGCCAATACTCCGGTTACGCCGGTAGTGTCGCGCTCACCTTTCTGATGGTGCCGACCATTGTGCGGACGACGGAAGAGATCCTCAAATTGGTGCCGCGTTCGACGCGCGAAGCGGCGATTGCCGTGGGCGCGCCCAAGTGGCACGTCACCCTCTTTGTCGTTTTGCCCACCGCGGCCAGCGCGATTGTCACCGGTATTCTGCTCGCCTTTGCACGCGGTGCCGGTGAGACAGCGCCTCTGCTGCTGACCGCCATCGGTTCAAACATTATTTCCTTTAACATGGGGGGCGAGATGGCCGCGCTGCCGCTGTTGGCCTATCGCTACACCGGCTCCCCCTTTCCAGCTGAACAAGCGTTGGCGTGGGGCGCGGCCTTTGTTTTGACGGCAATGGTCTTGATCGTCAATATCGTGGCGCGCTTGACGACAGGTAACCGCAACCTGGGGCGGGGGCATGCACAACCACCGTGGTGGGAAGCTGTGTTACCTAGGTTTCAGCAGCTCTGGTCGCGCAAAAACAGCGAAGCTGCCGATAGCCAAGAAACAGATAAACCGGATCCGGAGCAAGGAGCGCACGACGCATGAGTGAAGCAACAGATACCACTGCGCCGGCCATTAGCCAAGGGGTGACACTGCGTCAGGTCGCGCCTTACTATGGCAAAAAGCTGGCGGTGAAACCTTTTGATCTGTCGATTGCGCCGCAACGCATCACCGCGATCATTGGGCCGTCGGGGTGCGGTAAATCAACGATTCTACGCTGCATCAATCGGTTACACGAAACAATCCTCGGCGCACGGATGGCGGGCGATATTACAGTTGATGGGCAGAGTATTGTGGCCCCCGGCGTTGATCCCACGTTGGTGCGCCGGCGCATTGGCATGGTCTTTCAGCAGCCCAATCCGCTCTGGACCCGCTCGATCTATGAGAATATCGCCATGGGACCACGCTTGATCGGGATCCGCAATAAAGCGGAACTCGATCAGATCGTCGAGCGCACATTGCGTCAAGCCGCGCTTTGGGGCGAAGTGAGCGATAAGTTGCAACGCGCGGCTACCGATCTTTCCGGCGGTCAACAACAACGGCTCTGCCTGGCGCGCGCCTTGGCGTTGGAGCCGGCGGTCTTGCTGCTTGACGAACCGGCGTCGGCGATCGATCCGATTTCTACGCAGAAGTTAGAGGATTTGTTGATCGAACTCAAAAAATCCTATACGATTATCATTGTCACCCATAATATGCAGCAGGCGGCGCGCATTTCCGATGATACAGCCCTTTTCTTGGCCGATGCCACACCACAAGGGGTGGTGGGGCGGCTAAACGAAGCGGGCGAAACGCGACAGCTATTTAGAGCACCGCAAGATGATCGAACCGAAGAATATCTCAGTGGACGTGTTGGCTAACGGATATCCAAGCCAGACACGAGGAAGAAGACGATATGGAACAAGAGATCGCAGTCCAACCGTATACGCTACGACGCCAGGCAACGGATGAAGCCAGGCACGCGGCGCAAGCAGCGGCCAAAGGGGCCCATCAAAAAATCCACGCGCAGAATTTTGGCTTTTACTACGGCAAGTTCAAAGCGCTCACCGAGATTAACGTCAGCATCCCGGCGCAACGCGTCACGGCGATTATCGGACCATCCGGCGTGGGTAAATCGACACTGTTGCGCGCCATCAACCGTATGCAAGATCTGCTGCCGGGGGCGCGCAACGAAGGGCAACTGTTGCTGGATGGCGAGGATATTTACGGGAAAGCCATCAATGCGGTGGTCCTCCGTCGCCGGATTGGCATGGTCTTTCAGCGCCCCAATCCCTTTGCCAAGTCGATCTTTGAAAACATCGCCTATGGCCTACGTGTACACGGCGTACGCACGCGCAGCGAACTCGATGACCGGGTGCGCATGGCGCTGCAACAGGCCGCGCTCTGGGAGGAAGTGAAAGACAAGCTTGATAGTTCCGGCCAGGCACTTTCGGGCGGCCAACAGCAACGACTCTGCATTGCTCGCGCAATCGCCGTCGAACCGGAGATCATCCTCATGGATGAACCTTGTTCGGCACTTGACCCGATTGCGACCGCCAAGATCGAAACCCTGATTGACCAGTTGCAGCAGAATTACACGATTCTCATTGTCACCCACAACATGCAGCAAGCCGCGCGTGTGAGTGATTACACCGCCATGATGATGGCGGTTGATTCCAATACAAAAACCGGCACCGTCATCGAATTCGGCAGGACCGAGAGTATCTTTAGCCAGCCCAAAGATGAGCGCACTGCCGATTATATTAACGGGCGCTTTGGGTAAGCCCACCACGGGCAATTACAAGATTGGGGTAACTGCTCACCCCACCCCCTCCCAACCTCCCCTGCTCGCGGGGGAGGTTGGGAGGGGGTGGCGGAGTAGTTCCATTTGACGACAGCTTTCGACAGATTGTTTGGTGTTGCGGTTATGGTGCAACCTCGTGGCGCAACGACAACAGCAGCGTGCCCGTCAGCAACACAAAGAGCAGTGGTCCCATTGCCACGGCGGCGAATGGAGCCAGGAGGTCAACAACAACCAGCGCGACCAGGGTCCCGATCAAAATGCGCATGTCGCCAACCAAGAAATTATAGATAGCTTTAATGACACGAATCATAGCGTCCTCTTTTTGATTCCAAGATCCCTTATAGATAAACCCCTTAGAAGTGGCACAATGACTCTCGTGTAAAACCACTCCTCAACGTGCCACTTTTAAATGGGTTGTCTATTAGGATATCTCAGTCGGGATATCTGCCGTTGCGCCGACCAACTCCACAGCGCTCTGTTTGGCAAAGCCGCGCAGCCAGGTAACCGATCCCCAAGCGACCAACAAGTAGGCGACCCCCAACCAAAGCAGCGCCCCATCGGATCCAAGCCAGGCGATGCCCAACCCTTCGCCGGCCCAAAAGGTGCCAAAGGTCGTCAACATCAAGCCAACAGCGAACTTGAGCGTATTTTCTGGGACGCGACTTAAAGGCGCATGCACCAGCGCACCGATGATGACGACCAAGGCCAGGGCGGCCACTGCGCCCCAGGTTGCCGACCACAAGCTCAGCACTTTGGCCGCCTCGCTTTGCGCGGCCGAAACACCAAAGGTAATGACAATAAAGGCAACCTCCAACCCTTCGAGCAAAACGGTCTTCAGGGCCAGGATCAGACCGAAATGGTTGAGTTGATTGCTCTGTTGCCCACCAAGAGCGCGAATTTCCGCCTGCTCCTGTTCATAGAGCGCCTCTTCGTCATGCAGCGCTTTGAGCCCGGCATAGCGCAAAATCGCTTTTTTGAGCCACTTCAGCCCAAAGAGGATCAGAATTGCCCCGATCACCAACCGCAACACATCGAGCGGCACCCACTGCACCAACGCCACCCCGAGCGTACCGACAAGCAGCGCCAGGATCGCCACGGCAATGGCCGTCCCGAGCAGTGCGCTCCGCCAGTTGATCGTCATACCGACCACCAGCACCACGGTAAACGCTTCCACAAACTCAACAAAGGAAGCTGCAAAGGCCGAAAGAAAGACAACCCATTCCATCGTTGTTTGTCCTTGTATAAACTAACACGTATAAACTAACACGTATAAACTAACACAGTTCAGGCAAAGCGATCTGTACAGCAAAGAGGTCACGCTGATTGTATCACATCTACGCCGTTACACGACAAGTTGATTACGAACTTCGTTTCAAGAAACGAGTGAATTGCATAGGTGCTAATAAACGTTAATAATGGACTTGGCTATCTTTATTTTGACGTTAAACTAGGGGTCTGTCCAGAAATAAAGTAGTCAATTGTACGGACACGGTGTACCGTGTCCGTACGGAAAAATTCTCCAAGTTATTTATGGACAGGCCCTAGGGATCGCAGGATCGATTATTCGTCAGTCGTTTGCGCCAAGGCACGCTTGCCGGCGTTGCCTTTCTCCTCAGCGGACTGCGGATGCTGCGTGCGCAGTGGCTTTCTGTCCCCGCCTGACGAACGCAGCGGGTGAAGCCTTAGGCAACAAAAGGGAAGCTTATGAAACAAATTCGTCTGGTACCCATGTTGCTCCTCGGCGGCTTGCTGTTGGCGTGTCGCGCACAGGCACCTACGGTGGTCCCGCCGCCACTCGCGAGTGCAGATGCCTACCTATTGCGGGGGGATCAATCTGCCGCAAACGAAGCATATGCGCAGGCCATTCTTGATTACACGGCAGCCATTCGTTTGCAGCCGGATTCTGCCGAAGCCTACAACAATCGGGGCTATGCCTACTATTGGCACTATGAAACGGCCAACGCCATTGCCGACTATACGCAAGCGATTGCGTTGCGACCAACCTATGCCTACGCCTACAACAATCGTTGCGCCGCGTATATGGCCAGCAGTCAACCTGCGCGGGCTATTGAAGATTGCAATCAGGCTCTCGCCCTCCAACCTGATTTCCCACAAGCGTACATCAACCGCGGGAATGCCTATTTACGCACTGGTGCGGTGGCGCTGGCCTTTGCTGATTTTCGCCAGGGTGGACTAGCCCCGCTACGTAGTCTCCTAATCATCGGCGGCATTGGGCTGCTACTTATCACACTTGCTGTCGTTGGCTACCGCCGGCGGCTCGCCCTATTGCAACCATCATGAATCTAACAAAAACTAATTTACTCGCCATTTTATTAACCATGTCACTTGGGGCCATGCTCCTTGTGCTCGACGTTGTTGTACGCTACAGCTATAGCAAGGAGACAGCGATCGAGGCCGCAGTCGGCTTTGCTATTTTGTTGGCAGTGAGTGGCTTTTTATGGCGCTATCGTCGCCACGCGCTGCGCGTGCTCAATGAGGCCGCGCTGCAACCCACCCTCCTGCTTGGTACAGGCCTGGGTCTGCTTTGGATGATGGAAATCAGCATCAACAATTTTATTGCACCGCCCTTGCCGGCGCGCGATATCATTGATAACCTCTTCTGGGCGGTCATTGCCCTTGCTATTTTGCTCTTCGCCGGCATCCAAGCCTATCAGCGGACAAGCATCATCAGCGGAATTGCGGCTGGGCTGTGGAGTGGCTCTGTCAGTGGGTTGTTTGCCTGCTGCATGGCACTCGCGATAATCGTCTTTGCCATGCACTTGATTGAGCAGGATCCACTCAATGTGGCCGAGTGGGCCGAACGCGGTCCGGGGAGCAGTGCGCCAACCCTAGCCGCCTACTTTGCCTTCGAGACCTTTACCGGTGCCTTTGCACATCTCCTCGTGCTTGGGGTTCTCATGGGCGGCCTATTGGGCGTTGTAGGTGGCGTAGGCGGCAAAGGCCTCAAGCTTGCAGGGGGTTGGCTGCGCCGCCCATGAGTGCCGGCCTTCCGCTAAATACGCTGTGCTCTTTGCTGGAATACACCTCCAACAGCAATTTATTAAGATTGACGAACACCTCGTTTTATGGTTCAATGGCAACAGTGACACTCCACAATCGCTATCTTTTTATAACGTACCCCCACGTAAAGCAGTTCAGTTTTGTCTGCTCCCGTTTTGGTAGAGAAGGAATATTTGGTGACAACCCAGCAATCTGCGGCCGGCCGTTCGGTAGCGATTTCCCCCACCACCCCCAAACGTAAGCGCTTTAACCGCACCCGGTTCAATCGCAATTTGGAAGGCTGGCTCTTTGCATCGCCGTGGGTGCTCGGCTTTATCCTCTGGACGGCGGGACCGATGCTCGCCTCGCTGGTGATTGCCTTTACCGAATGGGATCTGGTCTCGGCGCCGCAGTGGGTCGGCTTTGAAAATATCCAGACAATGTTCAACGACCGTCTCGTCTGGCAATCGCTCAAGGTGACCTCGATCTACGCCTTTTCCAGCGTGCCGTTGCACATTATTGTTGGCATGGGGCTGGCGATGTTGCTCAACGCCGATATCAAAGGGCTGCGCTGGTATCGCACGGCTTTTTACCTGCCCTCGGTCCTCTCGGGCGTAGCAGTGGCGCTGCTCTGGCGCTGGCTCTTTTCCGGTGAGTTTGGCTTGATCAACGCCATGCTAGACAAAATCGGCATTGATGGCCCCAGTTGGCTCGGCGATCCCAATTGGGCGCTGCGCTCGTTGGTGATGATGAGTCTGTGGGGGGTCGGTGCTGGTGCGATTATCTACCTGGCCGGTCTGCAAGGCATCCCCACCGACCTTTACGAAGCGGCCCAAGTCGACGGCGCACAATTCTGGTCCCGCTTCTGGCATGTCACGATTCCACTCATGACGCCGGTGCTCTTCTTCCAACTCGTCACCGGTATCATCGCCGCCCTACAAATCTTCACCCAAGCCTTTATCATGACCAACGGCGGCCCCAACAACTCGACGCTCTTCCTGCTACTCTATCTTTATGACAATGCCTTCCGCTATTGGCGCATGGGCTATGCAAGCACGTTGGCGTGGGTGCTCTTCATCTACATCATGATCCTAACCCTGATCTTGCAATTCACCTCGAAGCGTTGGGTCTACTATGAGGGCGAGGATCGTGCGGCGTAGCATACGCTTATGGCTTCGGCAGGCTCAGCCAACGCCGGCCGCCGCCCATTGACAATTTGCAATTGACCATTGATTATTGATTATTCTCTTTTTCCTATGGCAACCACCCTTTCCACCCAAAAACAACCGACCCTCACCAGCCGCCAACGGCGCATCCTCAACGCAACGCTAGTTCACTTGGCATTGCTCTCTGGCGTGACGCTAATGTTCATCCCACTGCTCTGGACGATCTCCACCTCCTTCAAAGCACCGGCCGAGGTCTTTCTCTTTCCACCGCAATGGCTCCCCAGCGTCTGGCACCCGGAGAATTACCTGGAGGCGACGACTAAGATTCCCTTCTTTCGCTATGCGTGGAATACGACTTTTATCACCGGCATGGCGATCATCGGCAAGGTGATCTCGATTACCCTCGTTGCCTTTGCCTTTTCTCGCCTGAAATGGTGGGGGCGCGATGTGATGTTTATCGTCATGCTGGCGACGATGATGCTGCCGCCGCACATTACACTGATTCCACAATTCATCCTCTTTAGCAAACTGGGCTGGGTCAACACCTATCTGCCGCTCATCGTGCCGGACTTCTTTGGCGGACCGTGGCTAACCTTTCTCGTCCGCCAATACTTTATGACCTTGCCGCGCGAACTCGACGCCGCCGCGCGCATCGACGGCTGTTCGAGTTGGGGCGTCTATTGGCGGATTATCCTACCGCTGGCCAAGCCGGCGATCCTGATCATCATTATCTTTGTCTTCAACGGCGTCTGGAATGAATTCCTCCTGCCGCTGATCTATATTCAATCCCCTGAAAAGTATACCCTGGCATTGGGGCTGCGCTTCTTCCAAGGCGAAGCGAGCAACGACTGGCATCTGCTCATGGCGGCATCACTGCTGACCATGCTCCCCGTCATCGTGCTCTTCTTCAGCGCCCAGAAGTATTTTATGCAGGGGATCGTCTTTACGGGGATTAAGGCGTAGACTGTGATGCGAATTGCGTATTGCTTGAACTGTAACTGGTGCATTGTGCGCCGCTTGGAACAAATCGGTGATGCGATCGCTGGTTCGACTCATTTGATCGGACCATTGAACTGGCGATGATGCACGTAAGTCTCACGGATGCACTAATCATTCCCCATTCCTACACGCAACATGTAATACGCACTACGAAATTTCATCAAGAACCAAAGGAGCTTTTCATGAATCAGAAGAATCAACTCAGTCGCCGCGCCTTTTTGCGCGGGAGTGCTGCTGCCGTCGGTTTAATCGGCTTGGCAGCCTGTGCGACACCGAGCGCGGTCCCAGCCAGTGGCGGCGAAAGTGGAGCGGCACCAGGCGAAGCGCCGGTAACCCTGACCTTTGTTGTCGATATTATCAACGATGGCCATGTGAAGGTACGCGACCAGTGGGCCAAAGGATTTATGGAGTTGCATCCCAATGTTACGGTGGAACATCAGCCGACGCCGGGCGCAGATTATCAGACGAAGATCCAGACGATGCTCGCTGCTGGTACACCGGCCGACATCTATCGCTATCTGCAAGAAGTGACGCCCATCGTTACTGTTTACGAAAAGAAATTGCACCTGCAATTGGATGACTATATTGCGCGCGACAACTATGATCTCAGTGCTTTCCGCCCCGATGCCGTCGCGCTTTATCAATGGGAAGGGGGCACCTTTGCCCTCCCACGTGACTATGGCAACCAAAACTTCTACTACAACAAAGATATGTTTGACGAAGCCGGCCTCACCCCGCCGCCCCCCGATTGGGAAGATACGACCTACACCTTTGATGTTTTCCTCGATCAGATGCTAGCGCTGACCAAGCGCAGCGGCGATCAGGTTGATCAATATGGCTGTCTCGTTACGCGCGGTGTGCGGCCCATGGGTTCCTATCTCTACTGCAATGGTGGTGCGTTGGTCCACAAAGATGACCGCGGCATTGCCACCGAAACGGCGATGACCGATGAAAATACGGTTGAGGCGCTGCAATTTTTGCAAGATCTGATGTATGTCCACAAGGTCGCCCCATCGCCCGATATCGAGTCCGAAACCGGGGGCTTTGAACTCTTTGCCAGCGGCAAAGTGGCGATCTGGCTGACCAATCCGTCGACCGTCAATCAACTGCGCACGATCGAAGATTTCACTTGGGATGTCGGGACGATCCCGATTGGTAAAGCGGACCGGCGCGGCACCGGCGGTGGTGGCACCGGCTGGGCCTCCTTTGCCGGCACCAAGTCCCCCGATGAAGCATGGCAATTCCTGGCGTACATCACGTCCGAGCAGGCCGAGCTGGACGAGGTCAGCGTCGGCGCAACGACCCCCTCGCTGATTTCGGTCGTGAACTCAGAAGCCTTCCTCGACCCGAGCAAGCCGCCGGCCAATGCCAAGGTCTTTGCCCAGGCGCAGGAGTACGTCGTGCGCGACCCAGTCCATGTCGATTGGCCGGAGATCCTCAACCGCGTCTACAACCCAACTTTGGATCTGCTCTGGAATGGCACGGAGAGCGCGGCGACGGTCGCACAGATGATCGCCGATGAGGCGAATCCGATGTTGGCAAAGTCGTAGATTTTGACGACCAGGTGCGCTATAGGTTGGGAATAAGATCGTTCATAGGGCACCTGGTCTTGTTTACAAGGAATATATGTACTAGACAATCGATAACGATCTCATGTGAAGTACCCCTAGTCGTTATCGGTCCGTTTGGTAAGGGGAAGTGTAGATGTCAAAAGTGCAAGTCAAATCACAAATTGAACTTGATGTGGAAGAGATTCTCGCAGGCATTGCGCAACTTGGAAATGAAGAATTGGAAACATTTAGCAATCGAGTGATAGCCCTCAGTGCCCGCCGACGCGCACCTAGCTTATCAACGGAAGAGACGGAGCTATTCACAAAAATTAATTATGGCGTGCCGGTGGAAGTTCGTAGTCGATATAAAATTTTAAACGATAGACTCCATAACGAGACCATTACGACAGAAGAACATCAAGAGTTGTTGGACTTGGTCAATCAGATTGAATTAGCTGATGCCGAACGCATTCATGCATTGATAGCATTGGGACAACTTCGCAACACATCTGTTGAAGAGTTGATGACACAACTAGGAATCAATCGGCCATCCTATGGCTAGAGTCTACATCTCCCCCGAAAAACGGCAAATTGTCGTCAACAGAGCGCATGAACGCTGTGAATATTGCCAAAGTCGTGCAGATTATGCAACGGAAACATTTGCGGTCGAACACATTACACCTCTTAGCCGCAGTGGAAGTAATGAGCTAGAGAATTTAGCCCTTGCCTGTTCAGGATGCAACGGATATAAGCTTGACAAAGTTGAAGCACCAGATCCATCGGATGGAACAATGGTCTCACTTTATCATCCACGCCATGACCAGTGGTATGATCATTTTTCCTGGAGCGAAGATTTTACGAGAATCATTGGTCTAACCGCAATTGGCAGAGCTACCGTTGGACAATTACAAATGAATCGGCCTGGGTTAGTCAACATCCGAGCTGCACTTTATCTCATTCGGAAGCACCCACCCACTGATGATTTCAGGTGATTATATACAAAGGTACATTTTACATTTGGTGCCAAGATCCAGCAATAGCCGGCAAAGATAGAATCTCAGGGAATTTTCCTGAGGTTCTGCTTTGTAAACTAGTGCTGCGAACATTTAATTTTTAGAAATCATCACAAGAGTATGAACAGTCAGGGATTTCTAAAAATTAAGCAGCCAGACAACTAGGTACAAGCGCTTTAGCAAAGATGAATTTGTAATTCGATGATAAGACAGATTGAACCGATCTACGGCTCAGATCAACATGGGTTAGTTTGGGGCTATCAGTTTGCCCCCTTTCAACCAGCGCAAGCAGTCTCTGCCGAATCGGCACTTGCGTTCCTCTCCGCAGTCTCCTCGCACACAGCGGGTCACTTCCTTTGGTTACACTTTTCACTGGCGAATTCGGCTTCGCAGTCCTGGCTACAGCGCAATCTGACCTTACCCCAGGGCTTTTATGAAGCGTTGCAGAGCGATGTTGGCTCAACACGCCTGGAGCAAGATGCCGAAGCATTAGTTGCTGTGATCCACGATGTCCTCTTTGACTTTAAATTTGATGCCTCGTCCATTGCCACCAGCAGCCTTTGTATCAAACCGCATCTACTCGTCAGTGTACGCCTTCGCCCCTTGCGCTCGATAGATCAGTTGCGTGCAGCCGTACGTGCCGGGCACCTGTTTCGCTCACCCATTGACCTATTGGCCCATCTGCTGCGCGATCAAGCCAATGTCCTGATTGCGATTCTCCAACAGGCCACCAGCCGTGTTGATCAAATTGAAGATCGCTTCTTGGCGAATCGTATTTCAGTCAGCCGTAGTGAATTAGGCATATTACGGCGGGTGTTGGTACGGCTGCAAAGGCTCTTGGCCCCAGAACCCACCGCATTTTTCCGTTTGCTCAATCGTCCCCCCGATTGGATCTCCCAAGAAGATCGCCAAGATTTGCAAGAAGCAGTTGAGGAGTTTGCCACCGCCGTCAGTGACTCGGCGGCGTTGATTGAGCGCGTCAAACTGATCCAAGAAGAGTTGGCTGCGCTGGTCAATGAACAGACAAATCGTACACTCTTTGTGTTGACGATTGTGACGGTGCTGGCATTACCAATTAACTTGGTGGCCGCGCTCTTTGGGATGAATGTCGGCGGAATTCCCCTCGCCCAACACCCCTACGGTTTCTTTTGGATCATCTGTGTTCTAGTGGCCTTCACCGCCCTGTTGGCCTATTTGGCACTTGGGAGACGCCAAGAGTAGCCTAACGAAAGACAAGCGGGAAACACTTGAAAGTGCTTCCCGCTTGTCTTGATCGTATAATCAGCAAAATAGTTGTTGATTATCGGTTACAGCTCCAAACTCCGCGACCTTATCCGCTCCAACACGTTGGCCTTAAACTCGCCCAGGGGCAACCCATTCTGGCGTGAACCATCGCGGCGGCGCAACGAGACCGTCTCACTCTCCATCTCTTGATCGCCGAGGACGAGCATGTAGGGAATCTTCATGAGCTGGGCAGCACGGATCTTGGCATTCATGCGATCGGATCCTAGATCCGCTTCCACGCGAATGCCAGCAGCGTGCAATTCCCGTTTGACCCGCTCGGCATAGTCGTTGTGGTCACTCGTAATCGGAATCACACTCACCTGCTGCGGGGCCATCCAGACGGGGAAGGCACCGGCAAAGTGCTCGATCAGGAAGCCGATCATGCGCTCGTGCGTGCCCAAGGGCGCCCGATGAATACAGAGCGGCACCTCTTCCTGCCCTTCGCTGTTGACATATTTCAGATCAAAGCGGGGCGGCACGGCAAAGTCAACCTGGTTGGTTGCCAGCGAAAATTGGCGGCCAATCGCGCTCCACACTTCGACATCGATCTTGGGGCCGTAGAAGGCCGCCTCATCCTGTTCTTCACGGTAGGGAACGCCCCCATTCTTCATGGCATTGCGCACCATATCTTCCGTCTTTTGCCAAAGCAGCGGATTGTCCACATACTTTTTGCCCAATCCCTTGGGGTGATGCAAGCTTAAGCGCATGACATATTTATCGATCCCAAAGATTGCAAAATATTTGAGATAGAGATCGATTACTCCCATAAATTCCTGTTCGAATTGACTCTCCATACAGTAGATGTGGGCGTCATTCATCTGCATCGAACGCACGCGCATGAGGCCAAAGAGTTCACCACTCTGCTCGTAGCGATAGCAGGTGCCATATTCGGCCAGGCGCACCGGCATATCGCGATAGCTACGGGGCCGGCTGGCAAAGATCTTGTGATGGAAAGGACAGTTCATCGGCTTGACATAGTACTTGATGCCGCCGTCCAACTCCATGGCCGGGTACATGCCCTCGCTGTAATAGGGCAAGTGACCACTGCGCAGAAAGAGATCTTCCTTGGTCAGGTGAGGCGAACGGACCTGCTGATAGCCCGCGTCATGCTCTGTGTCCCACGCCAACTGCTCCAATTGCTCGGCAATGATCGTGCCATTGGGCAACCAGAGCGGCAATCCCGGTCCGATCTCCTCATCAAAGATGAAGATCTCCAACTCGCGGCCCAACTTGCGATGGTCACGCTTTTTGGCCTCTTCGAGCAGATCGAGATGTTCGCGCAACTCTTTTTTATTGCGCCAAGCCGTGCCATAGATACGCTGCAACATGGGATTGTGCTCATCACCGCGCCAATAGGCACCCGCCACACTCATCAATTTAAAGGCATCGGGCGGGATCTGCCCCGTATGCTCCAAGTGCGGACCGCGACAGAGATCTTCAAAGGTATCCTGTGTATATGTGCTGATTACCGGCTTCACATCCGTTTCATTGCCATATTCATCAATGTTACCCTTGGCCAACCCGTCAATCAATTCGAGCTTATAGGGCTGATCATGAAAGAGTGTACGCGCTTCATCTGCCGAGACCTCGCGATAGGCAAACGGATAGCGGCCAGCAATAATCTTGCGCATATTCTTTTCAATGGTTTCTAGATCTTCCGGAGAAAAGGTGCGCGGCTTGCCGTTCTCTTCCTTACCCAAGTCAAAGTCGTAGTAAAAACCGGTATCGATCGGTGGCCCAATTGCGATTTTGGCCTCCGGATAGATCTCGAGAACCGCTTCAGCCATCACATGGGCAGCACTGTGGCGGATCTTATACAGTTGGTCATCTTGCACACTATTATTTGTATTCATCATTTACTCCCTATTCAGGATTCTACGTCCAGACCCCTATGTCCCAAAAAATAAGCTCCACAGCCCACCGATAAATGATCGCACTGATTGAGCCGCAGCAGGAAACATAATTTCAACGATAAGCCAAAGAATGATCATCAGACCGACACGCATGAGCAGAATCTTTAGCTCGGCCTGCGATGAGGCTCGACGGACTTGAGCTGGCGATTTCGGTGTCGGTTGAATGACGATCTGTGGTCGATTGTAGGCATCGCGTGCTCGGATCCAATCCCGATACAGTAGCCAAAGCCAACCCAAAAGCATTGTGATCAGCGTCCCGAACACAAAACCAATAAGGAAATCGCTCGTAACTGCCATTGTGTTTGCCCACAAAACCTATCCACTGTATACTTCAGTGGAACAAATGTACTAGAGAGATAAATCCCTATGCTGCTATTGGCCATTCCCGATCTTATTGATGTGATTGATGGTTGGACAGGTCGTCTGCTGCACGGCCCGATGCATCGCTTCACCTTTTTGCGTGCCGGCGACTTTACTGGTGCCGAAGTGGAGAAGCTGCTCCAACGTTATGGCATTCGCGTTTGGGGCCGCGAGCTGGACCATCCCGAGGAATTGGCGCTTCTCGTCAAACGCAAACAAGCCATTTGGGCGGAATACGTTCTCTGCCGTGCCGGCGTACCGCTCACTTGCCAATTGCTCGACCCGCGCAATGCCCACTATCAGCAGCGCCACGCTCCACACACAATGCCCACACCGTGGGATGCACGTGGGATTGGTCCCCAGTCGCTCGTCGATCATGTGGTCAATTGGCTGGACCGCCTACTCGGTTAATTGGCGTCTCCCGTTAACCAGAGCGATGCCCACCAGGTCAAGAGCAACAGGTGACGCATCCCTACCGGTAGCAGCTTGGGATTTAGCCATTCCTCTAGTCGATGGGCATTGCCCCCTTCAGTGATCCCGATACAGACAGCCGGGATGCCTCGGCTCAAGGGAATGTTGGCATCGGTGCTGCTAATGCGCAGCGACTGGTTGGGGCTCACGCCGCAGGCCGCTAGCCACCGAAACGATGCAGCGACCAAGGGATGATCATTCGCAATTTCCCCCGCTGGGCGGTCACCAATCGTAATCGCTTCCACGGTGATGCCCTGTTTGCGCCAGGCCGTGCTCTGGTACCGTTTTACAATTGCCAGGGTCTGCTCCACGATCAACCGCAACGCAGTTGGATCTTCGCTACGGAGGTCCAGCTCCAGCGAAGCCTCCTGGGCAATCGTGTTGACCGAAGTGCCACCAACAATGCGCCCCATATTAAAGGTGGTACGTGGCTGTTGTGCTGGTTGGAGCGCGGTCAACTCTGCCGCCAACCGCACCAACACATGGATGGCGCTTGCTGTACCAAAATCACTCCAACTGTGTCCACCAGGCGCCCGCACAACAATACGAAAACGCCGTGACCCTAATGCCCGATGAACGACCCGTTTGAGCCCCATCCCCTCGATTACAATGCAAGCACCTAGCCGATCTTGCAACCGGTCCACAGCGGCCCTCATGCCGCGTAAATCCCCCAACCCTTCCTCACCGCTATTGGCAACGAGCCAGATATCGGTCGGTGGGGGAGGCAACGTCTGCAATGCCTCGGCCAATGCCAATAGACCAGCCACCCCAGCCGAATTATCACCAATCCCTGGCCCATAGATGTGGCAACTCTCTTTATCAATCCGCACGGTAAGATCAGTCTCTTGGGGGAAGACCGTATCGGTATGCGCCGAGACTAGTAGAGCCGGGCTGGGAATGACCCCAGCCACACGGCCATAGACATTCCTTTGATCATCCGTGTAAATATCCAGTAGGCGCAACCGTTCAAAATAGGCTTGTACCCAGGCAGCCCGTTCTGCCTCAGCATCAGTCGGCGCGGCTACCTGCTGCACGTCGATACAGAGTTGGGCGAGTGCAGATTGTTGTTGATCGAAAGCTTGGGCCGCAGCCAATACTTCTGGGAATTGTGCAAGTTCGTCCATACAGTTTCCTGTGCAAAGGTGTGCAAAACACAAAAAACGCCTCATCCCATGGGACGAAGCGTTTGCTCGTGGTTCCACCCATATTGCTCTGTTTTGGAAAGATACTCATCCAAAGGCAAAGCCACTTGTGGAGCCGGTAACGAGGCCAGCCGGAATTGGCTACACCCCACAGGGTTCACCAATTCACTCTCAGGTGGTATTTTCAGAAGTGCCCTCTGCAATAACTTTCAGCCAGTGGTTATTGCTCTCTGCCAGAGCAGCCAATCTTCTTACTTGTCCTGATCAGCGCGTTTGTTTATAAAATTTGTGTGGGAGATACTGGACTTGAACCAGTGACCTCTACGATGTCAACGTAGCGCTCTAGCCAGCTGAGCTAATCCCCCCTATATTTTGAACTGCATCTGTACTTTAGCGTACATAACTGATAACGCTACATAAATGCTGACACACTATGCCAACACGCTGTGTCAGCACAAGATAAACAGTTATGACATTGCGTTGCTAAGTGTACCACAGTCGTGCCGATCACGCAAAATCTACCCGTGTTAAACATTTGTTTTCTTTTTACAAATAGACAGTCAATTGTAGTATAGGTAGGATATTTCTTTATCAACCCGAGGTATCAAAAATTTAGAATACTTCTCTACCGAGTCCCTCTCATAACGATATAACTACGCAAAAACAACGATGTATAACCGTTCTTTAGCGAATAAACTGTTGCTGATATATTCGCTGGATGAGAAGTTTGTCCTCGAAATTTATCTAACTTTATAGAAGATGCCCGCTGTAGCACTGGTAGCGTATGATTACCATGGCTTGTTGAATGCGTTAGTTGCTATGAAAAAACTCCATCTATTGCGTTATTTGCTTGAGAAGGCGCGCGCTTTCGGCTCCCCTTCCAAGTTTCTACTTCTTGCGTCGCCATTAATGTTGGTTGTCATCATAATTTTAATCGCAGCCTTCGCGATCAATCAACAACTCTATGATCAGCAGGAGGCTATTATCGGTCGGTTGGCCCATGCTGCGGTCAGACACACCGCTCAACTGCAGCGCGAGCATCTACGCCTCATGGGTATTATTGAGGGGACAAGGGATGTCCTTGACGAAGCTACCTTTCAGGCGCAGAAGGATTTAGTGGAGAGCCGCATGAATGTCATGAAGATTACCGTGCTCACAAGCGATCCACCCCAGGAAGTGTACGTACTCTATGGCGATTATGTCGCTGGTTGGCTGGCATTGCAGCCACTATTCGAGGCCTGGCAACACGATCCGCAAGATGCGGCGCTTAAGACGCAGATCCTTCGCGAGATGGAGGCGATCGAGCTTAAGGCGAATGGGATCTTAATTCTTGTGCAGGCTTCGTTTGAAGATCACATGAGCGCCTGGGCCGAAAAATCGCAATTCCTCAATCGACTGTTGACCTTAGGCGTCTTCTCTTTTGCACTGATCGTCTTAATGATTCTTTACACGGCATATTTACATATTCGAAGCCAAGCGGCAACGGAGGAGATTTTATTCAGGAGTGAACAAAGATTACGCTCCATTCTTGATGCAATCCCCGATGCTGTCTACCGCGTCAATCGCTATGGCTTCTATACTGACTACAAGCCTCCCGTTAATGAGAGCCACTGTCTGCCCAAAGACGCACTCAACGGTAAATCGATCCGGGATGCCTTAACACCGGATGCGGCCCTTTTGGTGCAGGAAGGCATTCAATCTGTCTTGGCAAGCGGTCAACAGCTCCTACTGGAGATTGCACTGCCAGATCCGCAAACCCAAAAAATGCGTCAATTTGAAACACGCCTCATGCCCAGTGGGGCAGATGAAGTACAGATCATTGCGCGTGATATTACGACCGTAAGGGAAGAGGAAGAGGCAGTGCTACAGGCACAAAAACTAGAGAGCCTTGGTGTTCTTGCTGGTGGGATCGCGCACGATTTCAACAATCTATTGACTGGAATGCTTGGGCAAGCCTCCTTGGCGGTCGCCAAACTAGATCGTGGACTGTCAGCCATCGATAATATCCAGAAGGTAATTCTCTCTGCTGAACGCGCGGCAGATCTCACACGCCAACTGCTGGCCTATACGGGGAGAGGCAAGTTCCAGATCGGTCCGCTGAGCATGAACCAGGTGATCCGTGATACAGCTAGCCTTATGGAAACTGCGCTACCTGGCCATGCCACGCTCAATCTGAAATTACAGGATAAGCTACCATTAGTGCAATCCGATCGTGCGCAGATTCAACAAGTACTCATGAATCTCTTTATCAATGCAATTGAAGCCCTTCCCGATGGGGCAGGGGCGATTTCGATCATCACCGAAGCAAGAGACATTGATCAAGAATCGTTCGCTGGTTCAGCCACAGCAAGCAACGAGGTAAGCAGTGGCGCGCTAGGTGTGGGCCCTCATGTTATTATCCAGGTAATAGACAGCGGAACAGGCATGGATCAGGCGACACTCAACCGCATTTTCGACCCCTTCTTTTCTACGAAATCCAAGGGGCATGGGCTGGGCCTATCCGCGACAATCGGGATCATTCGGAGCCATCAAGGTATGCTCCGCGTGCAAAGTCAGCAAGGTGTAGGCACGACGTTTACGATCATATTACCAGCCCTCGCGCGAATGGAGATGCAGCCGCCTGATGAAGTAGCGTCAATAGCGCTCCCAGTGGCGACGACAGGAACATCTACGGTGCTCGTCATTGATGATGAAGCGCAAATCCGCGAGCTAGCAGACGATGTCTTAGCAGAGCAGAAATATCAGGTAATCTCTGCATCCAATGGCGCGGAGGGGATTGAACTGTTTCGTGCCAACCAGCAGTCAATTGACGTAGTTTTACTGGACTTGAAGATGCCAGGAATGGATGGGAAGCAAACCTTTCAAGAGCTACAAAAGATTCAGTCGGATATAAAAGTTATTTTTACCTCCGGTTATAGCGAATCAGAGGTCAGTACCTTACTGAGGGAGTCGAACCGGCGCACGTTTCTTCCCAAACCTTATGTGGCTGACTCGCTAACCAGCCAGATCGCCCAAATGTTATCATTGTGACTGTGCAACAGGATTGTGCAACGCCGACCGCCACTCTTCGGCAGCCAACAGCGTACGTTGGGTATTAAGATAGAGATTTAGATCCAGTGTACCCGGAGCCCAAAAGTTTGGGTGGCGCAACTGCGGGTGCGCTTGCAGGATGGCAATAATTTCGCCAATCGCCTCTCTTTCAAGGGTCATCGTTGCACCAATCTGTGGCTCGTCACGAGCTAAGGCCGTGCCAGCCTGGGAATCATATTCAAACGCATTCAGCGCAAGAGACACGGCACTGATAGGTAAATCACAGTATGCAAAGAGCGCTTCTAGCGTAACCGCCCGGCGCTGATTCAGATCCTCATAGCGCACGGCTAAGACAGACGCACCATTTTTCCACTGTGCCAAGTACCATTCCATAATCGCAATCCACCAAAGGGTCAATTGTTCTGCCAGCGAAAGGCTCTTCTGCTGTGGCGGAAGGTATGCCCGCAGATGCGACAGATTGGTCTGGAGAAAGCCTTCATACATTGTCTGCCACGCATCAACGGTCAGTGGTGCGTCCAACCCCATGTTGGTAAAGATACGGTGAAAAGAGTTTACCCAGCCCAATGCATCGCGATAGAGAAAAACACTTTTTGCCTGCGGGAAAGCACTCTGAAAGAGATCCATGACACGCACTCCTTCGCTACGAAACTTCACCGCTTGGGCGAGCCTGCGTGAACCACCCCTCTCTAACTGGTGGGGATGAAAGGAGAAGCGCATGGCACTATCGGCCAGTGTTGCAAGGAGCTTTGCACTAAAAAGGGCTTCTTGGGTCAATCGATCTGTATGTTCACGCAAGTGTACAAATTGCGTCAGTGCGTCCGGTTCAGAGAGGCTGGTTACCTCGCCGGAGGCATTAAATGCGTGGCTTAACAGGGTTGATCCACTACGCGCCGACATGTAGAGAAAGAGTGGGTGCGGCACCGATGGTAGTTGGGAGGCCAATCGGTTAAAGAGGAGAAGGGGGACAGCAACAACGCGCAACGCCTGTTCATACTGTGCCTGGTGAACAAAAGGAACTTGTGTCAGATCCAAACCCGGTGGTAATTCAACAAAAATAGCCCGAGAATGCTGTTCATCAAAGCAATACAGCGTAAAGTAGGGATTATTTAAAAATTCCTCAGCATCAAGAATCGCCAGGGGACGCACGTTGGCAAATGGTTGAGCCGCAATGGGAGGAGCCCCACTGCTACACCTGTGAACCCTCTCAGCATAAATAAAATCATGAACATTGGCTAACGAACCAGTGAAGCGATCCCGCCGCCCAGAAATTTCGTATACTTCAATCTGCATAATATTGCGAAACTTGCTTTAGTAAATACAAATACAAAAATGAATACTGTTTTCAAGTAAAGCCAAGTATATATATATAGGTTTCTCCTTGTCAATCCCATCCGACTCGCAACTAACACGCAAAGCCAATCATCTTTCTCGCAAAGACTCTCAGCAAAGTTCTCTAAAGTTCTCTAGCGAAATCATCCCTATAGCGATCAAAAGAGGGCCGACTTTTTGAAGTCGGCCCTCTTTTGATCGCTATAGGGAATTCACCCGATGATTCAAATCAATCACCTTGCACCAATCTCTACTTGCTCGTCCAAACGGGATCGGGCTGGATCTCCGCCTCTGGTCGTGAACCGGCGTCGGCGCGGCCACTCCCTTCCAGACGGCTGATAGCGCGCACTGTCATATCATGATCGACCACAATCTGGCAAGAGAGGCGAGCATTATCAATCCCACGTTCGGCAAGCTTTGCCTTTTCCGCCTCGGTCATTGCATCCGGTTCACCGGCGACAAATTCGACGCGACAGGTGGTACACCGACAGTTGCCGCCACAGGCATGTAATTGGTCAACACCGGCTTCATCGAGCAGGGCGAGGACGAGGCGTTTGCCCTCTGGGACATCAAACGCACCGTATCCTTCCACAGTTAACTTCGGCATGGTCGTATTTACTCCTTATCGCTTTGCTTGTGTTTGTTGGGAAATGGTTTTGATTCAACCCTGCTCTACCCCACGAGAGAAACGAACGGGAATTTACACCCTTGGTTGCTGTCGCGGAAGGGCCCAAAGAGCGACCCAAGATCGGTTGAATCGTTGCGGGAAATCGTTTCTATCTTGCCTGAAAACCGACAAAGAATGTGTATGGTTCATCACACTTTGCCAATAGATTAGCGCTGATAGGCACCGGATGCCTGCCCATATCCAGTTAATTCAACATAGCCGACACCTTGCACGTCAGTACCAGCCATCGCACCCGCCACCGTTACAGCCCCTTCCCAATAGACGAAGCTTACATCCATCTCCTGGTCACGGACGAGTGGCCTTAGCGTCAATGCCAATGCAAGCGCCGGTAAGTCCACCTGCCAGCCCGACGGATAGGTGATGGCTGTATCTGGACTTGTCCACTCGTCAAGCGCCGTGACCGTAAAGTCAGTCGCGTCAATGGGCCTTTGGGTGCCATCGGGTGCGCGATAAGTTCCTTCAAAATCGGGAACAATCCCCCCGTCATCCGTGCGCACCTGGGCAAACATCAGCGCCGCGCCATTCTCTAGCTGCACGCTAAACCAATCCCAGCCGACGGCATTGGCGCTGAGTGCACTCGTGCCAAACTCGTGATCCATCCAACTGAGCCCGGTTACGTCGATGGTGCGGCCGGCACTGGTCACGCTGCCGCTGCTCGCCAAACCGACCAGGCTGTAGTAGTAACTGGCATTACCGGATTCTGGTCCTTTTTGGCTCAAGCCTTGATCGCCATGCAAGAGTGGCGGCCCGCTTTCACGCAGGGTGAGCGCAATGGCAACGCGACCTTCTGCCCCGTCGGCACTGGCCCGTAGTTGCATCACACCCGCTTCAAGCTCCTGTACCGACCAATCTTCAAGCCAGACCGCAAAGGTTGGCGTACCCGTTGCGCCGGCCAATTCACCCGCGCCTCGGCTAAAGCGCTCAAAGCTGCGGTGCCGTTGGGCCGCCCCATCCGTGAGTGCAAAATGCGCCATGTAGATCTGATTTGTCGCCAGATCTGATTGGCGTAGTGGGGCGTCTGGGGTCAGCGCGCTGCGAAAGAAGGTGAGTTGATAGCCATAGAGATTGCCGGCACTGTCACTCAAATTGCCGGTATAGTACCACCACTCCGTTTTATACTCGGGGTGCGCGCCATGATCGGCTGGAAAGGTAAAGGGAATCGGCGCATAGGCGCGCGCAAAGGAGTCATCAACCTGTCCGCTCAGCGACGCCACAACATTGGCACTGGCCAGTTGCGCTTGCTGCGGGCCTGTACAGCCGCCAAGCAGAAGTAGGGAAAAGATAATGGTTAGATAGTCTCTGTGTATGGTTTGCATACGGGTGAGCCTATCATGGTTATCCAGTTCTATCTGTTATCTTCACTCAAATCAAGTCAATCGGGCTTTGTTGCCCATCACTTGGAAATAATCGCCGGTAGTGGCACAATGAATCCATCTCGGGCAGGATCGGCGGTATGAGGAGCGGCAGAGCGCCCAGACCATAGAGCAAAGGAGGGCCACCCATGGAAAGGTATTGCCAGCGGCAACAAGCCATTGCGGCGAAGATCTATAGGCGTGAGCGATATGCGTGTGAATGAGCAGACCGTGCCGCCACGGATGGGCAATCCAAATAGCCCCGTTTCCTCTTTTCTTGCTACGGTTAGCAGCGTCAGCGTGCGGACCAAGATCATGGGCATCGTCTTAGCGTTGACCGTTATTCTGGGCTTCAGTGTGACGCTACAGGTGCGTGCCGTGATGACCGAGACGCTGCTGGCCGAATTAGACAACCGCGGCCATTCCGTGGTAAGTGATCTGGCAGCACGTAGTGTGGGGCCACTGCTCACCCACAATATCACCGATCTCCATGCGCTGCTGATTGAAACAGTAAGCAATCACCCCGACGCCCGCTATGCACTGGTGCTGGATCCCGCCGGCACCGTGATTACATCGACCTTTACCAGCGGTGTACCACCGGCATTATTGGCGTTGCGACTGCCAGATACATTGCGACAAGAATCCCATATCCATTATGAAAATTACGAAGGCAATATCCACGATTTTACAATGCCCATTTCAGCCGGCGATGCAGGTGCAGTCCGACTGGGGCTGGCCGAAACTCGGCTACAGCAGACCATCGACGCCGTAACGCGCCGCATGTTGCTGACAACGCTGGTCGTGGCGCTGGTCGGTATTCTCGCCGCCATCTTCTTGACGTGGCTTCTGACGCGACCGATCCTCGACTTGGTGATGACCACCAATCGTGTGCGCAAGGGCGATCTCACGGCTCGGGCACCCCATTGGACCGATGACGAAATCGGCGCGCTAGCCGACGCCTTTAACAATATGATCAGCGAATTACAAAGAAGTCAAGAGACAGTACTGGCAAAAGAAGCAGCACGCAGCCATCTGCTTTCGCGGCTAATCGAAGCCCAGGAAGATGAGCGCAAACGCATTGCGCGCGATCTGCACGACGATGTAGGCCAGGCGCTGACTTCGCTGATGGTACAGATGCGCTTACTGCAGCAACAGTGTAAAGAGCCCGCGCTGCAAGGACAGTTGAACCAACTGCGGACGGTTGCCGATAAAACGTTGAGTACCGTGCGCCTGCTCAGCCGCCAACTCCGCCCAAGCACGTTGGACGATTTGGGACTGGCTGCCGCCCTAGAACGCTATCAAAGTGAATTCACCAGCCACTATCCAGCACTAGCCGTGGATCTGCACTGCAACCTGACACAACGCTTGCCACCAATGGTCGAAATTTCGCTCTATCGCATTATCCAGGAAGCCATGACCAACGCGGCCCGCCACAGCCAGGCAACCACGATTGGCGTGCTTGTAACGATGCGGGACCATCGGGTTCAGGCCATCATTGAAGACGATGGCAGCGGATTTGATGTCGAGGTAGTCCACCGCGAGCATGGTAGCATCGGTCTACATAGCATGACCGAACGTGCAGAATTACTCAACGGCCAGCTACAGATTGAAAGTGGCAGCAATGGCACAACTGTTTTCGTGGAGATACCCGTATGAATAGGAACCAACCTATTGGTGCAGCCAATGCACATCAAGGCCAGATTCGCATTGTGTTGGCGGATGATCATGCCGTCTTGCGGGCCGGGTTGACCGCCCTGCTCAACGCCGAAGAGGACATGGTGGTTGTCGGCGAGGCGGGCGATGGATTAGCCTGTATTGCCGTTGTCCAAGCCGAACAGCCAGATGTGGTGCTGCTCGATCTCAATATGCCGCAGATGAGCGGGCTGGAAGCACTCGTCAAATTGCGCCACATCGCTCCGCAAAGCCGAGTTCTCGTCTTGACCATGCACGACGATGAGAGCTATCTACGCCAGGTCTTGAGCACGGGCGGGGCCGGCTATGTCTTGAAGCAGGCCGCTGATACAGAGTTACTCACCGCGATCCGCACCGTCTACAACGGTGGCACCTTTTTGCACCCAGCCCACACCCAGGCCCTGTTACACCCGCCATCAGTACTGACAACGGACAACAAAGAGGGTGATGCCGCGGTAGCCAGCCTTAGTGAGCGCGAGGCCGAAGTACTAAAACTTTTGGCGTTGGGCCATTCGAATAAAGAGATCGCCGAGCAGCTTTATCTGAGTGTAAAGACCGTTGAGACCTACAAAGCACGCGTCATGGAAAAATTGGGCCTCACCACAAGGACAGCCCTGGTGCGCTTTGCGCTGAAACATGATCTATTGCGCGATGAGACGCTATAGTAAAAGAAGAGCGTCCAACCTATCCCTTCGACATGCTCAGGGGACGGTTGAAAGCTCTTCTTCTTGATGTCTAAATAAACGAAAGCGGGCTCCGTCAACCACGGAGCCCGCTTTCGTTTATTTAATTGTGAACTTCTTGACCTATCAGTGCATCACAGATGCGTCATTTAGCCCCTACCGTTGCCGCTGCTAAATTCACCTTTTCTGGTGGTGCAGCTCGCCACGGTGTACCGAGGAAGCGCAGCAAGAAGAAGTCGAGACCTATATAGCCAGCTACCTTCCAGGCCAACATGATACCAACCGCTAGAACCAAAAGCATGGGGCTGCTGCTTGCTGTGCCGGCCATCATGAAGTTCCAGTTCAACAACGCACCGAAGAAGGCAGCGATGCCAGTGAATGCACCCAAAATCAGGCCGATGCCGATGAGCAACTCGCCGTAGGCGATCAGGGGTGCCATCCAGGTGTATGCATCATGGTTGAGCATCATCTGTAAGAAACTGCGGTACCAGTCAAAGGAGATGGCGGGACGACCTACGTCAGGAATGGCCACCGCACCTTCCCAGAACCCTTTCACCGCTTCGCCAGTCTGTACCCAAGCAGGGCTAGTAATCTTGTGCATTGATGCCTCAACCCATTGCCAACCCAACCAGACTCGAATAATCAACCAGAACCAGCTTGCCCGAGGGTCCGAAAAAAGTTTTTGCGCAAAAGGCGGGTCAACCAACATTTGATTTTTGCGATTCATGACGGCGTTCATATTTCTCTCCTATATGGGTAGGCACTCTTTGTGAGGCCACTATGATATATATTACTGCTTACTGTTACTGCTTACTGCTTATTTCTTATTTCCTTCATGGCCTTATCTTATACCCAAAGGGCAGGGCTGTGTAGCGGGAGTATCCCGCTACTTTTGAGGGAGCGTGTAGGGGAAATTTAGTGGCTTGTCCGTGAATTCCCTGACAAGCCACGTGGTAAACGTTTGTTGACAGCCACTAGAGTGCGGTATACTACGGCTGATTGAGCCGCCACCTGTTTGCGGCACGACGTGTAGCGCACCGCGATCAAGCCGGTATCCCCACTGGTACGTAATCTGATTATCCCAAAGACCATTATGCCGCCACTGTCCACCATTCCACCGCTTTTCCCAGAAGCAAAACGTCCGACGCTCACCTTTCAAGGAGGCACGCTCGTGCTCTATGAGGTAGCTCAAACGCAGGCTGTGCCTCCCATCTTTCAATGGATCAAAGCGCGTTGGCGCTGCGAAGCCTATCATTACGCCGGCCTTGACGCGTGGCTCCACACACAGGGGGTACGCGACAGTGTCCCGCGCTGGCAGCCGCTCAATCTTCTGTTACACGACGACCGCGAGCCCCATGCCTATCAAGTTGAGGCGCTGCAAGCCTGGCAACAGCATGGTCATCGTGGCAGCATTGTGCTACCAACCGGTGCAGGGAAAACCTTTGTCGCCATCCACGCCATCAGCCGCGTCAATCGATCCACCCTCGTCGTTGCGCCAACGATTGACCTGCTACACCAATGGTACGCGCGCCTGAGCAATGCCTTCGATACCGAGGTGGGTGTCTACTATGGTGGCGAAAAGAATGTCAAGCCGTTGACGGTCACCACTTATCACTCCGCCGGCGACCTGATGGCCAATGCTGGCAACCTCTTCAAGCTGATCATCTATGACGAAGTGCATCATCTGCCCGCGCCCAATTGGGGCGAGACCGCACTGATGGCAGCGGCCCCTTTCCGTCTCGGCTTGACCGCTACCTATCCCGACCAAACGCTGGTCGACCGTTCGCGCGGCCAATGGCAACTGGATCAACTGATTGGGCCCATTGTCTATGAAAAGCGCATCGACGACTTAGTCGGCAAGCAGCTCGCCGACTACCGTACCGAGCGCATTCGCGTGGAGTTGACCGCAGAAGAACGCGCCCACTACGATGAAGACCACGCCCTCTATGTGCGCTTTGTACGCGAACGTAATCTCGTTCGCATGGGGCCACGCTGGTGGGCCGAGTTGATGCGCCTCAGTTCACTGGATCAACAGGCGCGCAATGCCATGCTTGCCCACCAACGGTTGAGCCGCCTCCTCGCCAGTGCCGCCAACAAGCTCGACGCCCTCGACCGACTGTTGCGCGAACATGCCCACGAGCACATATTGATCTTTACCGAAAGCAATGAGGTGGTCTATCGCCTCTCGCGCCGCCATCTCATCCCGGCGCTTACCTGTGAGACCAAGGCGGCCGAGCGTAAAGAGTGTCTAGAGCGCTTTCAGGCCGGGGACTATCCGGCGCTTGTCACCTCGCGCGTGCTCAACGAAGGGATCGACGTGCCCGAAGCCAAGGTGGCGATCGTCTTGGGGGGCAGTGCCGGGGCGCGTGAGTATATCCAACGGCTGGGACGCATCTTACGCAAGGTTGATAATCGCGAAGCGGTACTCTACGAAATCATCGTGCGCGACACGCTCGACACCGGGCGCGCCCAACGCCGTCGCCCCAAACAACAGTCGCGGCCAACTGCGCAGCCGGCCCTTGATCTAGCGGCCCTTGATCTATCGGAAACGCCGGAGCAACGCTAGTGCTCACCGGCGACCTGGTGCGGCCGCGGCTGCGACAACAGAAGAATGATCTCCGGATCGACTGGCTCGACCCGCGCAATCGCCACTGGCAACAGAGCGCCGCCGAATTAATCGCGCTGCTGCGCGAGCAACAGCAGCAACCGCAGGAACGGTGGCAACGCGCCGTGGAAACCTACGAAGCCGGGCGCACCGACTACAATGTCATCCGCGGGTTGGCCAAGGTGCTGAGCGACGGTGCCACCTTTCAACCGGTCGATACACCGATTGACCCGGTCGAACTGCGTGCACGCCTCTTTCAGCGCGGCCCGGCGTACAGTTCGACCGATCTGCTACACAGCAGTTCACGCGACAAGCTGCTGCGCGAAGTCGCCGTCGAATACAATGTTAACCCCGGCCAACTTGAGCATATCCTTTATGCCGATCGCACCGCCGCCTACCTCCTTACCGACCCCGGCCCGACTTGGACGCCAGACAGTCTGATCGCCCGCTACAATCTTGAGCTTGCCCGCGCCGCGCTCTATTGGGCCGACCAGATGACGGTCCACATCTACGATGGCTTCAAAGATTTCTGGAAGTATGTCAAGCTCTTTAAGCTGATGTTCGAGGGGACGGTCATTGCGCCTGATCAGAAAGAGCACAAGGGCTTTCACGGCTACACGGTCGTGCTCGACGGCCCGATTTCGCCCTTTGTCTCGGCGACAACGCGCTATGGTCGTCAGCTGGCCGCTTTTCTGCCAGCGCTTTTCCTGGGCAGTCGCTGGCGCATGTGGGCGACGGTGCGTGCGCCCCATCTGCGCAAACGGCTCGTCTACTATCTCGACGACAGCGTCGATCTCGTCAGCCACTTCAAGGCTAGCGGTGAATTTGACAGCCGCCTGGAGGCCAACTTCGCGACTGACTTTCAGGAAAAATTTGGCGATGAACGGGGTCAGTGGCTGCTCACGCGCGAAGATGAAGTCTTGCTGCTCGGCGACACGGTCATGATTCCCGACTTTGCCTTCACCCACAAAAAGGATGGCCGCCGTGCCCTGCTCGAAATCGTCGGCTTCTGGCACCCCGAATATCTGACACGGAAAGTCGCCAAAGCCAAAGCGGCCAACCGCAGTGATCTGATTTTGCTTGTTTACGAAGGGGTAAATCTGGGTCGCGAGCGGCTACAGGATGTGCATGCGCAGGTGCTTTATTTTAAGAATAAGCCGGTGCTGAAAGAGGTAATGGCGTTGGTGGAGAGGGTGGCGGTATAAGAGCAAACACAATTTCTTCGATTTGACAGATCAAAACTCCAGTGTTAACCTAACACCTTCCGTCACCGTTCGTCTCCCTTTTCTTGAACCGGTACAGGAGGTTTCTCAGATGGCTAACCAAACTTCTTATTCCGCATGTTGCGCAAACGCACATAGCCGCGCCTCCTGGTTGACCGGTCCTATTGAGCATGTTGACGAAAAACGAGCCCACGCTCATCTTTTCCATCGTCACTGCTGACCTTCTTGCTTGCCACGGGCGCGCACCATTCCCGTGGTCTCTCTTTTCAATCTTCTATCCAACCTGATGACCACGGGCCCACCTGCGTGCCACGTGGCAATTTGCTGTTGTGCCATTGAAATTGTCTTTTGGCGCGCCGATCCCTGGCCTGTTAAGCGAGAGTGAACAGGTCAACCGCTGGAGCACTGGTAGTACGCCCGTGTGCTGCCCACTCTCGACCGGATCGCATCTCATCTATAGAGATCAAGATAAAAATTTTCGATTCTTCCTTTCCCTTCGACAGGCTTAGGGGGTGGAAGTACGGAAAATCTTTATCTTAAACCTATAGCGCTATCAAAACAGACGGAGAAGATGCCCATGAAGCTCCCCCTGCGAGCTTACTATCACTTATTGGAGCGGTACCTGCGCCCCCAAGGGCGGCGGGTACTGCTGTTGGCGCTCTTAATCTTTGGCGGGATTGGCCTGCAACTGCTGGCACCGCAGATCGTGCGCGCCTTTATCGACATTGCCGAACAAGGGGGTGCATTGGCCGCGCTCACCTACAATGCGCTGCTCTATCTCAGTGTCACTCTCCTTGGCCAGGCGATGCGCCTAGGTGCGGCCTACCTGACCGAAGATGTGAAGTGGCGCGCCACGAATTGGCTGCGCAACGACCTGTCAAACCACTGCATGAATCTCGACATGAGCTTTCACAACGACTACACCCCCGGCGCGATGATCGAGCGCATCGATGGTGACATTACCGAACTCTCGAACTTCTTTTCGCAGCTGGTGCTGCGCGTCATTGCCAACTTCATCCTAATGATTGGCGTGCTGACGCTGCTCTATCGCGAAGAATGGCGCATTGGTCTGAGCTTCACCCTCTTCTCGTTCCTGGTCTTTGCGCTGATGGTTGGCATGGTCAACTTTGGTTCTAAATTCTGGGCCGAAGAGCGCGAGGCCTCATCACAGCTCTTTGGTGGGCTGGAAGAGTGGCTGGCCGGCACAGAGGATATCCGTGCGGTCGGTGGCGTGCCCTATGTCATGGATCGCATGCAACGGCTGACCTACAAGCTCTTCGTGGCTGGGCGCAAGGCCTTCCTCGCCGGCAACCTGACTTGGGGGCTGGCCGGGTTGATCTTTACCCTGAACATGGCGTTGGCGTTGGGGGTCGGTGCGTACTTTATGCAGGCGGGGCTGATCTCGATTGGCACGGTCTATCTGATCCTGAGCTACAGCAATTCGTTGCAGCGACCGGTGATCCAGTTGGCGCGCCAGTTTCAGGATCTGCAAGCGGCGACCGCCAGCATTGGGCGCGTCGGCGAACTCTTTATGATCCAGCCCAAGGTGCAATCACCGGCGGTTCCCCTGGCATTACCGGACGGGCCGCTGGCCGTACACTACGACCAAGTCGACTTTGGCTACAACAGCGAGGATCTGATTCTGCGCGGCGTCAACTTCAAACTGGAAGCGGGCAAGACGCTTGGCCTGCTGGGGCGCACCGGCAGCGGCAAGACGACGATCACACGGCTGCTCTTTCGCCTCTATGATCCGACCACCGGCGCGATCAGCCTCGGCGACAACGATCTGCGCGCGGTGGCGCTCGACGATCTACGCCAGCGTGTCGGCATGGTGACGCAGGATGTGCAGCTCTTTCAGGCGCCCGTGCGCGACAATCTGACCTTCTTTGATCGGTCGATTTCGGATGACCGGATCATTGACGCGCTCGATGCGTTGGGGCTGGGCAGTTGGCTGGCTGGGTTGGAGAATGGGCTCGACACGCGGCTCGATGCCGGCGGACGTGGCCTCTCGGCTGGCGAAGCGCAGTTGCTCGCCTTTACGCGCGTCTTCCTCAAAGATCCGGGCCTGGTGATCATGGACGAAGCCTCTTCACGGCTGGACCCGGTGACTGAAGGGCTGATCGAGCGGGCGATTGACCGGTTGCTGCATAATCGCACGGCAATCATCGTGGCCCATCGGTTAGCGACCGTGCAACGGGCCGATCAGATTATGATCTTGAGCGACGGTCAAATTGTCGAACATGGCGACCGGGTGGCGCTGGCCGCACGCTCCGATTCGCGTTTCTCGCAGCTACTACGAACCGGCATGGCGGAGGTGTTGGCATGAACACATGGCAAGCTTGTCTGCAATTGATGCGCAACCAGCGCAGGATCTATCTGATCAATGCCCTGCTCTGGGGGATTTTTCATCTGATGCCACTGCTACCGGGCTTAATTACCCGTTCCGTGCTGGACAAATTAACCGGCAACGCGACGGTTAGTTGGAGTATTGGCACACTGCTGGCGCTCTTGGTTGGCATTGGCATCGCCCGCTTTGGCAATCTGCTGCTTGGCTTCTTCTTCTATGTGAAGTTTCGTCACACCACGGCGGCGACGCTGCGGATCAACATGTTGCAGGAGATCCTGCGTCACCCCGGTTCGGCTGCGCTGCCCAATTCCTCCGGCGAGGCAGTCAGCCGCTTTAGTGGCGATGTCAACGAGATCACCCGCTTTGCCATCGACCGCATGGTCGATGTGTGGGGGCTGGCCCTGGTGCCGGTGATTGGGCTGTGGGTCATGTTCTCGATTAACCCACGTATTACGCTCGTGATCATCGTACCGCTGGCGTTGGTGATGGTGATGGTTAATCTGATGCGGCGGCGCATGGAGCAATATCGCGATGCACGGCGGCGCGCGGCCAGCCGTGTGATTGGCTTTATTGCTGAGATGTTTGGCGCGGTGCAGGCGGTCAAGGTGGCCAATGCCGAGCGCCACATCAACGCGCGCCTGGCCGAGCTCAACGAGGAACGGCGAAGCGCCGCGCTCAAGGATACGCTCTTTGGCGAACTGATCTCTACCTCCTTTGGCAGCACCGTCGAGATCAGCACGGGGATCATTCTGATTATGGCGGGGCAGGCGATGAGCCGCGGCACCTTTACCGTCGGCGACTTTGCGCTCTTTGTCTCCTACCTCTGGGAAGTGACCGAGGGGCTGACCTTTATCGGCAACATGTTTGCCGTGCAAAAGCAGGTCGATGTCTCTGTCCATCGCATGGCGCGCCAGATCGAGAATGTACAGCGCGCCAACGAATCAGATTTTGTTGGCCCCGCACTCCAAGCAAAGGGCACAATGGCGGTCAACCCACCGATCAGCAATCCGCCGATCATCAATCCAAGCAGCAAAGAGATCCAGCACGCGGGATCAGCGGCGTATGCCAAATTGGTGGCAGCGACCCCGGTCTACCTCGACGGTAACTTCCCGCCACTGCCCCACTGGCCCAAAAGCAATGCCGACCGTCTACAAACGTTGACGGCACAGGGGATCAGCTACCGCCATCCCTCGACGGGGCGGGGCGTGCGCGCGGTCGATTTACAGTTGCACCGAGGCTCCTTTACGGTGGTCACCGGGCGGATTGGGGCCGGCAAGAGTACGTTGCTACGTGTGCTGCTGGGGCTATTGCCACTCGATAGCGGCGAGGTGCGCTGGAATGGCGAACTGATTGAGGAACGCGACAATTTCTTTGTGCCGCCGCGCGCCGCCTATACCGGCCAGGTGCCACGGCTCTTTAGCGACACATTGCGCAACAATATTCTGATGGGGATGCCCGAGGAGGATGCCGATCTGGATGGCGCGATCTATGGTGCCGTGATGGAGAAGGATCTCGTTGACCTAGAGATGGGCTTTGCAACAATGGTTGGGCCGCGTGGGGTGCGCCTCTCCGGTGGTCAGATCCAACGTTCCGCGGCGGCGCGCATGATCGTGCGCCGTCCGGAGTTGTATGTCTTTGATGATCTATCGAGCGCGCTCGATGTCGAGACGGAGCGCACACTCTGGGATCGCCTCTTTGATCACAACAAGACAAATGGCGATACACCGACCTGCCTCGTCGTTTCCCACCGGCGGGCTGCGTTACGACGGGCGGACCATATCATTGTGTTGAAAGAGGGCGAAGTCGAGGACGAAGGTACGCTCGACACGTTGCTTGGACGTTGCCGCGAGATGCAACAGTTGTGGGAGGGGCGGACGTAGGTAAAGGGAAATTGTAAATGGTGAATTATGAATGGTGAATTGTAAATGACCGTCTTACCGGCATCATTTCACCATTCGTAAAACCTATCAGTTTTTTCCTCTGCTTTTCTTATTATAGTGGATCCAGTTCTTAAAATCCATAGATAATACTTTTCAACTCTATTTCAATTTATACTCCTTTTTTACGCCACATTGGTAATTGTACTTTTATCGTGTACTCTCTATACTACGCTGGCGTGGATCGGGCGAGGAGCGCTAGAGAAGATCCGCCAGGGTGAGGGCCGTATAAATAAGTAGCAGGGAAAGCAGTACGTTGATAGCCATTTGCATCTTCGGCTGGCGCAACTGCGTCTTGATTAACGTGCCGCCGAGGGTCCAGATTGATGTAGCGCAGAAGGCAACGCAGGCCAGCAACGGCACGACCAGCGCAATCTGCAACGGTTGCTGCGCCAGTGGAGCAAAAAAGGTAGCGAAGAGCGCAAGGCCATAAACAACCAACTTGGGATTGAGCGCCTGGAGTACAAATCCTTTGCCAAAGCCTAACGGTTCGCCGATGGTATTACCTTGTTCATCCGTGGCAAAAGTGTAACTAGCTTTCAACATACCATAGGCCAGATAAACGATGTATAGCGCACCAACGTACTTCAAGATTGGTTGCAGCACCGGAAAGACGCGCATCACCGTCGTCGCAGCCCAAGCACAGGTACTCATTAGCACAAGAAAACCGGCTACCATGCCCAGCAGAAAGGGCAATGTTTTGCGATAGCCATGAAGCACACCCATTGCTGCGCTGGAAATATTACTGGGACCGGGTGAGAAGGTCGCGATCAGAATAAAGGTGATGGTGGGTAGGAAGTTGGTAAGCATATCAGTTTCCAAAATTTTTAGTGGGACAGTGGGACAGTCGACTGATGATTATTTGCAGTTTCACTAAGACACTGTCTACTGTCTTACTGTCTACTGTCTACTGTCTTACCGTCCTACTGCACATACTTCCCTGGCGTCACGCCGATGATCTGTTTGAAACGCTGGGTGAAGTGGGCCTGGCTGCTGTAACCGACGGCGTGAGCAACTTCGATCAGGGGTTTCCCATCAGCCAATAACTGTTGGGCGTGACGGATGCGCAGGCTTTCCTGGTAAGCGTGGGGCGGCATCCCAATCATGTCGCGAAAGGTGCGCAAGAGATGATATTGGCTGAGGCTGGTGACGGCAGCCAATTCAGTCAGCGAGACGCCATCGACGTGGTGGGCATGGAGATAGTCACAAGCACGCTGAATGGCCCCATCTTCACGGCGAACGGTCGCCGGCGCGGTTGGCTGATCACCATAGCGCTTGAGCAATTCGACCAACGTCCAGATCAAGCGAGATTCACATTCAAGCGTCTCCATCCCTTCTTCCGCATCGCGTTGCAAGGCGATATGTAACCGCCGCAGCGCTTGGGCCATCTGCAGATCATCGGCCCGTGGCGAGCGGAAAGTCGGGACAACAGCCCCATGGCCAGCGAATTCACCGAGGGCTACAGTCATGTGGGCTACGGTCGGGTAGATTGCCCGGTACGCAAAACCTTGCGCACCCATTGGCTCACCGGTGTGGGCATCTCCTGGGTTAAGCAGAATTAGCCCATCCGGCGGTGTGATATGTTTTTTCTTGCCGCAGAGAAACGACTGCAACCCATGATCCACCACCGAGATCACATAGTAATCGTGGCTGTGGCGCGGGTAGGCATGGACCGCATAATAGGCCTGTAACAGCGACAGATTCAACCGGCGATGATGGCGGATTTCGCTCCACTCTTGCTCGTTCATGAGGGGTAGTATAGCATGGGCAGCTATCGGTTGTCTTACAGAATATTGCGCTTTTTCGTATTGCGTGTTGCGTGAACTCGTGTTGGAACTTATCCTATTCTTCGAGATTTTCATCGTCGAGAGATAAGCCCCCAACACAGGTCTCGTAACATGCACGAAATCATTCATCCATGCACATAGGCACAACCAGGGACGAAAATGATTGGTATGTAGAGACGCTGGGGTGAACGATTCATTTACAATTCACCATTCACCATTTGCAATTCGCTATTTTCCGTAGGAGCCACCCATTGTCCATCCTTACCATCGATCAACGCCGCCGTTCCGCCATGCTTGCCGGCGACGAGATTCAGTTAACACCACAGGAGTATCGGCTGCTGGAAGCGCTGGCACAACAGCCAGGTGAGGTTGTTAGCAAGAGGACGCTGTTGGCGGCCATGTGGGGGGACAGCGCGCAAGCAGGGGAACCGGTTCAAAGTAATCCAATGGCGGTGGACTTGGTGATCTTTCGCTTGCGCAAGAAGTTGGGGGACAGCGCACAGTCGCCCCACTTTCTAGAAACGCGGCGCGGCTTTGGCTATCTTCTACACAATGCCCAGTTGACTTTTGTCCATGAGCCGCATTTGCCCAGCCGCAGTGCAGTAGAGCCACCACCCAAGCTGATCCAGCGTCCGATCCTGACTACGTTATCAAAAGAAGTGCTAGAGAGCGTCGAGAGTTGGGCGGCGTTGACGCAGCGGGAGTGGGAACTTTTTATGCAATTGGGGCAAGAGGATACAGTGCAATTGACCAATCGCGCCCTGGCACAACGATTGGTGATGGCTGAAAACACGGTAAAGAAGCATCTGCAAAATCTCTATCGCAAGCTACAGGTGAGTAATCGTGCCGCCGCGGCGATTCTTTCGGCACGTGTGCAGTATCATCTCTATGCAGAGCAACAGTTGATCAAAGGAGCGCGCATCATGAATACAGCAGAAGAGCAAGCACAGAACGCAGCAATCGTCCAACGCTACTATCAAGCAGTTGCGGCACGGGACACCACGGTCATTGCGCACTATCTGGCCGACGATGTCGTTCGCATTGGCATTATCTTTCCCGAAGCGCCGCCGGTGATTACGCGCGGGAAAGCGCAGTTGCTGGCGCGCATCCAGCGGGTAATCGATGACAACGGTGAAATCCAAGTAAGCAACTTGCATGCTACTGGTGACAAGGTCACCTGTCATGCCCTCATTGCCACCGACATGGGTCGTAGTGAAGGCATTGCCCCACTGGAAGAGGATGTCGAGTTTCTGTTGCAGGCGGGCAAGATTGTCTCCTTCAAGGTCGTCTCGACACCGGAATCGGCTGCAAAAATCCGAGCGGTTGCCGTGTAACGCACGGCTGTAGCAATAGGGTTAAGGAGAGAGATGAACCAAAGCGACCAAATTGACTGGACAACCTACTACAACGCACGCAGTGGTCGCCCGCCGCGCCCCTTGCTGCTCAACGCGCTTGGGCGGTTTCGTGACGACGTAGCTAGGCAGCCGCGCCAGGCCATCGATCTGGGCTGTGGCGAAGGGACCGATACCCTTGCACTGCTGCAACGGGGCTGGCACGTGCTGGCGATTGACCGCGAACCGGAAGCCATTGCGCGTCTGCGGGCTAACGTACCGGAAGCGCTCCAACCTCAATTACAAACCGCCATCGCGGCTTTTGCGGACGTGACGCTGCCCACCGCCGATCTCATCTATGCAGGCTACAGCTTACCTTTTTGCCAGCCCGCCCACTTTGCCGCGCTCTGGCACAAGATCGAAAAGGCGCTCTCCGATGGCAGTCGCTTTGTCGGTCAACTCTTTGGCGATCGCGATACGTGGGCCACCAACAAGCAGATGACCTTTCTCACCGAGCGTGAAACTCGCGCGTTGTTTACCAACTTCATACTAGAATTTATTCAAGAAATTGATGAGGACGGGCAAGCAGTCAGCGGGCCCAAACATTGGCATTACTTTGACATCATTGCACAAAAGAGGTAAGGCCATTCCAGAATTTAAACGCTCCACGAAGAGGCACGAAGACCCACGAAGGAAAAGCAAATCTTCATGCTTCCTGGCGGATAATTATTTACTCATGTTACGCAGTAAACATGCCAGTCTCGAGTACGCCGCATCCCCAGATGCGGGTCAATCCGCATCTGGGGATGCGGCGTACTCGAGTAACGTGGTGCCTTTATGGGAAGATGCGTAACATGAGTTATTTATTTGGATTAGACTAACTGTAACCCGATTACCCTATAACCAGACCCACCCAATGCTGCGCCCGTTTTATCTTTCTCACCGAAAGGCCAGATTATGGTTTTATTCATCGTGCGCCACGGTGAATGCCTTGGAAATATTGATGTAGAACTAGGGCCGGACACTCCTTTAACTACACGGGGGGAAGCACAAGCCGATTGTGTCGGAGAACGGCTGGCTGAACTCCGCATATCCCATGTGATCAGCAGTCCATTGTTACGTGCGCTGGGCACGGCACAACGCATCGCCGACAAAGCGGACCTGGTGACCTTCGCTGTATGGATGGACCTACGGGAAGGCAATCACGGTGAATATTGGTGTGAACCACGGAAGAAACTCAACGCAACTGCACCCAAAGCCGTCTTACCCGATGAACTTACCGAAGCCGGCTGGTTACACAAGACACCCAATAACCAGGAATTCATTGCGCGTTGCGAGCGGGTTGTTGTCGACCTCAAGCAGCGTTTTACCCACGACGACCGCATTGCCGTGGTTACGCATGGCATCGTGGGCAGCCATCTCATCCACTTTTTTCTGGGGATTCCGCTACAACAGCAACAATGGTTTGAATTGAGCAACGGGTCGATTAGTGCGTTGCGTCTGGTGGCCAATTCAATTGCGGAACGGCCGAATTGGGATCTGTTGCCGCCGGTGACTGTGGAGGTCTATTGTGTGAACGAGCGCAGTCATCTTGTTGAAGAGGACTTAAGCAATTTTATTATCTAGCGTCTATAAAACCAACATAGTTGAAGCAATTGGCAAACACGTTGGCTTCCAGTATGATAATTCGACAGTAGTTGATGAAACGATAGAAGTAGTGGAGCAGCATTTTGAATAATTTCTCAAATACTCACGCGCCGACCCGCATCGGCATTGACTTTGGGACAACCCATACGTCGGCGGCTTTTTACGACGGCAAAGCGGTCCACGCGATCCCGCTGGATCTAGAGAATGATAACCCAAATCTGTTGCGCTCGATGATCTATATCAATCGGCAACAGCAGATTCATCTGGGGCTAGATGCGGTCAAGACCTTTTTGGAACAGGACACCGGTCGCGAGGTCGTCTTTGAAGAGAAGGTCGTCGGCACTATCACCAACACCGTCGCCTCGCACGATGCTGATGAGAATATCACGATCATTTACGATACCTTTATCGAGGAAGATGTGGGGATCCGTGGCCGTCTGTTGCAGTCGATCAAGACGGGGCTGCGTGGTGATTCGTACCAAGGGACCACAATTTTTGGTCAATATTACACGTTGCAGGAGTTAATTGCTCTTATCCTGCGCCATGTGCGCCAACAGGCAAGCGAACATCTGGCGCAGGGGATCACGGCCGTGACCCTGGGCCGCCCCGTCCAGTTTGTCGAAGATCCGGCAGCCGACCAACGCGCGCAGCAGCGCTTGCGTGAAGCAGCAGAGATGGCCGGTTTCACCGACATTACCTTTGTGCCGGAACCGGTGGCGGCGGCTTCTTTCTATCTGGCCCAGGTGACACAACCGGAGACGGTGCTCATTTTCGACTTTGGGGGCGGTACGCTTGACTTGACACTGTTGCGCACGGATGGCGCGGGCCACCATGCGATCCTGGCAACGCACGGCGTCCTCGTTGGTGGCGATGATTTGGACAGCGAGATCATGCGCCACATTGTCGCGCCCCACTTTGGCAGCGAATCGCCGATTGACATTAACTTTGACGATCAACCGATCCCCTTTCCCGAAGATCTGGCGGAACAGCTCTACCTCTGGCAATCGATCCCGAATCTATCGCGGCCACAGGCACTCAAGGTGCTCAATCGGGCGCTGCGCTATAGCCCGGAACGGGAGAAGTTTGTTGCATTGGAAGCATTGGTCACACGCAACCACGGCTTTGCGCTCTTTGAACAGATCGAGCAGGCCAAGCGCCGTCTGTCTGATACCGAGGAAACGATGTTGCGTATGCAGGTGGAAGCGATTGATCTGGCGGTGTTGCTGCGCCGCAAGCGCTTCAACCGCGCCATCGGCGACGAACTCTCCGATGCACGGCTGGGCGTGCGCACGATTCTAGCCGAGGCTGGCGTTGATGCAGCGGCGATCGATGCGGTGGTGACCACCGGCGGTTCTTCGGTGATTCCGGTCTTCCAAAAGATGCTCACCGATGAATTTCCCACGGCACAGTTGGTCCCATTGGATACCTTTAGTGGGGTGACAAGTGGCTTGGCGATTCGAGCACACCAAGCAAGCCAGGTTAAAACCCGTAGCTCAGTGGGACAGTAGGACGGTTACTGCCCTACTTACTGTCTCACTATTGGCTTATTTGTGCCTTGCGCTACTAGGGTCTGTTGACATTTGCCAAAACGCCCAATTGATTGGTCGATTTAGCAAATATCAAAAGAACCGAGTTATTCACGAAGGGCGCTGAAGCGATACTGCTTCAGTGCCCTTCGTCTTTTTGGGGCACGGCCAATATAGGCCATTTTTTGGACATTTGCTGGAAACTATTCTTTGCGCTACAATTTGCCACGACATCGTTGTCACCGGGGTACGGCACCCTCTTGGAGGAGTATTGGTAGTTGCATCAATGCTTCGTCCGCTGTCTGTACTGGTTACAGCGCTTGTCTCGTCACCGCAGAAGGAGTACGCTATCTCAAAAATTCCACGTGTCGTTAATCTTCGTTCCATTCCACAAAAGAGTAGCTGGTTCAAGTAGATCAATAGCAAGGGGGTACAAAAAAGATGACCGATTTGCGCACCGGTGATCGCGTCCTAAGTACAGAAGATCGCACCTTCTGGGAAGAGAATGGCTATGTGATCATTGGCTGAGCTTGTCGCAGCCGAAGTTGATCGGAGGCTGAGCCTGTCGCAGCTGAGGCGGCTCCGGCTTCGACAAGCTCAGCCTACGTTCCCACTAATTTAGTCACCAATCCAGCCGCGTTGCTCCACAGGGATCGATTGCAATAGTTCCGTGATTTGCGGGTCGAGCTTGTTAGCAAATTCCTCAACCGTCTGACCACCATCTAGCAGCACATCCATCTCCGCTGTGATCAGCTTGTCCATCTCCGGCCACTTGGTGGTAACATCCTGGTGTTTGTAGTGTCCATTATTCAACATGTCGAGCACCAGACTTTGGTCAATATGTTCCAAGCCCTCAGCCGATGGGTGGATAAAGCTGTCGAGCGCGGCCACGCTCTTGAGCGTCGGCGTACCGAGGCCGAGTTGGTTGCACATGATCTCCTGCCCGGTGGGGCCGGCGGCAAAGAGCGCAAACGCAAAGGCAGCATCGGTCGCTTTGGTTTGGCTGCCAACCGCAAAGCAGTCTTGCGGTGTGCGGGTAAAGGTGCCGGAAGGACCGGCTGGCATCGCGGCAATGTCAAAGTGCAAATTCGGTACATCTTTGATATACCACATCCACGGATTCCAAATTGCGCGCATGGCCAGGCGGCCACTGCCAAAGAGCGTATCTACCCCTTCGGTCTGTTCGGCCGGCGTCGGTTCGACCTGATACTTGTTCACCAGATCGGTACGGAATTGGAAGGCCGCCAGCGTCTCTTCCATGGTCATGCGTGATTCCGTACGATCCTCGTTGGTGATCATCCCTCCATAAGACCAAAGGATCGGGTACGCGTAGACCCACCAGCGTGAGGTCTGGTAGCCAAAGACGCGTGACGCGCCTTCGCCCTCCGCAAATTGCAAGGCAATTTCCACCAACTTGTCATAGGTCCATTCCGGATCGTCCCACGTCTTGGGCGGGTAGGCGATGCCTTTTTGGTCAAAGAGATCTTTGTTGTAGTAGAGAATCACATCCTGGCTGTCGAGCGATAGGGAATACATCTTGCCGTTGAAGTGCTGCTTATCCCAGTCGCCAGGGAAGTAATCCTCTTCGGTGATGGCATCTTGGGCACTGAAGAGTTCGCTGATATCCAAAATCATGTTGCGCGAAACCATGTCGATCAGTTGCTTGCTCTCCATATTAAAGACATCGGGCAGGTCACCAGCGGTCGCGAGCAGGCGCAACTTGTCATGGAAATCCTGACCCGGCCAGGTCATCTTTTGAACCGTAATGTCCGGGTTTTCAGCCTGGAACTTGTCGATCACCTGATCATCGCCGGCATTCATTGGTGGCTCCGGGTATTGGGTGGCAAATTGAAGGGTGATGGCTTCTTGGGTGACGGCACTGCCACTTTCGGTGCCGCCACCTGGTGCCGGCATGGCACAGGCGGCCAGCGCACCAATGCTGACGACAGCGCCACTGGCCTGGAGAAATTGACGCCGAGAGAGGAAACGATGAGAGAGGAAACGATGAGAGAGGAAACGATGAGTCATTGTGCTGCTCCTTGTATCATAGGATCAACGGAAGATGGGATAACAACAGTGAGGGATTAGGTATAGTAACTTTGAAATGACTACCGGCCACCAAAGCCAGTGGTCACGATACCTTCGACAAAGTAACGCTGGGCTAGGAAAAAGACGATTAAGACCGGCACCATCATCAACGCCGCCGCCGCCATCATCAAGTTCCATTCGGTGCCACGCAACCCCTGAAAGGCGCGCAAGCCAACAGCCAGCGTCATATTTTCCAGCGAATTCAGATAGATCAGCGGCCCGAGAAATGAGTTCCAACTGTTTAGGAAGGTGAAGACGGCAACAGTGGAGAGGACGGGTTTGGAGAGTGGCAAGATCACGCGCAGATAGATCTGACGGGTGCTGGCACCGTCAATACGCGCGGCCTCATCCAACTCATAGGGGATGCTCATAAAAAACTGGCGAAAGAGAAAGATGTAAAAGGCACCACCACCGAGAAAGGTCGGCACAATCAAGGGCAGGAAGGTGTCGATCCAGCCAAAGACGCGAAAGAGCAGATAGGAGGGGATTTGGGTCACAATTTCGGGCAACATCAAGGTCGCCAGCACCAAGAGAAAGAGCTTGTCTCGGCCCGGAAAGCGCATGCGGGCAAAGCCAAAGCCAGCCAATGACGCGGAAAAGAGCGTTCCGATCATGCTGGCCACTGTGATAACGCTCGTGTTGAGCAGGAAGCGGGGGAAGGGCAGGCCCGAATTGAAGAAAGCATTGTAATAGTTGGCCCAAACCGCCGGTCGTGGAATCCAGACCGGCGGAAAGGTAAACTCCGTGCCGCGAATCTTGAGCGAGGTGCTGAGCAGCCAGATAAAGGGAATGATCATGACGACGCTGCAAGCCAGCAGCAAGATCTGCAAAACCGTGGCGTAGAGCAAGTGACGTGCCTGTGTCGGTTTGTAGAAGTGAGGTGTGGTTGCGCTAGGTGTGACGGGCAAGAGGCTGGAGTGTCGTTCCGCATTGCTCATTTTGCTTTCCCCGTTTCATAGTAAACCCAGCGATTGGCCATGTTGAATTGCACCAACGTCAGCAGAAGAACGATGCCAAAAAGCACCCAAGCCAGCGCCGAGGCGTAGCCCATCTTGGCAAACTTCCAGCCCTGGTTATAAATATAGAGCACATAAAAGAGGGTGGCATTGTTCGGCCCACCGTTGGTCGCAATATAGGCTGTGGTAAAGACCTGGAAGGAGCCAATGATGCCGATGATCAGGTTGAAGAAGAGCACTGGTGTCAACATGGGCAATGTAATGCGCCAGAACTTGACCCAACTGTTGGCCCCATCAATATCGGCCGCTTCATAGAGCACCGGATCGACCCCTTGTAGACCGGCCAGAAAGACAATCATGGCACTCCCCAAGCCCCACAAGGCCATGAGCACAAAGCTAGGCTTGGCTAGCGCCTCATCAAAGAGCCACTTCTGTGGTGGCAAGCCGACAAGGTCAAGCAGCGCGTTGGCCAGACCGTAATTGGGATTGAAAATCCACATCCAAAGAAAGGCCGTGGCAACGGCAGGCATAATCGAAGGAATATAAAAGATGACTCGGTAGCTTCTGATGCCCCACACCTTTGTATTTAGGAGCAAGGCCGCCAGCAAGGCGGTAATCAAGTGGAGCGGCACATAGAGAATGGTGTAAACGGCGGTATTCCACAAGCTTTTGCTAAAGAGCGGATCCTGGATCGCTTTGCTAAAATTTTGGAGGCCGACAAAGCTGATGGGGCGTAGAATCTCATAATCGGTCAGCGACAGCCAAACCGATGCCAGCATGGGAACGGCAGTAAAGAGGAGAAAGCCAAGTAACCAGGGGGTAATACAGAGAAACCCCTCAATCGCCTCACGGCGGCGAGCCGAGGAAGGACGCTGCTGGACAGGAGAATTCGGGGAGGAAGTGACTTGCGCATTCATTGGCACACGCTTTCACATGAATGTTTACTGAGCATAAAGGCGCTGCTATCATAAGCGTTGCCGATGAGCTACGCAGAGTAGAATTGGAGCATCGAACAAGGCAAAATTGCTCATGCTGATCGTAGCAAAGAAGCGAATCTCTGTCAATGGAGAGAAAAGTACACCTTGTACGAGGATTCCGGGGAGAGGTTGCTCACTTCGCACAATCGTGGGGAGGGGGCCACCTTTTATGCCCGAGCTTCCGGTTGATGCGGGTCAGCTTGCACACGCAAGTACCTGGTACAGCAAGCCAATCAGCTGCGCATCGACTTCCGCTGGGCCACTTACCCATCGATCCAATTTGCCACTTAAGTGTATTATCTTGAAAAGCACCAAACTAGCCCTCTGGTGTTGTCGCATCCTTGCCGACTGCGGAATCGTTGAATTCTGCTTCGCACGCTGGCAGTGCTGGTATTGTAACGCACCACATCTGTTCTAGTTGGTGGGTCAATATAATGGTATATTGTCTAGACACGATTCTTTTCAGTATGCTCATCAGAGAATCTGAATGGTATTCTATCAGCTTGGGAATATTTTCATGCAGTGCATTTGTCCATTTTTGATGAGATCCCATGACGGCTAATTCACCGTGGCAGTTGTTCATTCACTATCTGCGCCCCCATTACGCCGGTCTGCTGTTGCTCTGGTTCACGCTTTTCGCGACCATTGCCACGCAGCTGTTCAACCCCCAAATCATTGCCCGCTTTCTCAACGCGGCGCAAGCGGGCAGCGCGCTCGGCGTGCTTTTGGGCGCAGCGGGGATCTTTTTGGCGATTGCACTTCTGGAACAGCTATTGGGCCTGGTCACCACCTATCTTGGCACCAACATTGGCTGGCAAGCGACTAACCAGTTGCGTGAAGATGTCGTCGCCCACTGCCTCACCCTGGACCGTGAATTTCACAAGACCCATTCTCCCGGTGAACTGCTTGAACGGATCGACGGCGATATCAACGCGCTGGGCAACCTCTTTTCGCAGTTGGCGCTCAATTTGCTCAACAACTTGCTTTTGCTCACTGGTGTGCTCGTCATGCTCTGGTGGATCGACTGGCGTATTGGGCTGGTCCTCACGCTGGTGGCTATTACGGGGTTGGTTACGGTTGAATGGCTGCGACGGCAAGCCACCCCTCATTGGGAAGTGGCCCGCCAGGCCGATGCCGAACTCTATGGTTTCCTCGAAGAGCGGCTGCATGGTACGGAAGACATCCGCGCCAACGGTGCGGTTGCCTACACGCTGCACCGGCTGTTGGCGCAGTTGCAACGGTCTTATACCGCCTTCTTACGCATCCGTCCTTATAACGTCGGTGGGTTGATGGTGCCCATTCTTATCTTTGGGGTGGCCTATGCGGCTGTCTTCTTACTTGGTGACTGGTTGTATCAAACAGAGGGCATCACCGTTGGCACCGTCTATCTCGTGGTGCACTATCTCGGTCTGCTCAGCGGACCACTCTGGGAGATCGTCAACGAAATCCAGGACTTGCAGACCGCGGGGGCGAGTGTGGCGCGGGTGCAGGGATTATTGCAGATCGAGCGTCAGATTCAAGATACGAGACAGGGGGATACGAGACAGGGAGATACGAGACACGAGAGCGGAGGCATGAGCACGGCGGCAGGCATTGACAATTCACCATTCACCGTTCACCATTTACAATTCCCCTCTTTGAACGCCGGCCCCATCGCCCTCGAATTCGACAACGTCAGTGTACGCTACACCGATGCGGATGTTTTTGTGTTGCACAATATCACTTTTACATTGCCGGCAGGCGAAACGCTCGGCCTCCTGGGGCGGACGGGCAGTGGCAAGACGACATTGACGCGGCTCTTGCTGCGGTTGGTCGACCCCACCACTGGTGCAATCAAGCTGGGACGGGATGGCGTGGAGATCCGCCAACTGGTGCTGCGTGACTTGCGTAGCCATGTCGGCATAGTAACGCAAGAGGTCCAACTCTTTCACGCCACCGTGCGTGACAACCTGACTTTTTTTGATGAAACGGTAACCGACGAAAGGCTTTGGTCGATTGCCGAAGAGCTGAGATTGGCCGATTGGCTGCGCGCGCTGCCGGCCGGGTTGGATACCATGTTGGGTGCCGGTGGTCAGGGGTTGTCCGCGGGGCAGGCACAGTTGGTAGCCTTTTTGCGGATTGGGCTGCAAGATCCCGGGCTGGTGATCCTCGATGAGCCCTCCTCTCGCCTCGATCCGTTGACCGAGCGGCTGCTGGACCGGGCAATTGAGCGGCTGTTGACGGGGCGGACGTGCATCATCATCGCGCACCGGCTGGAGACGGTGGCATGGGTCGATCAGATTCTGGTCTTGGCAGAAGGGCGGATGGTAGAGCTTGGGAAACGGGCGGCGCTGATGGCGGAAAAGGGATCCCATTATGCTGGGTTGTTGGCGGCAGAAAGTCAATCAACATCCCCAACCGGCAATGTCACCGCTTCAAACCACGGCGATACGGATAACGAGCAATCGTCATAAGCACTTAACGAACCTGACTCATTTTCAAATGCTCATGAACCCAATCAACGCTGTGTGGCGGCTTGCGCGTTTTCGTCCCGGTCTCTACGGTACAAGTCGCCTCTTCTACTTTGGCTACACCCTGTCGCTGGCGTTTTCGGGGTTGATTCTACGCGCCTTTTTTGACCACATCGCTGCCGAACCGGGCGCATTGCCCATCCTGGTGCTTGTCGGGTTACAACTGGCGAACAGCGCGTTGGCAATGATCGGCTTGGGCGGGGCCAACTTCCTCACGTTCGTGCCCTTTCGTCATGCCGTCCGCGCGCTTTTTTTCCACAACATTTTTGCTCGCCTCCTCGAACGACCGGGTGCACAACCGCTGCCGCCGGGCGAAAGTGTCGGTGGCGTACTCAACACGTTTCGTGATGACACACAACAGATCTTTGCCTTCGATATTGAACTTAGCGATCTCTTTGGCTTTGGCCTCACCGCCGTGGTCGCTGTCATCGCCATGGTGCAGGTCAGCGTGCCAATTACCCTCGGTGTCTTTGCGCCGCTGCTGGCAATTGTGTTGATCACCCAGCGGTTGCAAAGACGTGTGGAGCGCTACCGAGAAGCCAGCCGCACGACCAGCAGCGCGGTCGCTGGCGCCATCGGTGACCTCTTTGGCGCGGTGCAGGCGATCCAAGTGAACAACGCCGAGGAACGGGTGTTGGCCCATTTCCGCAAGCTCAACGCCGCCCGCCGTCAGGCCGTAGTGCGTGACCGGCTGCTGAGCCAACTCATCAACGCGCTGGCCGGTAACACGGTGGTCATCGGCACCGCGCTTGTGCTCCTCCTTTCGGCAAGAGAGATTCAGGCGGGGCGCTTCACCGTTGGTGATTTCGCACTCTTCGTGACCTACATCTGGCCGATCACCGTATTGATCCAAAACCTTGCCACCCAACTTACCCTCTATCAACAGAGCAAGGTGGCGATTGGGCGACTGCAAACGTTGATGCAGGACGCACCGCCCCAACAACTCCTTGGGTGCCATCCTATCGATTTACGTGGTCCGCTGCCGACCATACCCGCCGTTGTACGCACCGCGACCGATTCATTGCAACGGCTCGAAGTGCGTGGACTCAGCTACCACTATCCACAGACCGCCGCGGGGATTCAAGAGATCAATTTCCAACTCACCGCCGGCACGCTGACCGTCATCACCGGCGAGATCGGCGCGGGCAAGACAACGCTCTTGCGCGTGCTGTTGGGACTGTTGCCGAGGGACGCCGGTGAAATTCTCTGGAATGGCGCACCGGTGACCGACCCCGCCTGCTTTTTCGTCCCGCCGCGGGTGGCGTATACTCCTCAAACGCCCCGTCTCTTTTCCGAAAGTTTACGCGATAACATCTTGCTCGGGTTGCCGGAAGATCCCGAAAGGATACAAGCTGCACTTGAACAGGCAATCTTCACGCCCGACCTGGCAACCATGCCCGATGGCCTAGAGACGCTCGTTGGCCCACGGGGGATGCGTCTTTCCGGCGGACAGGTGCAGCGGGCTGCGGCGGCGCGCATGTTTATGCGGCAACCCGAACTGCTGGTCTTTGATGATCTGTCAAGTGCGCTGGATGGGGAGACGGAACGGTTGCTGTGGGAACGGTTGTTTGCCGGGGCGACGAAGCCGACCTGTTTGGTCGTGTCGCATCGGCCCGCGGTGTTGGCACGGGCGGATCAGGTGATCTTATTGGCGAATGGCCGTGTGGTCGAGCAGGATCGCTCGACCACACGGGCGCAAAATCACGGCGCGAATTCTGTCGCTTCATAAGCAGCAGTCGTGTGAACGTCGTCAAAGTATAAGGTCTCGACTCGACCGGTTTTCCGGGTTACATAGACATTGGTCAGTCGATACGGGCCATTGTGAGCCATCCTTCGAATCGCCGACCCGTCAAAGGTAAAAACGGCGGGCGTCCGACTGTCCAGAAACCCTTCTCCGCTGGTGGGAGCATCAATGACCGGCGCGCTGGTTAAGATGCCAAACCAGCTATACTCGCCAGGAAATAGCACATCGAAAGTCACACTAACGGTTAAGCGCTCAAATAGACCATCGCCATCTTCATCGACTGCGGCTTCTTCACTGGAAAGCACTTGTAATAGCGCGCCTTCAAACTGGGCGGCGCGATAGGCCGCCGTTGTGTAAAGCTGTTCTGCGGAATCGATGGGAACGCTAGTATAGGCAGATGGCTCCATATAGCTAATTTTCAATTTTTCCAGAACATAAGGCCCATCGATGGCATAGTCACGTAACGTTTTCCCCAAAAAGCTCAAGGTGATTGTTTGCATACCTGTAGGCAACGGTACACCGGTAGCAAAGGTCGAAAAGTCATCACTCCAAGTGGGATTCCCGCTAGCATCCGTTAGGATGCCCTGAATTGTGTAGTCACCTGCCTGCTGGATATCCAGCAGCACCTGGAGGTTCAATTCGTCGTACAGTCCATTGCCATTGGTGTCCACTGGAATTTCGCCCACAACTTTCTGGAAGATTGCGGTTTGGCCGGCGATAGTAAAACCTTCTTCCGCCACACGAATGAGGTTATCTTTGACCGCCCGCACCTGGTAGGTCACAAGGCGATTGACATCTGGTGCAGTGATCTGCGTCACGGCGACGCCATTGTTGTGTATGCCGTCGTCCTGGAACACCAAGGGCATCGTGGTCTTATCGGGCAGCAAGAGCGTACCGGTCATCGTTGCGCCGGGGATGATCGCATTGCCATCCGCCAAGATCGCTTGAAATACAATCGGATCGCCTGGATGATAGGTACCGCCGGCGGGCGTGGTTACCAAGTGTATCGAAGATTCAATTGCCAAGAAGACTCCGTAGTCACTTTCGTGTTGTGCCAGTAACTGGATGTTCCATTTGCCATCGGCTGGATTTGTCATTGGGTATTGATAAACTTTCGCTGATATAGTATCAGGATTGGGTGTAAGTCCCGTGGCGATAAGTTGTTCATCGGTCAGCGCAATGAGTGGATGGCTGCGCTCTTCATCAGGCGCAATTACGGTGACGCTAATAGGTGTGCTGGTTGCGATCAGCAAGTAGGCTCGCATTGCCGCCGCAAGAGGGATGGTCACAGTCAGTGGTTCATCTATGGCCAACGTCCCTGTCTGTTTAAACGGGAATTGCAGCTCCTCATCGAAAACGGATAATGGTTGTGTAGCCGGTGACGCTTGCACCGTATTCGCGGGTTGTACAAATTCCGCGGCAGTTTGCTGCGTCTCATCGATTTGTGATGTCGGCTCGACCGCTGCTGTTGGCCGCAATGTAGCGGCTGCGTCGTCCGTAGGTAATCGATTGCAAGCAGCTAGCGCAAAGAGCATCATAAAGATGAAAATGGCAAGCTGGTGGAAAAATGGCAGGCGCATTTGATTGTCCCTTGTGCGATCTATACGGTCTAATATAATTAGGCGGTGAGGCTGTCAACCGCCTGGGGCGCTTGATGATGAATCTAACGGCAGTCTCCCGCTTTGGTTGATATGCACCAAAGCAAAAGTAACATGCATGATACACGTTTTCAAGAGCTAAAGGGCGTATCTTTAGACAAGCGGGACTTACGCCGCGGTCGCCAGTTGAGCTTGTCGAAGCCAGAGAGCACGGCGTAAGTCCTGAATAATTCGGTAACAAAACACCGAAAAACTGACTGACATTGGTAGAAAATTCACTGTTTTTTGCTGCTACAATAGCAGATAAACCAATCATCTTTTTGTAGCTCATAGACAAACTATGTAATCGAATCGCATGCGCGCCTGTTTAGTCTATAATGAGGAGAAGGGCAACTCGCTGCCCGCTGAATGGTTTCACCGGCAGCTCACGTACAAACGGCGCTTGGCTGGTCAGGCGCACTATCTCTCCAATCCGCTCAAAGCGCTTTGCGGCCTGTTGTAAAATGGACAGTACACTGATAAAATAAATTTTATAAAATCTTTCATAAAAATTTGGGCATGGCCTGTGCGTGTGGTACAATGCGCGTCAGTTTGACAATGATCTGTAGCAATAAGTTGATGGTTTGCGTATACGTGTACGCAATTATTCCGATAGCGCATTTTAGATACAGCAGAGAATTGCTGTCCTGTAGGAGGGAATGGTTTTCATGCGTGTTGCACTCATAAACCCACGGTTTCGCCTCCCGATCGATACCCGAACAACGCCTCACTTGGGGTTGGCTTATCTGGCCGCGGTGAGTGAGCGGCGTGGCGACGAGGTGGTGATCTTCGACTGTGATGTGGAAGAAAAGTCAGTCGCCGAGTTCGTTCAGGAGTTCAAACCACATATTGTCGGTATCACGGCCAATACACCGCAGGTGAAACAGGCGTGGCGCACGGCTCGTGATATTCGTGAAGCCTATGACTGTCCGATCGTGTTGGGCGGACCCCACGTCAGCGTGTTGCCGGAAGAGAGTTGCGAAAAACCCTACATCGATATCATCGTACGCGGTGAAGGGGAAGAGGGCTGGATTGAGGTTTGTAGCCGCCTGGAATCCTTCTTGCAAGAGAACGCGGTCTATAGCACCGAAGCTTTTATGCATTCGGAGAATCAGGTCTTTGACGATTGTCTCGGCGTCACCTACAAGACGAGCGATGGGCAGATCCACAACAACCCGGATCGCACGCCGATTGCCGATCTCGATAGCTTGCCCTGGCCGGCCTATCATCTCTTTAAGATGCAGCACTACACGAATTTGCAGCCAGCCACCGATGCGATTGATGGGGCGCGTAGCTTTAGCATTATGACCAGCCGTGGGTGCCCCTACCGCTGCACTTTCTGCAGCCAGAGCATCATGCCGATCAAGTGGCGCAGCCGCAGCCCCGAGAATGTGTTGGCCGAATGGCGTCACCTTGTCGAAGATTTTGGCGCACAGGAGATCGGTATTCTCGATGACAGCGCCAACATCCGTGTGAAGCGGCTGGAAGAGTTGGCGCACATGGTGATTGAGAACAATCTCAACAAGGTGCCGTGGATCTTTGTCAATGGCATTCGCGCGAATCTGGCCAGCAAAGAGCTGCTTTCCTTACTTCAGCAGGCTGGCCTCAAGCGCACCGCCTTTGGTGTCGAAACTGGCGATTTGGAGATCATGAAGAGCATCGACAAGAAGATCGATATGGAGACGATCCGCCAGGCCTTCCAAAATGCCAAGGAGATCAATCTAGAGACGATTGGTTTCTTTATTATCGGCTTGCCCGGCGACACACGCGAGACAATGCAACGCACGATTGACTTTGCGATTGAACTCGATCCAATGATCGCTAACTTCTCGATGATGACCCCTTACCCTGGCACCAAAGTCTACGAGATGGTTAAACGGCAGGGGCGCTTCCTGATCAACGATTGGGAAGATTATGTCTTCTTTGAGCAGCAGGCGCGCTACGAAATGGGCGAAATGACCGCCGAATTGGTCGAGGAGATGTATCGCAAGGCCTACCGCCAATTCTATCTGCGCCCTTCCCCGATTATCCGCCGCATGAAGACTAAAGATTTCTGGATGAACTTGCCGCGCAACGTACGGATTGCACTGCGCACCTTCCTGCCGAAGAAAGAGAAGACCGGGCTGCGCAAGAGCATTGAAGCTGAAGGCGCGATTTAATTTGCTATGCCAACGGCATTAACGATTCACGGCTGGCGCTTGTTCTTCTACATGAATGAACGAACTGAGCCACCCCATATTCATGCTCGCAAAGGTGATACCGACTGTAAATTTTGGCTCAAAGTCGAGGAGTATGAGATCGAAGAAGTGTATGGGTACAATCTAAGTCCGAGAAACCGACGCCAAATTCGCAAGATTATTTTTGAGAATTTTGATTATCTTGTTGAAGAGTATCAACGGGTTCATGGGGATGACAATGAATAAGTTTCACCATGTGGTTATTGATCAAACCACACAGGAATATTTATATCTAACTGTTGATAACCAAGCATATCGCATCGTTTGGGAGAAATGCTCAAAACGACTGTTGAGCGGAACACCTGAGGAACGGCGCTTTATCGACATTGCACCCTCCGGCTATGGTTTGCACTGGCCATTGCTTGATGAAGACTTGGCGATTGACCCATTGCTCAAGCATGCAGAACCTATACAAATCGATCCAACTGGTGCAGTCGGTGAACATGCAGTATTAACAAATTAGGTGAATTTATGCGAATTATTTTAGCCAGCCCCGAAGCAAAGGTATGGAGTGAACGGAAACATATCCCGTTGGGGCTGGGGTACCTGGCCGCGGTTCTGCGTGAGGGTGGCCACGAGTGCATGATCTATGATGCCGCGATTGAAGATGTGGGTGTCGATTACTATTTGGATCTGGCGGAAAGCCAGGGCAAGCCCTTCCACATGATCGGCGTTACGGCGACGACACCGCTGATTGCCGATGCGTGGGATATGGCAAAGTTGGCCAAAAAACGTGGGCTGATTACCGCGCTCGGTGGGCCCCATCTGACGATCATGCCGCTCGAATCGATGAGTGCACCCCATCATCAATACGTTGATTATGTCTTTAAAGGGGAGTCGGAATATTCGTTGCTGGAGCTAGCGAACATCTTGGAAGCAGGCCGCAAGCCGGGGCTATTGCCGGGCATTCACTTCCGCAACGGTGATGAGATCGTCGCCAGCCCGGAAAGCCCGATGATCCCCGACCTCGATGCACTGCCATTCCCAGCGCACGATCTCTTTAAAATCGACCGCTACACCAATCTACAGCCGCTCACCGATGGTCTTGACCGCGATGCACGCAGCTTTACGATCCTGACCAGCCGCGGCTGCCCTTACAAATGTACCTTCTGCTCCAAGCCGGTGACCGGCGATACATGGCGGGCGCGTTCGGTGGAGAGCATTGTGCAGGAGTGGCGGTGGTTGGTCAATGGCTTGGGCGCGACGGAAATCGGCATGACCGATGATATTTGGAATCTCAAGCTGCCGCGCGCCAAAGAGCTATGTCGCCGCCTGATCGAAGAGGGGCTGAATACGGTACCCTGGACGACGGTGCATGGCATGAAGGTCAACCATACCGATCTCGAACTCTTCCAATTGATGAAGGGCGCGGGCTGTAAGCGGGTCGGTTTTGGCGTGGAAAATGGCGACGAGCAGATGTTGCGCAACGTCATCCGTAAGGGGCAGACGCTCGACCAGGTGCGTGAAGCCTTTAAGAATGCCAAGGCGGCGGGCTTGCAGACGATGGGCTTCTTCATCTTTGGCATGCCCGGCGACAATGAAGAGACGATGGAAAAGACGATTCAACTGGCGTTGGAACTTGACCCCAAGCTCGCCAATTTTATGTTGGCGGCACCCTTCCCTGGCACGGTGATGTATGACCAGATCCTGGAGGGGGGCGAAGTTTTTGCCGATAATTGGACCGACTTTGCGATCCACGAGCAGAAGCCCCGCTTCACGATGAACGAGAACTACGACTCTGAACTTATCGTCAGAAAGTGGCGTGAAGCGTACCGTCGCTTCTACCTCTACCGCCCCGAACGGGTGTTGGAAAAGGCGATGATGAAGGATAATTGGCTGAATTTGCCGGGGACCGTTGGTCAATTTAAGCGCTTCTTTTTGGGGGCGAAGGATCAGAAGGTGCCGCATGCACAGTCAGACAAGGCAAAAGCGCTAGCCTAAACAAAGATCCATGACGACTCTGGATGGATGAGCAGCCCGCCGCCACGCTTGTGGGGCGGGTTGTCTTTTTCTGCACTAGCCGTCTTCTATAAATACATCTTGACGATAAGGAATTCATTTGGCCGCGTCTGGCCAGAGGATCAACAAAAGTAAATCATGCTCGGACTCATACCCAAACTACCGCTTTACTGGGCCTTTCGCACTTTCGGTTGGCCCGCCGTAAAACCCTTTTCCGTCGTCATCAGCGTCAGCTTTCGCTGTAACAGCAAGTGCCGCACCTGTGACATCTGGCGCAAACCGAACGATGATCTCAGCGTCGACGAGTGGGAAAAGGTCTTTGCCAGCCTGGGCCATGCACCTTTTTATATGACCTTTACCGGTGGTGAACCCTTTTTGCGTCCCGATCTCGATGAACTGGTCATTCGCGGCTATCAGCAGTGCAAGCCCGAAGTGATCACGATCCCCACTAATGGGATGTTGACCGAGCGTGTATTGGCAATGACCGAGCGCATGTGTCGCGAGTGCCCTACCAGCAGCATCGGGATTAACCTCAGCCTGGACGGCATCGGCGATGAGCACGATGACATCCGCGGGGTGGAGGGCAATTGGAAGCTTTCGATGGCAACCTGGCAGCGGCTGAAAGAGTTGCAGAAAACACACAAAAATCTCGTACTCACGGTCCATACGGTCATCAGTCGTTTCAACGCCCATCGTTTCCAGGAGATCCAAGAGGGGCTCAAGTTTTTGGAGCCGGATAGCTACATCACCGAAGTGGCAGAGGAGCGGGTTGAGTTAGATACGGTTGGCTGGGGCATTACGCCGCAGCCCGCCGACTATGATGAGATCGCCGATTTTCTCAGCCAACAGGCGCGCCAGGCCCCAGCCAAAGGGATTGCGCGCTTTACGCAAGCCTTCCGCGCCCAATATTATCAGTTAGCCAAACGTGTGTTGCATGAACACGACCAAGTGATCCCCTGCTATGCCGGTTGGGCCAGTGCCCACATTGCGCCGAATGGCGACTTGTGGAGTTGCTGCATTCGTGCCGAATCAGTAGGCAATGTGCGTGATCACGATTATGACATTACGCCACTCTGGCGCAGTCGCGCCATGGCCGAATTACGCGGGAGCATCAAGCGCAAAGAGTGTGCTTGCCCCATGGCGAATGCAAATTATGCCAATATGCTCCTCCACCCCCCGACCGTTATTAAAGTGATGAGCGATGTGGTACGCCACCAAGTATAGTGGGGGTAGCCCAAGTGGAGTTATCTTTCCATTCTGCCCCAACGCAAAACACACCTCTTCATGTAGCTATTTTTGGCTATGTAGAGAATCGTGCTATACTATAATTTGCTTCTTCACCTTACGATCACCCGCTCCCGCAGGCAGTAGTCGGCCAGGTTTTCTAACCGCCGGGTTGGATTATTGATCTGGCACTGAAATTGGACTTATCTCAAAAGTGTTATGACTTTCGAACCCGTTCCGCCAAAGCGGTCGGGCAAATAATTTTGTACTCGCTCATCAGCAGAATGTGTGAAAACATACTCATCGCTTAGCAGAGAAGCCATCGGTTCGCAGATGGTTCGCAGATGAGTCCTGATGTTTTTCCACTATTTTATTGGAGAATCCAGTCACCATGGCCTGGCAATTTGAATTGCTTCTTGAACCAAGTAGTATCACGGAAGGTCCAGCTTGGGAGGGCAGTGGCCTTCTTTTTACGGACATTGACCGCAATCGCATTCTGCGTTACGATGCAGCTACTGGGGAAATCACGATTTTTCGCGCGGGTACCAATCGCGCCAATGGCTTGATGCTCGATAAGCATGGCCATCTTTATGGCTGCGAACAGGGCACGCCTGATGAGGCAGGCGGTCGGCGCATTGTGCGTTATGACGACGATGGTGGGGTTACCATCATCTGCGATCAATATGAAGGCAAGAAATTTAACAGTCCCAATGATCTAGCAATTGATGAACAAGGGCGCATCTGGTTTACAGATCCACGGTATGGGGACAATCGCAACGACATGGAATTGGACCACGAATCGGTTTTTCGTGCCGATCCACAGCCAGATGGGCGGTGGGCAGTTGTACGTGTAACCTATGATACAACGGCACCAAACGGGTTATTGCTTTCACCGGATAACAAAACGCTCTATGTCGCGCAGAGCAAATACGGCGAGGGTGAGAAGCGTGAGTTGCGTGCATACCCGATTGGTGAAGATGGATCTCTGGGGGACTATGCAGTGCTACACAACTTTTATCCTCATCGTGGAATCGATGGGATGTGTCTGGACACCGATGGCAACATTGTGGCGACAGCCGGCTGGGAAGTAAGTGGGCCAGGCGGTATGATCTATGTCTTTACACCGACAGGCCGTGTGCTCGAGACTCACCCAGTGCCTTGTCAACGTCCGACCAACTGCACCTTTGGCGGCACCGATTTACGCACGCTCTACGTCACCAGCATTCAAGGACACTTATTGTGCGCGCAAACCGATCGACAAGGGCTTTTGCACTATCCTCCGCGCCCAAAATAAGAAATTATACGTAACGGTGCCATCAAGTAGCAGCACTTTTTCAGGTGTAAAGCGGGTGCTTGATGTGCAGTTGTGCCGTATACAATAGTAGGGAGTAACGAATGGCAGATGCAGCCAAGAGTGCCGCCGATGATGTTGGGGAGTCCGCGCTCAGCAGCAATTCGACCAGCAAACGACGCACAACCAAAAGTAGCGGGACCAAACGCAAGACGCAGAAAGAAGCTGCGGCTGAGGGACCGACCAATAATGATGCAACTGTAGCAGATGCGCCCAAGAAACGCGGCAGAAAAAAAGCCGCGCCAACCACGGAGCCTACGGTTGTCGAAGCTGTGGTCGAAAGCGTGACGCCGCGCAGAACAAGATCCAAAAAAGACGAACCAAAACTTGATGCTTCGCCGGAGCTCAGCGCGCCAAAAACAGAACGCAAAAAACCAACGACGACGCGTAAAACAAAAGATGCAACAGCGGTAGCAGTAGCAGTAGAACCCACCGTTCCGCCGGAGTCTGATCTGCCGGAGACAGCAGCACCAAAAAAACGCGCGACCAAAAGAGCCGCTACAAAGGCAAAAGCCGCGGAAACATGGCCAGAACAGCCGCCCGTTGGCGAAGGGTTGCCGGCCGAAGAGCTACCAGCCAAGCGTACTGTGCCCAAGAAGCCAGCCGCAGCGCAACCAGCAACAGAAGCGATTACAAGCCCAAAGCCGCGCGCAAAAAAGTCAACACAGGTCAAAGAGCAAAAAACCGAAGTACAAAAACTTGAAGTACAAAAACCTGAAGTACAAAAACCTGAAGTACAAAAACGCAAGGTACAAAAATCGGAAACATCGACGACTGCCAAGCGCAGGCAGCGTAACGAGAACAGGTCGCAAGAAAATAATAGCAATCAAGCGGCAAATACGACGCGAAAAGATGCAGCAACCCAGCAAAGTAAGAGCCGGAACGAGCGCCAAAATCGCGGTGCAACACCAACACGGCGCAATGCAAATAGTAATAGCAACCGGGACGGCGCAGCGTCGCGAAATAATAATAGCAATAATCGGGGGGCCGCAAACAACCGTGCAGCGCCCAACAACCGTCCGGTGACGACAAACCGGACCACAACAAATCGCCGGATTACAGCTGCGACACAAACACGCACGGGCTCGCTACGCAATGATCTACAAAAATATACGCGCGAAGAATATACGCCACAAGAGTATATCGACGGTGTGAACCTCGTCTTTAAATTTGAAGGAGAGGTAATTTTACGCGATCTAGTCGTTGCGGTATTGGGCGGCAGAGCACGCTTTGGTAGCATGCTTAGCGAACACGCCATGGAAGGTCTGCTCGATAAATTGACGGATGATTATCGAAAGTGTAAAGTGACAGAGCGCAAAAGCCTTCGTGCCATCATCAACTGGTGCAGTGGCATGGTTGAAACGAATAAAGAAATAGAAGCGCAACTGCTGACCATGGTGCTATCTGGTGACGGCGCAGCGGCAGAAACCCCTGCGTCGGAAGCGTCCCCCCAGCAACCGCAGCCTCAAACACGAGCACCAAAATTTTTAGAGGATAATGATCTCGATTTAGACGCAAACCCGCTTGGCCGCCAACGACGGCGTCGTAAATTGTAAGCAGTACCGATTAGTGAATAATCGCTACATGCGTCTTGTGTAACTATCTGTCAAACGATGGTTCAAACGGACAAGCGGTGGAGACGGATTGATTAAAACGCGGATGAAACGCTTTGAAAGATCCGTCTCCACAAAAACTTGTTCTTTCTATTCTAGAGCACTGACGCATTACTCTGCGCTCCAATTTCCCTGATAGCCACTGGTACAGTTGGACATAAATACCACGGCAGCAAATAAGGCCTGCTATACTCAAATCAGAATGAAACCCCTAGTTTCGGCCAGCGTGCGTCGCATTGACGGAAGCATCTAGCGAACTGGAAGCAGTTGGCGGTCAGTGCGACGCACGCGATCCCGTTGGTCCGCAAAACTCCGGTTCTCATTCTGAACGCAGTATAACACTGAAAAAAAGGGAAACAACTGTGGCCTTATTTACGCCGGGATGTACTAGACCGCGCGCAAACCTGTTGGAATCCGTAAAGCATCGGTAACTAGGCTGCACAAACCTGCCAAATTTTTAATATCCTCTTTCAAGTCATCTTCTTTTGGCGTTTCAAGCAACATGGCAATTCCATACCACCGTTCGTCGTTGATAATATTGCCAAAGCCTTCCATCCCAATTTCACCCTCACCAATGTGTTCGTGGCGATCGAGATGGCTGCCCAATTTGCCTTTGCTATCATTAAAATGCCAGCAGCCGACCGTTGCCAATCCGATCTCCTGATCAATTTCAGCCATCATCTGTTCATAGCCTGCTGACGTACGCAGATCATAGCCGGCGGCAAAGGCATGGCACGTATCAACACAGACCCCGACGCGGGATTTTTCATCAACAAGCTCAATAATGCGTCGCAACTCGTGAAAGTTACTGCCGACTACCGTTCCCTGCCCTGCCATTAGCTCAAGTAGGGTCATTGTGTCGGCGGCTTCCGGCGTCTGCGCATGGACGCGGTTGAGCGATTCGGCAATACGGGCGATGCCTGCATCAACGCCACTGCTGACATGGGCACCAGGGTGGAGCACAACGTGGCGCACGCCATAGGCATGGGCGCGCTGCAGTTCATCGGCGTGGGCACGCTGACTCTTTTCCCACAGATCATCCTTGGGGCTGGCTAAATTAATCAAATAGCTGGCATGGCTAACAGCATAGTCAATGGCTTGCGTCGATATCTCTGCGTGCCACCGCTTAACATCCTCTTCATCAACTGGCGGGCCATTCCACTGGCGGTTGTTTTTGGTAAAAATTTGTACAGCGTTACTGCCAATCGAACTGGCACGATCCAATGCTTGGCTCACACCACCAGCGATCGACATATGTGCACCAAATTTTAATAGCCCCATTAGTTTCTCTCCCATTGGCTTCTCTGCAGGATGGTCGTTGCTATATGGTATGGCTGATCAACCGATCCGTCAACTCCACAACACGATGAGCGGTTGAACGCCGGCACGGCTTATCGCACAAGCCAGTAGTGCTAGCCCCATCATCAAACAAAAGAGGTAGAGGAGCTGTACAGCTCCTCTACCTCTTTTGTTGACTTATTTGATCGGGCTTACACACTTCTCTGGTGTCTATCGGGCAAAATGCGGTACACAACCGGCAACCTGCGTAAGCCTTGTTGGAAAACTGTCTCACAGAATTGCTGGGGGCACGCGCTTTCGCTGGGGAACACGGCGTGGCACGCGCTCCGCACAATTCGCTTGATCGTGCTCAGGTGCCTGCACGATTGTGATACCGGCAGATGCTTGGATATGCACATCGTCGTCTTGGCGTAAATCCGTTTTCGGCTCCGCGTATTGACCAATTTCTGCCAATACGGACTGGATTAGCTGTTCTGCGAACTCGTCGGGGATCGCTAACACAGGCAGACGTGCGGCAAAGAGTTTATGCAATTCTTGATCATCCCATTGAGGATGACTATGCCGGTGGACCATTCACTCATTCAATCCTGCGCCAGAAAAGGCGCCTATACAAATACGACTAGTTTCACATTGTAGTTCTATCCTGGTATTCGCTGTGAGACTCGGTTGCCAGCGAATTGTCTGGAGCGCTAGCCCCATTTTAGGATAGCTTCTGGTTCACTTGCTCTCTGCATCATGCGAGAGCTATAAGCGACCGTTCCACTTCTACTTCTATAGCTATCCTAACTGATTATAGCCAGTGATCGCCATCCATCACTTTGCGCAGCTCGGCACGGGCACGGCTCAATAGCGATTCGGCGCCCTTGTAAGTCTTTCCAAGGATCCGGGCGATTTCATCTACACCAAGCCCCACGTAGTAGCGCATCAAGAGCACCTGACGATGTTCTTCGGTTAATTTGTGTAGAAGCTCGACAAACTCAATACTCTCATCACTCATACCAGGATCAATATGAATATCAGTCAACTCAGCCGTCTCCTGACGTTTGCGCCAGAAATCTGCAACTTTATAATTCGCCAATGAAAATAAAAAGGTTGACAATTTAACTTTCCCATCAAACGTTTGCATTGCTTGGATTGCAGCTCTCATCGTCTCTTGTTGTACATCTTCTACATCTTGCTTTTCCGGCAACTTGTGACGTAGGTAGTTGTAAAGACGGGTGCCGTATTCACCAAGAGCAAACTCTGACCAGGCGTCAGGCTCATTCGCTTTTAACCGCCTGACCCATTCTTCTTCAGACCACTCCGTTGAAGAATGTCTGCCAGAGAACCAACTGCGGGGTTCTAACAATCCCATGTTGGCCTCCTATTATTATTAATCGCAGAAATCGGCGCAATCCTTCGCGAGGGATAGCGTGACCTATGAATGCAACCGAGTTGATAGTTCATACTATTGTTTCGTGGAATACCAAGAATGGTGTATGATGCAGCGGTATTGGGCTGGAGTGAACAATTTTGCCGGCGACAGAGGCCCATTGATAGTTGTTACCCTTAAGAGTATACTTAGCTTTCTGAAAATGACAAGATGTTAACAAGCGTAGCATCAATTCCCATGATCGATCCTCTTCACATACTCTCGACTCGCGCCACCTGGCTTGAAATTGACAGAAGCGCTCTGGTCAATAACGTTGGAAAGCTCAAGCAGTTGCTTGCGCCCGCTACCCGGCTGATGGCGGTTGTGAAAGGCAACGCCTATGGTCATGGTGCGGTGGCAGTTGCACAGACCGTTATACAGGCCGGTGCTGATTGGTTGGCCGTCGCCACCCCCGGAGAAGGGCTGGAGTTGCGTGCCCAGGGCATTACCGCGCCGATCCTTGTTTTGGGATATACCCCTCCGTGGGTGGTAGCCACCGCCTTGGCGCAACAACTCACCTTAACCGTTGATGAAGAACAGACCGTGGCAGCCATTGTCGCAGCGGCCGCGAACGCTGGTCAGTTAGCGCATGTTCATGTCAAGGTGAATACCGGCATGAACCGACTAGGGATCCAACCAGAAGCCGTTCCTGCCTTTTTGCGGATGCTCCAAAGCCATCCGGCCATTGTCACGGAGGGGATCTTTACCCACTTTGCCACCGCAGATCAGCCAGAACATCCTTTTTTAGAGGAGCAGTACAAGCGCTTTCAAGCGGTACTGACAACCGTGACAGCCCTACAGTTGCGGCCCCCCTTGGCTCATGCGGCCAATTCTGCCGCAACCATACGGGCACCCTATACCCATTTGGATATGGTGCGCTGTGGGGTTGCCCTCTATGGCCTGCACCCCGATGCCCAGACAACTCCCCTCCCTGCTGCCTTTTGCCCGGTACTGAGTTGGAAAGCGCAGATCGTGCATCTAACGGAGCTGCAACCAGGTGATAGTGTCGGGTATGGCCGCACCTTTTTGGCCCCTCGACCGATGACAGTAGCCACCATTCCTGTGGGCTATGCGGATGGCTTCCCTCGTACCCCGGAAAGCTGGCAGACAGTTCTGCTGCACGGCCAGGAGGTACCGTTGGTCGGGCGCGTCTGTATGGATCAGACAGTCATCGATGTCAGCAGTCTGATCAGCCAAGGTCAACAGGTCTGCATCGGCGACGAAGTTGTCTTGCTTGGTCGGCAGGGTGAGCGAGCGCTCAGCGCGGAAGAGATCGGCCGGCGGACCGGTACCATTAACTATGAAGTGGTCAGTCGCATCTTACCCCGTGTGCCGCGCCTGCTCTTGGAACGTTGAGCGGATGACCACCGCAGTCCTGGGCTTCGAAGCAGCCCGGAGCAGCCCGAAGCAGTCCATGTCACCAACCCATGCGCTGGGCTAGCCGTTGCAAATCTCATCTGTGTCGCCAGGTGATTGTGGCCAGCACGGGTAGATGATCTGACTCACCATGACTTCTACTCACTTGGCTTGTCAATGCGACAAAGTCGTTGGTATAGCGGATCATATCAATGCGCACCAATCGCGAGAAAATCGGTAGCCCCCGCACACGCCGTCGATAGGCAGGAAAGGTATGGCCAAAGCCCCAGCCGGCTTGAAGCTGCGCATCCTGCAACTGCCCCCGTAAAAGTGCATAGGCATCGCTCTGATCGGTGCTATTAAAATCACCAACCACCACGGTTGGCTCCGCGCGTATCGCCAGCTCATCTGCCAACGCTTGGCTCAATAGGCGCCGCATCCGAAAGGTCTCACTGATCTGTGCTGCTATTGGTCGCCCATCACCCAGAAAATTGAGCAGATTGGAACTCTGGGGATGGCAGTTATAGAGCAAAAATTGATGGATCTGATCAATGTTCACCTGAAAGACACGACAGTTGAGATCAATGATTGTCGCAATGCGTACGCTCTGTAAGGGATAGCGACTCAGCGTACTGATTCCCCGCCCGTCTAAGGTATACTCGTAGAATTGGTAGGGGTAGAGCGCGCCCAATTCTTGCTTGATCAACTGATTGAGTCGTGGGGTTGTTTCTTGTAGGGCGACGATGTCGGGGAGACCATTGTCACGGATCACATCAACGGTCGCTACCGTTCGGCTGCCTGCCCACATATTAAAGGTCATGATCGTGATTGGTGCCGGGTTGGTTACGTGGGGCAGCGGCCTTTTGGGCAAAAAGAGGGGGCCATAAGTAAGAAGAAACAAGGTGACCGGTATCAACAGTGCGCTATTATAGAGCGGCAGACGTATCAACGGGGCGAGGGGGATCAAGAGCAAGAGCGGTACAAAAAATAGGGGCACAAAGGAGCTGATTAACCCCAGCCACCAAAGGGTATCACCCCAGAGTAGATGGAGGCCCCACCAACCAGTCAACAAGGCGATGTAGAGCAATAGAAGCAAAAGGCCAAGCGTTCGTAGAAGTAATCGCATAAGGAGACGGGAGAAAGAAGCAGTGACAATTCAGCAGAAGGCCCACCGGGTCTATGATCTGTTAGCGGAGCGATTTGGTGAGCCAACTTGGGTGGCGGATGAGAATCCAGCGCAAGCAGTCATCAATGAGCTCATTCACACGATGCTGAGTGCCAATACAAATGATGTTAACAGTGGCCGCGCCTTTGATCAACTAAAGGCACAATTCGGTGATGATTGGGATACCGTACGCCTGGCACCACTTGATGCGATCAAGGCAGCCATTCGCCCCGCCGGCATGTATAATCAAAAAGCGCCCAACATTGTTGCCACCTTAGAACGGATCAAACGTGAACAGGGTAACTACGATCTGCGCTTTCTCGCTGATCTCCCCGTTGTGGAAGCCGTGGCTTATCTTACAACATTACCAGGGGTTGGGCATAAAACGGCGAGCATTGTCATGCTCTTTTGTTTTAACCTTGGGGCCTTTCCCGTCGACACCCATATTCAGCGGATTAGCCAGCGGGTAGGATTGGGGAGTCGCCGCGCGGGGCCGGAAGCATTCAAAAAAATATGGGAGGCCGCCATGCCTCCCAATACCTATTACACCTTGCATCTCAATTTGATCCAACACGGACGTACCATCTGCAACGCGCGCGCACCACAGTGTGATCTTTGTCCCCTGCAATCGATCTGCGATTATTACAATAGCGCGGGGGAATGGCGCACTCGTTGAATTTAGTGCTGGGAAGTGGTTAGGTTCTAGTTGCCGCCATCTTGAACAAGCGGCAAATAAAGATCAAAAGAGGGATTGTAGACCCTGTTGCTCGTCCCCCCCGCTCCTTGGACTTCTATCCAGCTAGCCGTGGCACCATTGTTGACCAGAATAAAGCCATCCCCATTCCCTGGTGGTTGGCCATTGACAATGGTGACAACAAGCGTACGACCGCGGGTGTTTGCGCCTTGGCTGCTGGTGACTCGATAGTCGTAGTTGACCAGACTGGCACGTGCTTGCACGCGGTAGTCGAGTGTAGCTGTCGTTTCAGCAGCCAACTTTGGGAGCGTCCATCGCACAACGCCATTGGTTGGCCCACTATCGCCGCCAGAGAGATAGAGCGCACCAGCAGGAACGGTATTCGTCACCACCAAATTCGTCAATGTAATAGGGGCACGATTGATGATTTCAAAATGATAGGTGATCTCTTCGTTGAGGTTGGCCGTTGGTGGCGCGCTGATTGTCACCCCCAATGCCAACGGTACAGCTGGCGTCGGTGGCACCGGTCGTTGCACCGTATAGGCAACTTCACCAGTTGCTTTGGCAGGCAGATCGCCCACTTGCCAACTGATCGTTGAGCCGGCCAGGGTGCCGCCAATGGTCACAGGAGCACCGCGCGCACTATTTTCAACCAATTGCACGCCATCCGGAATTGTGTTGGCTACTTCCACATTGCGCAGCAGCAGGTCGCCACTATTCTGATAGGTAATGCGATAGGTTACCTGATCCCCAGGGCCAACCCACGTATGCGGATCATTGTGCAGCGTCAGCGAGAGTGCACCTGGTAGTGGCGTCGGCGTCGCAGTGGCGGTCGGCGTGGCAGTCGCAATGGGAGTCGCCGTGGATAATTCAGGGACAGTGGAATGGTAGACTGCCGCCTGATAATCACTGTCGCTACGCAAACCAGCGGTGACATAGAGATAGTCAGACCCATTTTGCGTGACAGTCGCCGCGCCAAAGCGATAGAGTCCCACCGGGAGCTTCGCTTCGTCATGCCAACTCCCCGTTAACCCGTCACTCCCAATCTCTGCGCTGTAGACACGATCAAAGACCGCATCATCATTGCGCCCACCAAGCACGACCAATCGTCCATCGTGAATGAGCGCTGTGTGATAGTAGGTAAGCGCGGGCAATGCCGGTGGTAGCCGCCACTCACCCAGCGCATTCATGCCGTTGACTTTAGCCACAAGGACCGTCGCCTCGCCGGTTTTCTTCTCATCATAGCCACCCGTCACATAGAGATAGCCATTGGCCCCTGCCACGGCATGGCGATAGAGCGGCTTGGGCAAGCTGCCAACGCGCTGCCAACCGCTTAACCCGCTGCTGGTTACGGCGGCAGCATAGATTCCTTGCAAAGGCTTGAGACTATCCCAGCCACCCACAGAATAGATATAGCCATCGATTAACACAGCATCATGTAAATCGACCGCTTCTGGATAGGCCGGCATGGCCGTCCAATCGGTGAGATCGCCGTTCGTATCAAAGGTGGCTCGCCAGACATTGTTCACCGTATCGGACCCATTCCAGCCACCAATCACAAAGAGTGCGTCGCCGGCGACCACGGTCGTGAAGAGATAATGCGACATTGGCAATTGGCCGGCCGTGCGCCAGGCACCAAGGGAGCCATCAGCATTTATCGTGGCACTGTAGATTGTCTCACTGGCCCGGTCGTCGGCGCTCTTACCGCCTATCACATAAAGCTGGTTGCCATGTACAACGGTGTTCCGATTGGCCAGCCCTTGGGGCAGCGCCGTAGTGCTCTGCCAGGAATCGATTGGTGCCCCCAACGGTCTAGACCAAGCAGGGATCGGCAAAAGATAGCGCAACGTTATCAACAGGGCGAGGAGGATGACCAAAGTTATTAGCCACATCTTGTGCCGATAAAGATCATAGGTAGAAAAAAATTGTCTGTTCATCGTTTTATTCACCAGAGGATGGTCCGCCATTATTAGAGCCACCACTACTTCGGGTAAAGTTATACTCGTAGCCACCACCTAGATAGGCGATCCGCTCATAGGGGTCGGTGCGTACGAGTAAAATGCCCCATAAATATTTGCCATTATCCAGACGACTGCCCAACACATCATCGAGCCTATCCAGATCCACGGTCACATTCGTGCCGGTGGTTGGTGCCGCAAGGCCAAAGCCATTCGCCAGGGGCGTCTCGTCCAAATGCCAGAAGACCAACTCGAACGCGGTACCAGCGTCAGGAGTAAAGTTAGCCTGCCACCGAAAGATTCGTTGGCCACCGCCACTACTACCATTGGGTGGCTCAACCGGTGTGATCGCCCCCACAGCCACCGTTGGCGTGGGAATCGGCGTATTGGTCGCTGTTGGTAACGGCGTATTGGTCGGCGGCGCGGTATTTGTTGGCAATGGGATGGCAGTCGCGGTGTTTGTGGGCAGTGGCGTATCCGTTGCCGTGGGCAGTGGCGTATCCGTTGCCGTGGGCAGTGGCGTATTGGTCACCGTTGCCGTCGGGAGCGACGTATTGGTTGACGTTGGCGTTGGAATGGGTCTATTCGTCACTGTAGGCGTGGGAACCGGTGTATTGGTTGCCGTCGGAATCGGCGTGTTGGTCGACGTTGCCGTTGGGACCGCTGTATTCGTTGGCTGTGGACGCACTGTATTGGTTGCGGTTGGAATCGATGTATTTGTTGCGGTTGCCGTTGGAATGAGTGTCTTCGTCGCTGTAGGACGCGGTCGGCTCGTTGCCGTTGGACTTGGCATACTAGTCGACGTTGCCGCGAGAAGTGGCGTATTCGTCGCTGTCGCCGTAGCTTGTCGCGTACTGGTTGCGGATGCGGTTGGTGCTGTCGTTGCGGTTCCTGTTGGAGGCACTGCCGTACGGGTTGGTGTAGGTGTCTCTGTCGTTGTGCGGGTGGCAACGACGGTAGCCGCTGACATTACAGTCGTTGCAGCTAGCGTTGTGCGCGTGGCAGTTGGCGTGGCAGTTGGCGTGGCAGTTGGCGCTCCTGCCAATTCAATCGCTGATGTGACAGTAAGGGTTGTCGTAATGGGACGGGGACTTTCTGGGGTGCTAGCGCCAATGCCGCTGCGCGCCGCAGGCAGCTGGCTAATGACCGTAATCGTCCGTGCGTCCGTGGCAACCGTGGTACCCGCTTCATCCAAAAGTTGCGCAACAACATCATAGGTTCCCACAGCTCTCATGGGCGCAATGACCGACCAGGTGCCGGTATTTTTGATGACGAGGCTATCGAGTTGACGACCGTTAATCAACAGCAGTAACCGTTGGTTTGCCGGAGCCTGACCACTGATCACAATATCACCGGGGAGTATGGGACCGTCTAGCAGATTAAATGGATCGATTGCCAGTGGATATTCTTCGCTTGCTTCCACTGGGGTTGCTGTTGCAACAGCTTGTGCCACGCTGCTCGTTGGTGGCGTGACAGTTGGTGCAGACGTTGTTATGGTGGTTACCGTGCTGGTTCGTGTTATGGTCAACTCGCTTGCCACAATAGTACCCGTGGGTGCGACCGTACTTTGGATCAGCGCAGGAGTTGAACGTTCCTCTGAGCTGGCAACACTTGTGATCCGAATAATGCCGGTAGCTGTTGGGGTTATGGGTGACGGGGTAACGGTCAGCATCAAGATTGGAATCAGATCCGCGGGATTGACTGTTGGGGTCCCATTCTCACCTTGGCTCATCGCGCTCTCCAGCCGTAGACTAGCGCTAGCCAACTGCGTCGAGAGGCTTGTACGCATCGATTCGTTACGAAACAGAAGGGTAGAAAGCAGTATAAGAAGCGCCAGCACAGCAACCCATACAATCCAACCCCTGCTTGGTTGCCGTTTGGCACGCTTCTGCGTTTGACTTGCCGGAGAAAAGGGAATTTGCGCCGGCTCAATCTTCGGTGGGGTGGCAACCCATCGGCTGCCCTGTTCTAGCGCTGTTATAAATTCATGCACAGTCGCGTAACGGGTGCTCCCATCTTTGGCCAAGACAGATTTCAAGACATAGGCAATCCCTGGGGATATGGTCGAATCTACGTTTTCTGGCGCTTGTGGAGAATGCTCGATGATTTGAGTCAACAGAGTAGCCGTCGGTGCCGTCGCAAAGGGAGGACGGCCCAAAAGCAAAAGGTAAGCCACTGCCCCCAAGCTATAAACATCCGTGCGCTGATCAATCGTATCCTCATTCCGGGCCTGCTCTGGCGCCATGTAAGAGGAAACTGGCCAACGGCAAATTGTACTAGAGGCAGGAGAATCAGCCGCAGCTGTGGCGACAGGCCGCTGATCGTCGCGCCCTTGCACAATGAGCGGCGCCTGGTGGTCGCCCTCCGACACTTCAGCACTGCGAGCGACGCGCAGCGATTGTGCTGTCTCCGCTGCATCGTGCTCGCCAGATTGGCGTTCCCCTGGCGCAGTCGGGTTCTCTTCTTTGCCGTGGGATGTAAGCAATTCCAAGGGCAAAGGCAGTGTATAGAAGCGATCCAGAAGAACGACCGGTTCAAGCGCATCTTCCGGTTGGGTCACATAGATTGTTGCTGGGCTTAAACTGCCATGGATTAGCCCACGGTTATGCGCAACACTTAAAGCCGATGTCAGCAACTTGAGGATCTGAAAAACCGTATATAACTCCAGCCGCTTTGTTCGCTGCTGCAAAAATTGCGCCAACGTCTGCATAGAATGCATAGCGCCAACGAGATACACCACTGAATCTTGTGCAAGGTACTCTTGGCCGTTCTGCGTATCCTTTTCGTGAACGGCCTCTTCCGAAGCATCGTCGGCATTTACCGTAGGTGCATTGGCATTCAGGACTCCGCTCTCCAGAACAGGCACAATGACTTGATGCGATAAAGACTGCATCACTTTAGCCGCGGCAAGGAATTGCTCTACAAGGCTACTATCTTTTGCAAGTGACGGGTGGAGCAGATGGAGGACCACCTGCTGCGCCGTGCGCTGATCTGTGGCCCGGTAAAGCGTGGTTATCGTGTTACGATGCAACTCCTCGTGGAGTTGATAAGGTCCAATCTGTCGCTCTTCATTTCTGGTCATCTAAATACATCCAAATGCTAATTGATAAAACTCTAATGGCTCATCTGTGAAAAGTGTAAAAAGTGTGAAAACGGATGATTTTACTGCTGAAGCTTATTGCGTTTTCACCGGATGCCCAGTGGGCGCGGCTGATGAGCGAACGCTAATTGCATCTTCTTAATCGTCAAAATCTGAAAAATCCTTCATCTACGACTATTATATGAGAAAGATTCCAACAAATTGTCGTTGACAACGAAGGATTTGGCAATAAATAGCGATTAATATTATAACCAATAATAGTATACTCTATGGTAGATTTGCCAGCTTCAACTTCGCGCTCTTTTGAATTCACGAATGAATCTACGAAAAGATCGATTAATTACTCTACTTATGCGTACATTTACTGATATCTCATCCATCCATTCTTCTGACAACTTTCGTCGCCACCTGCGCCAACTCTGGCCACTCCTGATCTTCCTGCTCTTCTCTTGCCTGGCAGGGGCTGGATGGGATAGCACGGGTTTTGCAAGTACCGTCCCACCCGATAATCTTATCATCTCAAAAACCACAGAACCAGCAGGCGGCACTACAGAATTCACCTTTGAATTAAGTGGTCCCACAGATCCACAAACATTCTCACTAAGGGACGGCACGCTGCAGAGCTTTCTAGTCCAAACTAACAGCGCTTATCAACTACACGAACTATTGCCATCCGGCTGGATGCAGAAAAGTGCCAATTGTAGCAACGGCAATCCGATGACAACTATCATCGTTGGTGTCAACGATATCGTCCATTGCCAGATTGTCAATGTAAAACTCGGCACGATCATTGTAAATCAAGTAACGGAACCGGTAAATGATTTCACGACATCCTTTAGTTTTTCCGGTGGCACTCTTACGCCTTCCGCCTTTTCCCTGAAGAATGGTCAGAGCCAATCGTTTGTCAATTTAGTGCCCAGTAACAGCTACAGCATAGTACAAAGTGCCATAAGTGGATGGGTACAAGCCAATGCTACCTGCTCGGATGGCAGCCCCGCCAATAAAATTGACGTAAATGCAGGCGAAACAGTTACTTGCACTTTTGTCAATAAGCAAAATGGCGCACTTCTATTGCGCAAAGTAACGGTACCAAGTCCTGACCGTACCGATAGCAGCTTTGCCTTTACGACGGACAATACGCTCCCATTGAACAACTTTTCGTTAAAAGATGGGGAATCTTATACTTTTACCAATCTGGAACCTCGGGATGGCTATCGTGCACGTGAATTAGCCGTTGCGAACTGGCGATTGGCCAACGGCAGTTGTAGCAACGGTTCTGTAACAACCAATATCCGTGTTGATCCCGGCGCAACAGTTACCTGTACTTTTATCAACGAGGGAACCCTTGTCGATCTTAAATTAGCAAAAACTGATGGCGGAATCACCGCAGAGCCAGGGGATGTCCTCGTCTACAAGCTAACCTATCGCAATGACGGCACCAAGACTGCTGCTGGTGCGACAATCACAGAGCAAGTCCCCAACAACACAACGTTTGTGCGTAGCGGCAATAATTCGGTGCCCTGGAGTTGTGCCAACGGTGCGCCAGCAGGAACACTTTGTCAACTGACCATTGGTGATCTGGCCGGTGGTACGCAAGGCCAGGTAGAGTTTCGTGTTAACGTGAATAGCGCGCTGCCAACTAATGTGACGACGATTAACAATAGCGCCAAACTTGGCTATATCGGCATCATAAATATTGCACAAAGTAGTACAAGCACACCTGTAAAAGCTGCGGCTGAACTTTCGCTGAGTAAAGATGACAGTGGAGCCACAGTCACCCCTGGTGGTCAAATTTTGTACACTTTACATTATGCCAATGGGGGGAATCAGGATACCACTGGGGTTGTGATCACAGAAACAGTCCCGCTATATACAACCTTTGTCGATTCAAATCAATCCTGGAGTTGTCCAAGTGGCGCAATCGCCGGGACAATCTGTCTTCACACAATTGGCACTGTCGGGGCTGGCAAAGCAGGCGATATCACATTCCGTGTAAAAGTCGTCAACAGCCTACCGGCACAAGTCTTTACCATTGATAATCAAGCCCAAATTGGGCGTCCAGGACGACCCAATGCAGATATCGGCACCGAACAGACAGAAATAGCTGCTTCCCCAGATCTAACGATAGAAATCAATGAGAATGAAAGTAGCGTTGCCCCTGGCGGGCTGATTCACTACAAAATTGCCTACACGAATATGGGCACGCAAGCGGCCACGAATGTTACCATCAGCGCCAATCTGCCGAATAACACTGCTTATGTAGCCACCGATAGCAGCAGTGGCTGGGTCTGTATCGGTAGCACTTGTACTTTTGCAGTTGGGGCGCTGGCGAGTGGCGCAAGCAACAGCATCAATTTGGCAATCCGTGTGGATCGACCTCTGCCAGTGGAGCGCACAACTGTCGTTACCACAGTCCACATTAATGATGATGGCGTCAATGGCAGCGATGAGGTTCCGACCGATAATCAGGCACAAGCCTCGACAACAGTGATTGACGTAGGTGAGATCCTTGCAAAGAAGCGCGCCACATTGATCGACGATCAGAATCAGGATGGTCAGCCATCACCGGGCGATACCTTAGAATATCTAATTACCATACAAAATCCACGGGGAATTGCCGTACGCAATGTTGTCTTTACAGATATACTGCCTGCTGAACTTGAGATCGTCCCAGGAATCACGACGAGTCAGGGCGAAATCATTGCCGGTACGCTCTTCACCGATCAACAGGTCAAAGTCAATGTGGGGACAATTGCGGCGGATAGCACTGCCACCATTCGCTTCCGCGTCGGTATCAGAACGCCATTGCCAGCCAATGTCCTCTCTGTTACCAATCAAGGCACAGTAGAGAGCAGCGACTTCAGCACGCTGCGCACCGACAATCCGGAAACAGCCGTTGCCAACGATGGGACCACAACCCCAATCAATGCGCAAGCGGCCGTCGAGGCAAGTCTAGCGGATTTCCTCTTTATTGATGCCAATAACGACACGCTCGTTTCCGTTGGGGACACATTGATCTATCGGCTAACGGTACGCAACCGCGGGAATGGCGGTTCCCCCCAATTGCAAATTCGTGTGCCCCTCGCCGAAAATGTCGTTTTGCTGGCAAACAGTGTAACAGCCACAGCTGGCGTCATCCGTTCTGGCACTGCACCCGATGATCGGATTGTGCGCATTGATATTGGCGAGATCTCTGGCGGCGCAGAAGTGCGTGTTACGTTTCAGGTACAGATCATCCCCATGAGTGGTTTCGCTACCGTGCAACACCAAGCCCAGATTGTCGAACAAAATTCGCCTGGGGAGATAGATACGCCATCAGATGACCCCGATACCACTGCGCTAGCCGATGCAACGATCACAACACTAAATCAAGCGATCATCACAATCAGACGTTTGTATTTGCCGATTGTTGCAAACGCTACACAATAAGGTGCGTTGGGTAGAGGCTTACTTAGTCTCTACCCTGAAAATAGACCACAGATACAGACAGATGGACGCAGAGGAAGAAATCAATAGCTGTGTTCATCGGCGTCCATCTGTGGCAAAAAATTTTCATCGTTCTTGGTGCCACCGAGGCATGTTACCTATTCTTAACAAAAAAGGCGGCGGTCATGATGACCGCCGCCTTTTAGATTGTGCCACGTAGCAGAGTTACGCTGCGCTGCTAGCTTCTAATGTATTGAGCGCCTTCATCAGGCGGCTTTTGCGGCGGGCAGCATTATTTTCATGAATCACACCCTTGCTTGCAGCCTGATCAAGGGCCCGCATTGCCGCAAAGACAGCCTCGCGACTTTCTGGGGTGCCATCTTCCATCGATTTACGTGCTTTCTTAATCGCCGTGCGGGAATTACCACGGACAATGCGATTGAGCGTCGTACGTTTGGCGGCTTGCCGGTTGCGCTTTTCTGCTGACTTGATATTTGCCATCTTGTTGTTGCTCCTAATTGTTTGGCCGCTCAACTGTTAAAAATCACTCTTCCGCTCATCGAGTCAATGATTTCTAACAAATCTTGCGGCGCTAGCCCTTGTAAAAAACAAACGGATTAATGTTTACTCATCTATACAGACGCGCGCTTAGGCCACGCGATAAGATATTCACCGAAAGACATGCAGCAGAATTTGAGGACCTCTGCAATGTCCACAAGAGAATAGTATACTGTAAAGACAAAAATTTGTCGAATTTTGAAGAGACTATTTTTTCTGCTTTGCAGCTTCTAACGCCTGAAAGACAGAATACCAGGTATGGGGTGGATATAGCAGTTCGCCACCTTCAATGTCGAGCACAGGAATCAGATAACGAAAACGCAGAAACTCCTCTGGATCTTCTTCAATATTGCGTTCTAAAAGCGTAAACCCAATCTTACTTTGGAGCAAAAGCAGGTCAGCTTTGACTGTTTCGCAAAGATGACAATCTGGCTTGCTGTAAAGGGTTACCCGCATACCTTTGTTCACCCTATACTTTACGTGCACCCACGGCGGCACCACTTAAGTAGCCAATATAGGCAGGAACCAGAGGCAACACGCAAGGGCTAATAAAACTGATCAGCCCTGCAATCAAGGCTAGCGGTGCCGCGGCAAGAAAACTCAGGCTAATGAGATCGCCACCCGTGCCCGACGAAGTGGAGACCCAATCCTCCAATTGAAAGACCCAATCATTGAGGAAGAAAAAGCGTGTGGTCAGCAGTGCGAGACTGTCACTCCAGAGCAAATAGGCTACATAGAGCAAGAAAATCCCACTAATAATGCTCACAATGTTAGCATAGCGATTCAACCGCCGTAAAAAGGCGCTCATTGAGCTAAATGCAGCACCAGTGATTAGAAAGGGAATTCCCAACCCCAAGCTATAAATCGCCAACAAGCCTGCGCCTTGTGCGGCCGTTCCGCTATCTTGTGCCAAAAAAAAGATACTCGCGAGAATGGGGCCGACACAAGGCACCCAGCCAGCACTAAAGCTTACCCCTAGCATTGCGCTGCTCAGATATCCCCAATTTCGGTTCACTTGGTGCATCTCTGTGACACGCTTTTCGGTGTAGAGCAAACGATTAAAAAATTCCAGCAAGCTCACCAATGCGGCAGCAGCCGGATTTTTGTGCAGATCAACCTGGCGACTAATTCGTGTCACAAGCCACCGAAAGAGACCGAGGGTGACCAGTGCAAAGATCACAAGCAGGAAAGCACCAAGCTGCTGTATCAAACGCAGATAGGGATAGAGGCTATATCCAAGCAGCCCAGCCGCCGACCCAATCAAGGTAAAGACTGCGCCAAAGCCAAGTACAAACGCCAACGCATGCAGAAAAACCACCAAGCGGTCGCCACGCTCAGTGCGCTTTGATGCTTTAGGCAGTTCTACGCTTGATGCCGTCACGGCGGGCTCTTGTACAACCTGTGTCATATCGTCTCCAAACTAGTTGTCTGGCTGCTTAATTTTTAGAAATCCCTAACTGTTCATACCCGTGTGGTGGTTTCTAAAAATTAAATGTTCGCAGCACTAATGGCTTGGCCGCGTAATTTCAGCAGCATCCCTATATCAGCCAAAATAATAGTGCAAATATTACCCACGGTTTCTTGCTAGTCACAGCAGAACTGTGGGTTTATTTGAGGCGCACTCTAACAGTTATGTCGTGCGATTGTGATCATTCATGACCTCTTCTAAGGCACGCACTTCCTGTTCCAGGTTCGCCTGACGTTGCCCGAGGTAGATTACATAAAAGAGCACAAGCGCCCAGATACCAATAAAAGCAGCCGCTAAGAATCCCATCTTATACCAACCTCTCGCGTAGTTCTTCTAGGCGATCTTCCATGCGTAGTTGCCGCCAGCGAATAATCATCAGGGTATTAAAGAGCAAACAAAAGCTGATTGTAGTAATCCACAATGTATGTCCCATTGTCGAACCAATATTGAAGGAACCCTGTGCATCCGGGTTTTGCCCATTAAAGACAACAGGATGGATCGACCGAAACCAGCGTGCGCTATAATAGGTGAGCGGGACACTGATAAAGGCAAAGAGTGCGTAGATACTGCTAAAGCGCGCACGGGCATGCCGGTTATCAATGCCATTGCGGAAGAGCAGGTAAGCGACATAGATTAGCAACGTGATTGTTGTTGTTGTCAGCCGGGGATCCCACGTCCAATAGGTGTTCCAGGTCGGTTTTCCCCAAATGGATCCGGCCAAGGTCATGCTGGCCCCTAGGATGATGCCCACCTCAATGCTGGCCTGCGTCACCCGATCCCAATCCAGATCGCGAGTAATCAAATAGACGATGCTGCCAATGAGGGCCATGAGGAAGGCAATACAGGCACCCATGACAGCACCAATATGGAGATAAAAGATCCGTTGCGCAAATTGCTCAGCTCCCGCAAGATTAGTCGCTGGCTTGGCATAGAGCAACGCAGCCCACATGGCCGCAGCCATTGCCACAACCGTCACGATACTCAGAATCAACAATCCAATGTTGCGTCCACGCGCTTGTGTTTGTACGCTGTGCGAAACCAATGTTCCACTACTCATAGCACTCCTCTATCTCGTTACATTGCGGAAACTGGCAATAGTTCCGACACCCACAAACACGCCAGCCGCCAGTACACAATTCCCACCGACATTGTGCCAGTCTGTACGCATTAAATATCTTCCCAAAGCAGATCAAAGACTAATAACGCTGCTGTAAAAAAGATGAGATCAAAGGCCACTAGCATGCCCAGCCAGTTTTGAAAAGAAGCGAGCGAGCGCGCATCAATAACCAGTTCAGTCATCTTTAGCCCGGCCATAAAGAGCGGCGCTAGGACGGGTAAGAGCAAAATCGGCAACATACTCTCGCGTGATCGTATCCCGACTGTTAATGCCGCAAAGAGCGTTCCCACGCTAATATAGCCAAAAATGCCTAACAAGATCGTCAACAAGATCCAAGGGGAGAAAAAGTTCACATCAAAGATGAATAGCATTACCGGCAGGAGAATCAAGGCCGCAACTACCATGAAGCAAAGGTTGGCCAGTAACTTGCCCAAATAGATTGCACTGCGATCGACCGGTGTTAACAACAGCGCCAACAGGGTCTGCCGATCCATTTCGCCACTGAAGCTGCGGTTGAGCCCCAACAAACCGGTAAAGAGCAAGATACCCCAAAGCACGCCAGGCGCAACCATCTCGGAACGGGGAACACGCAGGTCAAAGGCCATACCAAAGATAATGACAGCCAGAATACTAAAGGCGGCCATCACACCCAAAATCTCTTTGGCACGCATTTCAATTCGCAAATCTTTGGCCGCAACAAGCCAAACTTTGCGAGAATAACTCCGGTAACCGCTATCGGTCCGCATAGCAACAGGTTGCATCACAAGCGTGTCGGGTTCTACATATTCAGATTGATGTCCAGTCGACAAGGAAACACTCATGATTCAACGCCCGTTGCTACATGAAGTTGGTGAATCATTGCCGCATTATCAAAGAGCGAAATGGAGGTATGATGGTCAATCTGTCCTTGCACCAACAGCGCCACCGAATCCGCCCACGTTAGAGCCCGGTCAAGATTATGGGTCGAGAAGAGAATCGCCCGCCGCTTATCGCCCAGATGTTGCAACAACGTCTGTAACATTTGCGAACTCTTCTGATCCAACCCAGTGTCGGGCTCATCGAGCAGAAGTACAGGCGGATCGTGAAGGATCGCCCGCGCAATCGCCAGCCGCTGCTGCATTCCACGACTATAGGTACGCACAAAATCGTGTCGGCGCGGCCAGAGATCGACCGCGTGTAAAACCGTTTCAATGCGCCCCGCCGGTTCAGCCAGATCATACATGCCAGCAAAAAAGAGCAAATTTTCCCAGGCGCTCAAATGATCATAAAGCAAAGGCACATGGCTGACGAGTCCGACATAGCGCCGCAGCTCTTTGCCGGCCTGCTGCAATTTCGCACCACCCAACACAATCTCGCCGCGGTCTGGTTTTGCCAATCCAGAAATGAGCCGCAATAACGTCGTCTTCCCCGCGCCGTTGGTGCCCAATAGCGCAACCACATTGCCTTCATGGATCGCCAAATTAACCCCTTTTAGCACCATTTTGGAACCGTAGCGCTTATAGAGCGAGTTAACTTGAATGAGTGGGGGCGGTGAATTGGTCACGCGTTATCGCACTGCCTTTACTTGAACTTCTTCGGGTTCTTCGTCATAGCGGCTGGGACACTTGAGTAGCAACGTTTCGGCCTGGAAGGTACCATCTGGCATTAACTCGCCTTCAATAATCGCCGATGCAGCCCGCTGAAAGTTATCCGGGCGTGGCCCAAAGAAGACAATCGGCAATGCTTCCTCACCCGCACTATTCTCATCACTAATTGAGAAGCGCAAAACCACATTGTTGGCGTCCCAATCTTCGGTGCCACCCACTACATTGCCATTGACCCGCACACGCTGTCCATACACCTGCGTGCCCTGTGTGTGCAACTCTGCCACCGTCATATAATAGGCCCCCGTGGTACGCGTGGCCTGAACCATCTGTACACTGAGATAGCCGACAAAGAGGAGCAACAAGATACCACCAACCAGATATTTCATGCGAAAGCTGGTTGCTTTACGCTCAGTCAATTGTACCGGAATCGTTGGGCGGTATACTTCTTGAGTCATATAGTCACCTAGTTCCTTGATTCAGATGGCATTATCACGACCATCATCAACTATGGTTAAATCGTCAACGACTGCTTCATCAACACCAGTATCATCAACAGCTGCGTACAAGATCGCCTCCGCTCTGTCAGCCAGGGGAGCCGGTACCAAAACCGATGTCTCGGCCAATGTACCAGAGGTAAGGCCATAAATTGCACCTAGCGCCTCCCCGCGAATAATCGCCGGGATACCTTCACTTTCCAACCGACCTTTCACAACCTGTGCTTCCATCTGATTGGTTGCCCGCCAGACGACAACGGGTTCTTGCTCCACACTGCCACCGGTTGTAACCCCCAGCACACCTTGTTCGTCAGCCCCATCTGTTACGGAGCGACGAAACCAACCAGCAAATCCTTCAGACAGAATAGACATGTGCCCTCTATCTTATCACCAAATGAACCCAAAAGACGAATAAATACAATACTATTGGCCCAAGCTCTCATCCAAAATTGTCAAAGCCGGTTGCTGGAATGTCCCATCCGGTGCGCGCGGAAAAGGATCAACCGCAACGATAGCTGTGCGCACAACCGGACCATAGACGTGGGGGAAAAGATGTCCATCTGCCTCTTCCCATCGCAATTCGGACTGTAGCTTGGTGGCCGCAATGCTCAGGATAACAAACTCACCCGCGATCTGCCGATAGAAACGATTGGCGACCTCCACCAAGCGCTCAGGCTCGCCCGTACAATGGATAAAGCCTTCACTCGCCAACGTCTCTGCGACATAATCCGCTTGTGCTGTCAGTGCATGCCACTGGTCTATCGGCAGCATGTGATAAATGAGTTGCATTTGTGGCATTTTAGTCTATTCTCTACAAGAAGACCACCGTCAACTGGACAGGTTATCGACTCCTGCTCGGTGCGCAGCCTATCGCTCACCCCCCGACAAAGGGGTTATATTGACGCTCATGCCCAATCGTCGTTGACGGCCCATGCCCAGGATGGACGCTATAACTATCGGGTAAGGTGAAGAGCTGTTCGCGAATACTATGTAATAAGGTTGGTCCGTCTGCCATTGGTAGATCGAAGCGTCCAATACTCCCCTGAAAAAGCGTGTCGCCTCCAAAGATTTGCCCGCTGGCGTGGTGAACAAAGATCACATGGCCAGGCGCATGCCCAGGGGTGAAACGCACCTCGAGCACCTCTTCCCCCACAACGATCTCTTGTCCATGGTGCAAAAACTCATCTGGCTCATCGATCGGATCGACCTCTGAATCGAGCCAAAGTCGTACTCGCTCGGGCACATCGTGGAGGACAGGCAAATCGGCTTCGTGCAAATAAAAGGGCGCACCAGTGGCCGCTTTGACACCATTAACCGCCATTACATGATCAAAGTGAGCATGCGTATTAATGATTTTTTCAATGGTTAGGCCCAACTGCTGAATCTGACGCAAAATACCCCGTGCATTATCCCCAGGATCAATAATGACCCCACGCTGTGACTTTTCACAGCCGAGAATATAGCAATTCTCCTGTAAAAGACCGACCGTCAATCCTTGAACAATCATAATATACCGGTATTTATTTTTCTAATAGGAGTTTACGCAAAGTGCCGATTGAGTAGGCAGCTTTTCGCCGTATCGAAACGGGAGGGCTGCGTAACTCCTATCTAAATGTCTGTTCGTGAATTCTTTATAGTTTTGTATCATCCTGCAGCGCCCCAAGCTCATCCCAAGCGTGCAGCCGTTCCGGCGTACAAAGCCAATCACGGCTCCAGCGACTGATCTCTAGGATCACGCTCTGTAATTCGCACCCCATCTCGGTCAAACTATATTCGACGTGGGGCGGAATCGCGCTTACCTGAACGCGTCGAATCATTCCCTCATCCTCAAGCATCTTCAATCGGCTACTTAAGGTACTGGGATTCACGCCACCCAATGCTTCCTGCAATTCGCAAAATCGTTGCGCTTCATAACTGAGCAAGGTCTTGACGATTTGAAGCGTCCACTTCTGCCCAATAATCCGCGCAGCTACTTCAACTGGACAAAGCGTGGGGTCAATCGACTTTGCTTCAATTCCTGCTACTTGTGGATAGGCGATCTCTGTCGCTCCTTCACTTATGGTACCGGTGCCGTAGGTCAATTCACTGATCGTTCGCTCTGCAACTGCCATGTCATTTATACCTCGAACCCATGTTTTGCAAAGTTCACCTCCTGTGGGTGAATTAACCTATGCTATAACAAACATAGTACTATGTCAAGGTAATTAAGAATATTATCAGCATTTGCTCATAACTGATTAAGTATCTAAGCACGCCATGGGTTTCGTAAACGTTTTTTGCACGTTTTTGCACATCATTAATGCACAAAGTCATTAGTACACAAAGTCATTAGTACACAAAGTCAAAAGGTTTCATTAGCGCTTTATAGCGCTTTATAAAGTACGGCCCATCTGGCGCTAAGTAAAAGCGAACAAGTAAGTAGAAATAAAATTGACGTAGCAGAGGCTGAGCTTGCGATGTCCTGAGCGACGCCGAAGGGTCGAAGCCAAAGCGGATCCGGCTTCGACAAGCTCAGCCTCCGCTTTCCAAAAACTTTCTCGCTTTTACTTAGGGTATTGGCAACTTCTGCAATTGCAAGATGTCATCACCGATCTGCAAACGGGGTTGACGCGCCGTACCATCAAAAGGCAAAAGTACTGTGTATTGCAAGAGTTGCCCCGCGTGCCATGCTGCCGTTGGATAGGCGTCACCAGCCGGTGCAAAGTCAATCTCTGTATTACCCAGCGTCAGCCGAACGGTAACTGTCGCCGGCCAGGTAGCAGGCAGCGGTGTTGGTGCTTGCCAGAGAAAGGTAAACTCGACTAAATCACCTGGTACAAGCGGCGTCTCCGGTGCGTGGGCCATGCCTTGCCGATGGGCACTGTAGCCGACCAATGTCAGTGGGCTCAATGGCCGATTGACGGTATATTGGATCGGAACCAACGCCGCCGGGAAAGGCTGCTGGGGTGACACGACCGTTACATCACCGATCGGCAAAGCGTCTCGGCCCGCCACCGGCAGCCGCACACCGGTTATCGCATCATACAGCGCCACAATCATCCGATAGCTCCCCGGCGGTGTGCCTACAGGAATCGCCACCCCATGATTATCGACAATGAGTTCGTTGGGCTGCCATGTATTGGTCGGGCGCGCGCCGCCAACCGGTTCACTATCGCGCTGCGCAATCACCTGATTACGGCTGTCGAGCAATTGCACCGTTACCTTGTATTGCGTGGCAAGCGGTGCCTGCGTACGCCACTGTAACCCAATGAGCGCCGCTTCACCAGCCGTCACGCTCTGCTGACCATCTGGGCGACAAAGCGCAGTCAACTCGATCTGATCCTCCCATGCAACAACCCCATCACCGACCGCTGTATCGGTTCCAGCTTGCGGCGGAATGCAGCGCATATTGGTAGATAACGTATAAACCACAAAGCGTAGATTGCCCTGCCACTGCAAATCCCCTTTAAATGCATGCTGATCCAACCAAGATTCGACAATGCGATCGGGATCAGCCTCATTGGTCGCCCAGAAAAGGGCATAAATAGTGTGTCGACCGGCGGTGGCTTTGGCAAGTGTCGCCACGGTTGCAGCTCCATTGGGTGGTCGTTCCTGTGGCAACGCCAGGAACGGCACCCCGGGATCATAATAGCGCCAGACCTCTTGTTGGCCCGGTGCGTCGAGAATGACAAGATCGCGTTGTGGATCGGCGACCGCCGCCACATACTGGGCCACGCCAGCATAGTTATCGCGGGTCGCAGGATCACTATAGTAGGCCGGTAAGATCGCCACGGCGAGAAGAATAGTACTCCCCGCTAGCAGCAGGCCCGCCATGCGTGGCCAGGGCACAAGCCGTAGCGCACTAGCACAGAGCAGGAGCCACGCTGGTGATGCCGTCAACAGAAATTTCAGAAAGGCATCTGTAAAGAGACCAGCACCAAACATCAAGCCAATCGGCAAAAGCCACCAGGCGACCAGGAGAAAGCCGCCCCGTATCCTTCGCAACGCAACTGCGCCCAGCAGCGGCAGCAAAAGCGCAATAGCGATCCAGAGCAAGGCAGGTGCCGGCGATGTCTGGCGCGGCCCAACTAACAATGTCGTCATGGTGAGTTGCAAACCAGCCATCAACGATGTCGCTTCACCACCGGCCGGCCAGGCCAGAATCCGCGCAATTGCCGTCGGTAGCCAAGGCAAATAGAGCAGCAGGATCACGCCATTGGCCCCCATCCAGGCGACCCAAGCACGGCCGCGATTGTTTGCTTGCGGATGACATAGCGCTTCGGCTACATAACCCACGGCAGCAGCCACCAGGACGATAGGAAAACTATAATGGGTCCACAACCCCAACACGCCACAGAGTACGTACCCTAACAAAGCGTGAATTGCCGCCGATGTGTGCGCGGTTGCCTGTAGATAGGCCAACAGCGACCAGATCAAGCCGGCCCCGGCAACGGCCAGCAGCATGTACATGCGCGCTTCCTGGCTATAATAAATTTGAAATGGATTGAGTGCCGCGCCTAGTGCAGCCAGCAACGCGATCCAAGTAATTTTATGAATACCAGGGAGGTCTAAGTAGCGACCAATCTGATAGACCAGATAGACCAGCAGTACGCCAAGAAACGCCGAAAAGCTGCGCATCGCTACGGCACTCGTGCCAAAGGGCATGCTCCACAGCTTCAGCAGCCAATAATAGCCCGGCGGGTGGATATCGGCAGCAGCATCGTGCGCAATTTGCCCAAAGGAACGACTGAGCAGCGCCCAGGTATTGCCTTCATCGCTCCACAAGCTGGATGTACCCAAGTGCCAAAAACGCAGAAAGGTAGCCAGCGCCAAGAGTAGCGTGAGCAATAGGGTTGTCACGCGTTGGGTGTGGCGCGCCTGAGGGGGACGTGGTAGAGCACGATCGGAATCGATACTCATGGTTGCGTAGAGGTTGTCGGCGCAGGGGTTACTGGTAACGTAGTGATGTAAGTTTTCATGGCATCGTAGACTGGCATGGTTGTGAAGTCAGGTTGTAAGAGGCGAAAATAGGCTTCTGGTTTTCCGGCTCTCTCCCAGGCATCGGTGGCCCGCTTGAGATACCAGGTATTTGCCACCCCGATCCAAGGCCACTCTTGTTGAATTCGCGCATAGGCCAATGGCAAATAGCGTGCCTGCTGTGTTAGCGTCACCCGCCCATAGTTCGGCGGCACACCATCTGGTGCCGCATTCCAATTCATCTCCGCCAGCCAGATCGGCTTCTGCGCATCGCCATTTTTCACCATGAGATCGCGTACGAATTGATGGTGCGCGATATTCAATACGCGCGGGTGCATTCGACGGTCGGTTGGCCCACTCCATAGACCATACCCCTGCAAAGCCACAATATCAAAGTAAGGCGCAGCACCAGCATCATACATGCGTTGCAGGAAAATCAGATCGCTGAGGTTGTTGCTTCCCGCAGGGGCATTGGGCGACAGCTCAATCGTGGCCGCCAGGGCACCGGAGATGAGCACCACAGCGGGGTCAGCCGCACGCGCCGCGGTTGCCCCGGCTTTGAGCAGCGCTGTATACGCTTCTGGACTAATCGGGTAAACACCCCACTCGGGATAGATGTTCGGCTCATTCCAAAGCTGGTAATAGTGGATACGTCCACGATAGCGCGTGACCACCGCACTGACAAAATCGGCAAAGTCCTGAAAATCATCGGGCGGCGCATAGGTACCCACCGTATCAGTCAACGTGCGGCTCCAAGCCGGTGGGTTGCTGATCCGTACAATAAGCTCCATATTGTACTGTTCAGCCAGATCGACAATTTGATCATACTTTTCCCAGGACGAACGATATGGTTCATGGCGGCGATCTTCAAAGTCGCCCTTACCGTGGATTTCAATATCTTCCCAGGTGAATTCCTGACGCAGCCAATGAAAACCGGCTTCGGCGGCCAGGCGAACAAGCTGTTGCCGTTTCGCCGGTTCGGCCTCTTGTTCCAGAAACACATTGACACCAAAGGGGCTAACATCCGTGTGGGCAATGGTAACCCCTGTCGCCAGTGCCATGGGTGGCCGCAACGCCGCCGCAGCCAGATCACTGACGCCCTTCAATTGGGCGGCAAGCGCTTCTTCCCCCGTCTGTTGCCAGAGCCAGGTGCGCACAGCCGGTTGACGGGCAAGCAAAAAAGTCAGTCCGCCCAGCAGGAGCAGACTGACCCAAAGAATCATGAGTTGACGAAGTGCAGTGGCGAATCGATGCATGAAGGTGACAGGTAAAACGTAAAACGGCCAGTCATAGACACTTTTACGCTTTACGTTTTATCCTTTAATCCTCACTGGTAAAGGTGATCTCGGTACAAAGCTCTTTGCCATTGACGCGATGCGTCCACGAGGGAGAGAGCGGTGTCAGATTGACAAAGTCGCTATTTTGGCCACCGGGCGGGACGCCGTTGGAAGGGCAGTTCACCACGAATAGTTCAACCACCGTGTCCGCCGGTGCCGTGTCGCCAAAGGGCGCAAAGCCCCAGTTGCCATCGCCGGCACGGTCACAGCCGGAACATTGCGTTTGGCGCGGTCCCCAGAAGGCGATGTGCACACAAGCCATATTGCGTGGTGAGCCGTCAAGATACTCAATCGAACCCTTAAATTGGGGCAATCCGTCCGTCGCTTCGCAGATGCCACTATCACTCATTTTATAGGTATAGTGCGGCAACGGGGTCGGTGTGTTGACCGGTGTCGGTGTAAATTCCGGCGTTGGCGTAATCGTCGGCGTGTTGGTTGGCGGCGGCGGCGGCAACGTCGGAATATTGACGGCGACGGGAATATCAGTTACCGCTTTGTCTTCGACAATTTCGGCAAAGACCCAACCGGTCTGCCCCTTGTAATCAATTTGCCACCAAGTCCCATCGCTATTTTTCCCTAGAATTGGATAGCTTTCACCACTATCCGCCGAGCCAATGACAGCGTGCAAGGTCGATGGGCCACTGCGTACATTGACGGCACGGGGGATGATCACCTCGGCCACTTCCGGTGTCGCCGTCGGCGTTACGGTGGGAGTCTCTGTTTCGGTCGGTGTCGGTGTAATCGTTGGTGCTTCCGCGGTGGCGGTTGCCGCACTCGCTTCAAAGACCATTGTTGCCAGCACATCGTAGGTTGGCGACGGCGTAAAGGTCGGAATGGGTGTGCGCGTGGGCGGTGGCCCAGCATTCACCCGTTCCGCACAGCCAGCAACGGCGATCGTCAGCAATACGATAACAGGCAACACAAATTTCAGTGAAACGTGTTCGGAGGTAGCCATGATTTTCAACCTTTGATCTCCCATCGACTCAAAAACCTTGCATCAAGATCATTGTTTTCATCTGATACAAGCGCAGCGAGCTGAGGCGGCCCAACTGCAGTACGGCAAGCTATTGATGGCTTCATTCTAGCACAGCAACTTTGCGCTGTGCCTTACAGAACCATAACGTGCCGTAAGTGGATGGTTAAATCAAAGGATAAGGCCGGTAAAGTAGCGAAGTAAGTCGGCAGACAGAATTTACAAGATCTTTGTGCCGCTATTTCAACCCTCTCAATTTTGTAAATTCTGTCTAATTTAACGTTGTCGGCCTACTGGTTTCCCTATTTACCTATGACCTTTACCGACTATCGAAATCAACCACGGCCTGATTACATCCCTCGCCAGGGCCGGTGCTTTGCCAGTTAGCAATTTCCGAAATGCGATTGCCGCTATCATCGACTACCCAAACAAACCAACTCCCAGCTTCGGGGTTGCTGGCATGGATAATGTGGCTATAATAGCCAGCGTCCCAGCCCTCATAGCCCGGATGTGGGCCGGTGATCACCGGCGGGGTGATCGGTGCGGCGTCAGGCGCGTAGCTAAAGACCACTTTGTAGCCACTAGCGGGCTGACCACCGATGTAGGTTTTCCCTTCAAACCAGTTGCCGGCCGGTTGCCGTTGGCACTTACCAACAACCGCGACGTTGAACTTATAGTTGTTCGCTGGCGGCGGTGGCTGCGTTGGCTGTGCGGGCGCAGCGGTTGGTGCCGGCGGCTGCGTCGGTGCCGGAATCGGCGTATTCGTGGGCGGCGGCGGAACCGGAATATTCTGGGCCAGGGCGACGGCGCTGCTATTGTTTGCGGTGACAAGCTCGCCAAAGAGCCAGCCATTTTGACCGTTATAGGTAACTTGCCACCATGTCCCACTCTGATCTTTGCCGGTAATCACATACTGCTCACCAGCCTGTGCCGCTCCCAAGATTGGATAATTCGTCCCAGGGCCGCCGCGCACATTCATGCCTTGCGTTGTAACGGCAATAGCAGCTTCCGGGGTGGGCGTTGCCGTTGGCTCGGCGGGCGGGGGCGTCTCGGTGGGTGGTGCGGCCTCCTCCGTTACACCGGGTGCTGCAGGGGCGGCTGTTTCTGTGGCCGCCATGGCGACTACCTCTGTCGCCACTGCATCCACTTCGGCGACTGCCTCTGTGGGGGTAAAGGTTGGGATCGGGGTACGGGTTGGCTCAAGCGGCTCGGCCTCTGGTGCAAACATCCCCAGACAGCCTGTTAACCCAAAGAGCAAGCAGAGGCTGATGACAACGAGCAGCTTTGAAGGGAAGCGTTGTAAACGTTCCATTGCGATTTTTGTTTCTCCTCAAATTCCCAAAACGACAATTGTATCTCTATTTTTTGACGAACTAAGTGTACTTCGTGTTCCCGTCCTCGCCAAACTGGTTGCAGAGTAGCAGCAGTTTTTTAGGATACGCTCATCGGCGATTCTGGCGCGGTGCCGGGCGCGGTGGAGCGGTACGGTTACCGCGGTATTCGGGGGCAATGATTGCGCGGAATTGACAGCGACTCACATCAAAGAGCCGCGTGCGTAGCCATGGTTCCATCTTCTTGGGTTCGGCGCTCGTCGTGATCACCGTCGCCAATAGTGCATTATAGCGATAGTTCAACAACTGGAAAAGTTTTTCTTTGGCCCAAGGGGTTGCACTCTCCGTGCCCAAATCGTCAAGCACAAGCATCGGCGTATTCTTGATCTCATCAAAACGCCGATCATACGGGGTGGTGGCGCTGGGGCTAAAGGCGGCGCGCAGATGGTCCAGGAGGTCCGGCGTAACAATAAACATCGCATCGCCCTGATCATATTCGACGCGCTGATGGGCAATCGCCGCCGCGAGATGGGTCTTACCACAGCCGCTTACACCGGCCAAGACTAGCCAACCAATTGGGTTTGCCGCGTAGGCGCGACAAGCGTCGAAGGTCTCCTGTAGATTAATGCGCTCCTCCCCACTTAGATCAGTACGGCGCGCATTAAAACTTTCAAAGCGCTGCTCGCGGTGCAATCCCAGCGTGCTCAGATCGCTTTGCGAAGGATTCTTGCCGGTGCGAAAATCTGGTGCGATGATGGCGAAGTGGTTGACGAGGTTGGCATCCATCAGCCGGCTGCGCAGCCGCGGTTCGAGATCTTCCAAGCGCTGATTGGTCGTAATCACCGTCGGCAGTTGCGCGTTATAGCGATGGTTGAGCAGCTGAAAGAGCTTCTCTTGCGCCCACGGTGTACTGCTTTGTGCGCCGAGATCATCCAAAACCAACAACGAGGTAGAACGCAACTGCTCAAACAGCTCATCATAGGTCACATCGCTATTGGGATTAAAAGCACCGCGCAGATGGTCGAGCAGATCGGGCACAACCATAAAGAGCACCGGTTGCCCCAAATCAATCCGTGCGTTGGCAATCGCCGCGGCGAGATGTGTTTTGCCGCAGCCATACGTACCAGTCAACAACAGCCAACCTTCGGGCTCTTCGGCATAGTAGCGACAGGTTTCAAAAGCACGGCGCAGGTTAAAGGCCTTTTCCTGTGACAGGTGGGTCGGCTCGGGGATAAAGGTCTCGAAGGTATGGCGCTGGAGCGCATCCAAGGTACCCATCCGTTGCAAAGAGCGCAACCGACGTTCGATGCGATCTTGTTCACGGCAACGGCAGGGCAATGCTTTGCCAAAATCGGGGTGACTCACCGGCAGGTCGGGCACAGTATAGCCTGTTCCACCACAGATCGGGCAAGGATTATCGTCGGCAGCAGAGCGCCTGGCCAAGCTAGTGCTTTGGGCTCGGCTGGGGTGAGGGGCAAGCGGAGCACCAGTTGTTGGAGGTTCATTGACACTCTTACGAATAATATATTCGCTCGTGGTGGCCCGACGCTTGCGGTCATCCTTATCCGATGATGATATCGGCATATTCGTCTGGTATATATTTTCGACGTCGGTCCGCTTCAGAAGTTCGCCCAGTGGTTTCATGATTGTCGTCCTGTTTGCCTTCCGTCTCCCAACGCTTCAAAATCGCCTGAATATAGCGCAGCGATCGCTTGTTGCGACTGACTGCGATTTCAAACGCTTCGTCGACCCACTCCGGGGCATAGCTCTTTTCTAGATCGCGCAGTTGGTCGGCAATCAGCGGCGTCATATAGCCAATGTTCTGTTCATAGAGTACAAAGACATTGGGCCGCTCGACGCGCAGCCTTGCTTCATCGGGGATAGCCGACTGTAATTCGTGCAATTTGCCCTGGCGGATCAATGCAATCGCCTGCCGCCCTTTGACGGTATTCACAAAATACCACTCTTCGATTTCGGTTGCATCCCCCGCTGCTGGGGTTTCAATTTCCAGACGTAGCAACACATTGCGCGCAACGGCCCGTTGCAAGGCATCCGCCAACACTACTTGCGGGGTGCGTAACCCCTGATCACCAGCCAGGCTTTGCAACAGACCTTTATCTTCGGACAGATCCATCCCACGCAAATACCGAAATTCGCCGCTCTGTTCATTGAGCAGCCAGAAGCAATGCAAGATCACCTTGAGCTCGGCCAGATCATCGATCTGCGGCAGCAAGTCTGTAAAGAAGTGGTCAGGAATAACGACTGGTTTCATCTTGGCGTCGGGGAAACCGATAAAGCCGCTTGTAAAATGATTCATTTGCTATCTCGTACCTATAAACCGGTGCCTACTTGCCGAACCCAACCAATGACCAATCAATATTCTAGATCAGTCCGCTGAATTTCCAAATCGCGGAACTGCGTCAACTCTTTGCGAAAGAAGAGGCTGACCGTGCCGGTCGCGCCGTGGCGATGTTTAGCCACAAGGATGTCAGCAATATTCTGGCGATCGGTATCTTCAATATAGTAATCTTCGCGATAGATAAAGAGGACCGCGTCCGCGTCTTGCTCAATACTATTGTGGACAATGATGTTATCTGCGACAAAATTATGATTATCAGGCACGGTAAGATCATAAACTGCTTCAACGCCATCGACTTCGATGGCCGCAACACTATCCCAATATACATCACTTCGCGCCAGCAACTGCAATTCTTCACTTTTTGTAGCGTCTGCTACCCGAAGTGCGCGTTCTCGGCTAACATTCTGCTTAAAGACAGTCATTCCAGCATATGCTATTCCCAGGCGTTCATGTAACAAACGGTGCGATACCTGATTAACTTGCATAGCAGGTTTGACAATGGTAGCCCAAATATCTTTTGGGTTGATATCCCGCTTTGTATACTGAATTGCATGGTTAGGTAGCGTGCATCCATCCCCTATTAAGTGTCCAAGAAGTGCTACTTCTTCTTTTGTCATTGTTGCGACGGATTCAATGGGGGTGACCCGAGGCAATGCAATTTGCTCGTCTGGTTTTAGTTCATCAAGCCGTTTCCAACCACAGATGGTTAAAAACTTATGATTCGCAGTCGCTCGAATTGTGCGCCCTAATTGAGTGGTCAATCGGTAAACTTGTTTGCTCCCAGTACAAAATGCGTTACTTACAACTGATTGTTCCAATTTCCAAGTTTTTGTGTTTAAACTAAACACAGTAAACCCACTCTGATTAACCAGTGAATCAATCCGAGCACGTTGTCCATTCGTAAGAGTGACGAGCGTATCACCGGTGAGGCAGCCGGACTCTCTTAGATCCGAGAGCATTGGCCGCTTATCCGCGCGACTTTCGACAGCACGGCTGAGTTGGCTGAGGGCGATCACCGGCACATTGAGTTCACGCGCCAAGCCTTTGAGTGAGCGGCTAATAAAGCTGATCTCCTGCTGACGATTGTCGTTGCGCCCACCGCTTTGGCCGGTCATCAACTGCATATAATCAATAATTACCATGTCCAGCCCATGCTCAGCATAGAGGCGTCGACATTTCGTACGAATATCGGTGACACTAGCCCCTGGAGTATCATCAATAAAGACACTCGTACCGGCGAGCAGGTTGGCTGCCTCTAGGACAATCGGCCACTCTTCTTCATGAACCGCGCCCATGCGTAAGCGATGGCTGTCGATGGCGGTCTCCATCGAGAGCAGCCGCTGCACCAACTGCTCGTTGCTCATCTCCAAGCTAAAGAAGGCGACTCGCGCAGTATGCCGTTTGGCTGCGTTTTGAGCGACGGAGAGCGCAAAGCTACTTTTCCCCATCCCTGGTCTGGCGGCCAGAATAATCAAATCACTCTTCTGAAAGCCGCCGAGCATCCGATCCAACATCGTAAAGCCGGTAGGCACGCCCATGAGCCGATCCGGGTTACGCGAGAGAAAGTCGATGTGGTCGATGACATTTGTCATGATCGCGCGGATGGGCGTCAGATCACGGTGGATGCGGCTTTCCGTGACACCAAAGACGATCTGCTCGGCGCGATCGACCACATCATCGACTTCCAGACTTTCATCGTAGGCGATCTCGGCAATTTTGCCAGCCGCCGCAATCAGCCGGCGCAACACAGCGGTCCGCTCGACAATCCGCGCATAATGATCAACATAGAGCGCCGTGGGTGTGCTAGCGATCAGATCGGTGAGATAGGCTGGCCCCCCTACTTCGGTCAGGCGGCTGCGCCGCTCAAGTTCATCGACCAGTGTAACAAAGTCGAGCGGTTCACGCCGTTCATTGAGTGTATACATCGCCTCATAGAGCCAGGCATGTCGTTCGCGAAAGAAATCTTCCGGGCGCAAAAAATTGGCAATTTTGATGATGGCGTCAGGATCGATCATCAACGAGCCTAAGACGGCGCGCTCGGCTTCGACATTAGCGGGGATACTGCGGGCTGGGACTTCGAGTTCACTCATGATGATTGCAATATTTTGTGGCAAAAAACGGCGAAGCCGAAAAGGCGGCCTCGCCGTTTAGAAAATGCATGGAAGCTATTTATATTTGCGATCTGTGGCTATAGCCTGAATGGGAAAACGGTTTGGGAACAGACCAAGCTACGCCCAACCGGCGTATGAACGTGTGTGCCTTTAGTTGCCCAAGAGCGAGTCTAAGTCCAATCCTTCAATCAGATCTTTAAAGGCACCAAGATCCTCGTCAACGACCGTTTGGACTTCGCCTTGCGCTTCCTGATCACTCAAACGCACCTCTTCTTCAGGACGGAGACCAGCCTGATCCATCACATCGTCAGCCACATAGATAGGCGCATTGACCCGCACAGCTAATGCAATTGCATCGCTGGGCCGACTGTCAATCTCCATGGTATCGCCATCGACATCGAGTACAATGCGTGCAAAATAGGTGCTCTTTTCGAGGCCGCTGATTAGAATATGGAGCACTTCCCCGCCAAGCGTCTCGATCACCGATTTCAGCAGATCATGCGTGAGCGGACGCGGCACATCAACACTCTGTAATTGTAAAGTGATCGATTCAGCCTCGAAAGGACCAATCCAGATAGGAAGGATCCGATCGCCACCTTCTTCGCGCAACTCTACAATACGATTTTGCGACATCAAACTGACGCGGATACTTGCTATTGTTACCTCGATCATTAAAAATTCTCCCGCTACCCCACAGGCTTTGCCAATCAGGTCATATCATTCTTCCGCTTTGCCTTGGAAGCTGTGCCAAGGGTCAACATCGATGAATTATATCACACTTGGAAATTCATGCAAGTGTTTTTTCGATTGGATTGGCAAGTGATGCGTAAATTGATTGATTGGTAAAGGAATAGAATCCACACCAAGCAGTAACCGTTTTCAAATAAAGCTGCCTTTAGTGTACCTGTTTATTACGCTTTTGTCACATCATCTTGAGGCTCATAACCCAAGATCGTGCGCGCAGCCCTCAGATCCCAGCGCATGCCGCTGTTGTTGGACATCCCATTAACGATCAACATCTTACGTTGCCCCAAATCGGCGGCGATGGCGCGCTCCATCAATTGGCAATAATCGCGATTGGAAAGCCACATGAGACGCAACCAATCTCCCGCAGCCGGCCCAATCACACTGCCGTCGTTTTCGCCTGCCATGACCCACCCAATGCGCACGGCAATAAATTGCATGGGGTAGGCGTCGGCAAAGCACTTTCCGATCCGTTCCCCAGCCAACTTTAGCGCACCGTACGGTGTGCTACTTTTAATTTCATCGTCCTGCTCCCAACGTGTGCCAGGGCGTGGTTCTGTGCTCTCATCAATCATCACCGGTTCGTCAATGTCTTTGTACTGCCCCATTGCATGATTGGAACTTGCAAAGATCAGACGCTTTACACCGGCACAAGCTGCCGCAGTAAACACATTCACCACAGCATCCAAGTTAGAAGCGAGCAAAGCGGCCCATGCCGGCGTCGGATCGGGATTGGCGGCAAGATGCACAACCGTGTCTACACCTTCAAATTCCTTTACCCACGCTTCTTGCCATTGACTCAAATCGGCCTCTACAATCTGTCGCTCGGCATCAGCCACACGATCCAGGAGATGTAATGTATAGCGCCCTTGCAGATGAGCAGCCAATTTGCCACCCAAATTGCCAGCAGCACCGGTAATCAGTACATGTTTCATAGCATTCACTCGTTTTTTTCTGGTTTATATGCTGGTTTATATGCTGGTTTATAGTAGCTATATGTATAGTGATATAACTTTCATACGTGCCACATGCGTTAAAATTTATCGCTCATGTGGCTAACTCACTGAAGTACAGGCACGATATATCATGCCCGTACGAGCTGTTTCAGTCCAATGGCCACATGCGTTAAAATTTTTTCACTTTTGGCCGAGTAAGGGAATAGAACTCGATAGAATGGAAAGAACCAGGAAGGCCATAGGTGCCCAGACCCGTAGGTGCCCAGACCCTTAAGTACCTAGACCTAGTTGCCCGGCAAAGGGAAGAATGTAACAGACAGCCAAATTGACTTCCTGTACCCTACCAACATCACTATTTATGCTTTGCCTTGCGCAAGTGATGAATAGGAAATGCTGCTATAGTAACGGTGGGGCAGCGAGAGCTCTTCGCTAGTACACCGCGGCGTAAATAAGCCTATAGTACCCTAGCTTAAGGCGGGTCCGTGACCCGCTGGATTAAGCTATTGGTCTATTTAGGCCGTCACGTACTAGTTATCGCCGCCATTGCAACAACAACAGCCGATAGAGACAGAGGGCAAACCGGCCCAGGAGAAGCACCATGAAAATCACCAAACTAGAGACGCTCTGCCTATCGCGGCCACACGAACTCCAGCGACAATGGATTACGGCGCGTTATCGTACCATGAAAGCAGATTGTGCCATTGTAGTAATCCATACCGATGCCGGTGTTACTGGCATCGGTGAAGCAAGTGCCTATGGGTGGCCGCTGTTGATTCGCGAATGGGTGAATTGGCTGGCACCCTTTCTCGTGGGCAAAGATCCCACCGATCCCGCCATTGTACCCCATCCCAATGGACGTACCCGTCCTCATGACTGTGCGGTTGCGGGCATTGACTGTGCCTTGTGGGATTTGCGTGGCAAAATCGCGGGCAAGCCCGTCTGTGAACTTTTGGGAGAGCAGCCCAAGCCGGAGGTCCGCCTCTACGCCTCCAGCGGTTGCCGCTACGATTGGCGGCTACACCCCGATCAGTTGGTGGAAGAAGCGCTGGGCTACATGGATCAAGGCTATAGCGCCATGAAATTTCGCATTGGCACCGAATGGAGCTGGGACAATGTAACGGTTGATCGATTCTTGGGCCTGGTACGCGAATTGGCCGAAGCGGTCAATGGGCGGATGGAATTGATGCTCGATGGCAACCAGCGGCTCAACGTCGATGACGCGTTGACGATTGCCCAAGAGTTAGAGTGGCTCGGCTTTACTTGGTTTGAAGAGCCAATCCCGCAGAGTGATATCGAAGGCTATGCCAAATTGAATGCCGCGGTGGATATGCCGATCACCGGTGGCGAGCAATATGCAACGTTAGAACAGTTTCGGCCCTATTTGGAAAAAAACGCCTATGGCATTGTCCAACCGGATGCTGGGATCGCCGGGATCACCGAATGTCTGCGCATTGCAGAGGCAGCCGAACGGTACGGGGTTGATTTTGCCCCACACAGTTGGCACAATGGTCTCATGTGCATGGCCCACGCCCACCTCATGGCAGCCTTGCCGACGCCTCGCCCCGTCGAACAGTGTATGATCCAAGGACCACTCCAATGGGCAATCTTGGCTGATCCACCGACCATCAACAAGGGCAAACTCATTTTGCCGGATGGCGCAGGCTTTGGTGTTCAATTGGCTGCGGAGCTGGAAGATACATTTCCGTATATTGAAGGCCATTACGCGGTGATGGTAGAACGTTGAGCGAAACGCAATCAGTCTGATTCCCTATTTCCGAAATCACGTTAGGTTAATAGGTAAGAACGCTGATTTACTGATGATTCAATCTAATGTATTCTATTGTTTTACTGGGGTACGGCAATGCACCGGTAGGGTATTGGTAGCACTTTATCGGCGATATTGCCGAAGCTGACAACAAAACCGATTGGCAACCCATTTTGTAGAAAATTTACAGCCGACGGTAAGAGCAACTTCTCGTTTAAGACTGAATCCATCAACTCACTTTGCTAACTAGCCAACACTGCCCAGGGGCAGGAATGGTTTGGGCAAAATAGAATAATTCCTTATGGTACAGCAACAATGTGGCACAGCGATAACAAAACAACACAGCGGCAATCGCCACATCTAAACAGTAAGACGGTGCCTAAACCATTTTGGGAGTTGCTCCTTCTTTTGCTTTTCACGGTTCCGGTCTTCCAGCTATCCCACACCTATGAACTATTTGAATCCATTGTTAAACTCGTTCATCGGTATGAGGATTGGGAGTTTGACGAAACCCTGATCGTCATCATTTATTTAGTCTTTGGACTTGCAATTTTCGCCATTCGTCGTTGGCATGATCAGCGACAGATTGAACAAGTCCTGCGGCGACGTATGGTAGAATTGGACAATGCTTTGGCGGAAGTACACCAACTTCAAGGGGTTATTCCGATCTGTGCTTCGTGCAAAAATATTCGGGATGACCAGGGGTATTGGCATCAGGTAGAAATCTATATCCACAATCGGTCGTCCGCAGATTTCAGCCACAGTATCTGCCCCGACTGCATGGCCAAGTTATATCCACGCTATGATCGTCAACAGCACAAACAAGTGCAGCGTCCATCGACTCCCTGAAAATTCAGCGAACTCTTCCGCTGTGCTCAGCTTCTACACCCGCTACTTCTAGCCACCTCACCTGGGTCTTCCTATCAAAAATTGATGGCTGAAGCTCGTCAATTTGTACCTTTATAATTGCGCGGCCCGTCACCGTGCCATTTTGCCCTGTTGTGCCCGCAAGTATTGCAGAAATTCCTGCTCGACCGTTGGCCCACCCAAGTTGCGCATGTGCGTAAACATTTGGGCACGATGATCCGTGCTATGAAAAGCAACCTGCGTCAGGGCCTGTTCAACACTGACGGTAAATTGCTCATCATCCCAAAACGGTGGACGAACTTCGCGCTGAAGCTCGTCTTTAGAGAGGGTGGCGACATAACTGCGTACCATTGCTTCGGTGGCATTCCACTGTTGACGCAGATCATCACGGGTAGTGAGCGTCTGCCGCTTGAGAAATTTGACCTCCCCCGTCTGCAAAAAACGGATCCACCAATCTTCGACAGAGATAATGTGTAGACAATGACGAAAGAGCGTCCAACCATCGCTGTCGATCGGTTGCTGGATCTGCACTTCCTCCATCTGCATAAAGCAGTCCCATAATCGGTGATTATTCCAGAAATTATACTCATAAAGTTCAATGAAATAGATGGTATTCATGGTTGCTTCCCCTGTGTAATTGTTCAATAAGCGAACAGACGTTCCATCCAGCCACAGTATACGCGCAAAAAAGCTGAGCGTCAATCATTATGTCAGCAAAATGTCGGCAAATCCCATTGACAACAGACCAAAGGGGTATTATTATATATTTAGCTAATTAGCTAACTTACAAATTAACGAATAGGATAGTACCGTTATGAAGCAGCGAGGATGCCATGTTTGGCAATGTCTATAAAGCCCTGGCCGACCCTACCCGGCGCAGAGTGTTGCAACTTTTGCGCGAACGGGATATGAGTGCCGGCGAGTTGGCTGAACAATTTGACTCTTCCTGGCCCACGCTCTCGCGCCACTTTGCCATCTTGCGCGAGGCGGAATTGATCCAGGGGGAGAAGCAGGGCGCTTCGATTATCTACAGCCTGAATGTGTCGGTGCTGGAGGAAGCGTTGTTGGGGATGATGGCAATGTTTCAAATTGAAGTGGAGGATCGCAAAAATGGTAACCAAGACGAAAATTAATTTGCGCAGGCTGTGGGGGATTAGTGGCATTATTATTGCGCTGATGTTCGCGGTTTCACTGTGGGCTTGGCCGCAGGTACCCGCCGATGCGCAGGTGCCAATTCACTGGAATGCCGCCGGCCAGCCCGATGATTATGGCGCAAAATGGATCGGCATCTTTCTCATGCCGCTGGTGGGCATCGGCATTGTTGCCCTGTTCAGCGTGATCCGCTACATCGATCCCAAACGGGCCAACATTGAACGGTCGGCCACCGCGTTTCGCGCCACCTTGTTTGGCACGCTCTTTTTCATGCTGGCCTTGCATGTGGCAACGATGCTCAATATTGTGGGCTACAATTTCAATGTGGGCTATGTGGCCGCCCCAGCGGTCGGCATCATGTTCATCGTGATGGGCAACTATATGGGCAAGATCCGCCGCAACTATATGTTCGGTGTACGCACGCCCTGGACATTGGCCAGTGAACTTTCGTGGAACAAAACCCATCGCTTTGCTGGCAAGCTCTTTGTGGTCACCGGTATAGTTGTGTTGCTCGCCACGATCTGGAATCCGGCATGGGCTTTCTATGCACTGATGGGCGGTATTGGAATCACCCTGGTGCTGACAATGGCTTACTCGTATTGGGTTTGGAAGAACGATCCGGCGATGGCGCATAACGGTGCAGCCGGTTAAGAGAGCTAATGCAAATGATGAGGGAATAGAATGACAACAAAGGAACTATACGCCACAGGGTTGACCTCTCACGCCTATCCGCGTCTGCGCCTCTTTTGGCTACTTTTTGGGGTGGGGATGCTCGGCGTGCTCACCCTGCTACAAATGCCAATCCAATTGCCGGAAGGGGTCGTCGCACCATTCCCACCAGAAGTTCTGCGCTGGATCGGAATGGCACAAAGTGGTATTCTGGTTGCCCTGGCCGTGACGTTGGGGCTCTTCACCGCCGCCAAAGTGGGGCTGGCGGCGCCGGTTGCCGAAGCACTGGTTACCGGTCAACCCTGGTGGCCACGGCTGCGCAACCAACGCTGGCCGGCCTTGATTGGGGCAATCTTGGGCGCGCTTGTGTTGCTTGTTTATGCGTTGCTACAGCCGCTACTCATGCCAGAACTTCTGGCGGCGGCAAAGGGTACGCAACTGCCCTTACTCATGCGCGTCCTTTATGGGGGCATCACCGAAGAGTTGCTGCTGCGTTGGGGCGTAATGAGCTTCTTTGTCTGGTTGATCTGGCGGGTGGGGCAGCGGGGAACAGGTGTAGCCACCCCAGGTGTTCTCTGGGGCGGGAACATAGTGGCAGCGCTGCTCTTTGGCGTTGGTCATTTGCCGGCGCTCGCCGCGTATGGTGTCGCCTATACGGTGCCGATGGTGGTGGCGGTCGTGCTGGGCAATGCACTGGCTGGGATCATCTTTGGCTGGCTCTACTGGCGCAAGGGGCTGGAGGCCGCCATCCTCGCACACGCCGGCACCCATCTGATCACCGTGTTGATCAGCTTGCCACTCTTGAATCTCCTGATAGGAACGTATTGATAGAATCCATAAAAGTCGCACAAATAGCCGTTGTTTCTCTGTGTACGAATGGGCGACTTTTATAGGGTTTGTCTTTAGGGTCTGGAATGGCGTAACGCCTAACGCGAACAATTTCTCCTCGCTTGCGCTCCTGCCGGTTGCGGTTATAATCAAGCATGATCGATTCGTCTCCCCAAAATCAACCTATTATCTAGCAAAGAGAGTCAACCATGAACGGAGCAGAAATGCGCGCCAAGCTGCACAGCGGCGAGCGCGTCTATGGCACCATGATCGCAGCGATTTCGCCTTGGTGGCCTTCAGCCGCCAAAGGGGCCGGCCTCGACTTCGCTTTTCTCGACACCGAGCATACGCCGCAGGATCGGGCGCAGCTGGCGTGGATGTGTCAGCTCTATGCGCAACATGGCGTCGTGCCGATTGTACGCATCCCCAGCCCGGATCCCTATCTGGCAGCGATGGCACTTGATGGTGGCGCGCAAGGAATTATCGCTCCCTATATTGAAAGCCCAGACCAGGTACGCGAGATCGTCGGGGCCGTTAAGTATCGTCCGCTAAAAGGAGCCAAACTCCAGGCTGCGCTCAGCGGCAAAACCCCTTTGGAGCCAGAGTTAGCTTCGTATCTGGCCGAACGCGGCAACAACAATGTCGCCATCGTCAATATTGAGAGCATCCCCGCCATGGAAGCGCTCGATGAGATCCTGGCCATTGAGGGGCTGGATGCCGTGCTGATTGGCCCCCATGATCTAAGTTGCAGCCTGGGCATTCCAGAACAATATACTCATCCGCGCTATATCGCCGCGGTCGAGACGATTATCACCAAAGCACGTGCGGCGGGTCTGGGAGCCGGTAACCACGTTGCCTATGCCAATGGCATCGAACAGGAGATCACCTGGGCCAAGTTAGGGGCGAATCTGATTGTTCATGGCATGGATATCAGCGCCTTCCGCAATGGGATGCGCCAGGATCTCGACATGATCAAGGGGGCGTTGCAGGAGAGCACAGCAGGCAAACGCCTGGAAAACATCAATATTTAATGCGATATAATTCCAAATTGATGTGCGCTTAGTCAACTCGCAGCCGGCCAAATTTAGTGGCCGGCTGCGAGTTGTTACTTTTATATTTTGAGGAATTACATAGTCCTCTGGTCTCCCATCTTGGGCTGCTGATAAAATGCAGCGACTCAACCGGCACCTGCGTAACTCCTACTTTATAGACCCTTGTGGATCGTCTGGTGAATAAACTTCATCTTTTCTTGCGCCGGTGTCGAATTGACGAAGGGATAGAGATCCGACACACCCATGCTCCGGTTCAGACCATTTATGGCAAAGGTAAGCGGTAGCCACATGTCAAAGAGCGTATCAAAATTTACGGCTCGGTATGGATCAACATCAACTTCGGCGGCTAAAGTTTCATCATGTGTAACCCGTGGCTGTAGCGCAATGCCAAAGGCGAAAGCTGTCTCCAATGTGTCGACAATGTGGCAATAGTGTGCCCAACTCTCGGCCCAATCTTCCCAGGGGTGAGAGGAGGCATAGGTACTGACAAAATGCTCCTGCCAATCGCCCGGCGCACCGTTGGCATAGTGACGTTCTAGCGCCTGGCCATAATCCTCGCGTTCATCCCCAAAAAGCTGACGAAATCCAGTGAGCCACTCTTCATCTTTGGCAAAGAGCATCCAATAGTAGTGACCGATCTCGTGGCGGAAATGACCAACCAGCGTACGATACGCTTCACCCATCTCATGGCGCATCCGTTCGCGCTCAGCATCGTCGGCTTCGTTAATATTGAGGGTAACGATGCCGTCATCATGCCCTGTCGTCACTTTGACAAAGTTACCATTTTCATCTTGATGATCGGCAAGAAAGTCGAAGGTAAGCCCATTCTGTGGATCGCGCTCTTTGCTAACGACGGGGAGACCAAAGCGTAGCAAGGTATAGATGAGCCGACGCTTGGCTGCTTCGATGTTGCGCCATTCTTCTACATGAGTGGGATCCGTCAGATCAGGAATTGTTCGATTCAACCCACAAGATAGGCAAAATTTTTCGCCACTTGTGGCAAGCACTAACCAATTGCAAGCGTTATACGCGGCATTGGCACAATACGTATATTGATTTGCTGGAACACTGACCGAATGCCAACGCTTGTCCGGGCCCTCCGGGCTTTGCGCATCTACAGGCTCCAATGTCAGAAGATCGTTGCTTTGCCACTCAAATCCCAAAGCATGGCCACACCGTTCACAGCGCGTATTTTCAAAAAATAACATTTGACCACATTGCTGACAACGAAATAGTTTCATATAGTTTTCCTATTTTTGATGATTTAGGACTTATGCAGGTCGCTGACTGAGTAGGCAGTTTTACCGCCGTATTAAAGTCAAGAGTGCGTAACTCCTATTTTTCTTGTAAAAGATTTGTATTCTCTTCCGGAATCCGCGAAGTACGGGCTTGCTCTTTAATCTCTTCGTCCTCGCTGGTCAGACCGCCTTCTGCATCTGTTGTCAAGGGTAAAGGTTTGTTGGCCGAGGCCGATCGGCTTTGCGAACAAGAAGTAGGGACAGAACCATCTTGTACACTCTGGCGACCATTTTTGCGAGATCTGCCATCGTGCTCAACTGCCGGCTGATCCTGTTTCTGCTGCTCCACCGTTTGTATCGGTACCCCACGCGGAAAGATGACCTCGCGTGCTTCATCCGGCATAGAGAAGCCGCCCTCTTCTAATGCACTCTTGACCAAGCGAATAACCGAAGATTTGACCTTTATATCAGCGTGCCGATTGGTATCGACCCAAAAGAGTATCCGCAGATTGACCGTGGCAGACCCCAATGCATCAACAAGCGCCAATGGTTCCGGTTGGGCTAACACCGCAGGATGTTCAACCAACACGCGAATAATCGTCTGTTGCACGTCAATGAGATCATCATCATAGCCAACACCGATCGCAAACTCCAAGCGCTGTTTTGGGTTCGCCGTAAAATTGCGGATCGTGCTCTTGTAAATGATCGCATTGGGAATTTGGATGTGATTGCCATCAAGTGACATCATCACCGTCGTGCGTGAGTTAACCTGCTGTACAATTCCCAAATGGCCTGCAACCTCAATGCGGTCCCCTGCATCAAAGGGATTACGCGTGCTAATCAGTATAGTCGCTAAAAAGTTTTCCATAATGTCTCGGAAACCGATACCGACGATAAGGCCAGCAATGCCTGTACCACCCAATACAGTAATGGCCAACCGTGTGAGACCAGAGACTTGTAAGACCAGGTAAAGTCCCAACAGAAAGACCGGAATGCTGAGTCCGGTGGTCGCTAGATTGCGCAAGAACGAATTGCGGATCTGATGTTGTAAGAGTTGATCCGCTGCCTGGGCAGTATAGCGCATGGCCATCCAAGCCAACACAAGGATCAAGATCCCAAAGAGAATGAGCGGTAATACCTGTAATGTGCTGCGCGCAATTCCATTCAGCTCAGCCAATGCAGGAGTAAAATCCCAAGGTGACCGCGCAGTCACACTAATCCGATTGACAACCGCGACGACATCCTGGGTGTTGCGTGCGAGATCCCCGGCCCAAGTCCGATGTTCCCCACTGGCAGTCTCACCATCTAAGAAGACAATGCCATCACGCACAGTCACCTGGGGCGTGGTAAACCACTCGGTCGATTGCAAAATCGTCAGCAGCCGCTGGGCAATTTCTTCGTCGCGTGCCACTGGCTGTACATCAACTTGCTGCGGGGCGCTAATCTCCTCTTGTGGGGCAGCCGTTGTGGTGGGTATACCATCTGCCCCACTCTCTTGCGCCCGTACAACCGTTGGTTGTTGGCTCAGAAAAGCAAAAAGAACGAGCAAAAATAGAAGACCAAAAAGCGCAATCGCCAATCGGTCTTTGCCAATGTACGTTTTGTGCTGATTCCCTTTCATCGTCAGTTTGCAGGTACCCAAAGTACCTTGTACTCTTTTCCGCGCGCCATCTTCCGCGCTCTCTTCCACACTCTCTTCCACACTCTCTTCCAGAACGTTCATTTCAAAATGCACCATCGGTTACTTGCTATCCTCACCTCTATAGAACCCACGCGTGCATTGGGCGTTGGCAGCGAACATAGTTACTTATAGACTAATCATTTAAAAGTCATACATAACCGCGTACTTTTACACGAGAGAAGCTGTATGACTTTTAAGGATTTTATCTATTAGGCGTTACGCAGGACGCTGGTTGAATAGGCAGCTTTTTGCCATATCGAAACCAGAGGGCTGCGTAGCTCCTGCTACTGTTGGGCTGCGTAAGTCCTGTTTCTAATCTCATTATCACTTCTCTGATTTTGCTCAATACAGCGCGAAACAAGTCGGCCGCTTATTTACTGGTGTACTTAACGCAATCAGTCAATCAGTAAGGGTACTCTGTTCCTCAGTGTACATCAATAGATGGCGATACAAAGCCAGGATATACTCACTGCTACACCATTGCTGCACCCAATCCCATTGCCACTTTCACTGGCGTACAACTGGCGTACAACTGGCGTACAAGTAGACCGTGCGACGACCACGGGCGAACAAGCAATGTGGTGAGAAGCACAGGCTTGCCACCCACATTTGATCAAGTTGTATCGAACGTTGTAACTTACTTCTGTACCACTTGCTATCATCTAACGATTGTTGATCATCTATGCTGATTACAAACTTGCAACAGTCCACCGACTCGCAAGTACATAGGCAGAAACGATAAGGAGTACCTCTTTGAAACTCTATAATACCCGTACTGACCAAATCGAACCGTTTGAAGTCTCTGGACGCCCGGTGACCCTCTATGTCTGTGGTATTACGCCCTATGATACCACCCACTTGGGGCACGCCTTTACCTATGTGGTGAATGATTTGTTGGTTCGCTATCTAGAGTATCGGGGCCACAACGTCAATTATGTCCAAAATGTCACGGATATTGACGATGATATTTTACGCAAGGCCGCTGAAGTTGGAGAACCCTGGCAAGCGATCGTCAATCAGTGGACGACGCACTTTATTGAGGATTTACAGACGCTCAATGTGCGTGCACCAGACCATTTCCCCCGTGCGACTTCGCTTATCCCCCAGATTATTGAGCAAGTACAGGCGTTACTGGCTGCCGAGGTAGCTTATGAAGCTGGTGGCAATGTCTATTTTGCCGTCAAGGAGTGGCCAGACTTTGGCAAGCTCAGTCGCATCCCCAGCAAAGAGATGTTGCCGGTCGCCAATGAGCGCGGAAATCATCCCGATGATCCCCACAAACGCGATCCGCTAGATTTTGTGCTTTGGCAAACACAAGCCCCCGGTGAACCAGCCTGGCCAACTCCTTGGGGAGCAGGGCGCCCCGGTTGGCATATTGAATGTTCTACCATGGCCACGCTTCTTTTGGGCGACACGATCGATATCCACAGCGGTGGCAGCGATCTGCTCTTTCCGCACCACGAATGCGAAATTGCCCAGGTGGAACCGGTTACCGGCAAGAAACCATTTGTCCGCTTTTGGTTGCATGTGGCTATGGTCCGCTACGAAGGCGAAAAGATGAGTAAGTCTCTGGGCAATCTCGTTATGGTGCGTGATCTGCTGCAAGAATTCTCGCCGGATGCGTTACGGGTTTATCTCGCTCAGCATCACTATCGGCAACCGTGGAGCTTTGATCGGGCTGCGCTACAAGCCGCGGCGACGATTGCCGAAGAGCTTGGGCGTGCCGCGGCAATTGTGCTGCCAAGTGCGCCAACTGGCGCACGGACATTGGCCACAGAAAGCTTGCTTTATGAATTCGCCGAAGCGATGGATGATGATCTCAATACACCGTTGGCCTTAAAAACGCTTGATACGCTCGCGACACAGATTAACAGTGCCGCGGCCGATGGGTGGTCAGTTACTGAGGCGCAACAGCAGCTACAGAAGATGGGACAGGTTTTTGGTCTACGGCTCAGCGCCAACGCGCCGGAGCAGCGCGTCTCTGAAGGCTGGCAACGGCACCAAGCCAATTTTCAATAAACATAAGGATTAGAGAGTGAATATCATGCGAAAAAAACAACCTGATAGCGCTGGTGTCGAAGTGGAGGCAGTCTACAGTGACACACCAGATGTGGAAGTCAGCTATGAAGAGCTAGAAGAGCTGTTGGAAGAGTTGGCTGATGAGGACGTGATCGAAAATCCCATCGATACGCAACATACCGATGGCAGTACAGACGACCCATTTGTCGCGCAAGATCAAGGGTTGGTCTATACGCCACCCTCGGATCCGCCGGTATTGCCAAGCGACGATCTGCAAGGAGCCAGGGTTGCAACGGGCTTTGCCTCGAGTATGGAAGAGAGTAACCCGGATGTGGAAGAGTTGCCGGACGAGGTAGATAATCAAGATTCTGACCTTGCCGAAGACATTGCCATCTCTCTGCGCAATAATAGCGAGACGAGCCATCTGCATCATATCCGCATTCTTGTCCGCAATGGCATTGTCCGGTTGCGTGGTACGGTCTTTAGCGATGACGATCTGGCCATTGTCGATGAACAGGTGCGCGATCTGGAAGGCGTGGTCGATGTCCGCAATGAATTAGAGGTTGCTGACCTGTAAAGCTACTGAATGTATAATTGGGTTTTACATCAGCAGAAGGAAGCACCATGGCCACGACCGTAATCGCAGACGAACGGATTCAGATTCTCAAGGAAGGCGCGGCCGCCGATGGCGACTATGTGCTCTACTGGATGCAGGAGAGTCAGCGTGCTGAGCATAACGAAGCATTGGAATTTGCCATACAACAGGCAAATACGCAAGGGCTACCGCTCGTGGTCGGTTTTGGCTTAATGGATGATTATCCCGATGCAAACCTGCGCCATTATACCTTTATGCTGGAAGGATTACAGGAGACCGCTGCCGCGTTGGCAAACCGTGGTATCAAATTTGTGCTGCGGCGTGGCGCGCCGGCAGCGGTTGCACTGGCCTTGGGCAAGCGGGCTACTACCATCGTCTGTGACCGTAGCTACTTGCGTAACCAGCGGGCATGGCGCACCCAAGTGGCCACTGCGGCCACCTGTCCAGTCTTTCAAGTTGAATGTAATGCAATTGTTCCAGTAGAAGTTGCTTCAAATAAACGTGAGTACGCCGCCCGTACTATTCGTCCCAAGCTCCATAAACAACTCGACCGTTTTCTGGTTGAACTACGCACGACGGCACTCGAGCACCGGTCGCTTGACTTGGCAATAGAAGGCGAAGATGTAACAAATCTTGCTCGTTTGCTGAAGGGGTTAAAGCTCGACCGCACTGTCGGCGCGGTGAGCCATCTCTTTCGTGGGGGCCTGAATAGTGCCAAACGCATCCTCGACCAATTTCTAGAAGAAAAATTTGATCACTACCAAGAGGATCGCAACCAGCCGCAGACCAATACAGTCTCCCACATGAGTAAGTATCTGCACTTCGGCCAGATCTCGCCCGTCTATCTAGCAGAGCGTATCCGCAACGCGGTGGGTGTCAGCGATGCCCAAAAGGATGCCTATATCGAAGAATTGGCGATTCGGCGCGAACTGGCGATTAACTTCGTCCAGTACACGCCTGATTATGACCAATATAGCGCTCTGCCGGATTGGGCGCAGAAGACATTGGCTGAGCATCGCGATGACCAGCGCGACCACCGCTACACACGGCAGCAGATGGCCGACAGCGAAACCCATGACCGCTATTGGAATGCCGCCATGCAAGAGATGCGGGTCAGTGGCTACATGCATAATTACATGCGGATGTATTGGGGCAAGAAGATTTTAGAGTGGTGTAACACCCCGGAATATGCCTACGAAACGACCTTGGCACTCAATAATAAATATTTCCTCGATGGGCGCGATGCGAATTCCTTTGCCAACGTTGGCTGGATCTTTGGCTTGCATGATCGCCCCTGGGGGGAACGTTCCATCTTTGGCAAAACCCGTTATATGGCTGCCAGCGGGCTTGAACGCAAAGCCGATATGGATGGCTATATCGCCAAGGTACAAGCGATACCGACCCAGGGGTAGAAAAAGCAAAGGGCAATAGAAGAGGGGCACGATTGATGCATCGTGCCCCTCTTCTATTATCAGTAGAGCGCAACGGTCTCTGGCTTCGACAGGCTCAGCCGCCGACCGTTGCGCTCTACTGATTATGTTATCATGCTGGGTTAGCGATAGCGCCGCTCTTTCAGGTACTGCTCAACGCGCGTCTCGCTAATGTCGGTCGCCAGTGTCTCTAGTCGTTGTGACAAATTCTTGAGACGGGGCGAAGGATTTTCATTCTGTGACAATGTCTCTTGTAGCGTACGAATTCGTCGGCGGATTCGCGATAAACTCTCCTCTTGCTGCTGCGCTTTTTCAGCACGTTGCATCGTTGCTGCTGAAGGCAAAAATAGCTCATCCATAATGACTTGTATCACTAATGCTATTGGTGGTGCAATGAGTAAACCAAGCAGCCCAAGCGCGTAAAGCATTGCCAACATAACAAGAATAACGAGAATTGAACTGTAATGATCGCGTCGATAAATTCTTGGCTCAACCACATACTCCATCAGCAGAAAAACTACAATCGTGTAGAGCGCGGCAGCTATGGTCAACCAGAACCCATTAAAAAGAGCGAGGATCACAACGAAAATAAGACCGATGACCCCGCCAATTAGGGGAATAAACCAACTAATTGCCGCTGCTGTTGCGATCAAAAAGGGATAATTCAGTCCCATTAGATAAAAGCCCGCGGTTAACAAAGCGCCGACGATCACACTCTGCAACACTTCACTGCGCAGATAGGCTCCAATATTTCCCTCTAATGTGCGCCACAGGTTGCGCGCTTGCCTGCGCTTGGTCGGTGGCAGCAAAGAGAGCCAAAGTCGCTCAAAATGAACCTCATCCGCCGTCCAATAGACACTGAGTGCAAGTGCCAACAGGAGCTGCCCAGCAATACCAACAATCCCCTGCGTCAACCCTAATATACTCGACAACAATATATTGCTGCTCTCAGCCGGCAGATACGAATCCAGCTCATCGATTGGGGGTAACGTTGCCCATAAGTCGGCCTGCCAATTGTCATTTCCACTTTCCTCTGCCAATGCAGATTTTGCTTGATAGAGCTGATCATAGCGCTGGACACTTTCTTGAATCAGTTGCTCAACCTCCATGCTCAGTGGCAGGCTGACGAGAAGCGCGAGGCCCAACAACGCCAGCAACGTTACGCCATAGGCAATGGTCATGGCAATGGAGCGGGAAAGCTTGGCACGGCGCATTCGCTTTACGGGATCATGAAAGGCTGCCGCCACTGCCAAGGAGACAATAAAGAGCAAAACAATACTGCGCAACTCCCACAAGATCAGGATCGTTGCAAGTGTTGCCAGGGTAACAAGAATTGAGAGCGTGATCCGTTTCATGCTGTGCCTTCCATGCCGACAAGTAAGGTGTCTAGTTCTGATGCCAATAGTTCAATCGTATCGGCTGCTTCTTCTTCTATGCGTGTGCCATCCTCGGCATTGGATTCGCTGCGCGCCTGTTTGCGTACATCCTGCGCCAATTTTTGGGCTTCCAAGCGCAGCACGCTAAAGCGATCGCGTGATTGCTGAATCGACGTTGCTGGTTCTGCCGCCAACTCGGGCGGATCTTGAAAGATGATACGATTGAGTAAGATTTGCAGAATGGCTGCCAGGGGAATTGCCAAGATGGCCCCCAAAATGCCAAAGAGCAAGCCAAACGCCGAGATCGCCAAAATGGAGACGATCGCATTGACGCCGACCGATTCATCCATAATACGCGGGACAAGGAAACTATTTTCCAACTGTTGAATTGCAGCCAGCGCAATAATCACCCAAAGCGTCTTTTCCGGGGCGGTGCTCAACGTCAGCAGCAGAGAAGGAACGGCACCCAAGACGGGGCCAATCACCGGCAGCGCTTCAAAGATCCCCATGATCAGACCGAGTGTAAAGGCATTGGGCACGCCGATGATCCAGAAGGCAATGGCCGATGAAACACCGATGATGACACAGAGCAATGTCTGCCCGCGCACATAACCGCCAATCCGCAATTGAACTTCATCGATAAAGGTACGCACATCTTTGCGCCGATTTTGTGGGATACGCCACAATAATCGTTGCAACAAATTTTCCCCTTCCAACGTCCAATAATAGGCAAGGAGGAGCACGACGACCAGAATCAATAGTCCATTCGCTGTGCTGCTCACCCATTGCCAGATCATCAACAGTGAGCCGGTGGCGTCACCTTGCTCCATCACCTGCTGCTCAACGAGAAAAAAGTGCGTTGGGATGAGCGTGCCGATCGATTGCATAATCACACTCGGTGAATTGACAAAATAATCGCGCAAGGTGCTGTAATAGACCGGCATTTGACTCACAAAGTCAGAAACTTGGCTTAGAATGAGGGGTACGACAATCCATGTAAATAGGCCGACAAAAATCGTTAGCAGGAGGTAGATCAAGATAATGCTAACGCGCGGCGGTATGTGGTAGCGTTCTAGATAGATAGTTGCTGGCTTGATCGCAATCGAAAGGCTGAGCGCGATAAAAAAGATCAAGACAACCATGTAAAATTGATAGAGCAGGAGAAACCCAAACCCAACCAAAACGGCCATTAGCGTGGCCATAATGATATTGGGAACAGTCCAAGTACGCAGATCATGCCATACCGCCACCTGCGCAATCTCTTCTTCCTTCTCAGCGGATCTCTTTGCACGATCTATTGGTGGTTGTGGTTGTGTTTGTGCGGACGGGGTTTGATTTTTCTCCGGCTGCACGCCAGATATCTGCTTATTGTCTGATATGGGTAGGGCTAGATCAGGGATACCTTGGGTTTCTGCCATTAAAGCCTCTCAAACATGAGTGTTAGAACAATACCTTCGCCAATTTCAGAAATTAGAGCCGTCATTCCTGCGCAGGCAGGAATCCATCTTCATGTTACACGAGTAGATTCCTGCATGCGCAGGAATGACATCTGGAAATTTCCGCCAAAACAAGGTTTGGCGAA
>DAOUCA010000028.1:0-115404 GCA_034432375.1 Caldilineaceae bacterium
TGGTTGATCGGCCTGACCGCCGTGATCTCAGTGTTTTTCGGATTGGGTTTGATATGCTTGAACGTTGCTTTTCCAATGGTCAGCCTGTCTCTATCAGGCTCATTCCCTACTTTCTTTGAAACCCTACGGTAGCTAGAAAAAGATCACTGTTGCCGTGGAGGGACCAAACAAGATCGGCTTTCTCGCCATTATCCGGCGCAGCATTCAAGAGATCCACAATGATTTTCACAATTTAGCGGTGCATGAGATGGTGCCCTGCAATTGTACCGAGTGTCGAGAAGCCCACCACCCGCATTTCTTCCGCCATGAAATTTTAGAACGGTATCTGCGCCGCGGACGCTATCAGATCACGTGCGATGTAAGTGTGGAGGATGTCGATGTGCGCACGCTGCTGCGCGAGACCTTTTTAGCGGAACCGGATGGGGAAGATGGCGACCGCTACTATGTCTATGGCGACGTCATTCGTGGCGACAAGATCGGTGCGGACAAAATCAGCGGCCACAAAGCGGGCGGCGATATCATCGATGTGGGGGACATCCGGGATGCTCATGGCATTGCAATCGGGAGAGATATTGATCAGAGCGGTGAATAAAGGGGAACAAACATTAGACCAAAGGCGCATCACTCACTGGGCGAGGCCTTTTAGCACGTCAGCGTGCTCCTGCATAAACCCATCGACATTTTGTTGAAACGCAGTAGTCACCTCACTCCCATAGGCATAGCGATACTTCTTCAATTCAGCATACTCTGCCGCCGAGAGCAGGACAACGCTTTCGCACCCATTGCTTGTAACTATCACCGGTTCCCGCTGCGCAACCTCTTTAAAATGGCCAAAATTGCGTTGAAATTCAGATGCACTGACTGTGGTCATGGTAAGTTCTCCTTTCTAATCTTGGTACTCTTCCAGCGGATGCCAACCCGCTTGGACCCAGAAAGAACGGGCAACGATGATGCTTTCGCTATTCATGTTTAAAGCCGCCACCGTGGCACGTTCAGTGGCGGTAAGTCCATGAATTTGTGTACCGTCGTCACTCCAAACGAAATGTAACGACCAAATTTGGGTGCGCGGGTTGAAGATTGAAGCTTCTGCGTTGGATAGTGGATCAACGGCATGTGTTCGCTGATTTTTGCGTTCGTTACATTGGCGGCAAGCTAACCATAGATTGTCGAGGACGGTTTCGCTACCAAGGGATTCAGGGCGCAAATGATCTGGCACTAACTGTTGCCCAGTATACAACTCGGGTGTCAGACAATATCCGCAACGAAAACGTCCCTCAATCCGTATTTGTTGGCGAAGAGCCACAGAAATATATGCTTTAGGCATAGGTCGCCATACTATATGGATCAGGGATTTTATGCCCACGTGACTGGAGCAGCAACCAGGCATAAGAGCGGTGAATCATTAGGCGGTCAGCCTCTTCTTGCAGGGTATCCAACTGCTGCTGTTCGTTAGGCAGGAGTATTTCTTGCTGCGCAGCCTCGACAAGCTGATCGTATTGCGCTACACGATTTGCCGGCATGTCAGCGCGCGCAATACGCCACAACATTTCATCGCTCATCTGTTGCATCTGTTGCAGATCGGTACGCCATCTGGGGGGAACGTGCTCAACCGACGGCGGTAAGACGCGAATGAGCGCACGTTCGGCCAATTCACTAACGGTTGTCTGGTTAGCTTGTGCCTGCGAAAAAAGGCGCTGAAATGTGCGTTCAGAGATCTGAATTGAATGGGTATAGAGCGTCATCTGCACCTCGCGATCCAATGTGTGTAAAACGAGCTGATCTCGGTTTATTATACATGAAGATGTTTGATTTGGATGAAATGAGCAGACGAGCCTTGTGCGTTTTGTTTTTCTGTGGCAATTTACCAGTTCTGACCAATGAATCACTTCCAATCTCTGAAGGATCTCTCCATGCAATACTTCAAACCAACCGGCAACTACTCACCTGCTGATCTCTATTTAGGCGACTGCATGCCCTTCGCCCACAACGGCACCTTCCACCTCTTCTACCTCCTCGACGAAGGGCACCACAAGGGACTGGGCGGACTCGGCGGCCACCAGTGGGCGCACGCCAGTTCAACCGACTTGATTCACTGGGAACATCATCCACTTGCCCTCGCCATCGACGCCGACTGGGAAGGCTCAATCTGCACCGGCACTACCTTTTTTCATGGGGACACCTTCCACGCCTTCTACGCCACCCGCATGCGCGATTGGACGCAACATCTCGGCCACGCGGTCAGCCGGGATGGCATTCACTTTGAAAAGACCGAACCCAATCCTTTTGCCGCGCCGCCGCCGGGCTATTCACCGGTTGACTACCGCGATCCCTTTGTCTTTCAGAGCGAAGATGGGCTCTTTCACATGCTGGTAACCAGCCGCATCACCGATTACCCACTGCACGATCGCGGCGGTTGTCTACTCCATCTAACGTCGCCGGATCTTTGGGATTGGGAAGTCGTAGGGCCGCTGTTGATTCCGGGCGCGGACACGGGCGGCGCGGGGGTGCCGGAGTGCCCGGATCTCTTCGAGTGGAACGGTTGGTACTATCTGCTCTACGGCATTCGCTTGCGAACACACTATCGCATGGCGCGCCACCCGTTGGGACCGTGGCTACGACCAGCGGTTGATGTGCTCGACACGCGCTTCTGCGCGGTGATGAAGACGGCCCCTTTTGGCGACAATCGCCGCATTGGGGTGAGTTGGGGTGGTCCACGCGAAGGCGACAAGGACAGTGGGCGCATGTTGTGGGGCGGCAACGCGGTCTTTCGCGAATTGGTGCAGCGTGCCGACGGGACGCTGGGCACCCGCTTCCCGCCGGAGATGAGACCGAGTACAGGTGAGCCGCTGCCGCTGACGTTTGCGCCGTTGACCCCGGGTTGCCACGGTGACAGTCGACAAATCGCCTTTGATTCGCCGGAAACGCTGGCGGTGGCGGCTGTGGATGGCGCGCCCGCGGCCTGTCGCATCTGCTGTCGCGTTGAACCAGGGGGCGGATCGGTGCGTTTTGGGGTGGGGTTGCGGGGCGAAGGTGCTTATGCCGAAGAGTATGATCTGAGCTTTGATCCGACGTTGCGCACGGTGACGCTGGCCGATGAACGGATCGAAGGGGTCGCAGGACTGGATGCACCTTTTCTGCTGGAGGTGATTTTGCAAGAGGATATCATTGATGTTTGCATTGGTGGCGCGCGCACCATCATCAACCGGCTGCCTGAATTGCAGGGCAACCGGATCTTTTTCTGCTGTGATGGTGGGGCCGCGCGCTTTACGGAGATTACAGTGTGGGCAGTGTAATAGCTATTTTCATATCCCCTGGGGCTCATGGTAGCGGCACGGTATACAGTGCCGCCATCTGTCTCAAGCTAAGGGATAAGGGCGGTAACCAACAGTATAGCGGATGAAGGAAGCAGCAGATTTGCCACGGCGCGTTCTGAATTCTAGGGAAAACGCCGCTTGAATCGACAAGTTTGTAAAGAAACAGCAATTTAATCTACGAAATCACAAATTCGTTACTACCAAAATCCGCTGTAGTGTTCCTACAATGCTTGCCTTGATACACATGCGGCACGGCATGCCGTGCCGCTACGATCATCCCACCAACCGCAAAAGCAATAGTTTTACTCCAGCCGCGCTGCAATCACTATCGCATAGTCAAAAACTGTCTCTTCCTCGGCTTCGCCATTGAGTAGCGCAGTGACCACGCGAAAGCGCTCGCCGTCACGCACGAGCAACAGCGCAAAATAGCCATCTGCCACCGGTCGCCACAGCCAGAGTCCTCCCTCCCCAATCTCTGTGATCGGGATAACTGTATCGCGCTGTCGCGCGGTGGCAATAGCCGTTAGATCGCCAATGACATTGTCATAGAGACCAACGGTTAGTTCGGTTTGCAGTTGTAACAACATCGCCGCGTCAACCGCTTCATCACCAGCCGTAATCAAGGTCGCCAATTGTAGAATCTCGTTACTATTCGTACTGTCAATCACGGCCGCGACCACGGCCCGATCGGCGGCTACGGCGCTGGCGAGGTGGGGTACTTGTTCATCGATGGGTCGATCTTCGCTGTGTACGCTGCTGACATAGCCACAGAGCCCCGCGGCGCTGGTTGCATCCGACGCAAGTGGCCCAAAGACCAGGTTAGCAATCGCCTCCTTGTCGACTGCTTCTTGGAGGATGGCGGCGGCATCAAAGCGGCTGAAATCGGGGCAGCGTGCCACCCGTTGCGGTGCGGGAATCTCAACCGTGGATGTCGGCCGTTTCACGATGAAGGTCGCCACGGGATCGTCGTTGCGCTCCTTTTCCAGGTGAACCAGCTCCACCACATAGCCGGCAAACTCATAGTCAAAAGATTGTTGCGGTGTGATGCTCGTAATGAACGTGAGGATCTCGCGTTCATTGCCCCGTTGCAGCACGAGTGTGCCGTTGGCCACCATCACGGAGCAGTCGGTTGCCGTCAGACAGCCGGAATCATCGGTCACCGAACGTAGGGTGATCTGGATGTCGACATCCTGGAGATCGGCTGTCTCGCCCACGTGGAGGGGGAAGGGTTGGTTGAGCGCCGACGGTTGACTTGGCACCTGCCCATGCCGCGGCGTTGGGGTTGGTGTCGGTGTGTTGGTGGGGGTGGCGGTCACTTCCGGCGTAAGAATGTCATCACGGCGCACCACTAATGTTGCTACATACGCGCCGGGCTTGAGCCGTTGCGTATGCGCTGGTGCCGGGGGCTGGACCTCGACCAGCTCGATCTCATAGCCGGCATAGCGAACTTTGTTTTGTTCATTGATTGGGTAGGTACCGATGGTAAAGTGGCGTGGGCTGATCACATTATCGCTGCGCAGGAGTAACTGAAATTCGACTTGGCCGGCGACCACACAGTTGACATCGGCGGGGCAACGGCTGTCACTCACCAAGGCGGCGAGTTCAACGCTAAACGCATCCGGCGTATCGCTGAGGGTGACCCATTGATGAACGTTCAGGCGAAAGGGTCGATTGAGCTGGGTGAGCACGGTTTCATCGGTGTTGGTAGGGGGCGTGGGCGGTGGCAGTGGCGCAGTCTGCCAGCCGTTGACACCGCCTTGTGTGATACCGGCCGCGCCAGCTTGGAGCGGTTGGATGTTGGTAAGGGCAATGCCACTTGCCAACAGGACGAAACAGAGCGACAGAAATGTCCGCATAATCGACTCTCGCTGGATTCTGGTGCCATTGGGTTGGCGGGTTTGGGAGATCGCATTCGATAGGATAGCAGGGAAGCGATTGCTTTGCCATCTCGCACGCAACAAGAGTGCTGTGCGCTAGTGCACACGAGATCCTTGCCGCAATCCGGTTTACGGTATAATTGAGGCAACGGCGCCACAGTCAATTTGTAAAAGGCTGGCGTTGGGAGCTGTAAACCGGCTCATTCCTGCTTTACAAAGCATTGCAACCGAGGAGAAACGAAAAGTGACCAACCGTACGGAACTCACAACCCTCTTAGCCGAAATTCGTCAAGCCCGTGAAGAGACGCTGACCACGCTGGCCGACGTGACTGAGGCGGATTTTAACATTCCAACGCCGCTAAATCGCTGGGATAGCTTGCGCCGCGTGCTGCTGCGCTTTGGTGAGCATCTGCGCGAACATGCGAGTCAATTGGAAGGGATTCGCGCCGCTATCGGCAAGTCGCCAACGCCACCACAACGCATGTTGGCCGAAGCCGAATTGGCGTGGGGCAAACTGTTGGCAACGACAGTCAATCTGACGGATAGCGATCTCGATACAGTGCCGGCGGATGGTGGCTGGACAGTGCGCGAGGCGCTGCAGCATATGGCCGCGGTCGAGCAGAGTTATCTGGAAGGGGCGCGTGCCGGACTGCGTAAAATTAACAATTGACAATTCGCCGTTCACAATTCACAATGATCCACATCAATTGTTAATGGTGAATTGTCAATTGTGAATGGTAAATGATGAACGAAGGAGACCAGAACCAATGTTAACCCAAGCACAGATCGACTTTTACAACGAAAACGGCTATCTCCATATCCCCGCCGTCTATAGCGCCGCCGAAACCGCCGAACTTTCCGACGAAATGGATCGTCTCGTTGAGGATTGGGCCTTTACCAGCCCTGGTTGGTCCGGCCCGTGGCGTCAGGCCTACATGGACCCGGAGACGGAGAAGCAATCGAAGTTGACTGCGATGCACGACCTACACTTTTATTCCTCGGCGTGGGCGCGGGCGGTGATCAACGCCAAGTTGGTTGGCGTGCTCAGCGACCTACTCGGGCCGAATGTGGAACTTCACCACACAACGATGCACATCAAGCCGCCGCAGAATGGCCACCCCTTCCCGATGCACCAAGACAACCCCTTCTATGGGCATCAGGATGGGCGCTACATTGACGTGCTCGTCCATCTCGATGATACCTTCCATGAGAATGGCGAGATCCGTTTCTTGGCCGGCTCACAGAAACTGGGACACCTGGAGCATATCACCGAAACCGCCGATGGTCCTTGTACGCCCCATCTGCCCACCGATCAGTACAGCCTAGAAGAGACGGTGCCGGTGCCGGCCAAAGCAGGCGATATTGTGATCTTTTGCATCGACACGATCCATGGCTCCTATATCAACCAGACCAAGAAGCCGCGCCGCTTGGTTCGCATGGGCTATCGCAATCCCCAAAACCGCCAAACCTTTGGCCAAAGCTTTGGTCGACCGGGGCTGATGGTCAGCGGCTATCGCGAGCGCAAAGAAGGGGATAAACCCTTCTAGCCGATCTACCTAAAAAGTAGTAAGTGTAGGTCAAGAAGTATTTAGAAAAGCGATCCACGAAGTTACACGAAGACATACGAAGGATTATTTCTAGAAACTTTCTGCATTTTGGTTAAGTAAAGTGCAGAAAGTCTTTGGAAAACGGAGGCTGAGCTTGGCGAAGCCGGAGCCGCTTTTCTTCGTGTGCCTTCGTGCCCTTCGTGGATCGTCGGTTTTTTAATCTCTTTGCCTGTTAGCGGCGGAGTAGTTGGAGCGCAACAGCTCGTCCCCGTCCCTGCACAAGTGTCAGATTAATCGAGAGCAACGCCAATAGTTCGAGGAGGCGTAATTGAAGTTACAATGCTTCTAGCGCAACAATCGCGCCACCCTGAGACCGACTCTCTTCGGCCGCCGCCAAAAACGCGGTGATCTCATAGGTCTCGGCGATTGGGATCGGCGAGATGCCGGATTGCAAGAAGGGTAGCACCTGCTGCAACATCAGGTAATACGAAGGAGGCGCGGCGTGGGCAACGCTGGCCTTGACCGCACTGTCGGTATGAACAACCGCGCCAAACTGACCAGCCCCCACCCGTGTGCCACGCAAGAGACCAAGACGACCATCGCCCCACTCGCCGATCACCAGATCCTGATCGGTCCGTTCCACACATTGCACACGCTGGCAGCCACTCCCCATGAGCATCGTCAAGATCTCCGCGCTGTGGATGCCATACCAGAAGAGCCCTGGGAAATCTTCTAGCAACAGTGCCGGCCCAAAGCTCTCGGCGGTGTGTACCGTTTCATCGCTCCCAATCAGGTCGGCAATGCCCGCGGCGTAGCGCAAGGATGAACAGGACATGATCGGTGTTTTGGTTGCCTCGGCCTGCTCGATGATGGCGCGGGCGTCGGCGGTGGTGGTGGCAAAGGGCTTGTCGATAAAGACCGGCTTGCCTACCGCCAGTTGCGCAAACTGTTCACGATGTTGGCGGCCATCGACACTTTCCAAAAAGAGCACATCGACTTCAGCTGCCAAGGTGGCAATGTCGTCATACACCTTGGCCCCATAGACGCCGCTTAGCGTCTCGGTGAAGCCTTGCACGCGCACATGGCTTTTGGAGAATTGGGCCGATCCTCCTGGATAGATGCCGACAATCCGCGCACCGGGCAGATGATATTCGTACGTCTCATCATGCAAAATCTTCGCAAAGGCCTCACAATGTGACGTATCAAGGCCGACCATTCCCACACGTAATGCGTTACTCATATGTTTCCTTTTGTCTGCTGACCCTATCTTCTGTGTTACATCCTACCAGTCACCACCTCGAACCTTTTTGGTGACCGAAAATTGCAACAAACAGGGCAAGTTTTCTTTGTGGACACGGATGGGAGGAAACACGGTTTTTCAAAACTAATCATCCGTGTTTCCTCCCATCCGTGTCCACAAAGTGCTTGGTTTGAGCCATTACTTCGCTGGATATTATGCGCTAATACTATCTGGCCGGCTGCCAACCGACGGCGAGGCCATAATGCGGATCTGTTGTTCGGTAGCGGTGGGGTAATCAGCCGGGTTGTAGTACGTCTGCGCCCAGGAGGAATGACCGGGGCTGAATTTGTAGAGCAAGGCGCGGCGTTCGTGATCCGCCGTCCAGGGCATGGTGCCGTGGATTAGCGCTTCGGTAAAGATCAGCGCGTCACCGGCTTCGACGGCCGGTTGGGTGACATAATGGGGCACCCGCTCAAAGCGGCGCACATCGGCCGGGACATTGTCGGTAAAGTTGCTCTTGTGGCTACCTGGCACACAGGCAAAGCCACCATCGCCCTCGTTGGCGTGGGTCAGAAAGAAGGTGACAACCGTCAGCCCATTGCGCATGACGCCATCGCGATAGCGATACCAATGGTCGGCTTCGCCGTGGCTGTGTCCTTCGCCACCATGCAAACCACCGGCGCGGCCACCCTTGGTCATAAAGATGCAATAGTCGTGGTCAATGCGAAATTTTGGACCCAGGAGCTCCAACAGATAGGGCACAATGTTCGGGTGATCGATCAAGGCTTGCGTTTCCGCGCCCCAACGGGAGACCGCTCCCGTGCGCCGGTCAGCCTGTTCCTTCTTCTCGGTAAAGCGTTGGTCGGCCAACGCATTCAACGCCTCCACCTCGGCTGAGGTTAGGACATTTTTGATCACAATATAGCCTTCCAGGTCAAACATGAATTTTTCTTCAGGTGTCACGGCTGTCGTTCCTCTCCAATGAATGTCAAGCAAATAGATGTAAATCGTATGCGTTCTGCTTTGCAATGGCTATCCCATCGCCACACGCTGCAACAGCTACAGGCTAGGGCGCTAGCTCCTCACCAGTGGGCAGATCTTACCACGGTTGCCGCCCAACCTGTCAAACCGGCAAAAAATCGTGGATTGTGTACTGATCAACGCGATGGTGGAAGCAAGATGTTCACGCAAAGGCGCAAAGCCCACTAAGCACTTGAGAAACTTTGCGCCTTTGCGAGCTTTGCGTGAGTTCATCATCTTGTTGACCAATACAAAAAATCGTGGATTGGTTGAAAAATGATGCCAATTACAGCTTGCGCCAATCAAACATCGGGGCAAGGCTGGTCAAGCGGCGGTGACGGATATCCTGATATGCCTGCTGCGCTTGCTGGGGGTTCATCAATTCGTAGAGGCCATCGACCTTGACCCGTTCTTCGTGTAGCCAGTGAAGCCCGGCGGCATAGTTGGTAAAGATGCTGCCACGACGAAAAGGGGTGGGGTGATTGGGCAGTTGCCACTCCCAGCCGCTGCGCACAGTGAGATAATTAAAAAAGATCAGCCGCAGCAACTCGTGGGCGGTGGCTTCGTTCCGTTGTGCCCAGGGCGCACCGATCTGGCTCAATTCGCCATAGGGCTGCAACACATAACAGCCGTCCACCGCGGCCTGTTCATGGCCAGAGCATTCCAACTGCAGCGCTATCTGTTTGGCAATCGTCGGATCTTCCTTGGGCACGGCGGCAAAGACCCGCTGCAACCCAACATGGTGCGCCAACTCCTGCCGCGTTGGGTCAGGGTCGACGACTAGCACCTCATAGCCGGCTGCCTGAAAGATCTGCGCCCCCAGGTTGCCAACCGGTCCCAACCCTGTCACCATGACAAGCGCCGGCGGTCGCACCACCGTTGTGCTCAGGGTCGCCATCGTCACCCCCATCAGCCGCGTAAAGACGGCGCGTTCTGGGGCTAGCCCCGCTGGAACTGCGACAGTATCCGCGACCGGGAACCGTTGGTAGGAACGATGGGTACCCATACAGAAGCGTGTCTCTCCCACCTCTACTCCTGTGACTTCCGTACCGATCCGTTCCACCTGAAAAATCGCCGCATAGCCGGGATAGCGCGGAAATTTTTCGCCTAGATAGGCCCCATTCAGCTCAGTGCCAGGGCTGGCAAGGGTAACCAGCGTACGGCCAGCAATTTCATGGGGTGCCGGATCCAGCACCGCGTCGGTGACCGGCAACAGTTCGGCTTGTTCACGGGCCGTAAAGGTGATGGCATAGATCGACTCAGACATACAATCTCCTTTGAAAGATTCAGAATAGTTTGATTCTACTGGAAGCATAGTGGGATTCAACCCATGCGTCAAGTTGCATTCGAGCACCCAGGTGCAGCTTTGACGCATGAGTTGTCTGGTCACCCCGAAAACCTAGTGCCAATCGCCCCTCTTCTCAGTTCCAGCCTTTGCAGTGATCTGCTAAAATAAGCTACTCATTAGAGAACTGGTAACAATTCAAACATCTAGATTTGATAACGTCGCCCCGCTGCAAGCGTCTCCCACTACCTCAATCTTGAAGTTTCCTGCGGAATGCCGGGCGGCAAACACGAAGATGGCCGAATCGTTACGTGAAAGCAGAAAATTTTTCCTCAATGTAAAGGTCACTATGTACGAATATGCAGTCGTGGGCAAAGGAATGATTGGTGCCGCCGCGGCGCGCTATTTGAGCCAATGGTCAGCTGGAGTTGTGCTGATTGGGCCAGATGAGCCGCAGGGCGATTGGGCAACGCACGATGGCGTCTTTGCCAGCCATTATGATCAGGGGCGCATCACCCGCTGTATGGATGGCTCTCTGGCGTGGGCGCTTTGGGCCACGCGTTCGATCGCAGCTTATCCCGAGATCGAAGTCCAAAGTGGGATTCGGTTTCATTATCGCAGCGGTGGCGTGCAGGTCGGCTTTACCACAACCGATCCGAACAGCAACCTCAATAAGGCCGCGCGCAATGCCCTCTATCTGGGTACGGCGTATGATAAGTATACAAGCGAGGCCTTCCGCCGCCTGCACCCCGAACTGCACTTTGATGATGGGTTGACGGTCTTGCATGAGATGGGCGAGGCGGGCTACATCAACCCCCGTGCGTTGGTCGCCGCCCAGGTAAAGATCGCGGCGGCGCAAGGCGCGGATATCGTGCGTGAAACGGTGGTCGAATTGGAGATCAGGGGCAACGGGGTCGCGCTGACAACGGATGGTGGGCAGACGATCCGCGCCCAACGGGTGCTCGTGGCGGCAGGTGCCTGGACTGAGTTCTTGACCGGTGCCAAACTCGATCTGGTGCCAACCCCGCGCACAATCGTGTTGGCGCAGGTTGATGCCGCCGAAGCGGCGCGCCTCCAACAGATGCCAACCATCATCTGGTATGAGGGGGTCAACAACCCTGACATCGAAGGGGTCTATATCTTGCCGCCGATCGAGTACCCCGATGGCAATACCTACATCAAATTGGGCGGTGCGCTCCATCACATCAAGATTCCCCAGCACGCCGCCGACCTCAATCGCTGGTTTCATGGCAGCGGCAGTGCGGTCGAAGCACGGGCATTGGAGCAAGAACTGCGCCGCGTCATCCCGGGATTGCGCACCGAAGCGGTTCACGCAAAAAGCTGCGTCGTCACCAATCGGGTCAATGGCGACGTGCCGCTGATCGAGCCGATTGTGGCGGGCAAAGTCATGGTAGCCACCGCCGGTCTAGGCGCGGCGGCCAAGTCCTCCAACGAAATCGGTCGACTTGCCGCGCTGCAATTGCAGCGGATGCAGTAGGGCGGTCGCTCCAATTGGGAGTAAGTAAGATGATCGTGAAACGCACTGAGCAAATCGCTGACGGGGTCATGCTACACGAGTTTGCCATTGAGGTTGCTGGTGACATCGTCCCCAGTGTTCTCTGGGCACCAGTCGGCTCAATCGCGCCACGTGCGCTCATTGCAATGGGGCACGGCGGTTCTTCGCACAAGAGAAGTGCGACGATCTCTACGCGTGCCGTCCGGTACGCGCAGGAGTTTGCCTGGGCAACGTTAGCCATTGATGCACCACAGCATGGTGAACGGATCAGCGCGGCCCAAGCAGCAGTAGAACGCGCGAAAACGTTGGCACGCATCAGCAGCGCGAGCAACGCCCCCGCCCTTAGCGTGGCAGAAAAGATCCACTTTTTGGATACGCTGGCCGCGCAAGCTGTGCCAGAGTGGCAGGCGGCGTTGGACACCGTACTTGCGTCAGCGCTCTTCCCCGTGGGTGTGCCCATTGCCTATTGGGGTGTTTCGCAAGGCAGCAGTATTGGCATCCCTCTCCTCGCCACCGACCATCGTTTCTGCTGTGCCGTCTTAGGGCTTGCCCAGCTGCATCCAGAACACACGAATCTTCGATTGGCTGCGCAAAAGATTACCATTCCCCTGCGCTTTGCGTTTCAGTGGGATGATGCAATTCGCCGCCGCGCGTATGGACTTGCCCTTTTTGATGCTTTTGGCAGCAAAGAGAAATCAATGCACATCAATCCTGGTGGCCATATTGCGATTCCAGAAGCTGAGACGGCCTCGTGGGATTATTTCTTTGTCCGTCATCTCGGCTGAGTGGCGCACAACTGCATTGGGCAACGGGGACTGTGCGCCACTATGCGAGTATGATGATTGCGAGATCTAAACCGTCACAGCAAAGAGCCCCGCAGTCTCCCCTGGCGAGGTGGCGTCCATCTTGTTGAGCATGGCACCGGGTGCAGGCGGGATGGGACCCGACCCAAGCAACAGCGGATCATCTGTTCGTTCCATCCACGCGCGCAGGCGGTTGCGCAGTTCCGTCAGCGTGGGTTGCCATGCCGGGTGGTCGGCCAGGTTTTTGGTTTCGTTAGGATCGAAGAGGAGATCGAAGAGCTGTTCATCGGGAATCACCCGCTCGCGCCAGCCGTGCGCCAGCCAGAGATCTTTGCTGATACTATCGTCACAGTTGGCCAGCACAGGACCGCGGTGGCCTGTCTGCTCCCGCACGTAGCGGCGGATATATTTGTAGCGTTTGGTGCGGATGGCGCGCTGTGGCTCATACGCGGCGTGATAGCTCACCTCGGCAAAGATTTCGTCGTTGACCTCGTCTGTTTCGCCAGCCAGGATTGGTAGGAATGACTTGCCTTGCAGCCAGGGTGGCGCTTCGATGCCGAGGAGATCGCAGAGTGTCGGAAAGAGATCGATCTGTGAGATCAAGGCGTCCACCGCACGCCCGCCGGCGAAGGCACCTGCCGCCAACGTCGCTGGCCCACGAAGGATCAGCGATACCCCCATGCCATGATCGGTCACTGTCCCTTTGCAGCCAGGAAAGGCGACGCCATGATCGGTAGTGTAGATTACCAGTGTTTTGTCGGCCAGTCCCGTTTTGTCCAGCGCATCTAGCACGGTGCCAACCCCCTCATCCAACTTGCGCGCCATCGTGCAATAGGCGGCCATATCGGCGCGCGTCTCCGGTGTATCGGGCAGCGGCGCGGGGGGACGGAGCGTGTTGGGGTTATCATCGGGACCGATTGGCGGGAAATTGCGATGGGTTTCAAAAAAACCGATATCCATGAAGAAGGGTTGACCCGGCGCGTTGGCCATAAAGTGCGCGGCGGCGGGAGCGACCTGATCGGCGAGTGTGCTCTTTTCGGGGGCGACGATCTCGTCAAAGCCCAGTTGTGTGCGGTCACGGTGTAGATGTTGCAGACCGGCCAGCACGGTCTGATAGCCCGCCTTTTTTAGCGTGTGCAGCAGATGTTGGTTGGTGTCATTCAGCCCAAAGCCACGGTTGACCAATCCGGTCATCCCCGCGCTGTGTGGAGACTGCCCCGTCAAGAGCGCGGCACGGCTGGGTGAGCAGGTCGGCGCGGCACAGAAGGCCTGGCGCAAGAGCACGCCTTCTTCGGCGAGCCGTTGCAGACGGGGGGTGGGCACTTGATAGCCGTAGGGCTGGATGTAACGGCCAGTATCGTGTGAGTGGATGTAGATGATATTGGGTCTGTTGTCGATGCTCATCGTTTGTTCCTTGTGCTTTAGCTGCCATTTTCCTGCATTGTCTCACGCACTGCTGTTTGTATCTTGCACAAAGGCGCGGCGCACGAGCGTTTGCGTCCGGCTAATATATTCAGGGGTAGACCAACCACACCGGCGCGTGAGCTTTTCCCACTGTTCGACCGAAAGCAGGGTGGCAAAGAGATCGGTGGCGGTGGCGGGGCTCCATGCGGGCGCGAGCAATCCATCGCGTGCCAGTGCTGCGATCGAGATTTGGCAGCCACTGCGGATCTCCGCCAATCGCCCGTCCCACGCTTCGGCTGCGGCGGCGTCGCTCGCATAGACAGCGATCAACGCTTTCGCCACACCATAGACCTCAGGTAGATAGTTGCCCCAAAACTCTACGTAACTTTCAAGCAGTTCGATCCCGTTGGTAGCCGTGCGCCAGCGTGCAATGCGCGCGTCTAACCCCAGGGCTTCTTCCATGTAGATCGTGGTGGCGACCAACAACTCGGCCCGCGACGCAAAGTGCAGATAGAGCGCCTGGCGCGAGATGCCAACCGCCTTGGCAATATCTTTCATGTGGACTGCCGCGGCGCTCTGCTCTTCCAACAAACGCCAAGTTGTTTCGAGAATTCTTGTGCGTGTTTCGGGTTTTTCGCTTGACATGATGTCAATCGTAATGGATATTCGCCGGCCTGTCAACTCGGCTGCATCGCAAGGATACGCCGATGCAGCGAAATGTGCAGCAAGTTCAAATTTGGTACTTGACACCGTGTCAAGTGCGTGGTAGACTTGGTTTCATTGACACTTGACACCATGTCAAGTAGAGTTTCAACCATTGTGAACGGGAGATGAAGGTGAATCTACTAATTATTGGTGCCACTGGTGGCACGGGGCGGCAACTTGTCGAAGAGGCGCTGGCACAAGGCAATCTGGTAACCGCGTTTGTGCGCACGCCGGCAAAGCTGATGCTTACCCATGTGAATCTGCGTGTGGTACAGGGGGATGTGTTGGATCCGGCGTCATTGCAAGCCGCCATAGTGGGGCAAGACGCGGTTTTATGCGCCTTGGGTTTGCCGGCGTCCGATCGTACCCAAATCCGCGTCAATGGGACGCGCAACATCATTCGGGCGATGGAAGAAGCGGGCGTTAAGCGTTTGGTCTGCCAATCCTCCCTGGGCATTGGTGACAGCCAGGCGGCGCTGCCACCGCTCATGAAGTACATCATTGTGCCCTTAATCTTGCGTCATGCCTTTGCAGATACCGAACTGCAGGAAGCGTGCATTCGCCAGAGTCAGCTTGCGTGGGTGATTGTACGGCCGGGGAACCTGACCGATGGGCCACGAACAGGCAACTATCGCCACGGCTTTGCGCCGACGGCAAAGAAGCTCAAACTGAACGTTTCGCGTGCTGATGTGGCCGAGTTTATGCTGACCCAGGTTATCGATGATGCCTATCTCCATCAAACACCTGGGATCTCCTATTAACTGCACTGGAGAGGAAGTGCCTGAGGGCACTTCGCGTTTTCATTCTATACTGCGGTTGAAATGGGAACCGGAGTTTCTACCCCAGCAAAACTCCGGTTCCCATTCAGAGCTGAGTATAGTTTGAGAATAGCAAGAGGATCGATCCTTACACACATACAGGACGGAGTTTAAAACCATGAGCACACCCAATACATTCACTGTTACCTTCACATTCACCCTATTGACTGCGCTCGGCTGCGGACTATCTGCGGGGCTCTTCTTTATCTTCTCCAACACAATCATGAAGGCGTTGGGGCGCATTGACGCGGCAGCGGGCATCGCGGCGATGCAGGTGATCAACGACGTGATCCTCAACCCAACATTTGTCGTTGTCTTTATGGGTACCGCAGTTGTTTCGATTGGGTGGCTTGTCTCAGCACTAATGGGGTGGCGTGAGCATGGCGGCGTCTATCTGATACTCGGCAGTGTGATCTATTTAGTTGGCTGCATCTTGGTGACGATCATCTTCAATGTGCCCATGAATAATGCACTGGCCGCCGTGCCACCGACCGATCCCAACAGCGTCGCCATCTGGAGTGATTACCTGGTACGCTGGACCCTTTGGAACCACGTCCGCACGGTGGCAGCCATTGTCGCAACCGTATCGTTTATGCTGGCATTGGGCCGGTAACCGGTTACTGTGCCGCTGTGATGCATCACTGAAGGTGCTTTTCTACGCCCAGCGCTATAAATTTGGCCCCATCACAATCAATGTATCCTCTGCCCGCAAGAGTTCAGTCGGTTCGGGTGTATAGAGGAATTTCCCCTCGCGGCGAATTGCCAGGACAAGTTGAGCGAGGGTGCGCCGGACCTCTTCGGTGGTTTTGCCGATCAGCGCTGGATAGTCGGCCACTCTGAGATCGCCAAAGCGCATACGCTCACTGCTCTGAAAGAGCATCTGGTCCCAGAGTTCAGCCGTCTCGTGATCAAGCATTTGGGTCGCCATGCTAAAACCGCCCATCATATTCGGTGAAATTACCCGATCGGCGCCGGCCAGATAGAGCGTGTGCATGTTCATTTCATCGCGCGCACTGGCCACGATGCGCAGCTTAGGGTTGCTCAGCCGTCGCGCCATATCGCGGGCGCTGAGAATAATCGTGGTATTGTCGCGGTCATCTTCCATGGCGGCAACCACGCCATAGGCGCGATTGACCCCGGCTGCGCGCAGTTGTTGCTCATCGGCTGGATCTTCGAGCATATACAAGATGCCGGTCTCCTCGGCTAATTCTTGCACCGTCTTGCGTTCCTCGACGCTTAAATCAACCTCGTCCAGGGTGGCATAGTGACGCTTGCGTTTCTCGACATAGGGTGCGTGCAGCCAGAGCATGGTGCGCTTTAGCCTGGCTTCGTCGGCTTCGATAATCACAAAGGGCATCTTGCGGCGGCTAAATTCACTGGCGGCCCGGTTGGCCAAAATGCCACCGCCACAGACAATCACATGATTGGATAAGGCTGTGATCTGTTTCATCCGTTTTTCCAAACGTTTTAACTCCATCTTTGCATGGTGCCCATCAAAAACAATGGCGGCAGCCGTGGAGAGCGCATAGCCGGCCAGCCCAATTGCAATCAGCGTAAAGAAGATAGCGAAGGCGCGCCCGCCTGCCGTGTGGGGCGAGAGATCCCCGTAGCCGACGGTGGTAATGGTGATGATCGTGGCGTAGAGCGCGTCAAACAAGGTCCACTGCTCCAGCCGCGCATAGGCAAGCGTGCCAATGGCGATGAGGAACAGGAAGGGCGCAATTAGCGGCAAGAGACTGGATCGACCTGCCCGTTGGGCCTTTTGACGCAATGTGGTAAGAATCGCAATCAGCCAAGGTAGCATCAGACGATTGTACCAAAGTTGGGCATATTGTTGCAAGCGGACAGAGACCGATGGGTGCGTACCACATTTTCGGGGGTGCTCAGACAAATCGTTTTTTCATGCTCGACCAATCCCCCCAAAATGGGACGCACCCGAGACCGATGGGTGCGTCCCATTTTGGGGGATTACACAGAAGGACAAAATTGATCGTCCGGCGTAATCCCCCAAATGTGGTACGCACCCGAGACCGATGGAATTCTGATTTCCTGAAAGCAACCATCGACAAGCGTTGCAGCGGGATTTGAACGGAGAGTTGAGGCAATTATCACGCACATCTAATTCAAAGTCGGTCAAGTTCTCTATCTTCTTAAGATAACTGCCTCAAACTAGACGTCATCACTCATCTCCACTTTTAGAGTTGTTCCAAATTAAATGCTGAGGCTGAAGTGACAGTCACTGTCCACTGTGTGACCATCTGTATGAATTTGGTTGCGGACAGTGACAGTCACCTAGATCCATTAAAAAGGAACAACTCTTTTTATTTACCCACAAATTCACTGAGCAGTAACACCAAAGTAATTGTGCGGTTATTCGTTGTTATTGTGTCTAGCCTACGCGCTGTTGCCTCTCCGCTGATTTTCTTTAACCCTACTACCCCAACTATACTTGAAGCAATTACCATCAACAGGTATCGACACACGAGAAGAACGAAAGCAGAAGCCATGAATCCACTCAACGACCCCATCACCGCCCCATCCGCTCCATTCCACATTGGCGTCGCCGGCCTAAGCTGCGAATGCTGCACCTTTTCCCCGCTGCTCTCCGGTGAGCGCGACTTTGTGGTTAGCGCGGGGGGTGAATTGGGGGATAATTACCCCTTCTTCGCCGACTATCCTGATAGTGAGATCACACCGCTGATCCAAGCGCGCGCCATCCCGGGTGGACCAATCGACCCGGCCTTCTATGATCGCTTCAAAGCGCAACTGCTGGACGCGCTCACCGCGCACGCGCCGTGGGATGGCATCTATCTCGATATGCATGGTGCGGCCAATGTGCACGGGCGTGATGATGTGGAAGGCGATATGATCGCCGCGATTCGGGCAGTGGTTGGCCCCGGCTGTCTCATCTCGGCCAGCTATGATCTGCATGGCAACGTTTCACCGCGGGTGGCCGAGAGCCTGAACATGCTCACCGCTTACCGCACCGCGCCGCACCTCGACTACTACGAAACCCAGCAGCGCGCCTTTGCCTTGCTCATGCGCGCGCTGCGCGAAGGATGCAAACCGACCATGGCCTTCCGCCCCGTGCCGATTCTGGTGCCGGGCGAACAGAGCAGCACCCAGTTTGAACCGGCCGCCAGCCTCTATGCCGCCATCCCCCAAGTCATTGCGGACTATGACGTTTGGGATACCTCGATCTTGATCGGCTATGTCTGGGCCGATGAGCCGCGTGCAACCGGCTCGGTAATTGCAATTGGGTTGGATAGTGAACAGACGAGCGCAGCCGCAACCGACCTGGCCAATAAGTTCTGGGCCGTGCGTGAAGAATTTCGCTTTGGGGTCACGTCAGGAACGGTGGACGAATGTATTCAACTTGCCATGCAGGAGACGTCAAACCCGGTCGTCATCAGCGACTCCGGCGATAATCCGACTGCTGGTGGTGTGGGCGATATCCCCTTTGTATTGGGTCGGCTGCTGGCGTTGGGCGCGGCCTCTGCACTGGTTGCCGCGATCACCGATCCCGCAGCGGTCGCGGTTTGTGCGCAGGTAGGCGTCGGCGCAAAGGTATCACTATCCGTTGGCGGCAAACAGGATCCGATCCATGGACAGCCACTTCCCATTGATGCCACTGTGGTTTCGCTGCACACGATCTCTTGGCCCGCCAACCCGCGTGCTGGCGTGACAGTCTCCACCAATCAGATCGCGGTCATCGCCGTACAAGGGATCACGGTGGTGCTGACCGAGCGCCGCACCCCCTTTCACCACATCAAGACCTTCACGCAACTCGGCCTCGATCCCACTCAATACCAGATTGTCGTGGTCAAGATGGGCTATCTGGTACCAGAGATCAATCAACTTGCCACACGGGCCTTGTTGGCGCTCAGCCCCGGTGCTGTCAATCAGGATATCGAGCAGCTGCCCTACCAGCGCATTGGGCGGCCCATGTTCCCCATGGATCGTGCGCGAATGGGCTAACGGTCGATGGCAACGCCAATCCTCGCCACCAAACTCTACATTCCCCCATCGCGGCCCGATCTGGTGCCGCGCCGGCGGCTGATCGCGCGCTTGCATGGCGGGCTGCACCGTAAGCTGACACTCATTTCAGCCCCAGCCGGCTTTGGAAAAACAACGTTGGTCAGTGCCTGGCTTGATGAGCGGTCGACAGCGGCCACGGGGCAGAAAGATATTGGCAAACGGGTGGCCTGGCTATCAGTGGATGAAAGCGACAGTGATCCCACCCGTTTTCTGAGTTATCTTATCGCCGCGCTGCAAACAGTTTTGCCACACTTGGGGACAGGGCTGTTACAGCTCTTCCAATCGCCACAGCCGCCACCAGTTGAAACACTTTTAACAACCCTGCTCAATGAAATCGCTACCCTTCCAACCGCTTGCGTCTTCGTGCTGGATGATTATCATCTGGCCGCGACCGCGGCGGTAAATCAGACGCTGGTCTTTCTGCTCGAACACCTGCCACCACAGATGCACCTGGTGATCACCACACGTGAAGATCCCGATCTACCGTTGGCTCGGCTACGTACTCGTAATCAACTGACCGAAGTACGTGCCGCCGACTTGCGCTTTACCCCCACCGAGGCAGCTGATTTTCTCAATGGGATAATGGACCTAAGCTTGTCAACCCAAGAGGTTGCCGCGCTGGAAGGGCGCACCGAAGGCTGGATTGCGGGTCTGCAACTAGCCGCGCTCTCGATGCGCGGACGCACCGATATTCCCGGCTTTATCAGCGCGTTTGCCGGCGACAATCGTTACATTATGGATTATCTGGTCGCCGAGGTACTAGAGCGGCAGCCACAAGCGATCCGCAACTTTTTACGCCGCACCGCAATGCTCGACCGGTTGAGTGGACCGCTCTGCGATGCTGTCACCGGACAAGGTGATGGCCGAGCGCTGTTGGCCGCACTGGAGCGGAGCAACCTTTTTGTCGTTCCGCTAGATGATAAGCGCCAGTGGTACCGCTATCATCACCTCTTTGCCGATCTGCTTCATGCACATTTGCTGACAGAAGAGCCCGCCTTACTACCGCTTCTGCATCGACGGGCCAGTCTGTGGCATGCGCAGAACGGCTCACTGCCCGATGCCATCCGCCATGCGTTGGCCGCGGCGGATTTCGCACGCGCCGCGGAATTGGTTGAGTTGGCTTGGCCTGCCATGCGCAAGAGTCGACAAGAAGCTACAGTACTTAGCTGGCTGAAAGCACTACCTGGCAACCTCGTCCGTGTCAGGCCGGTACTCAGCGTAGTCTATGCGTTGGCGCTGCTGGATGGCGGTGAGCTAGCGGCAGTTGAGGGGCATTTGCGTAATGCGGAACGGTGGTTAGAGAAGGCTACGCCTGTAGGCGAAGCAGAAACGGAGCGTACTGCGCCGGTAGTTGCCGACCCTGTGCAACTGCGTTTGCTGCCGGCTGCGATCGCCAATGCGCGGGCCTATCATGCTCAGGCATTGGGCGATGTGCCCAACACGATCAACCATGCGCAGCGAGCGCTCGAATGCTTGCCGGCGACGGAATATTATGAGCGCGGCACGGCCGCGGCATTATTGGGGCTCGCCTATTGGACCACTGGTGAGTTGGTGGCGGCGCACCATTCATTTGCCGAGGGCTTGATGGATCTTCAGCGGGCCGGTGGCATTGATGTTGCGATTGGTGGCACCACGATTTTGGCGGAGATCCAGCTGGCACAGGGCCATCTACGCGCGGCCTTGCATACCTACGAACAGGCAATCCAACTGGCGACAGAACAGGCGCGTCCCCTGCCCGTGGCCACCGCGGATCTGCACCGCGGTCTGAGTGAGATCTACCGCGAATGGGGTGAATTGGAAGCCGCCGCCGAGCAGTTGCTGAAGAGCGAGCGGCAAGGCAAGCAGACGGGATTGCCGGGCGATAGATGTCGCTGGTACATTGCACAGGCACGGCTGCACGCGGCTCGAGGGGAACGCGAGCGCGCGCTCACACTACTCGATGAGGCAACGCGCTTTTACCAGAGAACACCTATCCCGGATGTACACCCCATTGCCGCATTGAAGGCACGGCTGTGGGTGCAACTGGGCCGGTTACCGGAAGCCCAAGCGTGGGTGCATCACTGCGCCTTGTCGCTTGCGGATGAGCCCAGCTATCTGCATGAATATGAGCAGATCACGCTGGCCAGGATCCTCATCGCCCAAGGTAAATGGGAGCAGGCGGATGGTGTGATCGAGCAAGCGCTCGACCTCCTGACGCGGCTGCTGCAAGCCGCGGAAGCAGGCGCACGCACGGGCAGCGTGATCGAGATCCTGCTATTGCAGGCACTTGCCCACGCCGCACAGGGGGATCTGCCTTCTGCGCTCATGCCGTTGACACGTGCCCTGACATTGGCCGCGCCAGAGGGCTATGTCCGCCTCTTTGTCGATGAAGGGCCACCCATGGCGCAATTGTTGCAAAAAGCCACACTTCGTGCCCTCCTCCCCGCCCTCCTCTCTGCCTACACCAATACGCTATTAACCGCATTTGAAATGGGGCAGCAGCGTGACGGAGACGTATCTCCGCTGCTGTCTCCCGCTGTGGCGCCGCAACCACTGGTCGAACCGTTAAGTGAACGTGAACTGGAGGTGCTCCGCCTCTTTAAAACCACGCTTTCTGGCCCTGAGATCGCCCATGAACTGGTGATCGCATTGAGCACGGTTCGTACCCACACCAAAAACATCTACAGCAAGCTCAACGTCAACAATCGCCGAGCCGCCGTGCAACGGGCAAGCGACTTGGGCTTGCTGTAGATGCCACGCCGAACTTTGGTTGCGACTCTACGCGCTTCTCCAGCCAAGCAGTTGGCCAAAGAGAAATTCAGGATAGGCATTTCGCACGTCTGCGGCTGATTCTTGTGTGCCCGCTTTCGACCCAATATCTACAACGATCCCCCACCAATCCACATACCAGTCCCCACATGAGACTCTTGGTCTACCTGACGAAAAAACCTTACGTCCTGCAGTGATATGGCCAGATTGTCCGGTAGGCCAACAATATCCTCACATGTGGGGATGACGCCGCGCCATCGGTATGTTTATACTCTATGCATCGAATTGTTCAGTTCAACATTTTTGGTCGCAAATAAAGGAGCAAATGATGAAAGCAGTGGTTTATCACAACTATGGTGCACCCGATGTGCTGCAACTGGCGGAGATCGAAAAACCAGTACCTACGGCGAATGAAGTACTGATTAAAGTCTATGCGACCACCGTCACCGTGGCGGATATGCGGATTCGTAGTTTCAAAATCCCCATCTCGTTTTGGCTGCCGGCGCGCATTATGTTTGGGATACGAAAACCGAGAAAAGCAGTTTTGGGGATGGAGTTGGCCGGGGAAATTGAAGCTGTCGGTGCGGAGGTGCAGCGTTTTCGGCCAGGCGACCAAGTGGTTGCCGCCACGCTCTTTGGATTTGGCGCGTATGCCGAATACAAGTGCCTGCCCGAGAATGGGGCCATCGCCATGAAACCGGCCAATCTCACCTTTAGAGAAGCCGCCGCGCTCCCCATTGGTGCCCGGACAGCGCTGCACTATCTGCGCAAAGCAGCGATCCAGCCGGGGCAAACGGTGCTCGTCTATGGCGCTTCGGGCAGCGTCGGCACCTATGCGGTACAACTCGCCAAATTGTTCGGCGCAACGGTAACTGGGGTGTGTGGCACGGCGAATGTGGAGATGGTGCGCGCTTTGGGGGCTAATCACGTCATCGATTACACCAAAGCGGACTTTTCTCAGAGTGGTGAAGCCTATGATGTGATTTTTGAAGCAGTTGACAAGAGTTCATTTTCGGCATGTATGCGTGTGCTAAAACCAGAGGGCACCTACATCAATGTCACCACGCCCTTGCCCAATCTACCGATGGTGTGGACCAAGCTGACAAGCAGCAAACATCTCTTGCTGGGCGAGGATCCAGCGGATAACGCCGATGATCTGCGCTATCTCGGTGAACTCGTGGAGGCCGGCAAGTTGAAACCGGTCATTGATCGCTGCTACCCACTGGCAGAAATCGTCGAAGCGCACCGCTATGGGGATCGGGGGCATAAAAAGGGCAATGTTGTCATCATAGTAGCGGAGAAGAGCACACTGGTATGATGGGTGCTAACAGGATGGCCATTATACTGCGTCCCCCTGCTTTACAAAATACTGTTGGCGAAATCAGTAGGCGGAGGCTGAGCCTGTCGAAGCCAGAGCTGCTTCTCCTTCGACAGGCTCAGGGGTCGCTCAATTTCCGAATTCGCCAACAGGAGCTTACAAGGTCACGTGCCTAATGTCCAACAACTCGCCCACCTTGGCAAAGAGCGCAGCATTGTGCCCAATTGACATGGCACAGTGGTGGGTGGGCGCTTCGGCAAACCAGCGCTGCATATATTGATCGGGATGCTCGGCAAAGTTAACCGGCGTCGCGGTGTTGCCGATTTGCATCGTCGGCCCGTCGGTGGAGCTACCTTGGCCGCTAATCAGCTTGAGCTTGCCGTCGCCAGTCTGCGTGACGTTGAGCGTCGTAATCGGCCCCGAACGGACTTTTGCCTCGACTGAGACGCCGCTGCCCTGTTTGCCGTGGTAGAGGCCCATGCCGCGCAGGATCGGTTTGCCGTCGGCAATTGCGCTGTGGAAGGGGCCATCATGACCAAGCAGAATCGTCTCGTCCATGTAGTCAACGACGACGATCTCGCAGAAGCTGCCGCCGGTGCCGAGGATGTCACAGATCTTCATCGCCAATGCTGTCTTGAGATCGCCTTCGCCGGCGCAGGGAATGCCGCGCGCGGTGAGCAGCGAATGGCCGACGATAAAGCCAGCCTGTAACGCCTCATCTTCGCCACCGGGCGCACCGTGATAATAGTAGGCGAGCGCGTCGAGCTCAAAGTTGCGTACCAACTTCTCCTGCGCCGCCGCCACCCGGCAAGACCACGCCATCTGTTCCTCGGTCGGTTTGCGCGCAATTGGGTCAGCGGGTGAGTCGCCGGAGATCTCAAACATGGCGTTGACCTCCTCCCGCTTAGCCGCGACCTCGGCGTCGGTAACATCGCCCATCAGCCGTTGCAGGTCGCTCATCTCCAACACCTCCACATGCACTCCCGTCTGCGCCTGGATCATCGCAAAGTCGCTGTACATGTCGAGCATACCGCTGTAGGTATTGCCGAGAAAGCCAAAGCGGCTTTGGCGTAAGGTCCGCTTGACCCCCGCCGCCCGCACCCACTCTTCGATCTCCTTCCACGCCCGGATCGCTTCGGGGCGCTGCTTGGTCACCTCGTCGGCCAGCGAGATTTCTGGCGTTTTGTCCAATCCGAGCAACCCACTGACTAATCGAAAGGGAATGCCGGCGCGATTTAGCGCATTGGAAAATTCAGGGACGGCGCACGAATTGCAATGGGCCAGCCACTCGCCGGTGGTCGATTCGGCATAGTTAATGCGCGCCGTCGGTTGTAGATTGAGAAAGACGACCGGCGCGGTACATGCCTGATGCACCGGCAGGACCGCCGAACTTGTCGTATAAGTCGCAACGTGACAGAAGATGAGGTCAATATGTTGGCTTTGCAGCCATTCGCCCGCCTCTCGGCCCACCATCTCCGTATCGACCAGGCCAAAGTTGTAGACATCGGCCCACGCGCCAATCTTCTCTTCGATAAAACGGCCATACCCCTCTAGCCGCTCCTTCAACCCAGGGAATTGATCCCAATAGGCGCGCAGGCCAATGGAGTAAAGACCGATACGCGGTTTCTTTGGTGCTTTTAGTGGGCTGAGTGTGGACATAAGCGCTCCTTGTAATGGTATAGGTAGGCAAACCGATGGCGATTCGGCGGCTGAGCTTGTCGAAGCCAGAGAGCGCTATCGGTTTGCCGTATTGATTTGTTTGCAGGTAGGATTTGTTCACCAGTATACTAAAGTTGCCCCGAAATGACGAGCAAGCTCAGCGATAGGCGAAGCTATCGCCGGAGATAGACAAGGTGTTTAGGAACATCAATCCGTGGTGATAGTCTGACCGCGACAGTGGAGAAAGCCTATGCCCGTTACCGTCCGTCCCGCCAACCTCCCAGCAGAGTATTCCGCCATCGCCGCCGTGTTAGCTACGGAAAGCCCCGGCTGGAGCGCAACGGCCGAAGAGCTTGCCTATGCTGACGCCACGCGCGATCCTGCGCATCATCACGCTACCTTTGCTGAATCAAAAGCTTGGCTTTGTGGAAGAAGGGGCGAATTTGCGTTTTGTAAAGAAAATATTGAGCGGATACGATACCATCGACAACACTGACAACCGGCCATAGCAATTGGCTCGCCATCGCGCGATCGTCCATTGTCAGTTCTTCATGATCGACCAACCAAAGGAGAGGTAGCATGTCCCAACTCACTGATAAAGTCGCCATTGTTACCGGCGCCGGCAGCGGTTTTGGTGAAGGAATTGCTCGCGCCTATATAGCCGAGGGTGCTAAAGTTCTATTGACTGATATCAACACCGCCGCTGTGGAAAGGGTGACCGGCGAGATGGGCAAGAATGCGGTTTCCTACACCTGCGATGTGGCCGACAAGGCGCAGGTCCAAGCGCTCGTCGACCATTGCATCGCCACTTGGGGCGTGCCCGATATTGTCGTCAACAATGCCGGCATCACCCACAACAATGGCCCGATGACCGATGTCGACGAAGCGACCTATGAGCGCCTCTTTGCCGTCAATGTCAAATCGGTCTACAACATGACATTGGCCGTGGTGCCGCTGATGAAGGCGCGGCGCAGTGGCGTGATCCTCAACATCGGCTCGACTGCTGCGATCCGCCCGCGTCCCGGTCTCGTCTGGTACAACGCCACGAAGGCCGCCGTCAACAATATCTCCAAAACGATGGCCGTCGAGCTTGGCCCGGACAACATTCGCGTCAACGCCATCTGCCCCGTCATTGGCGACACGGGGTTAACGAGCCAATTCATGGGGGTGCCCAACACGCCGGAGAACCGCGCCAAATTTACTGCCACGATCCCGTTGGGCCGCTTCTCCACCCCGCGCGACATTGCCAACGCCGCCGTCTTTTTGGCAAGCGATGCCGCCGATTTTCTCACCGGGATGGAATTTACGGTCGATGGGGGACGGACGGTATAGGGTATAGGGTGTAGGGGTACGGCAACACTGCAACGGATTTTGGGAGCAGCGGATTAGCGGTGTCACTGACAAAGTTACCATCAACTTGCGACTTTAATGGATTACGCGGAAATTTTTCCTGAAGGATGGATGCTCTGTGGTAAATCCGTTGCCTCCTACATCCGCTGTAGTGTCTCTAATGTGCCACACTGCACCAAATTAGACCCCAATATCCTCATTCCACAACTCTGGGCGTGCGGCAATAAAATCACGCATCATCCCAATACAGGTTTCGTCGTTGAGGATCACCAACTCTACGCCGCGCGACCGCACATACGCCTCCGGCCCCTGAAAAGTCACATTCTCGCCAATCACCACCTTGGGAATTTTGTAGAGCAGCGCGGTGCCACTACACATATCACAGGGGGAGAGGGTCGAATAGAGGGTCGCCCTTTGATACTCCTTAGCCGTTAAGCGACCGGCATTCTCCAGCGCATCCATCTCGGCATGGAGAATCGCACTGCCCTGCTGCACCCGCCGGTTGTGCCCACGCCCGACAATTTCCCCGTCGATTACCAAGACTGAGCCGATAGGGATGCCCCCCTCGGCGAGCCCTTTTTGGGCTTCTTCGATGGCGGCTTGCATGAATTGGTTCATGGGAATGGCTCCTTTAATTTTTGTATTTGGTTTGCTTATTATTGAATTGTGTGAGCGTTTACGCCACTGCGATAGCGTTTGGGCGCATAGCCGGTTGCCCGTTTAAAGGCATTGCTAAACGCGCTTTCGGAGGTATAGCCAAGGGAACGGGCCAGGTCCGCAACGGGAATATCACCTTCGCGCAGCGTACGTTCGGCCAGTCGCATACGCCACGCGGAGAGGTAGGTCAACGGCGGGACACCGGCGGCCTGCTTAAACCGGAGCGCAAAGGTCGTTCGGGACATGGCCGCGGCTTGGGCCAGCTCGGTTAGCTGCCACGCCTGACCGGGTTCGCCATGCATCAGCCGCAGCGCCGGCGCGAGCAAGGGATCGCTCAGAGCACGAAGCAAGCCCGGTGGCAAATCACCCGCGCTTGCCAGATGCGCACGCAAAATCTGGAGGAACATGAGTTGGGCGAGTTGCGTTGCAGCAAAGCTGGATCCCGGTAATGCAGCCGTCTGTTCCTGCACAAGTTGCGCCACTACCCATTGCAAGATCGCGGCCTGTGGTGCTGTCGACCGCACGTGGATCAACGCTGGCAAAACTTCGGTCAGCAGGCCGCCATTGACCGGATCGAGATGAACAAAGCCGCCAAGTTGAAAACAGCCTGTGCCATCGCCCAAGGTCACAATTGTCACCGCATCGTCGGTAAATAGAGTTGCGGCGTCGACTGGAACAACGGTGGGCGAACTGGCAAGCACAAAGGCACGTTGCGCTGAAAGGAGAAATAGGTCTCCCGCTTGAGCGTGTACGGGCGTCTCTTCACCGTCGACGCAGAGCCAGCAACTGCCTTGCACAATGGCCGAGAACTTGATCTTCTCCATCTCTGGAAAGCGGATTGCCCACGTCCCACCGGCGCTAAAGCCCCCTGACACGACTGTTTCGGTATTCATGAACTTGAGGATGTCGGAAAAAGGATCTGTGCTCATTCCCGTACTATAACGCAAGTAAAGCGGATTTTCAACTATTCACAATCCGAATCTCCGGGCGTATACTAAGGAACGTAAGGCCAAACCAAAGCAATAATGATCCACGAAGCAGCTAAAGGGCGGTGCCCTATTTGACACTGAAGAAACAGTGGCGGACGCCATGTTTCTTAGTAGTACCTCCACCAGCTGAAGTGCGCTGGGTCAAAGGGCAAGAAACATCGGCAATATTGCTGTTTCTTGAGGGATTCACGAAGAGACACGATTTCTTGGATGATTTAAAGTTTGTATTGGCCTAAAGGTAGCTAAATGGAGCGCAATGGAGAGAAGATCATGGCTGAAACGATACTGGTAACGGGGGGCACCGGCTTTGTCGCCGGTTGGTGCATTGTTGAACTTTTACGGCAGGGGTTTACGGTCCGCACGACCGTGCGCAACTTGTCGAGGGAGCAAGCGGCACGCACCGCCATTGCCACCGCCATCGATCCGGGCGATCGACTGACCTTTGTAACGGCCGATCTGACCGCGGACGATGGCTGGGCGGCCGCCGTGGCCGGCTGTGACTATGTGCTACATGTCGCTTCGCCGCTCGGCTATGAGAGGGTAACCGACGAAGATACCTTCATTCGACCTGCTGTAGATGGCACATTGCGCGTGTTGCAGGCCGCAGTGGGGGCAGGCGTGAAGCGGGTTGTGATGACCTCGTCACTGGCCGCTGCGACGCCGAAACTCAGCGGCCTCGATAGCGTGAGCGATGAAAATTTTTGGACTGATCCCGACGATGCAACGTTGATTCCCTATCGCAAGTCTAAAGTGCTGGCAGAGCGGGCGGCCTGGGCGTTTATCAAAGCGCATGGCAGCATGACTGAGCTAACAACTATCTTACCCGGGGCAATTTTTGGCCCGATTCTCTCGGCGGATAAACCTGGCTCGGTCATGGTGATTGGTCGGATGCTAGCCGGCCAAATGCCCGGCACGCCGAAAGTTGGCTTTGAGGTTGTCGATGTGCGCGATCTGGCGGCGTTGCACATTCGGGCCATGCTCGCGCCCAAGGCCAGCGGCGAACGCTTCTTTGCCACCGGTGAATTTTTGTGGATGGGCGAGGTTGCACAAATATTGCGCCGGCAGCTTGGTGACGCGGCGCGCAAAGTGCCAAAGTACAACCTGCCAACACTCTTGCTAAAGCTACTGGCGCGGTTTGACAGCACTATCGCGACCATCGCCCCACAAGCCGGCCGCAAGCATCTCCACCCGGCGATAAAAGCGGAACAATTATTGGAGTGGAAAACACGGCCAGCCGCGGAAACAGTCATTGAGTGCGCCAAGAGCCTGCTCGCATGGAGGGTGCTTTAGAAGTGGAACGGCTACCGTGTCTCGCTACTCCCGCCGATACGCCTGTAAATATGCCCCCGGATAGGGTGCATCCCGCCCCGCCAAGGCCAGCGCCGCGATCGTTACCAGATAGGGTAGCGCCAGGAAAAACTCAAAGGGCAGGTTGTAACCCTGCGTCTGCAAGCGCAGTTGCAGCGCGTAAACCCCGCCAAAGAGCAGCGCGCCCCAGACGGCGCGGATCGGGTCCCAGCGGGCAAAGATGACGAGTGCAATGCAGACCCAACCACGCCCGGCGACAATGCCGGGGGTAAAGGCCCCCAGTTGGGCCAACGAGAGAAAGGCACCGCCCATCGCCATCAACGCACCGCCGATCAGCAGGGCGCGGTAACGAATGGCAAAGACATTGACGCCGGCTGCATCGGCGGCCTCTGGGTTTTCGCCGACCACGCGGATCTCCAGGCCAAAGCTGGTCTGATAGAGTAGCCACCAAGCGAGCGGCACCAACACGAGAAAGGCAACGTACGTGAGGCCATATTGTTGCAGGAGGGGGCCAACCACCGGCAGCGTGGCCAATGGAGCTAGTTGGGTAAAGGGATCAATCGAGGGCAACACGTCACGTGAACCAAAGACGAGGCGAAAGCCAAAGAGTGACAACCCCGTGCAGAGCAGCGTGATCCCCAGCCCGGCCACATGCTGGTTGACGCCCAATGTGACGCTAAGAAAGCCCATGAGCAACCCCATTAAGAGGCCACTGACGATGGCCGCGCCGAGGCCGATCCACAGATAGCCGGTGACACCTGCTTCAAAGAGGGTGGCAGCGACGGCAAAGCCGGTAAAGGCACCCAAAAACATGATCCCCTCAATGCCCAAATTGAGAATGCCGGCCCGCTCGGTGAACACTTCGCCAATCGTGGCAAAGACAAGGGGCGTGGCAACCCGCAAGGTGGCGGCCAACAGGCCAATAAAAAAGCTCAACGGCAAGAGTTTCATCAGTCGTTCACTTCCCCCACCGAATGCGATAGCGCTGAAGTAGCAGCACGCCCAACGTCATCAGCAGCAACGTCGCCTGGATCACATCGCCCAGGTAGACCGGCACGCCGAGCGCGCGGCTCACTGTTTGTGCACCGGTGTCGATCAGGCCGATAAAGAACGCCGCCAGCAGCACGCCCCAGGCGTTGAGCGCGCCCAAAGTGGCGATCAGGATGCCGGTGTAGCCATAGCCGGGCGAGATCGCATCGATCAGATGATAATGAATGCCAGCGATTTCGTTGACGCCGGCCAGCCCGGCAATCCCGCCGCTGACGAGCGCCGAAGTTAAGAGCGTGCGCTCAACATTGATACCGGCAAAGCGTGCTGCCTCGGCCCCCAGCCCCACGGCACGCATACGCAGCCCAAGGCTGGTTTGCGTTAGGAGATACCAGAGCAGCAGAATCACCAGGAGTGCCAGCAGAAAGCCCAGGTGCAACCGCGAGCGGGCGACGATCTTAGGGAAGATCGCCGATGGCGCAATATCCGGCGATTGGGGCCACTGCGAAATTGGGTTGCGCCAGGGGCCGTTGAGTAACGCACTGACGCCAAAGAGTGCCACCGAATTGAGCAGGAGCGTTGTCACCACCTCGTCAATGGCGAGCTTTACCTTCATCAGTGCCGGGGTCAAGGCCCAAAGCGCACCACCGACAAAACCGCTCAGCAGCATCAGGGGAATCGCCACCCAAGCCGGCCAGCCAGCCATCTGTAGGCCAATCGCGGTGGCGGCCACCGCGCCGGCATAGAGTTGTCCTTCGGCCCCAATATTCCAATAGCCGCCGGCAAAAGCAAAGGTGACTGCCGCGCCAGTCAGCAGCAGCGGCGTCATCTTAACCAGCACCTCCAGCGCACTAACGCGGCCGGAGAGCGGATCAATCAGAAAGTAATAGTAGGCGCTGAGTGGGTTGGCATCGACCAGCAAGATCAACAGCGCCGTGATCAGAAAGGTGAGCAGAATTGCCAGTAGAGGCAGCAATGCCCGCAGCCAAACTGGTGCCGTGCCTCGTTCGATGTGAATGCCCATCATCGTTTCCCAAGGCTCATGGTCTCATCCCGTCCTTTTGTCATCTTGTCTCCCTGTCATCTTGTCTCCCTGTCCTCCTGTCACCCTCACCCCCGCCATCAACAGCCCGATGCGCTCCTCTGTCGCCTCCGCCGCGGGCATTACCGCCATGATCTCTCCTTCATAAATGACGGCAATGCGGTCCGCCAAAGCGAGAATTTCATCGAGATCTTCAGAGATGAGCAGGATGGCCGCGCCTTTCGCCCGTTGTTCGAGCAATTTGCTGCGCACGTAGTCGGTGGCCCCAATATCGAGACCGCGCGTTGGCTGGGCGACGACAATCGCCTTGGGGTTGCGTTCGATGACGCGCGCCAGGATCACCTTCTGGATGTTGCCGCCGGAGAGGGTGCGGATGCGATCATCGGGGCGCGCTTTGATGTCGTACGCAGCAATGAGCGTTTCGGCATGGCGGCGCAGTTGCCGCCGGTTGAGGCGGCCCCAATTGAGATAAGCCCATTGGAGATGACCCCGTTGGATGAACTCGTCGAGATGTTCCAGCGCCATGTTTTGCGCCACACTTAACTCACCTACCACGGCGGCGTGACGATCTTCGGGGATGCGTCCTAGCCCGGTCGCCATGACTTGGCGTGGCGTCGCATTGGTAAGCTCGACTCCATCGAGATAGACCGTGCCACTTTCGGCGCGCCGGGTGCCAGCGAGCACCTCGGCCAACTCGGTCTGACCATTACCCGAGACACCAGCTACACCAACAATTTCGCCGGCGTGGAGGTCGAGCGTGATCGCTTTGAGCGCCGGCAAGCCTTGACGGTCCATTGCCGAAAGCCCTTGCAGACGTAGCACCGGTTGGGTTGGAGGGCTGTTTTCATTGCGCTTCACGCCAAAGGTGGCGCGGCCAACCATCAACTGCGCCAACGTATTGGCGGTGGCATCCTTGGTGACGACGCTATCGACCACCTGACCGTGGCGCAGTACCGTGACGCGGTCCGTAATCGCCATGATCTCGTGTAATTTGTGGCTGATAAAGATGACCGAAAGCCCTTGCGCTTGCAATTGCCGCAAATTGGCAAAGAGTTGGTCGATCTCCAAAGGGGTGAGCACCGCGGTCGGCTCGTCGAGGATCAGCACGCGGGCATTGCGATAGAGCGCCTTGAGAATTTCAACGCGTTGGCGCTGGCCGACTGAGAGATGGCGCACCTGTGCCGCTGGATCAAGTTGGAGGCCAAAGCGCTGTGCCGTCGCCGCCACCCTTTGTTCTGCCGCCCGCCTGTTGAGTCGCCAGCTAGCGGTCGCGCCGACGATCACATTCTCCGTCACCGTCATTGGTAAGGCAAGTGCAAAGTGCTGAGTCACCATACCGATGCCGTGGGCGATGGCAGCTTTAGGCGAGTGGATCGATGCCGGTTGCCCATTGACAAAAATCTCGCCACTGTCGGCATGGTAGAGCCCGTAGAGAATGCGCATCAACGTACTCTTCCCCGCGCCATTTTCGCCCAACAGCGCGTGGATCTCCCCTTGGCCCAAAGCGAAATTCACGCTGTCATTGGCGACCAGCGTACCAAAGCGTTTGGTGATGTTCCGTAGTTCGATGGCGTTCATGGGCGTTTTTGGGATAAGGGTAGATCGGTAGAGCGGTAGATCGGTAGATCGGTAGATCGGTAGATCGGTAGATCGGTAGATCGGTAGATCGGTAGATCGGTAGATCGGTAGATCGGTAGATCGGTAGATCGGTAGATCGGTAGAGCGGTAGATCGGTAGATCGGTAGATCGGTAGATCGGTAGAGCGGTAGATCGGTAGATCGGTAGAGCGGTAAATCTACTATACCGATCTACCGTCTTTCTCCCCTACTCCCCCGCGCTCGAGGCTGGCGGCTGGGATTCAGTAATGTCGACGCGGAAGAGGCCGCCGACGATTTCGGCTTCTTTGGCCTTTACCTCTTCGAGCAGATCGGCGGGGAGCCCGCCGTTGACCGCTTCGTTGATCGGGGCGAGGCTGGCACCACCCTTGGCAACCATGCTAAAGTCTTTTAGATCCTGCGCGGTGTAGGAACCGGCTACGACCTGGCTGATGATGTACTTCACCGTCGGGTCCATGTTCCAGACCGGGCCACTCACTACATGCTCGGGCGCGAGTGCGGTCTGATCGCTCATGTTGCCAAAGGCATAGAGATCATTTTCGGCGGCGGCTTCGATCACGCCAAAGCGCTCGGCAAAGAGTACATCGGCCCCGGCGTCAACCTGCGCCAAGGCTGCTTCCTTGGCCGCGGCTGGGTCAAACCAGCTGTTGATAAAGGTCGTCTTGACATCCACATCCGGATTCACCGCGGTCGCCCCGGCGATAAAGGCATTGACAATGCGGTTAACCTCGGGCACGGGTAGCCCGCCGACGACGCCGATTACATTACTTTGGGTCAGGCCACCGGCCAACATGCCACAGAGGTAGGCTGGCTCGTGGATCCAGTTATCAAAGACGGAAAAATTCGGTTCGACCGGTCCACCGCCAGAGCCAAAGACAAAGGCGATTGCTGGGTAGTCGGCGGCGACGCGGCGTACTGCCTCTTCATTGCCAAAGGCATCGCCAAAGATCACCGCCGGGCTATTCTCCTCGGCGACCTCGCGCAGGACGCGTTCCATATCGCCGGCATAGCCAATGTCATCGGTATAGCTATACTCGATCTGGCCAGCCTCTTGCGCCTTCTGCAAGGCGGCATGAATGACCCCATCCCACGGCTCTTCGATGGCGGTGGCATAGGCCCCAAAGACCACAACCGGGCCAGCAGGTGCGGCGGCGTCTTGGGCGGCGGGAACGGTCATCCCGGCTGGTGCCACGCAGGCTGCGAGCAGCCCCAACAGCGCAACTAAGGTGAGTGAACGCACAATGCTTCGCAATGTTAATGTTCGCAACATCAAGTTTCCCTTTCAGTTTGTGGATGAGTAGTAGTGTTTTGTGAAAGAAGCCATAATAGGGTGTGCCATGTGAGTTTTGTCACGCTGAAAGCGTCTTCAGGGTTATGTACTCGAAGATTCTTGCAGACCTGTCCTTGTAAGAAATGACAGAGATTGATTCACAGCTTTTCGTATCATCACTTACTTTGCAGAGCAGTATGATCATCAATTATCGAACCAAACCGCAGGAGAAAAAGTGGCTTGGCCCGGTTGGGGGTGGGCTAAAGTGCGCTAACTATAGCATAGGCAGGAAGTGTCTTCAACTTTAGGCTAACATAATCACGTCGCGTTGTGCATGTTGCTGTGTAGTTTGGGGTAGGAGAGTAAATCAGGAGGTCAGTAAATCAGTAAATCGGTATACAGGGCATACCGTTCTACCGATTTACCGATTTACTGATCTACCACCCTACCTCTCTCCCACCACTACACCCGTCCGAAATTGCAGCGAATACAGGTGCGCGTACAGGCCATTCTCGGCCATCAATTCGTCGTGTGTGCCCATCTCGACAATGCATCCTTGGTCGAGCACGATAATGCGGTGGGCAATTTTGATGGTGCTGAGACGGTGAGCGATGATGACGGAGGTACGCCCTTGCATCAGGCGGTCGAGCGCATCCTGCACCAGCTCTTCCGAGTCGCTGTCGAGAGCACTGGTCGCTTCGTCGAGCAGGAGGATGCGTGGGTTTTTGAGGATCGCTCGCGCAATCGCCAATCGCTGGCGCTGACCACCGCTCAGTTTAATACCCCGCTCGCCAACAATTGTCGCGTAGCCTTTGGGTGTTTCCATGATAAAGGTGTGGGCATTGGCGGCCTCGGCGGCCGCGATGATTTCGGCTTCTGTGGCGTCGAGGCGGCCGTAGGCAATGTTCTCACGGATGGTGCCGCCAAAGAGGATTGTCTCTTGGGGCACCAAGCCAATCTGGGAGCGCAAACTCTGTTGCGTGATGGTGCGAATATCGTAGCCATCGATCGCAATTATCCCCTGCGTTGGGTCATAAAAGCGAGGGATGAGGTTGAAAAGAGTACTCTTGCCCGCCCCACTGGGTCCAACGAGCGCAATGATCTCTCCCGGCGCAATCGCCAACGAGACATCGTTGATCACGGCGACATTGCTCTCATAGCCAAAGGCGACATGGTCAAAGGTAATCGCGCCTTGGATGGGGGGCAAGGTAGTCGCGTCGGTGGCGTCGGCCACACCGGGCGTGGTGTCGAGAATTTCGAAGACGCGCTGGACCGAGCCAATCGCCTCACGAAATTGGCCGTAAAGGCTCGACAGCCCGCCTAAGCTGGCTGCAATCGTAATCGCATAGATCAGAAAGCCGCTGATCGTCGAAAATTCCAGGCGGCCGGCCATTACTTCGCGCCCGCTAAACCAGAGGATGGCGGCGATGGCGCTAAAGCCGAGAAAGGCCATGAGCGCGCCAAAGGAAGAGCGGTAGATCGCCAACCGTAATGCGGTGTTTAACGTGTGGCGCAAGGCGTTTCCATAGCGTGTGGTCTCATATTCCTCGCGTGTAAAACTCTTCACCACCCGAATGCCCTGGAGCCCTTCTTCGACCGCTACCGTCGAGTCGGCTAGCGCATCCTGTACACGTGTGCTCAGTCCTTGGAATGTACGCCCAAAGCCAACCGCCACGGCCACAATCGTCGCCGTTAAGACGAGCACAAAGATCACTAGACGTGGGTTGAGCAGAAAGACGATCACTACCGAGCCAATCAGCGCCACGAGGTTACTGAGTAGTTGGGTGCTGTTGTTGGTAAGCAATGTACGGACCTGGGTGACATCGCTAGAGATGCGCGAGATGATCTCTCCCACGCGGCGATTCGCATAGAAATCGAGCGAGAGACTTTGTAAATGGGCGTAGAGCCCGGCGCGTAAATCCAAAATAATATGTTCGCCGACAAAGTTCAAATTGTAGCTTTGTAGCAATGTGAAGATTGCCTGCAAAAAGAAGACCCCAACCAGCGCCGCCGTTAATAGATTGAGTTGGCTCAAATTGTGCTGTTGTAACACCGAATCGAGCAGGCGTACAATGACCAACGGAAAGGTCAGATTCATGGCGCTCGCCACCGCCAGTGCGCCAATCGCTAATGTCATGCGGCCCCGGTAAGGGCGCAGGTAGCGTAGCAAACGCCACCAGTTAATGGGTGTATTGGGGGTTGCTTGTTCCGATGCACTCTGGCGATTGCGTCCTCGGCCTCGGCTAAAGTTAAACATGAGTAATCCTTCTTCTACCGTCATAAGCGATAATATTACATGCTAACGCAATAGTATCATGTAATGGGCAATAGCTGGCAACTGTTGGACGCAATAAGCTCTGTTTGCGCCGCCTCGACTGCTGGAGCGCAATCGCCAAGGCGATTTTTTGCGGTTAGACTATGCCCAAATGTCAATGCAGCCTTTGGCTTGGCCGGCACAACCCCTTGGCAACCGGCTTGCCCTTGCAATATCCCCCAAAACGCGAGAGTGATTCGCAGAAAGTGTGTAGCGCAACAATAGGGAGATCTGCTATACTTGTCACGGAGGATTCGGTGATGGCGATTGGCCCCAGCAAAGGAGTCAACCCTTTGGATGAAGAGCCATTACAAACGGAACATGTTGCTTTGCGCATGGCGCAACGTCATCTGACAGAGCAAGAAATAGAGTATGTGATGCAATATGGAATCAGGTACCGGCGGGCTGGCATGTTGCACTTCTATTTGCGGAAGAAAGATATTCCTGCAAGTGATCTGCGCCTAAACCAGTATAGCCGACTGGAGGGCGCGGTTGTCTTGCTAGATAGTCGCAGTGGAACGCGTATCGTGACAGCGTACCGCAACCGTCACAAAGATGCCCTCAAAGCAATCCGCTGGAAAGCGAAGTATGATCGGAAACGACAGGCAAAGAGCAGACCCCCGTTTTGTTAGAGAGTCGAGCCATTGCTTTCACCGGATCCTCGCTATTATACTGCGGTTGAAATGGGGACCGGAGTTTCTACCCCAGCAAAACTCCTGTTCCCATTCAGAGCTGAGTATATCAGTACCCTGTAAAGTAGGTTTTTAGAATCTTGTCCACGAAGAGACACGAATTTTCATGAAGAAAAAGCAAAATCCTTTGTGTCTCTTTGTCAACACCTTCGCCAACCCTTGTTTTGGCGGAAATTCTCAGATGTCTTTCCTGCCCCCACCTCCGTGAGGGTAAACTCTGGCAGGAATCTATCTTCACCATACACGAGTAGACTCCTGCCTACACAGGAATTGACGACTCTAATCTCCGGAATTGGCAAAGGTATTGTTCGTATCGCTCCGTATCTTTTCGTATCTTTTCGTATCTTTTCGTGGACGGTGATTGGCAAAAGTGCTCATTTTACAAAGTTACAGGGATGATTTAGAATATATCTCATGATGTAAAACCTTGTCTTATATTGTGAGATTGCCTTCCGCTATGAGTGATTCTGAAAAAGCCACCGCGATTGAAAAAGCGCTTGCCTTGCTCCTTGCCTTTGCCCCGCACAACGAAGAGTTGGGGACGACCGAGTTGAGTGAACTTCTTGGGTACCATAAAGCAACTACCTCGCGTATTCTGCTATCATTGACCGACCATGGCTTTCTACAGCAAAATCTAGCTACCAAAAAGTTTAGTCTGGGCCGGTCGATTCAGACACTGAGCATGGCGCTCACCACCTCGTTGGCCAACAATTTTTTGGCCATTGCCAAACCCCACGTTGATAGCCTGCGCAATCAATTAAACGAAGATGTCGGCCTGGAGATCTGGTCCGGTAGCGGTACCACCTGGCTCTATTCTGCCGATAATGGACAGCCGGTGCGGATTAGCAGCCGTCAGGGGCGGATTTTGCCCTTTTACGCCGCGGCCGGAGCCAAAGCAATTCTCGCCTTTGCGCCCCCCTACCAGTTGGAAGCGCTCTTGCAGCAGGAGATGGTCGCCTTTACTCCGGCCACGCTCACCGATCCAGCTCACTTTCGTCAACATCTGTGTGAGATTCACCAGCAAGGCTATGCCGTCGACAATGAAGAGTTACGCACGGGTATCAGCGCGTTGGGCGCGCCAATTTTCAATCAGGAGGGGAGCGCTTTTGCCGCTGTCGTTGCGATCATGCCAACCCAACGCTTGAATCGCGCCGTCAATTCAGCGCAAATCGCCGCGCTCAAAAGTACCGCCGCCGCCATCTCTGCCGAACTTTTTTATGAACCTACCGTCCCAAAACCATAGTATAGTTTCCTTTCGTAGGGGCCTGTATACCAGGCCCCTACGAAAGGAGAAGCGCGTAATTTAGCTAAGAAGAGGAGTGATAGTCGCCTATGCCGGCCACCCGTAAACTCGCACAATTTTTGAAACCGTACTGGCATTGGGCCCTCTTGGCCCCTTTGTTGATGGTGTTGGAGGTCTCAATGGATCTGCTCCAGCCCCGCTTTATTGAGCAGATTATCGATGAAGGCATTGCCAAAGGTGATTTACAGGCAGTTCTCACCACTGGTCTTTGGATGATCGGTGTCGCCATCGTTGGGTTAATTGGGGGCGTGGGCTGTGGCGTCTTCACGGTGCTCGCTTCGCAAAATTTTGGCGCGGATCTGCGCCAGACGCTCTTTGGCAAAGTCCAGGCGCTCTCGTTTGGCAATTTGGACAAGTTAGAGACGGGTGGGTTAATTACGCGGTTGACCAATGATGTGACGCAGGTGACCGAGATGGTCAGCATGTTGTTGCGCGTCATGGTGCGCGTGCCGCTGTTGATGGTCGGTAGCCTAATCATGGGCTACTTTACGAGCCCACGGCTGTCGCTGCTCTTTGTCGTGCTGATTCCGATTGTGGCGATTGTGCTGGTGCAGGTGATCAACCGTGCCTATCCACTCTTTGGCGGGGTACAACAGCGGCTCGACCGCCTCAACACGGTGATGCAAGAGAATTTATCGGGTGTGCGCGTCGTCAAAGCCTTTGTGCGGACGACGCATGAGTTGGGCCGCTTCCGGCGCGCCAATCAAGATCTGACGGAGCACAATATCCTGGCCGTGCGTACTGTCGCCGTGACCATGCCGCTGATGATGTTGGCGCTCAACGCCGGCATTGTGGCGGCACTTTGGATCGGCGGTGGGCGTATCAACAGCGGGGATATGCAGGTGGGGCAAGTTGTCGCCTTTATCAACTATCTGATGCAGGCACTAATGGCCTTGATGATGATCAGCATGTTGACCATGCGCTTCTCGCGTGCCGAAGCCTCTTCCTTGCGCATTGGCGAAGTGCTTGCGAGCGAACCGCAGATCAAGAATAAGGCCAATGCACGCACCGACTTTGTGCCCAAAGGTGCCGTCCAATTCGAGGATGTCAGCTTTCGCTACAACGATCACAGCAATAACGGTAAAGCGAGCGAGCCGGTGCTCAAAGAGATTACCTTCAGCGCCATGCCCGGCGAGACAATTGCCTTGCTCGGTGCCACCGGCTCTGGCAAGTCGAGCCTGATCAGCCTAATTCCCCGTTTTTATGATATCGACCGTGGACGGGTAACGATCGATGGCATCGATGTGCGGGAGATTGACGAAGTGACCTTGCGCCAGAAGATTGGGTTTGCGCTGCAGGAGTCAGTGCTCTTCACCGGTACAATACGTGACAACATCCGCTATGGACGCCCCGAAGCGAGCGAGGAAGAGGTGCTGGCCGCGGCCAAAGCGGCGCAGGCCCACGACTTTATCAGCCACTTTCCCGATGGCTACGATACGCTTGTTGGGCAGCGTGGGGTGAATCTTTCTGGTGGGCAAAAACAGCGCATTGCGATTGCCCGTGCGCTGCTCACCGACCCCGCCGTGCTGATCCTCGATGATAGCACAAGCGCTGTTGATGTGGAGACAGAGGCCAAGATTCAAGCCGCGTTGGCGACGTTGCGCAAGGGACGGACGAGCTTTATTGTGGCGCAGCGCATTAGCACCGTGCTCGCCGCCGACAAGATTCTGGTGCTCGATGATGGGCGGGTGGTTGCCGCCGGTAATCATACGCAACTGATGACAAGCAGCCCGATCTATCGCGAAATTTATGCGTCACAATTGGATTTGAGCGAACCAGAAGATACGCATAGCCTTGAAGCTAATCAAAATGGAGTTGCCACTCATGGCTGAACAAACCAAAGCGGGTAACGAAGAAACACAAAACCGCGCCCAGGTCGACCTTTCCACCTCGATGATGGGGCGGCGCGGCCCTGGCATGCATGTGGTGGGCAAGGTTGAGCACGCCCAGAATCCGCAGGGGACAGTGCGCCGGTTGTGGGACTACCTGCGCCGGCAACGCACTACATTGCTCTTTGCTGGCGTGATTGTTGTGCTGAACACGCTCTTGACGCTGGCGGGGCCTTATCTGCTGGCGCTGGCGATTGACCAATATATTATTCCTGGGGATCTGCCCGGCCTCTGGCGTATCGGCACCTTCATGCTCGTCATCTATGGAGCCAATTCTCTGACGACCTGGCTCCAGGCCTACATCATGGCTGGTGCCGCGCAACAGACGGTGCGGGCGCTGCGCGATGATCTCTTCGCGCAGCTACAAACCTTTTCCTTGCGCTTTTTTGACAGCCACAATCATGGCGACCTGATGAGCCGACTGACCAATGACATTGAAAATGTCAACGCCGTGCTCTCTGAGAATGTCACGCAACTGGTCTCCGGTCTATTGAGCCTCGTTGGCGTGGCGATCATTATGCTCTGGATCAACTGGCGGCTGGCGCTGGTTGTTCTCTGTATGCAGCCCCTTCTGATGATGACGGTGACCCGCTGGGTGGCCAAGAACACCCGCTCCGGCTTTCGCGATCAACAGAGCGCCCTGGGCAAGCTCAACGGGCTGATCGAAGAGACGGTGGGTGGACAACGGGTGGTCAAGGCGTACAGTCGCGAACCGGTGGTGCTCGATGAGTTCGCCGCGCAGAATCAGAGCCTGCGCCGTGCGGCTACCAAAGCGCAGATCTATGCCGGCTTTATGGGGCCGACCATGAACTTTATCAGCAACTTTGGTTTGGCCGTTTTGGCGGCAGCCGGTGGTTGGCTAGCCGTGCGCGATCTGGCCACGGTGGGCACGATTGCGGCCTTTATCAACTATTCCCGCCAATTTGGCCGGCCGCTCAATGAAATTGCCAATCTCTACAATCAGTTGCAGAGTGCCATCGCCGGTGCCGAACGGGTCTTTGCGACCTTGGATGAACGCGCCGAACTCGTCGATGATGACGATGCGCTCTCCCTCACCAACCTACAGGGCGATGTGGTTTTTGAGGATGTGCATTTCAGTTATGAAAAGAGCACGCCCGTATTAAAAGGCGTCAGCCTCCATGCTAAACCAGGGGAGATTGTCGCGCTGGTCGGGCCAACCGGCGCGGGCAAGACGACGATTGTCAATCTGTTGACCCGCTTCTACGATATTGACAGTGGCAAGATCTTGATCGATGGCCATAACTTGCGTCACCTCCACCGTCATGATCTGCGCCGTCAACTGGGCATCGTACTGCAAGATACCTTTCTCTTTGCCGACACCGTCATGGAAAATATTCGCTACGGTAGACTCGATGGCACCGATGAGGAAGTGATCGCCGCCGCCACGCTCGCCAATGCTGACCAATTTATCCACCGGTTGCCCCAAGGCTATGCCACCCCGCTTTCCGAGCGCGGCAGCAATCTCAGCCAGGGCCAACGTCAGCTCTTGGCGATTGCCCGTGCGATTTTGGCCAATCCACGCATCCTCATTCTGGATGAGGCGACCAGCAGCGTCGATACCCGCACGGAGCAACACATTCAGGAGGCGATGTTGCGGCTGATGGAAGGGCGCACCAGCTTTGTGATCGCCCATCGCTTGAGCACGATCCGCAATGCGAATCAGATTTTGGTGCTCAATCATGGTGAACTGATTGAGCGAGGCACCCATGAGGATCTGCTGGCGGAGCAAGGCTTCTATTACCAGCTGTATATGAGCCAATTCCGGGCCAATGGGCCGCAATTGATCGAAGCTGCGCAAGGTGTAAGCAGTGCAAATGTACCAATACCAGCATAACTATCTAGATCACGATAACCCTAGGACTTACGCAGAACGCTGGCTGAGTAGCAGGTTTTTCTGCGTATCGGAACCAGAGAACTGCGTACGTCCTAAATCTGTTTCTCTTCTTGCTTGCGTCGTGCTTAATATGAGTAAGTAACTCATGTTACGCACGACGCAGGCAAGAAGAGACCCTACCCGTGTACGCCGCATCCCTAGATGCGGGTTGACCCACATCTAGGGATGCGGCGTACACGAAATCGCGCTATTTACTGCGTAACATGAGTTATTAACTCATGTTACACACGGATTCGACACCCCTTCTCCCCCCGACCCCTTCTCCCCTGTTGCAGGGGAGAAGGGGAGAAAAATTTCTTTCTTTGTGTGAGTTTGGCGGCGAAGCCGCCAAACTCACACAAAGTTGACCAATTCCCCGCCCCCAGGGGCGGGATTAGGAATGGGGAAAATCCTTTCCTGCGTAACATGAGTAAGTAAAACGGAGGCTGAGCTTGTCGAAGCCGGAGCCCTCCGGCTTCGACAAGCTCAGCCTCCGCGCAGAAAGAAGCTCAGCCTCCGTTTGCCGAAACAATTTTTTAACCTTCATCAACGGGTTATGCGCAGAGTGGATGAATTCAGTCATCCATTGCTACGCATAACTTATTCGCCAAGCCTGTGTACAGTTACGATTTTCTTACATGTCAGGGTAGAATAGCGGTATATACCCCTCGCACGCTGTAGCCGATCATCGTAGCAAGCAAAGGACGCCATGAATTTAGAACCACTTGGAAGCCCCACACAACACCTGGTGGGGCGGCTCATCGCCATTACGTTAGTAGTGCTCGCTAGCTTCTCCCTCTTTATCCTAATCACTATACAGCTTGTCTTCGCCGCCCCGACCACACCCCAAGTGACTACCTATACCGTCGTGACCGACAATCGTAATCAGACCACGATCATGGTCAGCGGTGTCGGGGCCACGGTGACCCTGGCTGATATTCAGAGTGGCGTGGCAATGACCGATCCCACCTACCTGACCAATGAGGGTAATGGAATTTGGTATCTCACTGTAAATTTGGTCATTGGCAAAGGGGTTACGCTCAATCTAACACCTAGTTCCGGCGTCAATGAACTTCAATTGCGCAGCGGTAGCAATCGCGTCCTGAGCCGAGCCGAACGCATTGCCGATGCCAATGCGCCGGAGGCCCCCGCCGCGATTGCCTACAGCACCTTTGTCTATCTCAAAGCCGAGAGTGGCACGATCAATATTGACCATGTAAAAATCTATTCATGGGATGGCAATAGTGTTGATGAAGACGAAAGCAATGGTCGCGCCTACATTCTGGCCAAATACGCCTCCACCCTCAACATCCGCGACAGTGATATTGGCTATCTTGGCTCTAAAGATGGCGAAAGCTATGGGATTTCGTGGCGCGACATCGGTGAAACTGATGAGGGTTTTGTAACCAGGGTCACCGGCGAGGTGCTCAAGAACAAGATCCATCACAACTACTATGGGGTCTACACCTATCAGGCACAACATATGACCTTTCAGGGTAACGAATTTTACAGCAACATCCGCTATGGCTTTGACCCACATGACTACAGCCACCACTTTCTGGTCGAGAATAATCTGGCGTACAACAACGGCGCGCACGGGTTTATTATTTCACGAGGCTGCAATAACTTTATTTTTCACAATAACAAATCCTACGCCAATGTCGATCCCGGCAACAATCTCGCCCACGGCTTCATGCTCGACCCCGGCGGGGCCGACATTGATAAGCCCCAAGTCTCCTCTTCTAATAATCTGCTGGAGAACAATGAAGCGTACGACAACGAAGGATACGGCATCCGCATTCTGGGCTCCAGCGATAACAGGCTGCGCGATAATCAATTTTATCGAAACGAGATGGGGATCAGCGTTGATGTCGACAGCAATCGCAACGTTTTCCAGAACAATCGGCTAGAAGAAAATCGCAAGTACGGCTTTTATATTCAAGATAATCAGGCGAATCAACTGCTGGGTAACGAGATCAATCGCAACGGTGGGGAAGGGGTGGAGATCCGCAAAGCGCTCGAGCTATTACTCGAAGAGAATGGGGTCAGCACCAATGGCAGCCACGGTGTCGATATGAATAACGGTGCCAAAAACAATCTGCTTGTGCGCAATCGGCTCGAGAACAATGTTGGCTATGGCATCAGCGTGAGTGGTTCAACCTCGATAAAGAACCGCTGGTCACAAAACCAGATCAGCGGCAACCAGGCGGGCGGCATTGATGATCGGGTTGGCAAGCTTGCCCCGCCACAATTGGAGAGTGCCACTGCAACGCAACTGCACGGTCGCGCCAACGCCGGTGCCACGGTGGAGATCTTTGCCGACAATGCTGCGAGTGGCCAAGGGGCACGCTATGTCGGCAAGACGACCGCGGATGGGAGTGGCGAGTTCATCTATACAGTCAATGGCAGTTGGGGCGGCACCTACCTCACCGCCATTGCGCTCAACCAGGATGACAACGCTTCCACCTTTAGCGCGCCGATTGCCGTGAGCGGGGGCGGCGCACCAACGGCGACCGCGCCGGCAACCGTAACTCCGTCCGCAACGCTCACCCCAACACCGTCAGCCGTACCAACTAGCACTGGGACACCATCCCCCACAACGACCGTCCCGCCGACTAGCACACCAACTGTTACACCGGCGACAGTGAGCACCGCAACGGCAACTGGAACAGCTGTGCCAACTGTGACGGCAACCGTAGCGATTGTGACGACGGCAACCGTGAGTCCAACAGCAACACCTACTGCCACACCTACTGCCACACCTACTGCCACACCGACAAGCGCAAGCACACCGGCGGGGACAGGCTTTACCGAAGAGATCTACTTGCCATTTGTGACGCGTTAGATGATTCCAGAAAAATAATGATCCACGAAGCGCACGAAGTTTCACGAAGAAAAGCTTTGCTTTCGCGCCCCAGGGCACCCGCTTTGTGTGACTTCGTGGACCATTTAATTTTAATTTAGCGTTAGAACCTTCTACGGTCTAGGCTTCAGCCAATCCAAAAGGGACAAAGGGTAAAAAATCACGGTCAGCATGAAGCAGCGGCGTCTGGTTTTGAATACACCATGTGGCAATCAAGCAGTCAATTGTTTTGCGTACTGTAATGCCTTGGCTACGCAACTGCCGATAAAAGGCGGCACTCTGCCGGGCATTTTGTTCCCCCACCATGTCGACGACCAAAAACGCTTGAAAGGCAGCTTCAACAGCCGCCAATTCACCTCCGGGTCGAATGCCTTGTAGCAACTTGGCCAAAATCAGATCACCTGTAAAGATGCGTTCGTTGCCATTAATATATGCAGTCAGGCGTTGTACTTCTGCACTATCATCGCCCCGAAAGAAATCGATCCAGACCGAAGTATCGACCATGATTGCCATTAGCGCGTTCCTTGTGTGGCGGATGATTCGTCTGTCCCCATGGTGTCTGCCACATAATCGCTTTTTGATTCGTGGAAGTAACGTCCTTGACGAATTTCATTCAGATCACCCTCCCACTGAATTTTGCCGCGCAGTGCCAGTACATTTTTCTGCTGTGTGGTGCGCACAAGGACCCGTAGCGCTTCTTCAACGACATCGCGTTTTGTCGCGAGACCGGTTAAGCGCATCGCTTCCGCCATTAGCTCATCATCGATTACAATATTTGTACGCATAAATCATGTTGCTCCGCAATGTGTATGAAAAATTATTTTATACACATTTAATGCTGTAAGAGACAGTTTGTCAATACCAAAATTGACCTATACTGCGCTCAGAATGGGAAGCGGAGTTTTGCGGGCCAACGGGATCGCGTGCGTCGCACTGACCGCCAACTGCTTCCAGCCCGCTAGATTCTTCCGTCAGTGCGACGCACGCTGGCCAAAATTAGGGGTTTCATTCTGATTTGAGTATAGAAATTTACGTGAAGAAAGATCAAGGAGATCCAACTATGCCTACCTGGCAATCGAATTACATTCAATCCAACGGCCTGACCCTTCATTATACGCGTACGGGGGGCAACAAGCCTCCACTTCTGCTCACCCACGGCTTTTCTGATGATGGCCTCTGCTGGGCTCCCGTTGCGGAACGCCTTGCCGCCCACTACGACGTGATTATGCTTGATGCGCGCGGTCACGGTCGCTCGGATGGCCCGGAAGAGGGCTATGGCCCGATCGAACATGCCGCCGATGTCGCCGGCGTGATTCGCACTTTGGGGCTGGAAAAGCCACTGCTGCTCGGCCACTCTATGGGGGCATCGACGGCGTTGGCTTTCGCCGGCACCTATCCCGACCTCCCCCAGGCGATCCTGCTGGAAGATCCGCCGCTGCGTTGGTTAGATGCGGCGGACGCCGGCGCACCGCCGAACCGACGGCTGCGCTTTGGTTCCTGGATTGTCGATGTCAAGCGGAAGACCAAAGAGGAGTTGATCGCGGTGGGGCACGAACAGTCCCCAACCTGGGCGGAAGCCGAGTTGGGGCCCTGGGCGGAGTCCAAGTTGCGGCTAAGCTTCAACGTGCTCACCGCCGAACAAGCGGCACCGATCGATTGGACCGCCACCGTCAAAGCGATCACTTGTCCCACGCTACTCATCACTGCGGATGTGGCGCGAGGGGCCATTGTTAGCCCGGAGCAGGCAACGGCGTTGCAAGCGCTGGTGCCCCAGGCACAGACGGTTCACATTGCGCAGGCCGGCCACAACATCCGCCGCGAACAATTTGCACCCTACATGGCCGCGGTGCAAGAATTCTTAGCGGGACTTGCCTAAGTCAAAGTGCTCCGCAGTAAAGATTCAGTACGGGGATTGTCAAATCCCCGATTCCTGTCAGGGATTTGACAATCCCTGACGAACTCCTAATTTAGCAAAACTTTGTTGACACTGTACTACTATTTTGTGAAATAAATAATGATCGGTAATCGTAGGTCACGCTTGCAGCGTGACAATCTGCCAAGCCGCGCGCTGACACGGAAAAATCGCTGAAGCAGTTTTTCCGTGTCAGCGCGCGGCTATTAACCCTGCAAAGTACAAACCGGCGTAACTGAATTGACGCAGCTTTGTGATAGAATGGAGAGAGGATGATTGAAGGACAACGCAGATAAATTTTACAGCTCATCCAAGAAAGCATGCACAAGAGATGCTTTCTTGGATGAGCGAACTTCACAAGAAAAGAGAATCCCATGACTAAAACCACAATCAGCAAGGGTAAATTTGCCGGTATCAATGCCTGCGCCAATGATCAGGGCATTATCGCGGCGGCTGCGATGGATCAGCGCGGCTCCTTACAGAGCGCGATTGCTAAAGGGCGTGGAGCCGGGGGCTCGGCCAGCGTCGAAGATCTGGCCACCTTCAAAACTGCCGTAACAAAAATTCTCACCAAATATGCCAGCGCCATTCTCATGGATCCAGAGTATGGCTTGGGTGCCATTCAACAGCGGGCACCGGGCACCGGCGTTTTGCTTGCGTATGAAAAGACGGGCTATGACGTTACGGTCAAAGGGCGCTTGCCCGACTTGCTTCCTGAGTGGAGCGTCCGCCGCCTGGCCGAAGCTGGGGCCGACGCCATCAAGATTTTGCTCTACTACAATCCCCATGATGACGAAGCGATCAACCTGGTTAAATATGCCTTTATCGAGCGCATTGGTGCCGAATGTGCCGCTGTCGATGTTCCCTTCTTCCTCGAGCCGATTGTCTATGACGACGAAGTGGGCGATGCCAAGGGTCTTGCCTTTGCCAAAGCCAAGCCAGACTATGTGACCCAAGCGATGACCGAGTTTTCCAAAGATCGCTATGGCGTCGACATCCTCAAGGTCGAAGTGCCGATCAATGTGGCCTTTGTTGAAGGAACGAGCGCGTTTAAGGGCGGCGAAGCGGCTTATTCGCGTGCCGAGGCAATGGATCTCTTCCGCTCGGCGGCTGCCGTCTCCACCAAGCCCTTTATCTATCTGAGTGCCGGCGTCACCGACGAGATTTTCCGTGAGACATTAGAATTGGCCGCCGAGGCGAATGTGCCTTTCTCCGGTGTGCTTTGTGGCCGCGCCACCTGGCAGGATGGGATTCCGGTCTATGCCGAAAAGGGGGTCGAAGCATTGGAGGAGTGGCTGGAAGATCGCGGTGTCGAGAATATCAAGGCGCTGAACGCCGTCTTGGCCAAGGGTGCCAAGCCCTGGTGGGATTTTTATGGCGGCAAGGCGAATATCGAAGTGGTAAGCTAAGAGCCTATCCGTAAATTCGGTTGTGGCCCAGCGGGAACAGAGAATTTACGGACAGACACTAAACGCTCACGACCGTTTTTCTTGGCTTTGCATCAACTGATTAGGGCTTACGCAAAACGCTGGCTGAGTCATGTTTTTCTGCGCATCGAAGCCAAGAACTGTGTAAGCCCTACTGATATCTGGTCAAGACGGCCTGCGCCATGCGCAGATTGGCGGCGTCGATCATCTTGCCATCGAGGCTAATTGCGCCCCGCCCTGCGGCCATCGCAGCTTCATACGCAGCGACTACTGCCTGTGCCCGTGCCACCTCGGCGGGTGCAGGCGCAAAGCGTTCATTGACCGTGGCCAACTGTGCCGGGTGGATACATTGCTTGCCGTCAAAGCCCATGACCCTGGCGATGCGCGCCACCTCGACTAATCCCGCCTCATCCCGAAAATCTGCAAATGGCCCATCCATACAGCGTAACCCGTTGGCGCGCGCCGCCGCGACAATGGTGTGCATCACCGCATGCCAGCGGTGGCCAGGGTATAGCGCGTCGTGCTCATCAAGCGCGCCAATATTAGTCAGCGGCATCTGCATCGACGCCGCATAATCACCGGGGCCAAAGATCAGTGCTTCGAGCCGAGGCGAGCTCTGCGCAATCTCGCGCGCCCAGAGAAACCCACTGGCGGACTCGATCTGCGCTTCGATGCCTATGCGCTGGGAGATGCCAACCGCGATCTCAATTTGTGTAAGTAGGGTATCAAGAAAGTGCACATCCTGCGGAGACTGTACCTTGGGCAACATGATCAGATCGAGTTGGGCCCCAGCCGCTTCGACGACTTCGATCACATCGCGATAGGCGAAGCCCGTATCAAGCGCATTGATCCTGACCATGCGCACACGAGCGCCAAAGTCAAGCGTTTGGAGCGCGTGGACAATGTGGGTACGCGCCGCCGCTTTGCTCTCCGGCGCGACCGCATCTTCCAGGTCGAGGCAGATTGCATCGGCGGCAGAGCGGGACGCCTTCTCGATCATGTCGGGCCGCGACGCGGGGACAAAGAGCATGGAGCGGGTGAGGCGGATCGGTTTGCTCATCTTACATGTGCCTCATATGCCCCAAGACAAGGCCGACGAGATACCGAAGGGCGTGTTCACTACGGATGGTTGCTGTGACCGATTTCTGATCTCCCGATGCAGAAGCGCTACCCTCTTTCAAGGTGCGCTGGAAAAAAGCGAGTAGTTGTTGCCATGCCTCCTGATCCGCACCGCCTGCGTTGATCTCTTCGATGCTGCCGACAAAGGCATGGGGCTGCCCTTCATAGATGGTGATCTCGTTGGGGATACCAGCTTCGTCTAGCCCCTGACGCAACGCCGCCACATCCTCTGCCGAGATCGAAAAATCGGCCCCACCAAAGATGCCCAAGACCGGCCCCGGCAGCGCTTTGAGCGTTGCGGGATCGGTGATCGGCTGGCCATAAAAGAGCGCAGTCGCCGCCAGTTGATTGTTCGTCAGGCTATACTGCAACGCTGTGCCACCGCCAAAACAAAAGCCCATGATCGCAATATGGTCGGCCTGCACATCGGGTTGCGCGGCTAGCCATTGATAGGCTGCCTCAATATCACCATTGACTTGCGCGGTCTGCGCGGTGATTATGTTATAGATTGCGCGGGGAATCCAATTGGTCGTGCCGCTGCGAAAGACGTTGGGCGCGATGACAACGTACCCTTCCTTTGCCAACGCATCCGCCTTGCCCAACATATCTTCTCGCATGCCCCAGAATTCATGGATCATGATCACGGCGGGGAAAGGACCGTCACCCTCTGGCTTGGCCAAATAGGCGCGGATTTCGGTGCCATCCGTTGCGATGACGCTCATGTTCGTCAAGGGCGCTAAGCGGCCTTGGCTAAAAAAGCCATCGATAATGATCGAGCCAAAGAGTAAAACAGCCAAAGTCAATACGACAATCAGCAATCCCAACGCAATTCGCTTGAAGAGTTTCATGGAGCTTTGTTTCCTACCCAATGAGTTTAGGTTCATAATCGTGGGGCACGGCACGCCGTGCCCCATATGTATCAAGCTAAGGCATAAGGGCCGTAACCAACAGTACAACGGCACCCAAAGGATTCCCGGGAAGCACCTGATTTTCCGCAGCGCACCCTGAATTCTAGGGAAAATGACCCTTGAATCGACAAATTTGTAAAGAAGAGGCGGGTTGGCTTATGAAATTGCAAATCCGTTTTTGCCAAAATCCGCTGTACTGTTCCTGAAATGCTTAGCTTGAGACACGACGATTATGAAACGTTGTTACGCAAAACGGTGCGCTTCCGGATCTTCCGTATCAAAGCCGACCGCGTCGAGGCGTGCCCAGAGTTCGTCGGGGATGGCCAGGTTGGCCAACTCGACGGTCTGCGCCACCCGTTCCGGCTTAGTCATACCAACCACGGTGGTGGTCACGCGGGGATCGCGCAGCGAGAATTGCAGCGCGGCGGCAATCAGCGGCACGTTGAATTCCTGACAGACCGCAGCCATGGCGCGCGTCCGTTGAATTAGCGCTTCGGGCGCATCTTGATAGGCGTAGCGCGCATAGGCATCCGGCCCCTTGGCCAACATGCCGCTGCCATAGGGCGCCGCGTTGACGACGGCGACACCCAGTTTGGTGCAAAGGTCGAGCAGTGGAACGGCGGAGCGATTGAGCAAAGTGTAGCGGTTGTGGGTCTCCACAGCGCTAAAGAGGCCCGTTTCAATGTAGCGGATGAGCATATCAATTGGGCCACCGGACATACCAATGTGTTCGATTATCCCTTGCTCCTTAAAGCTGCGTAAAACCGCGAATGGTCCCCCACTCCCCATCACATTCTCAAAGGTCGAGTGTTCCGGGTCATGGATATAGACATATTGCAGGCGATCGAGCCCGAGCCGCTGCAAGCTGCCCTCGACCGAGCGTTTGAACTGATCACCGCTAAAATCGCCGGTATGTAGATCGCGGTCGCCTTTGGTGGCGAGGACAAAGCCCTCGGGCAGGCCACCCATCTCGCGGATCACAATGCCAATGCGCCGTTCGCTCTCACCGTCGCCATAGGCCGCGGCGGTGTCGAGAAAGTTGAGCGGGCCGGCAAAGGTGGCGCGGATCGTGGCTAGCGCCTGATCTTCCGGCGCGCTGTAGGCAAAGGTCTCCGGCATGTCCCCCAGTGGCGCACCGCCGACACAGATCGGCGTGACTTGGAGTCCGGTTGAGCCGAGGGGACGGAGCGCAAGGGTGGATAAAGAATTCGTCGTCATTGGGTAGTCACTTTCAATGATAGTTGAACACGGTCTGCATACGTTGCAACGCGCTCAGGGAAATATGGAAACTTTCTGCACGTCACTTTAGCGTTCAATGCTCGGTAAGATAATTGGAGCGGGATAGGTACTAGCATGATACACCGAATTGGAGGCTCTTTGATAATCTTCCGTACCGTTATATGCCACGTCTATATGCCACGTCTATATGCCACGTCTATATGCTACGTCTATATGCTACGTCACCCCGCTAGTAAGCGCAGATCTGAGAAAGCAATTGCTGCGGTGATCTTTATTAGTCGCTTTCACTTGCTGGATGATTTGTAAACGATAGACCATCCGTTTAATATCAGTGGAGCGCAATATTCTCTGGCTTCGGCACCCTTCGCTTCCAGACGGCCCCACTTAGGCGAAGCTCACCACCGAGCGATGTTGTCTACGGAATATATGCTTGTCCATACAACATAAATTATGCAAACTTCATACCATGCAAGGAGCTATTATGAGCAATCTCGAGACGGTGCAGGCCATTTATGAGGCCTTCGGTCGCGGTGATGTTGATGCGGTTCTATCCTATTGCGTTGATTCCCCGGAGTGGGAGTATGGCGGCACATCAACAAGTGTGCCTTGGTTGCAACACCAAATCGGTAAAGAGGGTGCCGCGGCCAACATGCGTGCCGGCGCAAGCGAAATTGAAATCCAAAAATTCCAACCGAAAGCATTGTTGGCCGGCGACGATGTCGTGGCTGCGTTGCTCGATATCGAATTCATCGTCAAAAAGACAGGAAAGCGCGTTGTCGAAGTTGATGCTGTGCAACTTTGGCGTTTCAACGATGCCGGGCAGGTCACACAGTTTCGGCAGCGCGTAGATACGCAGCAACAACAGCTTGCCTGGAATGGCTAGCCGTGCGCATAAACAAGCTACCTGTTTTTGTTTGATCATGTGATCGTATAAAATCGAGCAAGACCGCGTCTGCCATACGCACGCCGGAGCAGATCACCTTTGCATTATTGAGCCAGGTGTACTGTAGCGCATCGCTTAATGCGTGGCGTGGCGCGACATGGTAAAATGCTGGAACAACCAATTCGTTCTGGGCAAGGCGCACTAGGGTCTGTTGACATTTGCCAAAACGACCAATCAATTGGCCGACTAACCCCGAAAAGCCGCCTCAGCGGCTACATACCTAGCCGCTGAGGCGGCTTTTCGGTGTTAGCAGCGGGTTTCAACCCTGCAAAATTGAAATGTCAACAGAACCTAGTACACCCTGCGGGTGGCGGCGGATGTCGACATTGGTGACATAGAGCAGCGCGCCGTCATCGGTGCATAGGGGCCAGGTGGCCTCAAGCAGCGCCAGCCATTGGAGCGCACCAATTGCCAATCCGAACCACTGGGTGAAGTGGTCGCCGGTGATAGTGATCACGCGCCGTTCACCCAGTGGCACTGTGCCAACGCGCAGCGGTGGATCGACGTGGACGGTGTGCACATTGCCGATTGCAATTGTAGTCTGGGCCACCAGGGGAGCGCTGTGCAGGGGCACTACGTTCCCCTGGTGGCAATCAGAATTCCGGTGGCCCAGTCCAGTGTCGTCACGTGAAGAGCGGGATGGCTTTCAAGGGTGGCCGTTAGGGCAAGGATAGCGGCCGGGTGATCATAGCCGAGATCGAGCGTTGTCCAGTTCGGTTGTGGGAGCATATCATCGACCACATAAAAGCCGCCCGGTTTGAGCAACGCCAGCGTCTCGTCCAGGAGACGCAACTTGCCCGGCCAGGTGTCGGCAAAGATGAAATCAAATGTTTGCCCAGCTGCGCTCAACCGATGAATAAGCGCATCGCCATCGCCGGTGTGGACCGTCAACCGCGGATCCGTACCCAGATATGCTTTGGCAATCGCTTGGATCGTGGGGTCATTGTCCAGCGTGATCAATGTGGCATCGTCGCTCATGCCGTCAAGGATCCAGGCGGTAGAGAGGCCGCTGCCCGTTCCCAACTCGAGCAGCGCACCGCCCGGCTTGCTAGCGGCCAACGTTCGCAGGAAGGTACCCGTTACCCGGTCCGATGCCATGCCAAAGCCGGATCGCGCGGTTGCCTCTTCGATTTGGGGGAGAACGGAGGGTAGATTGAGATTGTGTTGGACTTTCAATGCGCTACTCCTAGTCAAAGTACATTGGTTGTAGCATTGCCTTGCCACGCTTGCATCAATAACGTCAAGCTGCGTACTCGCTGTTCGATCCCAAAGGTTGCCGTGGAGATCATCAATTCGTTGGCAGCTGTCGCCTCAACTAACTCTTCCAGCGCAGAGGCAACTATATCGGGTGTGCCGACAACGCGGTTGCTGGGCATCGTACGCGCCACGGCCAAATCGGGGTGCGCATTGGCTGCTTCCGGCGAGAGCAGCGGAATAAAGCGTCCGGTGCGGATCGCATAGGTCATCAATTGCCCAGCCGCTGCGAGCCACTGCGCCTCTTCCTCAGTTGACGCCGTCAACACATTGGCAGTGACAATAGCATAGGGCTTCTCTAGGACGGCTGACGGTGTGAAATTTTCATGATAGAGCGAGAGCGCTTGCAGGGTGCCACCCGTATCAAAGTGATGCGCATAGGCAAAGGGCAAGCCCAGATAGCCCGCCAACTGCGCACTGTAGCCGCTGGATCCAAGCAATATCACCGCCGGTGATGATTCGGCAACAGGCGTGGCAGAAAAGCGCTTCCACATCCCTTCCTCGCCACGGCGATCACCCAATAAACCCATCAGGTCGATCAAATAACTCGGAAATTCATCATGGGTCAGCGATGTTGGCGCGCGGCGCAAGGCGGCCGCTGTCGCCGGATCCGTGCCCGGTGCTCGGCCGATCCCCAGATCGATGCGGCCCGGATGGAGCGCTTCAAGCATGGCGAACTGCTCTGCGACTACGAGAGAGGGATAGTTTGGGAGCATAACCCCGCCTGATCCAACTTTGATTTTATCTGTAGACGCGGCCAAGTGGGCAATCAACACAGCGGGGTTGGTGCTGGCAACCGTTGGCATGTTGTGATGTTCTGCCACCCAAATGCGCGTGTACCCGAGCGCTTCGGCGCGCTGGGCTAATGTGGTGGTTTCGGCCAAGGCGGTGGCACTCGTACCGCCCTCACTGACGATCGCCAGATCCAGCACGGAAAGGGGTACACGCCGTTGTTTACGCATTGCTCAACTCCATTTGCTAGCATACAAGGTTCATAAACACTATAAAATGTAAAGTAAAGTGCAGAAAGTTCCCGGAAATCGCGTACTGCGCATCCCCTGATGCGCAGTACGCGGAATTCTAACCGCTTCTTGCACTTTACTTAATTCAGTAATTCAAACTTATGTCCCTCTGAAAGCGTGAATGGATCGCTTAGCCTTCCCAGAAGGGCCATGAGATTCACATTCAGCCAAGATAAGAATTGACCCCTTGGCCAAGGATGAGTAAAGCATAGTTCTGGAGCAATTTCTGTGACGACCACTGCGATTGTCGACATACAGTTGCTCTCTTGCATAAGTTCTGAGGATTCTGGAGACATGTTAGTTTTATGTTGTAGTGTGGCCCCGAAACAACGGTGGATTGATGTAATCCGACTAGATAAGTTGTTGCAAAAGAAGTGGCTAAATCATCCATGTTGACATGATTCAACCGCAGATTCGCTGCATTGGGACGTAAGGATGATCATTCAAAAGTCCCATATAAAAATATCTAAATCTCTTGTAAACTAACTGGAGACATTTTGTAACAATTCTGTAAGATTTTATCTTCTGATTTAATGTTATGGACAGGTAGAAAGAATTGGCTGTGAGCCGAATCGTACAGCATTTACGAAGAGCTATCCACAAATTCTCTCCTGTTTTGGCTATAGTCGATTTGATGGATAGCTTCTACGCAATGGTTTGAGCGAACTTCCTGGTGGATGAAATAGTCGTTTATAAGCGACTTGTGTTTTAGTAATCATTAGTTCAAAGGTCACACTATGGATTGGATTTGGCAAGAGATTTCCATGCAGACGGTGCAGCGGGTAACTGGAATCGTGGTTTTATTAGCTCTGGGATGGATCAACTTGGATTTTTTCAATAATTTTCAGCTCTCTTTTGCACGCTGGGCTAGTACAGGAACCCTGACAACCTTACTGGTGGCTGGGATGCCATTGGTAAACCAAGTTGTTGATGTTGCCCTATTGGTCATGCTGATGGCGAGTGTCGTTGTCAATACACGGCGGCGACCCTATGTAGATGTACAGGAAATGCAATATCAAAGGATTCTTGAACATGCAACTGACGGCATCTTGATCACACAAAATGGCTTGATCTGCTATGCCAATCCCCGAATGGCTGAGATTGCAGGCTACAGTGTTGCACAGATCCTCGGTACCTATTCTGATCAGTATTTGGCACCGGAACAGTTGAAGATGCTAGCTGCCCGTCGACAACTGCGGGCAATCGGGAAGCCCGTACCGGAAAACTACGAAACCGTCATTCTTCATAAGAACGGCCACCGGATTGAAGTTGATGTGAATACGACAGCTTTGCAATTTCGTGGGAAACCCGCTGTACTTTCGATGGTCCGCGATATTAGAGAACGTAAACAAATTGAACGACAATTACATGATGCGACGGAATTTCTGCAATCGGTGATCAATGCCATTCCTGTGCCACTTTTTGTACGTGATGAAGAGCATCGCTACATCCACGTAAACAACGCCTTTTGTGAATATTTTGACAGATCCGCCGCAGACTTATTGGGCAAGGACGATCATGAGCTCTTGCCAACTGAGCTTGCTGCCAGTTATTACCGGCAGATTGATACAATCTTTGCATCCGAACAACTGTATGAACGTGAGGAAGTTTTTACGAATACGAAAGGCACCGAACAGTATCTGTTGGCTCGCGCCATGCCTAGTACATTGCCCAGCGGCCAAAAGATTTTGGTCAGTACGGCGCTGGATATCACTGAGCGCAAAGTGATGGAACGCCAGTTACGCGATGCTGCTGAATTTATGAATTCGGTGATTAATGCTGTGCCGGACCCGCTCTTTGTCAAGGATGAGCAACATCGCTTTATCCGCGTGAACAATGCGTTTTGTCAATTCATGGGGAAAAGCGCCGACGAATTGCTTGGTAAGAGCGACTATGATTTTGTTGCCAAAGAGGAGGCTGACGCTTTTTGGCAGCGCGACAATTTGGTCTTTGCCAGTGACCGATCCGATGAAATCGAAGAGGTCATTACCGATCAGGAGGGCAACCGTCACCACTTATTGACCAAAAAAGCGTCTCATCGTTTACCGAGTGGGGAACGGGTTCTCACGGCAACAATTTTGGATATTACCAGCCGCAAAGAGATTGAAGACCGGCTGCGTGAGGCGAAAGAAGCAGCAGAGAGTGCCAATCAAGCCAAAAGTCTCTTCCTCTCCAACATGACCCATGAATTGCGTACGCCGATGAACGGTGTATTGGGCATGACAAGCTTGCTTCTCGATACACCCCTCAATGAAGAGCAACAAAGTCTGGTCAACACCATTCGGACCAGCGGCAATGCTCTGCTTGGCGTCATCAATCAGATCCTTGATTTCTCTAAAATTGAGGCTGACAAACTAGAATTGGAAGAGAGTAACTTTGACTTGCGCGTTATGATCGAGGAGACCCTTGATCTGGTTGCGCCGCAAGCAACGCAGAAGAGTCTGACCTTAGCTTATTTTATCAAAGAGAATGTGCCGCTCTACCTTGTCCAAGATGTGGCGCGCATCCGGCAAATTTTAGCGAATCTGATGAGCAATGCTGTCAAGTTTACCGAACAAGGCGAGATTACCATTACCGCCTCGGCACAGGCACTAGAGGCCGATCGCTATCAGCTTCACTTTGCGATTCAGGATACAGGCATGGGGATCCCAATGGATCGCATTGGGCGACTCTTTCAATCTTTCAGTCAGGTAGATGCCACGATCACCCGCCGTTACGGCGGTACCGGTTTGGGCTTAGCGATTAGCAAGCATTTGGCTGAAGCCATGGGCGGTACCATGTGGGTCGAAAGTACGGTGGGTAAGGGCTCAACCTTCTACTTTACGATTCATGCGCGCTCTGCCGACGAACGTAATGGCTCTGTGGCGGATCCGATTGTACAGATGCACAAACAAGCGCCGCGTCTCTATAGCGGGATGAATTTGGGACGCCTCAGTGATAAACGTATCTTACTGATTACTGAAAATGAGACAATGCGTCGCCTCATTGAGCAGCATCTGCAATCGTGGTCCGTTGCGTTGACGGCGACGCCAACGCTTGCCACCGCCCAAGCCGAGATATTAGTGGCTGACTTTGATGCCGTGATCGTCGATTGTGCGTTCAATCCTAGAACAAACTGTACAGATACTCTGCCTTTGGTTCAACAATTTACCGATCTTCCCGTTGTTATGTTAACTGTATTAGGTGAACGTCTGCCCACAGGCGTCCTTCGCGAGCGCATTGCCACAGTGACCAAACCAATCCATTCGTCCCAACTTCACGATGCGCTCGTTACCGTGATCTATGGCAAATTGGTCGATCGGCTGCGCACGCGGAACACCCCCAAACCCGAGGCGGATCTGACACCCGGTCGCCCGTTGCGGATTCTTTTGGCCGAAGATAATCTTGTCAATCAGCGTGTTGCCCTCGGCTTTCTCGCTAAATATGGCTATCGCGCCGATGTTGCCGGTAATGGGCTTGAGGTGCTTGAAGCCCTTACGCGCCAGTCGTACGATCTCATTTTGATGGATATTAATATGCCAGAGATGGATGGGCTTGTCGCAACGCAGCAGATCCGCCTGCGCTCAAGCGGTGAAGCACAGCCTTATATTATTGCGATGACGGCCAATGCGATGTACGAAGATCGCAAACGTTGCCTTGAAGTCGGCATGAATGACTATATCAGTAAGCCAATCCGGATGAGTGAGCTTTCCGCTGCCATCCAGCGTGTACAAGTGATCACCCAAGCTGTGGACACGTCCAATATCGATGAGGTGATCCCTTCTCCTGCTAAAGTTTCCAGCGCGACCATGGATCGAACCAATCCAGTGGATCCGGGTGCCCTTCAGGAGTTTGCAGAGATGATGGGGGAGAAGGGTGAAACGATGATTACAGAATTGATCCGCCTCTATCTCGAAGGAACACCGGTATTGGTCAAAGAATTTAATCAGGGGTTAACTGTGCAGGATATGGGCAGTATTCAACATGCTGTTCACACCTTGCGCTCTGGCTCTGCCCAAATCGGTGCCCATGCCTTTGCCGCCATTGCCGCGGAATTGGATGACCTCTGTTATCGGAATGATCTACCAACAATTGTCACCAAAGCCAATAGTTTACTAGTCGAGTATGAACGGGTGATGGACTATTTCCATACGGAATATGATCGTCGGGTTGCTGTCGCTGCCTGACTTGTAGGCTTACCGTAAATGCGACGTATAGGGAAGGGCAGGTTTCAGCCATATACGCCGCAATCCTCTCACAACAGCAGTTACAATAGCACACCAATCTCAAATGTTGATTTGTAGCTGCTATCACCCTCTACCAGATTTAGCAGTAGCTGACTGCCGCCGCCCTGATAGATGCTATCTTGGCTGTTTCGGGTATTACGTGTGCCTTTAGCCGCATAAGGCTGCACACTATAGACCTGATCTGTCAAGGTGTCGTCAAAGAAGAATTGCGAGGTAAGCTCATAGGCTGGGTTGCTGGTTAATTCTGCGCGCACTTTAAAGTGAATATGCACGGCACGGCCTGTGTACCAGCCGGGATAGATCGTCGTAAAGGATGCAATGCCATTGGCGTCGGTCAATTGATAGCCGCGTAAGAACTTCTTGCCCGCGGTCCCTTCGGACTGTATATCTGAATAGAGGCCTGCGGCATCACAATGCCAAAGATCAACGACGGCACCTGCCAGTGGAGCACAGGCATTATTGCTAATTGCGTAGACTCGCAACGACAGATCCAACTGTGTTCCCTGGCGCAGCGTATGATCGGTGGGTCGAGTCGAATATCGGCGCGATTGCCATAAAGAAAGCTTTCTTGTACTTAGCCCCCAGAGGGCGGTGTAGCTGGTGGCGTGCCATTGGGCGGAGTGCCTCCCGGTCCACGACCACCCGGTCCACGACCACCCGGTCCACCAGCCCCTTGACTACCAGCTGATCCCATGCCCAGCGTTGTACGGTCGACCCCGATGGGGAAGCTGGCCGCATAACCGTCAGGTGTCTCTGTTACGGTTAGCAACAGGGTAGACTGATAGATGCCGTCGTTGCTGTTACGCGTATTGCGTTGACCTTTGGCCGCATACGGTGATTGGGTAAAGATCTGATCTGACAGAGTATCGTCAAAAAAGAGCTGTGAGGTGAAGACGCTATTCTCATCCGGATGGACTTTAAAATGAATGTGCACGGCGCGTCCAGCGTACCAGCCAGGATAAATAGTGGTAAAGCTGGCCAGCCCGTTGGCATCGGTGATCTGCGCGCCACGTAGGAAATCCTGCCCGGATGTATCGAAGCCGGGATCATTGACACCGGAGTAAACCCCATTGGCATCACAATGCCAGATCTCCACGGTGGCACCGGCCAATGGCGTGCAGGCGCTATCATTCACATCCATTACGGCAAAGGTCAAAGCAAACGGTACGCCTGCCTTAGCTTCGCCCGTTGCACTGTCAGTACGGATGTCCGACCGTACGAGGCCGAGATCCACATAGTAGGGTCCCTCGGTCACTTCTGGACGAACGACACAGGCCAATCCATCTGTTGCCGCTGTCTCGCTGACGGTTGCTGTATCGGTGATAGCTGCTGTTGCGGATGTAGCAGTGGTTACTGCCGTTGTGGCTGCGGGTGCGACGGTCGCAATCGCGTTTGCCACGGGCGTCGCGGCCGTTGCACAGGCCGCCAATAAAGCTGTCCCGCTTGCGCCTAATAGCATCAGCACTTCCCGGCGGCTCAGGATCCGGCCAATCTGCTCGTCATCATTGTCTGCTTCTGGTTCGTACAAATTTTCGTGTTTCATGGCTCTCGCTCTTTCTAGTCGATGCGCTACCTCTTTCAAGGTAATTGTAACGCAACGCTTATCGTAAATTTCGACTGCCTCGTGTCAGCAATTGCGCTGTGGCTTGTTTATTACTATACCGACTGATCCTCAAGAGAGTATCAAGAGATTCGTGAAAGAATCTGTGGGCATTTTTGGGGCGGTCCCTTGCTCGATATGCTCTAAGTCATCCAAAAATTAAATAATCCACGAATAGCCACGAAGATTTGCTTTTTCTTCGTGGCTATTCGTGGATTATTTCTTTGCTTCTGTCTGATTTTGCTTAGGCTAATCCAAAATTTTAATTGTCCACGAGGAGACGAATTTTCACGAAGAACTGCTTCAGGTTCGTGTGTCTTCGCGCCCAAGGGCTCCCGCTTCGTGGATAATCATATTGGGGATTTGCCGTACGAAGTTTATGTCGTGCCAACTTGCGCTAACTGTTCGCGTAGTAAAAGTGCCGTCTGCTGTAGCTTGCGATAGTCGGTGCCAGCCAACCGTTGGAGCGCACGCTCTAGATAGTGCGCTGCCACCGCACTCTTCTGTTGTTCAATTGTCACGGCAGCTAACCAAAGGTCGATCTGGGTTTGTAAATAGGCTGCCTTTTCGCTTGCCAATCGATCTTGGGCATGCTGTAAATGGTCAAAGGCTGCGGTCAAATTCCCATCTGCTTGCGCCACACGGCCACGGTGGGCCCACAGATTGGCGACAAAAGTGGCGTTGTCATATTTCTCAGCCAATTCGATTGCTTCACAAAAGGCGGCATCCGCCACAGCCAAGGCATCGGTTGCCAATGCAATTTCACCGGAAGTGCTCAGCAGATAATAGCGAACAGAAGGCAGCGCATAGCTGTCGGCCAGCGCAAAGGCCTGCTCAAGGGTGCTTTGGGCTGCGGTCAACTGGGCATCAAGTAGCAATGCATAGGCCAGATTATTCAGCGTCAGCACTTCAAGAAAGATGCTCTGTCGTTGTTGTGCTAACTGCTGCGCCTGTTGAAATTTAGCGATAGCCGTGCCATAATCGCCCTCTTCCAAGGCGAGATTACCCCATTCAAAGCAGATCATCAGGCCGATTTCGGAGTCTAGCCCCGCCGCTGCAACTAAGTCCATCGCTTTCGTATAGTGCATCTCTGCTTCGCGCAGTGCATAGCCATTGCGAAATTTGGCTGTCCCCATTAAATAGTGGGCGCTGGCGTGAAGGTGGGGATCTGTAACTGACTCCAGATCGGGTAGCACGCGACGTGCCCAATAGAGCACTTCTGCTCCCTCCTGCGTGCTCAGATAGCTGGTGGCCAACGTCAGCCCAGCTTTGACTGCACCCTGGCAATCTGCCGCTGCTTCGTAGGTTGCCAGCGCTGCTTCCATGGTGCGGCGGGCTTCTCCCATCTGCCCGGGCTGCAATAGCAAAGCTTTGCCGAGCCCCAATTGACGCGCTGCCGACGGCTCCAATTCCTGCGCCTGGCGATAGAAGGCGACGGCCTCGTTTGCAGCGCCAATCCGCAACGCTTCTTCGCCGGCTACTGTGGCAAAATGGGTGGCCTGTTTCCGCTCCCCGGCAGCTGCAAAGTGGTGGGCCAACGCACCGGCAATCTCCCGCTCTTGGCTCTGATCGTGCACAAGTAGCCCTTCGGCCGCCCGACGATGCAGCAGTTTGTGGCGTCCACTGCTCAGCCCATCGCGCATAATTGTGGCAACCAGTGGATGGGTGAATTCATACTGGTCACCTTGCTCGACGAGAATCGCCGCGGCCAGCAGTCCATCGACCGCATCGAGCGTCTCTTCTTCGGCGCGGCCACTGGTGTACCGGAGTAAGTCCAGATTGATCGCCGGCTCCAAGATCGCCGCCGCCTGCAAAACTGGCTGCCATCGTTCATCCAGGTAGCGCAGCCGTGCCTGTACCAACTCAACCAACGAGGCAGGAATGCCATCAACTGCCACATTGCTCAATTGGGTTAAATAATAGGGGTTTCCCCCACTTTGATTGTGCAAATAGTGCATCACAACCTCATCAGCTCCCAATGCTTGTAGCAGCAAGGTTGTCTCTGCTTCGGTAAAATGGGGCAGTTCAATGCGGCGGAGCAGACCGTCGCGGTGCCATTGGGCAATCAGCCTGTTGAGGGGCGGCGACAGATCTTCTGGACGATAGGTACCCACCAGCAGTAACGGCTCGTGCGCCATGCGGTCAGTGAGATAGAGCAACCAATCGAGCGTGGCTGTGTCGGCCCAATGGAGGTCGTCGATAAAGAGAATAAGCGGCTGGCCGGCCAGGGTACGCAAAAATTGGGTAAGCGCTTCGGCAATCAAACCGCGTTCTTCTGTGGGCGATAGCTGCGGCGCGGCTAATGTTTGCGGTGCTAAATCGCCAGCCGCTTCGTGCTGAGATTGCTGCCATACTGGGACCAGCCGCATAAGCTCTGCACACCAGACTGGCAGCAACTGATCGCCAACCTGGGCAAAATGCTCTCGATAGCGTGGGGTCGCCAGCAGCCGGCGCATCGGGTCAAAGGGCTGGGCCTGTGTGGTGTTTAGCGCACGAGTGGATAGGAGCACCGTTGGCGGCAGTAGGTGACTTGCCCATTGTTGCCAAAGGGTTGTCTTTCCCATGCCCAGTTCACCACTAATCAGGACGACGCGTGCTTGTCCCGCCTTGCTATCTGCCAACATTCGCGTGAGTAACGCCAGTTGCGCTTGCCGACCAATAAAAGGCGGTACGGGGGAATGGACTACACGCTCGCTTTTCGGCTGTGCGTAAATGACAGCGGGCACAACATGGGTGAGAAAGTTTGTGTTTGATTGTTCCCACTGTTGGTCAGCAACTACTGGCGCCAGTGGGCTGTTACCGGCGGCAATGGCCGTACGTAATGCGCTGCTCTCTGCGGTTGGCGCGACCTCCAACGCCGACGCCAGCAGTGATTGTAACCGTTCGTACTGGCGTAGTGCGTCCGTGCGTAACCCTTGTTCTGCATAGGCGACCATCAATTGTTGATGAAGTGGTTCGGAAAGGGGATCGTGCTCTAGACCGCGCTGGGATAGAGTAATTATTGCCGCCCAATCACGTTGCGTCCGTCGAATGGTCAGCAGTGAATTGATTGCTTGTAAATAACGTTGCCCTAATCGTTCTCGTTCACGACTTAGCCACAACTCAAACTCCGCCGCTTCACTGAGTTGGATCCCCGCCAACAGTGGTCCCCGCCACAGGCCCAACAAGCTCTGCAACGGCTGGCCATCCGCAGAAGGTACCCGCAACTGTTGCTGGAGCCCCTGCTCAAAATGCATAACGTCGCTCTGTACTGTCGGTGCTAGCGCGAGGGTATCACTATCCGCCACTACAAGCTCTTCGTCGACAAGTTGACGCAGTTGCCACAAGCGGTTGCGCAGATTTTTGCGTGCTGCATCGGGATGGCTCTCTGCCCAAAGCAATGCCAACAGCTGCTCGCGATAGTGCGCCTGCTTTGTTACAGCTAAATATGCCAGTAACGCCTGCAGCTTGTTGATCGAGAGCTCAACCGGCTGGTCATTCTGATAGAGGGTAAACGAACCGAGCAGCGAAAGATACAGAGTAGCCATGCGGCGATCATATCACGAGACAGGATGATTATCGAAAAAGCCAATTTCCTTATACTACAACGGATTTGGGGAGCAACAGATTTGTCATCTGGGACAATGATTGGGACAGCCAGACCGTCATCGATGGGACACCTTTTGGGACAGTAATATGTGATACTAAGCGCAATGGGCAATTTGTTGTAACGTTAGAGGTATAGAGGAGGGCACAATGGGGTTTCCAATGATGGAAGCGATGGCCGAACAGATCGGCGAAACAAAGTTGCATCCCGCCACGCACATAGGGGCTGTTCAGTTGACGGTGGCCAACCTGGATCGTGCTATCACCTTTTATGAGCGGGTGCTTGGCTTACAACTGCGTGATCGGAGCGACGGCCAGGCCAATCTGGGCGTCGGTGGTTCTAACTTAGTGGAATTGGTGGAGCTACGGGGTGCCCGGCAAGTGGCGCATCACAGCGGACTCTACCACTTTGCCATCTTAACGCCCTCACGCGTGGCATTGGCGCAAGCCCTGCGCAACTTTGTGCAACAGGGGGTTCGCCTTGGTGGTTCCGACCATCTCGTCAGCGAAGCGCTCTACTTCTCCGACCCCGATGGCAACGGCATCGAAGTCTATCGCGACCGGCCGCGTGATCAGTGGCAATATGAGAATGGGCTGCCGGTGTTGGGTGGGCTACCGCTCGATTATCAGGGCATCTTACGCGAGTTAGCTGACGACAGTGCTCCCTGGCAAGGAATGGACCCAGCGACGGTGATGGGGCACATGCATCTGCACGTAAGCAATTTGCCGGCAGCAGTCACCTTTTACCGGGACGTAGTTGGCTTTGATCTGATCATGGATTGGAACCAAGCATCCTTTCTTTCTGCTGGGGGGTACCATCACCATTTGGGGCTGAATACATGGGCCGGCGTCGGTGTGCCACCGCAACCGGCGGATGCGGTTGGCCTGCGCCATTATAAGATTATATTGGCCAATGCAACAGAACAAAACCAGTTGCTAGCCCGGTTGAACCATGCTGGGGTTGCCTACGAATTGCGCAACAGCGGCCTCTTTGTGCGTGACCCGGCGCAGAATGGGGTTTTGTTTGTGGTTGAAAAGCCGTAATGTTTAATCAATCGGACTTACGTAGTTCGCCCCTTGAGTAGCAGGCTTTTTTGCGTATCGAAACCAGCGAATTGCGTAAGTCCTAATCAAACGAAAGAAGAAGAGAATGAATATTGTTTTATGGATTGTGCAGATTTTGTTGGCGCTAGCCTTTGGCTTCTTTGGCTTTACCAAGATTAGCCAGCCGATGGATGCTTTGGGCACCATGATGCCGTGGGTGACCGCGGTGCCCACCCTGCTGGTGCGCTTTATTGGCATTGCGGAGATTGCCGGCGCGCTGGGGCTGATTCTGCCCGGCCTCACCAAAATTCAGCCGAAATTGACGGCTTGGGCCGCAATTGGGTTGGTTTTGGTGATGATCCTGGCTTCGGCGTTTCATGCCACCCGAGGTGAATTTGGCAATATCGGGTTGAATGTAGTGCTATTGGTGCTGGCTGCATTTGTTGCTTGGCGACGTTGGTAACGGGGGTAGTATTTCGTAGCAGCACGATATATCGTGCTGCTACGAAATACCTACTCCACCACGAGTACATCCAACGTACGTGGACCGTGGACCCCCTCCACACGATTTAATTCAATATCGGACGTGGCCGATGGACCGGAGATAAAGGTGATCGGCCGCCCTGCACGTACCGCCGGCGTGATCTGCTCAATCCCCTCAGGTACCAAGCCAACGATCTGTGCGGTGCGTACAATGCAAAGATGGTAATCCGGCACGAGTGAAATCGCGCGCCGTCCCTGTTGCGTGGCATGATCCATGAGAATCGTGCCGGTTTGCGCAATCCCCAGCGCACAGCCGGTGAGCACACCATCACTGCTGCTGAGCGTATCATAGCTAAGATCACCGCTATCGCGTAGAAGCGTCAGACCTGCTGGTAACCAGGCATCGGGCAGATCGGCGGGCACAACAAGCTGCTTCACGTCGCGTCCCGCGAGCGTCTCTGCGATCTTGGCCGGTAGATCCATTGCCTGTACTCGGCGTACCGTCGCCTTGTACTCTGTTACCCGCTCGATAAAATCACCAATGATCTGTTCGTGCTCAGCCTCATCGCGATGGCGATAGCTGCGGTCAATCGCGGTCGCGTAGGTCACCTGTGGCTCTGCGGGGGTGGGCACATCGTGCAGGGCACGCTGGATTCGTTGTAAAATCAGCGCTTTTGGATTGCTCATGCGCGTTCACGCTCCTCCCACCACTCACGAAAGGTCTGCTTGGGCACCGTCGGCACATCGCGCATGGCGGTCCATCCGCTCAACATGCCAGGCAGCCACGAGATATATCCATCTTTTTGCAGCGGCAACTGCCCAACCTTACCCAACTGCTGCGCCCGTTCATAACTGCGCTGGCTACTAAAGAGTTTGGCCAATGTCTTGAAGGCAATGTTCTCTGGGTCGAGCCGATTGCGGAGACCACCATCGTCCTGCTTCTGGCGGATGATTTCGCCGCGTAGATGGATTAAGACTTCAGGGATGTTGATCTTCACGGGGCAGACTTCGTAGCAGGCACCGCAGAGCGACGAGGCGTAGGGCAGCGACTTGGCATGTTCGACGCCAACCAGTTGTGGCGTCAGGATTGCCCCGATTGGCCCTGGATAGACGGAGCCATAGGCATGGCCGCCGGTCCGTTCATAGACGGGACAGATATTGAGGCAGGCCGAGCAGCGAATGCAGTTGAGCGTCTGCCGCCCGATCTCGTCGGCCAACACATCGGTGCGCCCATTGTCGAGCAGCACCAGGTGGAACTCCTGCGGCCCATCGCCGGGGGTCGTGCCACTCCAGAGCGAGGTGTAGGGATTCATGCGCTCGCCGGTGGAGGAACGGGGCAGCAGTTGCAAAAAGACCTCGAGATCCTGCACCGTTGGGATCAGCTTTTCGATGCCCATGACAGAGATGAGCACCTCGGGCAGCGTCAGACACATCCGCCCATTGCCCTCGCTCTCGACAATACAGACGGTGCCTGTTTCGGCGACGGCAAAATTGGCACCGCTAATCGCTACTTTTGTCGAGAGAAACTTGCGCCGCAAGTGGGTGCGGGCCACCGCGGCCAACGCCTTCGGTTCGTCGCTTAACTCTTTCACGCCCAAGGTGCGCATAAAGATTTCGCGGATCTCGGACCGATTCTTGTGGATCGCCGGCACGAGAATATGCGAGGAGTGTTCGCCGGCCAGCTGGATGATCAACTCGGCCAGGTCAGTTTCGGTGGCGGTGATCCCTGCCGCGGCCAGCGCCTTATTGAGCTTGATCTCGTCGGTGGTCAGCGACTTGATCTTGATCACTTCTGTGGCCTGATGCGCCTGTACCAATCCCGTAATAATGCGGTTGGCGTCGGCAGCATCGGCCGCCCAATGGACATGGCCGCCGGCCCGTTGCACCGACTCTTCGAGTTGGAGCAGATATTTGTCGAGATTTTGCAGCGTATGTGCCTTGATCGCCCGTCCGGCCTCGCGCAATGCTTCCCAATCGGGCAATTCGTTGACGACATTGGCACGTTTGGCCCGGATCGTCTGCGTCGCCTTGCCCATGTTGCGGCGCAGTTGGGTGTTGGCCAACGCTTTGGGTGCGTTCTCTTGAAAGATCGGCTCTAGCTCGATCAGCACCGAAGTTGGCTTGGGTTTGTGGGCACGGCTGGTTTGTGGCTCGCTCATGCAGTCACCCCCATTGTCTCTTCGGTCTTAGCCAAAATTTCGGCGATATGAATCGTCTTCACGCCAGCCCGTTCGCGATGGAGCGCCCCCCCAATGTGCATCAGACACGAATTGTCGGCGGCGACACAATATTCCGCTTTGGTCTCCCGCACGGCGCGTAGCTTGTCCCCAAGCATTGCCATCGACGTATCGGCATTCTTGACCGCAAAGGTACCCCCAAAGCCACAACACTGTTCGGCGTCGGGCAGGGGCACATAGTCAATCCCGCGCACGGCGCGCAACAGACGCAGCGGGGCATCGCCCACGTGTAGGACGCGCAACGAGTGGCAGGTGGGATGATAGGTGACCCGGTGGGGGAAGTAGGCACCCACATCTTCCACGCCAAGCTGCTTGACGAGAAACTCGGTCAGCTCAAAGACGCGCGGTTGTAGATCATGAACTGCCTGGGACAGGCCGGGATCATTAGCGAGATCGGCAGCCATGTTGTAGAGGTCGCGCACCATACCGACACAGGAGGCTGACGGTGCCACCACAACCTCGGCATCGCCAAAGATCTCGACAAAGCGACGCACGAGCGGCAGCGTCTCCCGCTGATAGCCACTGTTAAAATGCATCTGGCCACAGCATGTCTGTTCGCGGCGAAACTCAACAGTATGGCCGAGCCGCTCCAGCACTTCTACGGTGGCTCGGCCGCTTTGCGGGAAGAGTGTGTCGTTAAAACAAGTAATAAAGAGTGAAATCCGCATGATAATCCTAGGTGGTTTTGTGCTGCTTTGCATCTCCCAGCAATGCTTGTACTTCTGCAACGCTCAGGCCCGTTACATCGGCGATGGTCTCGATATCGATTTTGCGTGTAGCCATGGCCAGCACAATTTCACGGGTGCGTTGATTATTACCTTGTGCTAAACGATATTGTTTATACGCTGGGTTGATGTAATCATCGATTTCTGCTACAGACAGATTCCGTAGCAAGATGTGGCTATACTCCGTCCCTATTTCCATGACCTTTTCGACAGTCAGTTCTTCGTTCGTACTTGCTCCTTCGGGTAAAGACCAGATCGCTTGCAACCCATTCAATAGGCGCAACAGCTCCTCGGATAACTCTTGAAAATTCTGTAAATGTAAAAAAAGACTTTTGCCAGAAAAGGGTGCCAGAGTGTTTGGACGCGGCGATTCAGGGAATTATTGCTCATGAGGGTAGTATAGGTCAGGAGATGCGGGCTGTCAAAGAGTTTTACGTGCTGCTTGGCGTCCAGGTTAGGCCGCGGCCTAACCGATGGCTATCGCGCAATTTCGCGCCGTACAACGGGTGCCACTGCGGTGCCCAGGAGTTCAATTGCGCGCATCACCTTGCCGTGTTCAATCGTGCCAATCCCCAACTGCAACATCATGCGTTGATGGCCAAAGATCTCATACTGGAAGAGAATCTTCTCGACGATCTGCTCCGGCGTGCCGACAAAATCTGCGCCGCGCAGTGTCCGCCCTCCCGCAAGTTGCTGTTGATTGATCGGCGACCAGCCCCGTTCGCGCCCAATGCGATTCATGATGATGGTCGCCGACGGATAGTAGTCATCGACCGCTTGCTGTTCGCTGTCGGCGATAAAGCCATGCGAGTTGATGCTAATGGGGATGGTGGCAGGATCGTGACCTGCCTGCGCGGCGGCCGCGCGATGAATTTGGGCCAACTGGGCAAAGCGTTCAGGCATGCCACCGATAATCGCAATCGCCATCGGCAAGCCCAATGTGCCGGCGCGCACTGCTGACTGGGGTGTACCACCGACGGCAATCCAGATGGGGATCTGCGCCTGCTGTGGGCGCGGATAAATCCCGGCACTTTCCAGCGGCGCACGGTGGCGGCCAGACCAGGTCACGGTCTCCTCTTCTCGGAGCTTCAATAACAGATCAAGCTTTTCACTAAAGAGGCTATGGTAATCGTTGAGATCATAACCAAAGAGTGGGAAGGATTCGGTAAAGGAGCCACGACCGGCCATGATCTCGGCGCGGCCCGCTGAGATCAGATCGAGCGTGGCAAAGGATTGAAAGACGCGCACGGGATCGTCTGAGCTGAGCACGGTCACCGCAGTCGAGAGGCGGATCGACCTTGTGCGCGCGGCGGCCGCGGCCAGGATCGGCACCGGTGATGACGAGATATAGTCCGGGCGGTGATGTTCACCGATGGCAAAGACATCGAGCCCCACTTGGTCAGCCAACTCGATTGTTTCGAGCAGATTGGCCATCCGTTGGGTGGGGCTGATTGAGACGCCGGTTTTGGGGTCGGGGGTTAGCTCGACAAAGGAATAAACGCCCAGTTCAAAGGCGGGCGTGGTCGGTTGATTGGTTTGAGTGGTCATGGGCATTTCCTTTGTGATCATAGGTGACGGTCATTCCATCCCTACCCGCGAGCACAGGGCGAAAGTGTTCCGGGGACGGCCCACGAGAAGTAGGCATATACGAGCTTTATCCGGGCCGTCCCCGGAACACTTTTTCGATCCGCGAGTTGTGAGACAGGCTCATAGGGGGAAGGCTGGGTGGAGTGAGTAGTCACCTTTACTGGTTAACAAGTTTGTGCACAAACAGGACATAGTTGCTGGCCTCTCTCCACGGCTCGCGGCCCCAGCCGGCCAAGCGTTCGACGAGCGTCAGCCGAGCCGCACCGGCAAGCTCGGCATACCGGGTCGGGGTGAGGTTGCTCCACGAGGGTGGGCGACTTTCAAACCCAGCGATGAGCAGACCATCAGGCGCTAGATGCGCGGTGAGATTTTCCAGCACCGCAGTTTCGGTACCGGGTGTAACATAGATCATCACATTGCCGGCCATCACAATGCAGTCGAACCGTTGATCCAGGCGGATGGTCGCCAAGTCGGCCAGGTGCCAGTCGATCTCCGGCGCTTTGACACGCGCCTGTTGCAGCATCACTTCATCGAGATCGACACCGGTAACTTGATGGCCACGCCGCGCCAATTCGATGCCTGTGCGCCCCGTGCCACAGCCGGCGTCGAGAATCTGGATCCCCTCCGGTGCAGTTGCCATTCGCGTTGGGAAATGTTGACGGAGGAGGTGGGTGACTAGGTTTGCTTCGCCGTGGATATCTTGGCCGGCGGCGGCGCGGGCGGCATACGGTGCGTCATATTCGGCACCGGTGCGGTTGCGTGTAGCGAGCCAGGGATTACGGGTGGGTTGCGTGGTCATAGGGTTCCTAACGGTGGATTTGGCGGCATTACCTCGACCACCACTTCGGCCTTCGGCCCAACAAAGACGATGAGCCAGGCGTGCAGGTCGGTCAAGGCGCGGATCTTCTCATGCGCCAGATAGCCTTGCATCTGCGCCAACCCTTCCGCTTTCACGGCCTCTAAGCGGTGGGCATCGCTCTGCTTGAGATACTTTAACTCAAAGGCAAATTGGTAGTTGGGCTCAATCGGTGGGCGGCGGGTGAGGAGTAGATCGATGTAGCGACGATCGCTTTCATATTCACTCTGGATGGTATAAATTTGTGTCGGGTAGAGCAGTGCCGCAAAGGCTGCCTTGACATACTTCTCATCAAAGCCGACTGCATCGCGGTTGGAGAGTTGCAGCAAAATTGCTTCGACTGCCTCCACCACGGGTGCAATCTCATTCTCCTGGGCCAGCTTGAGCACGCGGTCATAGATGCGCAGATCATCGGCGCGCAACGCTGCCTGCTGTAGCACGATCTGCTGAAAGTAGGTGAAGTAAAGCTGGGTAATTACAAAGTTGGGCGGTTCAAAGATGTAGCGCGACAACTGCGCTTCTTTGATCGTGACAATCCCCAAATAAAAGAGCAGACTGATCAGGTCGTCGCGGGTGAACTCTTTTTCAAAGCTAAATTGGCGCGTCAATTGGGCCGAGACGGCATGTTCGGTGATCAACTCATTCAATACAGCTAGATTTTGTACGTCCTGCCCTTCCACGCGAAAGAGTTCACGCAGCTTGCCATAGTCGCTGGCAATATTAATATCGAGCAGTTCACGGGGGTATTCCTTGGTGCGTCCCAATTCAGAGGCAAAATAGAGTACCATGTCTGGGTTGTACAGTCGCTTTGTTGCGCGGATATTAAAGAGATAGCCATTATACCAGCGACGTAAATCATCTATGGTCTGCACTAGCTCGCCTTCTGCAACCCCAACACCCAGCAAAACTTCGCTGACTTCATCTTCCGTAAAGCCCATCATATTGTGAAATTGAATGTCCAGGCTGATATGTTTGCCGATGTTGAAGCCGCTGGTCAGGCTATCGAGCGTTACAGGCGAGACGCCGGTGATAAAAATGCGGTCAATGATACCATCACCAGTGGCGGCTTTGATGCGCTCGTAAAATTTGCGGACATAGCCGTTGCGACTCACGCTGTGCTTAAACTCTTCTAAACGAAACGCAACGAGTTCGTTGGCAAAATGATCATATTCGTCAATGAGTAAATAGATCTTATAATTCGTCTCATGTTCGATTTGGTGGCGATTTAGCCGCTCTAGCATTCGACTGAGCACCTGCGTTGGTGTCTCACCTGCCAAAATGTAGTTGCTATCGTCTGGTACAAAACAATAGTAATAGGTATCGACAAAATCGCTGATACCAAATCTGACATTGCTCAAAAACCCATGAAAGGTGCTCTCTGGTGTTTGGGTATTGATGTGGCTAAAATCTAGCTTCAGCATTAGGTATCGATTCGTCAGCGCTGTCGGCTGTCGGCCAATCGCATATGACCCAAATAGCTCTTCAAAGTTGTCTCGATATTCAATTCCATAATAACAGTGCAACAGAGAAATAAAGAGGCTCTTGCCAAAGCGCCGCGGCCGCAAGAAGAAGAGATACGGTTCGTTCATCGCCTCAATCTGCGCGATAAAGGGCGTGCGGTCGACGTAGTGGTAGCCTTCCGTCACCAATTTGGGAAAGTTGCTGATGCCATAAGGTAATCTGAGCATGGTCGAGTTGCCTGTTGCTGTGCCGATAGAGTGCTTTACGCTGGTAATTCAATCAGTCTGTTGGCTCATTATAGCATAGGGCAAATTGCATCAACCGCAAAACCGGTTACAATGACGAGATAGAGATTTCCCAGCAACGCAGCCCCATTCATCTCAAGATTGCAGGTACGTGATGACGAAGATTCAGCCCAAAGCCTATACCGATGCCGACCTTCCGCGTCTTCAAGCTGCGCTCGCCGCGTGGATTTTTGAAGCTGGGGAATGTGGCTATTACCATCCGGGCAACATCGCGCACCGGATCTATGAAGGCTACACCGGCAGCCGACCGCGCCAGGAACTCGTTCAACTCTGGCTCGAAGGAACGGAATTGATTGGCTTTGCCTATAATTTTGTCTTTGATGCCGGTTTCTTGGTTTTCACGTCTCCACGGTATCGCGGTCGTGCAGCAGAAGAGGCGATGATCCAACAGGCCTACGAAACCACCCGGCGTTATGTCAAGGCAACTCGTCGGGAGGATCAATCGGTGATTACCGATGTCTATGATTGCGATCAAACCCGCATCGACCTGCTGACGGATCTGGGCTTCGAGCAGTACCGCACCTGGGATTGGATCACCGAACGCAGCCTGGATGCCCCGATCTTCGGGCCAACACTGCCCGAAGGCTTTACGATCCGTGGCGCAACGCTCGACGATTTCGCCCAACTCGCCACCATCCGCAACAATACCTTTGGCGGCGATTGGACGCCAGCGCTCTATCGCACGCAAGTCATGCAGAGCCCCGGCTATCAGCCGGAAAACGAATTGGTTGTCCTGGCACCCGATGGCCGCTTTGCTGCATTTACGGTGATCAGGCTCGATCCGCTAAATAGAGTCGGCCTCTTTGAACCGGTGGGCACCCATAGTGACTTTCGACGATTAGGGGTGGCCAGCGCGCTAATGTGCCATGGTCTGCGAGAGATGCAACGTCATGGCATGGTACGGGCGGTGGTCGAACATACGGCGGAGAATGTGCCGCCCCGCGATCTCTATCGTAGCCTGGGCTTTGTCAAGAAGTATGAGACGTTGGGCTTTCAGCGGGGTTGAGCTAGTGGAGCCACAGAGAGCACAGAGAGCACAGAGAGCACAGAGAGCATAGAGAGCACAGAGAGCATAGAGAAAGAAAACGTGATGGCGAACGTGAATGCGAATGTGAAAGATATCGTGGCTGCGGATGTGGAAGCGATTCTGGTACACTATGATCTTGGCACCGTACAGTCGATCACGCCACTGACCGCAGGCACAGTGCAAACCAACCTGTTATTGCAGACAACGCAGGGAAAATTTGTCTTGCGTTACTATAAACAGAACAGATCGTTCAACGCCGTGCGCTTTGAAGTGAATCTCATCCACTACCTCAAAAGACATGGCTATCCTTGCCCTGACGTGTTGCGCGATCGGCAGGGCCGTTCGCTTGGCAACTATCGAGAAAGACCCTATGCACTATTTGAGTTTATGGAAGGGAACCATGTCGAGCAACCAACTGCCATGCAGCAAGAGCAACTCGTCCAGCAGGTGGCCCGCTTACAGCTGATCACCCATCACTATCGCCCCGCCTATCTCCATGCGCGCTGGAACTATGGCATTCCCTTTTGTGCAAAGTTGGCGACCGAGATCGCCGAGAAGATCGGCACATCGAATGCCGCGGCAAAATTGTCCTGGGTTCACCAAACGTTAGCTGCACTGGAATTGCCCAATGCACACCCGAAAGGGATCTGCCACTGTGATTTTCACTTCTCCAATGTACTCTTTAAAGAGGGCAATTTTCACGCGCTGCTCGATTTTGACGATGCCAACTATACCTACTTGACCTTTGATCTGGTGGCACTGATCGAGCAACACCTCTTTCGCTTTCAGTGGGACAATTGGCAGGCGGTCCCTATAGATGGAGATGCGTTTGATTTCCGTGAAGCATGTAAAGTGGTAGCGATATATGAGGCGGTCCGACCCCTGAGCAGCTTGGAGAAGCACCACCTCTTTGACGTGCTAAAACTGGCGACGCTGATCGATTGCCTCTGGTTCTTTGCACGCGGCGAGGTGGATAGCTTCTATGAGCGACGGAAAATCGAGTGCTTAGATGCCTTGGGGCGGTCGGCGTTTACTCGCGCGCTCTGGGGATAACTGACCTTGTTGCGAAACAGAATAAGGCTCACGCAAAGGCGCAACGCTCGCCAAGGGCTTCTCTGGATTTTCTTTGCGGGCTTCGCGCCTTTGCGTGAGATTTTTGCGTTGCGCAACAAAAACTAACTAGGTCGACAATGTTAATTTCATAAAATGGACAGGATTCATAAGATACAAAAGATTTTCCGCTGCTGTAGAAATCCTGTAAATTCTGTGAATCTTGTCTAATTTGACGTGGTCGTACTAGGCAAAACTCTCTTCTTCAACCTGCAGATAATGCCAGTAGGCCAGCCCTTCTGCGTGCATGGCGCGCCGGTAGGCAATCGCAACCGCGTCAAATTTCAAATGCAATTCCGCGGCCAGGTCAAAGGGCACCTGCTCCGGTCGCTGTGACTCGACAATGCGCTGATCCTGGCCAAAGATCGTATTCTCGAATTCCTGTAAGACCGTGTCGGGCTGGTCAAAATCATAGTTGCGCCCAATGATGCAATAGCCGCTACAGCGATCTTTGGCACTTGGCTGCACGGCAAAGAAGTAGACCATGCCCTTTGTGCCGCCCCAGCCCAGTCGCAACACAATCGTGTAGGGCAAGTGCAATTCATAGCGGCTGCGGCGCTCCGGTTTGACCACCGCTGCATTGGCAAAGACGGGGAAATCATCACTGTTTGGTGCTTCGGGGCGCACAATCGTGTAATGCAAAACATGGCCGCGTGTCTCGACCGTATGCTCCGGCACAAAGGGGCGCTCCGGATCGCCCAACAAGCCAGGGTGCACCCACGGGAAATGGCCAAAGTCGGTGAAATTCTCCAACTGGCGCGAGGCGTCGCTCTGCCAACTAAACGGACCGGTCTGCACCACTTTCCACGTATCATCGCTCTCTAATTCTGGAATTTCCGGCAAGGGATAGGCCGGTTCCGCCAACGCCACCCAGATCAGCCCATAGCGCTCCTGACAATGATAGCGAACCGTGCGCGCTTTGGTGGGAATGCTGTTGGTTGCGTTCTGCGGAATCAAGACGCAGGCACCCTCGGCGTTGTAGCGCCAGCCATGGTAGGGGCAGACAACACAATCATCCGCCAGCCAACCCAAGGAGAGCGCCGTGCCGCGGTGGATACAGAGATCTTGCATGGCGTGCGCCGCACCATCTGCCGTGCGCCAAAGGACCAGCGCTTCATCGAGTAGCTTGGTGCCATAGGGTGCAGCGGCGGTGACCTCTTTGCTGTACCCCACTGGGTGCCAACAGTGAAACAGTTTTTCGGAAAAGGTGGACATCTTTCTGTGGATTCCTTCTGTTTTCGTCTGCCTTTGTATCTTCGTGGAGCGCCCTGCCCCATGTGTATCAAGGCAAGCATTTCAGGAACAGTACAGCGGATTTTGGTAGTAACGGATTTGTGATTTCGTCGATTAAATTGCTGTTTCTTGACAAACTTGTCGATTCAAGCGGCGTTTTCCCTAGAATTCAGGGCGCGCGGCGGAAAATCAGCTGCTTCCTTCATCCGGTGTAGTGTTGGTTACCGCCCCTTACCCCTTATCTTGATACACATGCTTCATGGAGCACCCTGCCCCTATGCCGCCGTATAGCCACCATCAACCGTCCAGGCTGCACCCGTCACAAACGACGCTTCGTCAGAGGCGAGGAAGAGAATCACGTTGGCGATCTCTTCGGGATGGCCCAGCCGCCCCATCGGGTGCAATGCCTTCATCTGTTCATGCACGGCTGGATTGCCGGTCACGTTGGCCGTCAAAGGAGTGTAGATAAAGCCCGGACAGACGGCGTTGACCCGAATGCCCTCCGCGGCGACGCGCACGCCCAAATCGCGGGTCAATTGCACGACTGCGCCTTTGCTCTGTGGGTAAGCGCTAAAGCCATCGGAGAAGGGCAGGCTCGTCGGATAGCCGACCAACCCCATCACCGAAGCCAGGTTGACAATCGACCCGCCACCACATTGACGCATGGCGGCCACCGCGGCGTGGCACATCAGCATTGTTCCACGCGCGTTGACCGCCATCACGGCATCCCAGCGGGTGGCAACATCGGCGGCGGGATCAATGGTGCGTGGCGTAATACCGGCTGAATTGATCAGGATGTCGAGCCGACCATAGGCACTTACCGCGTCGGCGACAACGCGCGTTGTGTCATCCACCTGCGTCACATCGCACGGTGCGATCTGCACGGGGTGTGGCGTATCGACCACCGCCGCCGCCAATGTTGCCAGTGCATTCGGCTGCAGATCGGCGGCGATCACCCGCGCGCCCTCGGCGGCAAAGCGCAAGACGGTGGCGCGCCCGATGCCCGAAGCCGCACCGGTGACAATGGCAATTTTATCTTGAAGACGTAAAGAATTCATTGCTGCTGTTCCTGACTTTTAGTCTCTACTCGCAGACTCTGTATATGGCATCTATGTATATAAACCGTTGCGGCTATGAACCGTTCGCCCAAATCGTTCGCCCTATTGTATAGTGAATTCATCTAGTTTCACAATCACAAATCCGGCTCGCGATGTTGCGACTTTGGTTGCATCATATCTGGCAAAGATGATTGAGAGGTAGCGCCAAATTATGAGGAAAGCAGTCTATGCGGGCAGCTTCGATCCGCTCACCAACGGTCATCTGTGGCTGATTGAGCAGGGTGCCAACCTATTCGACGAACTGGTGGTGGCGGTCGGCATCAATCCAGAGAAGCGCTACACCTTTTCGCTAGAGGAGCGTCTACGGATGATCCGTGAATCGACGGCAGCCTATCCACAGATTGTCGTCGATAGCTTTGAAGCCCACTTTTTGGTACACTACGCCACGGCGATTGGCGCGCATTACATTCTGCGCGGTATCCGCAACGGTGCTGACTATGAGAGCGAGCGCGGATGGCGCTACATCAACGGCGACTTGTCAGCAGGGATCACCACCGTTTTTCTGATGCCGCCCCGCGAGTTGGCCGAAGTGAGTTCCAGTTTGGTGCGTGGCATGGTCGGTCCAAGTGGCTGGGAAGCGGTCGTCAAAGGCTATGTTCCCCCCGCCGCGTATCAGTTGCTAGTCGCAAAGATAGGGGGATAGTATATGTTGACCAGTGCCGATAGAAGCACCTTTCAAAAACACGGCTTGATCCGTTGCGAAGGCTTCTTGCCCATGCACAAGGTTGCCGCGGCGCAGGCGGCAATCTGGCAGTGGTTCAGCCAAATGGGGGTTAGACAGGATGAGACATGGCTGCTTGAGACCAGCGAACCTCTGGCGCTTGCCCATCTGGGGAAGCAGGTAACCAATGCGTTTAAACGGCACCAAGTGTTGATCGACCTAGTTGCCGACGAAATCCCACAAGTGGTTAGCGCCCTGCTTGATGGGCGCGCCACCTGGCCAATGACGGACTATCCTCAGTTGTTGTTTACCTGGCCCAATGCCACCAGTTGGATGCTGCCCCATAATGTTTGGCATTTGGATCTGCCGCGCCTGCCAGAGCGGGGCATTCCCGGCGTACAGATCTTCACTTTTTTGGATCGGGTCGTGCCCGGCGGCGGTGGCACCCTCGTCGTCGCCGGCTCACACCACTTATTAAACGAAGGCAAACCGATTAGTTCGCAACAACTGAAGCGACGATTGAAGCAGGAGCCGTACTTCCGCAAGCTGATGACAGAGGCGGGTGATGACCGTCACCGTTTCCTCGAACAACCAGGGCGTGCAGGCAATGTCGAACTCCAAGTCGTTGAACTTTATGGCGAACGGGGGGATGTCTACTTCATGGATCTGCGTCTGCTGCACACGGTATCCCCCAACGCCACCGCGACGCCACGCATCATGTTGACCCAACGTTATTTGCTCGAAAGCGCGTATCGAGCACTCTATGGCAAAAATAAACCGACCCTTTCACCGATGCAATACGAGGAACCCAATGACCGAACATTATCTTGATGACAGCGAAATTCACGACGCCTGGGACAATTCTCTACCACCCAGACTGACAATTGAACCAGGTGACACAGTAGTCTTTGAATGTCGCGACGCCGCCAATCGCGCGCTCTCACCGACCTCTACCCTTGAAGATTTTATCAACCGCAAGCGCGGTGGTGGTCATCCCTTGACGGGACCGGTTGCGATCAACGGTGCAGAACCGGGCGATGTATTGGTCATCGAAATTCTCAAGCTGGTCCACAAGGGTTGGGGCTGGAATGGCCATGCCCCCAACTTTGGGCTGCTGGCTGAAGATTTCAACTATCCCTATCTACAACTGTGGCGGTTGGAGGGCGACTATTGTACCTTTCAAGATAACGACAAAGTCAAGATCCCCTTTGAGCCCTTTTGTGGCGTCATGGGGGTTGCACCAAAAGAGGCCGGGCGCATTCCGACCGGGCCACCGGCCTTCCACGGCGGCAACATGGATATTCGCGGGTTGGTTGCCGGTGCCACACTCTATTTGCCGGTCCATGTCCCTGGCGCGCTCTTTTCCACCGCCGACTGTCACGCCGCGCAGGGCGATGGCGAAGTGGGGGGCACCGGCATCGAGTCGCCGATGACCGTTACGTTGCGCTTTGGTTTGCAAAAAGGGCGTACGCTGATTGAGCCGCAGTTTTTCACGCCCAGCCCGTTGACGAAGACCGATACCCAAGGTTACTTTGCCACCACCGCGCATGGGTCGGATCTTTTTGTCAATGCGCAGAACGCTCTACGCTATATGATCGACTGGTTGGAGGCCGAAAAAGGTATCGAACGCAGCCAGGCCTACTGCCTCTGTAGCGCAGCCGCCGATCTCAAGATCAGCGAGATTGTCGACAAGCCGAATTGGATTGTCTCGTGCTATATGCCGTTGAGCATCTTTGTATAAGCCAGGTAATCCCTTTCGCATCAGCTTGTGTTGCGTGTTGCGTGTACGGTCACTGAAACTGGCTACGCAAATGGGTGATTTTTGATTGGGTGCATAGATAAAATCGGACTTGCCGCTGGGATAGAAGATGTTTGATTCTGATCTCGTTTTGCTACCAACGAAAGAGTTGTTGTGACTTCATTGTACGGAACCGCCATTCTCGCCTTTACGACCTTCTTTGTCACCATTGGGCCGATTGATGTGGCTTTTGTCTTTGCGGCGCTGACGGCCAAAGCCACGCCGCTCGAACGGCGCTCAATGGCACTGCGCGGCACTTTGATCGCTGGCGCGATCCTCTTGCTCTTTGCGCTCTTTGGCCACAGCGCCCTCGACCGTTTGGGTATTTCATTAGCCGCACTGCGGACTTCCGGCGGTATTCTGTTGCTACTCATCGCAATTGACATGGTCTTTGCCCGCTCATCGGGTGGCGTTTCTACGACTGAAGAAGAGGAACGGGAAGCTGCCACCAAGGCTGATATTGCCATTTTCCCGCTGGCGACGCCGCTCATCGCGGGGCCAGGGGCAATGGGCGCGGTGATCCTGCTCATGTCCCAAGCCGGTGCTGATTACCAACAACGGGGGATTGTCGTGCTCATGTTGCTGTTGACGCTTGCCCTCACCTTGCTCATGTTATTGGGCGCAACGCAGATCCACCGGCTACTTGGTGTAACGGCGCTTCATGTGATCATGCGCGTCTTTGGCGTGCTGCTGGCGGCACTGGCGGTGCAATTTATCTTTGATGGTATCGCCCAAAGTGGGTTGTTCTAAACAAATGAAAGCCATTACACAGAAACTTATCGGCACGCTCGCTCTGCTCTTTAGCCTGTTGACCCTCGGCAGCTTGTTAGGGCGTTTTAGCTGGCTGCTCGACGTTCTGTCGCACTACCATTTGCAATATACGGTGGGGCTAACACTCTGCCTGCTGTTCTTGCTGATACGCCGAACATATCGCCCTTATCTCGTATTACCCTTGGCTGCCCTGCTGATCAATCTCTATTTGATTATCCCCTTTTTTCTACCGCCGCCCATTACCGCCCACGCTGCCAATGCCAGTATGCCGCTGCGCGTCATGGCTCTGAACATCTCCACCAGCAACGCCGGCTATGAGAAAGTCGTCGCCCTGATCCGGGAACGTCAGCCAGATCTCGTCTTTATGTCCGAAGTGCGTGAAGATCTGCTAACCGTTCTGCGCGCTGAACTCAGCGACACCTATCCCTATCTCCACGCCGAACCATCACGTATGACCTTGGGCATCGCCTTCCTCAGTCGCCAACCCTTTCGCAGCGTCGAGACGGTGACGATGAGCGGGCGTGGCCGACGCTATCTGCGCGCCGAACTCGACTGGCAGGGGCAACCGATCACCATCGTGGGCATCCACCCACTGCCGCCGATGCGTGGCGAGTGGGTGGTGAGTCGCAACAGTGAGATCGCACTGATGGGTGAGCTGGCCAACGAGAGTACCCAACCGCTGCTCCTGCTCGGCGATCTCAACGCCTCCCCGTGGTCCACGCCGCTGCGCAGTTTGATGGCTTCGACGGATCTGCGTTATGCGCTGCAAGGCCACGGTGCCTGGATCACCTGGCATCTGGCCGGCGATCTGCTCGGTGCACCGCTTGACTACATCCTGGTTTCGCCGGCATGGACCGTTGCTGATTATGGCGAAGGGGGTGATATTGGCTCGGATCATCTGCCGATCCAGGCGGATCTGCAGCTTACCACGAGGTAGGCACTGAAAAATAATCAATGGTCAATTATCAATTGTGAATAGCTAAGTTTCAAGGATGGGCGGCAACTGTGCGTGAAGTGGGGAACGTTGAAGGAAAGATTCGTTGGTACAACCGCGCCAGCGTCTGGCTCGGGATTGGCATCAACCCAGCCAGTATCTCGACCGGTGGTGGGCTGGCGATGGTGATCCCGTTGCGCCATCTGCTCTGGGTGCTGCCGGTGGGTATGCTCGGGTTGGCGCTGATCAGCATCAGCCAGGGCTTGTTGGGCCGCCGCCGCCGGGCGCGCTTGGCGCAGCTTGCCGCCGACACCTTTGGCGCGCCGTGGGGTGCTGGTCTGCTCAACCTGCTGATGGCGATTGGGCTAATTGGTTGGAGTGGCTTTCATGGCGGCGTGTCGGGGGCCAGCACGGCGCAACTCTTGCACCTGCCTCAATGGGCGGGTGCCTTCGTAATCATTGTGCTGCTCTATATGCTGACGATCTTTGGCATCAACCGCTGGGCCGCGCTCGCCTGGGTGACGACCGCGGCCGCGCTGGCGCTGACGATCTTCGCGCTGTGGGCCGTTGACTTGCACGCCGGCACGGGTGCCGCCGCGGTTGCCAAGCCAGTTACCACCCTCACGCCGCGCAATCTGCTCTGGGCCTTTGGCACGATCATTGGCTATGCCACGCTCTTTTCGCTGCGCACCCCCGACTTCACCTGGGATCTGGCGACGCGCAGCGATGTACTCAAAGCCAACCTTTTCTACTTTTTCCCGTTGCTCTTCTCAATGAGTGTCGGTGCGCTGCTCTATTGGGCGACCGGCAATTGGAACATCGCCGATGTGCTGGCGCAGAGCCACTCTGCCGCGCTCGGTCATCTCTTCTTGATCGTCGCCGTCATCTCTCCGCTGATCTCCGGCTGGTATTCCGGCGCACTCGCGCTCAGCCACCTCACCCCATTGAGCCCACGCCAGAGCACGCTGCTGATCTGTGTTATCGGCTTTCTGCTCGCCGCCACCCGCTTTGATCAGCAGCTGCTGCCCTTTCTGGGCTATCTGGGCGCAGCGTTGGGGCCGGCCCTGGCGCTCATGCTGCTGGTGAACTGGCGACAATCACCCCGCGACATTACGCCTGTGCTAGTGGCCTGGCTCGTGGGGGCCGGTATTGCGGTCACCTTACACGCGCTGGAGCAACCCTATCATCTTTTTGTGGGGGCTGGAGTGAGCGTGGCGGTTTGGGAGAGCGGGACGTTCTTTTCTTCAGTTTGCAAGTTGCGCTGAAGTCGATTCCATTGGACGAGGTACAACGGTTGCCAAGATCTCATCATGGGTCGGCAGCGTCTTCAAATCATAGATGGCTTGTAGTGTCAACCACGAAGCGGCATCACCGCCAAAATAACGGGCAAGCCGTTCGGCAGTATCGGCTGTAACTGAACGCCGTTCTTTCACGATCTCGTGGACACGTGTAGCGGGAACCCCTAATGCGTTCGCTAATGCGTTCACACTCAGCCCGAGTGGAATTAGATAGTCTTCTCGCAAAATCTCTCCCGGATGAACCGCGCGCATGCGATTGATTGGTCGGGTCATACATAATAGTCCCTTCAGTACCTGCACTTGACATTCATTAGTGGTACTCAGTAATTTCAACGTTCGATGGGCCAGTTTCCGTCCACACAAAACAGATACGGTACTGATCATTAATGCGCATACTATGTTGACCCTGCCGATCACCACGCAGCCCCTCAAGTCGGTTTCCAGGGGGTGAGCGCAGGAAATCTAACGTTTGGGCTGCATCCAATTGAGTTAATTTGCGAATGGCGACACTTTGAAATGCTCTAAACTGACGCGGATTGCCACCCTCAAACAAATTTTGCGTATGCTGGCAACGAAATGACTGAATCATTATCCATTCTATTACGTTTCACGTAATACGTCAACAGTTTGTATCCAATCGGGCGCGTCCCATTTTGGGGGATTACACAGAAGGACAAAATTGATCGTCCGGCGTAATCCCCCAAATGTGGTACGCACCCTATCCAATCGGCTGCGTCCCAGTTTGGGGGATTACAGAGAAGGACTAATTTAACCGTCCGGTGTAATCCCCCAAATGTGGTACGCACCCTATCCAATCTGTTGTTGCGCGCTAACCGTCCTGCGCAATAACCATCATCCCCACCACCGCCGCAAATGCCTCATCCGCCAACGCCACCATCTCCCCATCGGTCCGATCCTGGATCGGGTGGGCCACAAAGTAGGCCAGTGCGTCAAAACCAAGCGCGGCCGATTGCGCCGCCGCGGCCTCGACAAACTCGGTTGAGGCAATAAACATACCGGGGATGCCCCGTAATTCTAAATCGTTGATGTCGTGTACACTACACGTCGTGCAGGAGCCTCAATCGGCCAGCGCTTCGATCACAGCGTGGCATTCGGTAGCGATCTGCTGCTTGAGTGCTACCGGCGCGACACGCGCATAGGTCGGTTTGCGATAGCGGCGCACGGTCGCTCCTGCCGTGGTTAGTCGTTCCTCCAGCCGATTGAGAAAAATATCACCGCGTGGCTTGGAGATGTCGAGCAGACCGATCGTTGCGCCTTGCAATGTTGTGAGCCGGGGCAATGCTTCCCGTTGGGCAGGAGACTGTTCTGCCGTTGGGTCGAGTAAGATGGTTGCTTGTTGCATAATAGAGTTTCCTTTCTAAAAATTGCTGGTTCCTCACGCGCTGCGTAGGAACGCTGCTTCGACGCTCCAGCATCGTGTATATTGACCCTCCGCACGACCCAGTCCCTGGTACGGGACGCTGGAGCGTCCGACTAACATTCCACGCAGTAGTGGATTAAGTATTAACTCATGTTACGCATCTTCCCATAAAGGCACCACGCTACTCAAGTACGCCGCATCCCCAGATGTGGGTCAATCCGCATCTGGGAATGCGGCGTACCCGAGACCAGCATCTTTACTGCGTATCATGAGTAATTAATCACACAAGGCGTGAAACGAGTATTTGCTACTTGCCGATGGCCTGCGTCACCGGCGACGAGCCACGGGGACCACTGCCGGGCCAGCCGCCGATAATGCCGGAGAACATACCCGCGGTGCCACCGACATGAACAATGAGCAGCCCACCGGGGCGGAATTTGCTGACTTGGCCGGCCGGCGCGCTTTGTAGGGCGGCTTCGGGAATGCCCTCGGCGTTGCCACCGGCACCACGCACGAGGTCACGGCCATCGCTGGTGAGCAAGGTGGTCAATTCGCCGTATAGCCTTGCTTTCGACCAGCCGGCCTCCCGGAAGGTGCGCGCATGTTCGGGGCAGACAAGCAAAATAGCATCGGATCCCTGTGCCGCTTTGGGGTGGCAGACGCCGCGCAGCGCCATGGCAAAGGAACGGGCGAGTGATTCCGGCGTACGGGAGAGTTGATCCATAATCGGGTGGAGGCCATCACCGGCAAAGAGGGTAACGGTTGACTCTTCAGGAGCAAAACCTCGCTCCACCGCCAGTGACTCCCACGGCGAATCGGCCTCCCGTTCGGCAAAACAGAAGGTGTATTTACCCGGATTGCCCATAACGGCACGGTCGACCTCACCCGGTTTGCCACCGCCGACGTTGCGGATGACCAGTTGTAGCGCCCGCCCAATCGTGGCGTTGGCCCGGTTGCCCTGTCCCAGCGCGTTGACGCCGCTATTCATGCCAATTTGCTTGGCGATGGGTCCATTAACAATCACGACCGGCCCCACGTGGTAGGTCGTCGCCAGCACGCCATGCATACAGAACTCATCGATCAACGCTGCTTCTACCGCGGCCAGCACGACCGGCATATACTCTGGTTTACAGCCGGCCATCACCGCGTTGATCGCGACTTTTTCCACGGTGCAACTGTTCTGATTGGGTGGGATCACGCCAACCACTTCATCCGGTTTGCGGGTAGTGCCCTGCAACATGCGATAGACCCGTGCCGGCGTCGGTGGTACCACGGGTAGCCCATCGCTCCAGCCCTGTTCAAAGGCATATTCCCACTCGTCCATGTAGGCACCGACCTCGGTTTGGCGTGCCTGCATCCCAGTCTCGCCATAGCGCACTTGGAGTTCCTCGGCAATGCCGGGCATCACATTCAGCGCGCCACAGCCGGGGCGCGCCGCCGGTAGATCCGCGCCCAAGCCGCTCACGCCCGTGATTGCTTGCCACTCGCTGCGCAGCCAGCCGACCGTGCGCGCCTGCTCGACACCGTTTTCGATGCGGATCAATGTGGGCACGGTGTCGATGTCGAGGTGGAAGGAATGTTCGAGCGCGGTGTCGTCAACGACTCCCAGCCGTGGAAAGAGCGGATCGTCTTGGGTGTAGATGGTGATGGGCAAGGGGCCACCAGACAACTGCTCGTAGACCGGTTCCAAGAGGGTACAGGTGGGGCAGTCGCGTTTGCAGACGATAATGAGGCCGTCGGGTGGTGTGGTCATTGCTTGCTCTATCTGAAATCAAGACGTAACTTTGGCTATTTCATCTTGAGGGAATCAAAGACTTTGGGCTACCATTGTAACATAGAAACTTCACACAGAATTATGGCATCATCTGATGATTTTGGAAAGCTAATCCGATTGACTATAATGGATTCAACAAAGCAACTGTTTCGTAGATTGGAGATTATTTACAATGAGAACGATCACAGTAGAAATACCTGACGAATTGGCATCTGAGATTGAACCGATCCGTGCAGAATTACCGCTTTTTTTGTCGATTACTCGTCAACTTTTCGTATCGGCTGAGGAGCGGGAAGCCCATACATCACCAGTTTATCTAGCCTATAAGCAGTTCATCGATTTCCTTGCCCTGCTTCCTTCTCCAGAGGAAATCAAAAAGTTCGTTGTTGCACCAGAAGCACAAGAGCGGGTTGAACTGTTGCTTGACAGGCACGGCGAAGGTGAATTGACCAATGCGGAAGCAGCCGAGCTACGTGTTTATTCACAAATCAATCAAGTCATGGGCATCAAAAAAGCCGAAGCTGCACTTGCCTTGGCCAATAGGCAGTAAGTCAAAATGTCAACCCGTCCAAATCACATCGATCATATCATTCCGCTCAAACACAACGGTTCAAGTGAAATAGAGAATTTGGCATATGCATGTTTTGCATGCAACTTAGCCAAGGGCACAGATATTGCTGCTTTTGATCCACAGAATGGCAAAATGACCCGTCTCTTTCATCCAAGACAGGATGTGTGGGCTGACCATTTTCAGTTGATTGACGGTCGCCTTATCGGAAAAACTGCGTTAGGTCGTGCAACGGCACAATTGTTTCAATTTAACGAGCCATCCCGTCTCCGTCAACGAATGACATTGATTGCTGCCAACAACTATGCAATCTAATGCTACAGATCCCCTAACGTACTCGCACAAACAAATCGCTTTTCATTCCCAATCTCAATCACCTCACCTACAATCGTCACCTCACCCGCTAACGGCAGATTGACCGACGAATTTCCCACCATCACCTGCAAGGTACCCGGCTCGACCACAAAGCACATCGCTCGGTTGTAGTACGCGGTCTGGTGCAGGTGGAGTTGGAAAGTGACGCACTTGGCTTCGCCCGGTTGGAGGGTGAAGCGCTGAAAGCCACGCAATTCTTTGACGGGGCGCGTGACGCTGGCACCAACCGTGCGCGTGTAGAGTTGTACGACTTCATCGCCCGTTATAGCGCCGCTATTGGTCACCGTGACGCTGATGGTGAGGGTATCGCTGCCGGTCAATTCTGTCGCGGAAAGGGTCAGGTCGCTAAAGACAAAGCTGGTGTAGCTCAGCCCAAAGCCAAAGGGATAGAGTGGTTCGTTGCTGCAATCGACATAGGGGCCGTAGAGAAAAGACTTTGCGCCCGACGGTTTGTGGTTGTAGAAGATCGGGATCTGGCCAGCGTTGCGCGCAATCGTCAACGGCAATTTGCCACCGGGATTCACATCGCCAAAGAGCACATCGGCAAGCGCGGGCGCACCCTCTTCGCCAGGGAACCACGCTTCGAGAATCGCGTTGGCGTTTTCGGCGATCCACGGTGAGGAGACCGGACGGCCATTGGTGTAGACAACGACGGTTGGCGTGCCGGTGGCAATCACCGCTTTGACCAATTCTTCTTGCACACCGGGCAAGGTCAAGGTCGAACGGTCACGGAATTCGCCGGTGGAACAATCTTTGGTGAGGCCTGACTTATCGCCAACGACCACAATCGCGACCTCTGCCTGTTCCGCAGCAGCCACCGCGGCGGCAAACCCTTCGGGTGAGTCGCCCAGGACAGTGCAGCCTTGCGCATAGTGAACTTGCGTATCTTCAGATACCTTGTCCCCAATCGCCGCCAACACGCTCTGCATCGGCACAAAGATATTTTCGTCGGACATGTCGTCGGGGAGTGGGGTGTCGGAGAGCCCTTGCCCTTTAAAATCGACCAACAGTTGTATGTGTGAAGCGTAGGAATAGTCGCCGAGCAAGTTGCGGATGTCGTCGGCGTTCGGGCCAATCACGGCGAGTGAACTGAGCTCTTTGCGGAGTGGCAGCAGGTTATCGTCGTTCTTGAGCAGTACCATCGACTGTTGTGCAATGTGATAAGCCAGTTGACGCTGGGCTGGTGTGTCGAAGATCGTAGCGACCGCCGCGGCATCGACATAGGGATTTTCAAAGAGACCGAGTTCAAATTTCAGGCGCAGATGGCGCGCAACGGCTTCGTCAACCATCAATAGGGGAATGCGCCCACGCTGCACGGCGTCGATCATCGGCTGGCCATAGCAATCCATCGTCGGCAATTCAATATCGACCCCCGCTTCGAGGGACATCTGTGAGGCCTCGGCTTTGTCGCGCGCGAACTGGTGATAGTTATAGAGGCTGTTGATCGACATGTAATCCGAAACGACGACGCCATCAAAGCCCCACTGCTCACGGAGTAACTCGGTCATCAGCCAACGTGATGCGCTGACCGGAATGCCATCCAACTCGTGATAACCGGCCATCAGTGAGCGGGCATTGGCTTCTTTGACGGCGACCTCAAAAGGGTAGAGATAGACTTCATGCAGCTCGCGCTCGGCAATGTGCGCCGGTGCCCAATTCAACCCACCCTCGGTGACGCTGTAGCCGACAAAATGTTTAACGGTGGCAATGACGCCTTCATGCAGATTCTCCCCTTGCAGCCCTTTGATATACGCCGCCCCCATCCGCGCAATCAGATAGGGGTCTTCGCCAAAGGTCTCTTCAATGCGACCCCAGCGCGGGTCGCGCCCAATGTCGAGGATCGGGGAGAGCCCCTGGTGCGCACCAACCGCGCGCATCTGCTGGCGGATTTCGGTCGTCATTGCCGTGGCCAACGCCGGTTGCCAGGTGGAGGCAACACCGATCATCTGTGGAAAAGCCGTAGCATCACGCGCGGTGTAGCCGCTGCAACATTCCTCGTGGATCAACGCGGGAATGCCCAGCCGCGTCTCTTCGCGCAGATAGCGTTGTAGTTCATTGGCAAGATGGGCGCAGCCGGTCGGGTCGAGGCTGCTGGCACCGGCCAGGCGGGTGATTTGGCCAATGCCGTGCGCGAGACGATCCTGCATCTTCGTTCGATTAAGCGCCTGCCCATCGAGCAATTCATAGATCCATGCGCTGCCGATCTGGGCGATTTTTTCTTCAAGGGTCATTTGGGTAAGCAGATTGCGGACACGGTCATCAAGGGGTTGCGTTGGATCTTGATAAAGGCTATCAGTACTCATATTCTGGTCCCTACTGGTGCAATGGATTGTTATCAGTTATCCAATGGTAGTGGATCGCAAGCGAGAAGTGAGCACGCCCACGTGCGAAACGGACCGGCACGTGGGCGTGCCTACTGCGCTGCGGCCAACTGTTTACGTTTTATGGTTTATATTTCAATCACCGCAACCGCTTCAATTTCCACCAAAAAATCCTTGTTTGCCAGGGCCCGCACGCCGATCCAGGTCGTAGCGGGGGCCTGTTCCGGCGGAAAAAATTCACGCAACGCCGCGCCGACATGGTGATCTTCGGCCAGCACATCCTCGACAATGTAAATGCGCATGGAAACGACATCGTTCAGCGTACCGCCGACGATTGCCAACGCGGTTGCGATATTCTTGAGCGTAGCACGCGTTTGGAGGCCCAAGTCGCCGGCACCGACAATCTGCTGGTTTGCATCCCACGCCACTTGTCCAGAGAGATAGACCGTCTTGCCGCCGCTGCTGGTGACAATCTGCGAAAAGCCATATTGCAAACTCGGAAAAAGCGCCGGTGGATTGATTACTGCTTTCGTCATCGCGTATCCCTCCCTTTTTTCGCTACCTACTACGACCTAGTGCGACAACGTGTAATTAGATAGGATTTACAGAATTTACAGGATTTCTACAGCAGAGAGAAAATCTTGTGAATCTTATAAATCCTATCCATTGATTGAAATTTACCGTTGTCGTACTACTCACTCTTCCACCGTCCCACTGCCCGACCGTCCCACTCCCCTACGCATCCGCCACGCCACCATCGGCATGGAACGCGCCATAGCGACCGGTGCTCATCGCTCGCGCCTTTTCCAGCGAAAAGTCCGGTTGACGTTTGGCACAGGCCGCTTCGTCGACTTCGACTCCGATGCCCGGCTTGGTGGGCGGGAGGATATGGCCATCGACAACCGGTAACGGATCTTTGACAAAAGCCATTGCTTCGGGCGCGACATCGGGGTCGATCATCTCTTGGATCACAAAGTTCGGACAGGCAAAGTCAACCTGCACACAGGCCGCGGTCGAGACGGGACCATAGGGGTTGTGGGGTGCGATGCCGCCATAGTAGATCTCGGCCATCGCTGCGATCTTGCGCACTTCGCTGATCCCGCCGGCGTGGCAGGTATCGGGCTGCAGCAAGCTAGCCGCGCCATGTTCGAGGATTTCGCGGAAGCCCCAGCGGGTCAACAGCCGTTCACCGGTGGCAATCGGCGTGGTGAGTGCTTTGGCAATTTGGGCCATCGCCGCCGGATTCTCCGCCTGCGACGGCTCTTCCAAAAAGAAGGGGCTATACGGTTCAAAGGCTTTGCCATATTGGATCGCCATCTGTGGCGTCAGACGGCCATGCAGGTCGAGCAGAATATCGACGCCATCGCCGACCGCTTCACGGATGGCGCGCAACTTTTCTGCGGCTTGCTTCACAACCACGGGGCCATCGATAATGTTCGTAATCGGGACCGGCACCGTCTTAATCGCCGTCCAGCCTTTTTCGACTTTGGAGAGCGCGCTCTTTACCGCTTCCTCCGGCGTTGCACCGCCAAAATGGGTGTAAACGCGCACCTTATCGCGCACCGGTCCGCCGAGCAGCTCATAGACCGGGCGGCCCAATTCCTTGCCTTTGATATCCCAAAGCGCCTGATCAATGCCGGAGATGGCGGTGAGGCCGATAATCCCTTGCCGCCAGAACGCACTGCGGTAGAGGATCTGCCAGAGATATTCGACGCGACGAGGATCCTCGCCGATGATCATGGGGGCCATGTCGTCGATACAGCCGACCACCGCGCGCGGCTTGCCCTCCAACGACGCCTCGCCCCAGCCGATGAGGCCCGGCTGATCGGTTTCAATTTTGACAAAGACAAAGATGCGATGGCCACCGTCGGCCATGATCGGTTTAATGGCGGTGATTTTCATGGGATTCCGTCCTCTTGTGTTGCTACGTTAATTACATGGTGATACGCGTTGTCTAACCAGCGTCGTTGTGGCCGAACGTATGGCTGGGAGAGTCTTTGTAGTGTAATCGCGAATCTTCTGTTAGGCAAGCGTTTCGGTGTTATTGGGTGCGTCCCATTTTGGGGGATTACACAGAAGGGCAAAATAGATCGTCCGGCGTAATCCCCCAAATGTGGTACGCACCCGGTGTTATTGGGCGTAATTCGTTTTATATCTCGCTGGCCCACTCCTTTGAGCAGAATTTGACACCCTCTTGATAACCGCTATCATTGTCAATATCCCATCCCATGTCAGGGTGCGTACCATATTTGAGGAATTACAGCGGGCGATGAGTTAGCTCAATTGCGCTAATCCCCCAAATGGGATGCACCCGCCTTGTCACCACATCTTGGAAGCGACCCATGCGCACCTTTATTGCCATTGAATTGCCGCCAAACGTTGCTCAGCAACTCGAAACCAACATCCGCGCGCTGCAGCACTATCTACGGGAGCACAACGCACCCTCCTGTTTCCGCTGGGTCGACCCATCAAAGATCCATTTGACCCTTCGCTTTCTTGGCGAAACCACGCCGGCCCAAGTGCAGCCATTGGCGACTGGCCTGCGTGAAGTTGCCCATGCGCAAAGGTCCTTTGCGTTGACTATCGGCGGTATTGGCGGCTTTCCCAATCTGCGCCAACCGCGTGTGCTCTGGTTGGGCGTGGGGGGTGATGTGTCGCAACTCAATGCGCTGCAGGCCGCGGTGGAAGCGCGCGTTCAATTGGCCGGCTTTGTGCCGGAAGACGGCCTTTTCTCCGCACATATTACCGTGGCAAGGGTGCAACGTAACGTGCCAAGGCAGCAATTGAATGACGTGGGACAACTGTTGAAAGAAGCGCCTATCGCCAAGCCGCTGCGATTGCCCGTCACGGCGGTGGTTCACCTACAGAGTGAACTACGCACCGGTGGCGCGGTTTACACGCGTATGGAGCAGTTCCTACTTGCGCCTGAACCATACTAATTTTACAATCAACATATGCGTAGCAAACTAACCATTGTTGATATTGAGAATACCGATACATGGACCAAATACCGCAAAATTTTATGCGATACCTGTATTGCCAACTGTTGCCGAATGCCGGTCGAAGCGACCGTGGATGATCTGATTCGCCTGGGCGTCGTGGATGCCTTTGCAGCTGAGGAGCCACTCAAACGGGTTGCCAATCGGCTGAAAAAGGCCGGTACGATCGAGCATTATACCCCTGCGCGCGCAATCTTTACGCTGGCGCGTCGGGCGAATTTGGATTGTATTTATTTGGATGAAAAGAGCCGGCGCTGCACCGTTTACAACGTGCGCCCAGAGATTTGTCGGGATCATCCCCAAATCGGTCCCAAACCGGGCTACTGCCCCTATGAAACAAAATAACCATACAAACTTAGACTTGCTATACAGGAGTTTTCATGAAGGCTAATGCTAGCGCTACCGTTGTCAGCCGCCCGCTCTTTCTTTGGATCGCCACAGCGGGCGGCTTCTTTTCGTTTTTCGCCTTTGGTTTTGTCGACAATATCAAAGGACCAGTGTTGCCCAGTATGCTTCACGAACTGAATTTTAGCTACAGCCAAGGCGGCGGTATTCTCTTTGGTGCCTATTTGGGCTTTGTGATTGCAACGCTGCTGGCGGGACCGATCTCTGATCTGCTGGGCAATCGTGCCATCCTCTCGGCCGCTGGGGTTTTGATTGCACTGGGGCTCTTTGGGCTAGGGAGCGTCACCACCTATCCCCTGCTCTTTCTCTCCATGTTGGTTGTTGGCTTGGGGACAGGCTCAATTGAAGTCGGCGGCAACGGATTGATCGTTGCGCTCCACCGCGCAGCCCAAGCACGTTTTCTAAATTTGCTCGCCACCTTTCATGGTGTCGGGGCATTGATTGCACCGATCTATGCCGCTTGGATTTTGTCAAATGATGGCAATTGGCAACAGGTCTTCCTCTATAGTGTGCCGCTAGCCGTTTTGCTTGCCTTGGTCTTCTTGGTCATAGCTGGACCACCCGTGGCGCAGGGAGAAAAACATCGCTTTGATTGGGTCGCATTACGTCGCAGCGGCTTTAGCGCAACAATGATGCTCTTCTATCTGGCGATTGGCTTTTACGTGGCGACGGAGTTGGGTATTGCGGCCTGGATTGTCGAATACCTGATTCAGCAGAAAGGCTTTACGCAGACCAATGCCTCGTACTATCTCTCGGGCTTCTTTGGGTTTATCATGGTTGGCCGGCTGATTGGAAGTGTCGTTGTGGAGCGGATTGGCTATCTGCGCTCGGTCTTTGTGGCCGCGCTTGGGGCACTGATCTGTGTCGTGATTGCGCTTCTTGGTCCACCCACATTGGCGATTTTCCTGCCGGCCAGTGGCCTTTTCTGTTCGATCATCTTTCCCACAATTACCGCCGCCGTCTCGCGGCTGCATACACAGAACACAGGGACTATCCTCGGCTTGCTCTTCACTGCCGGCGGGTTGGGCGGCGCACTCGGTCCAGCGGCCATCGGTGTCGGCAGCGATGTGTGGGGCATCCAGTGGGGCTTTGGGTTGAACGCGCTCTTTTGCGCGGTGGCGATTGGCGCAGTGGCATTGCTGTTGCGCAACGATCATGTGGCGGCGTAACCGATTTTTTCACGCAGAGAAGCGCGGTCTGCAAAATCTGTAAAAATAGGGCAACCCCTGTGCGAACCTTGCGCCTTTGTGTGATCCCTTTTATCCTACCCCCAATATCAATCTGGAGCAATCCATGCAGATCAACTACTTTTGCAGCATGTGGGGCATGAGCTATCCCACGCTCGAAGCGAATTTTCGTGCGATCAAGGAGGCCGGTTTTGATGGTGTCGAGATGGTGACCCCGCGCGAAGCCGATAAGCGCAAGGAAGTGCGGAGGTTGCTCGATGACCTCGACTTACAGATCAACCTGCTTCAATATTCGACTGGCAACAATGCGAAAGAACACGCTGACGATCTGGCAAAATTGCTTGAATTCGCCGCTGAACTGAAGCCCTCACTCATTAATTCTCAGAGCAGCAAAGATTTCTACCCGATCAAAGATAGTGTTCGGATCATCAAAGCAACCAACAAAGTTGCGGCGCAGTTGAGGCTACCAATTGTTCACGAGATCCACCGTATCCGCGCTATGTACACGCTCCCTTATACCATCGCCATCCTCGACGCCATCCCCGATCTACGTATCAACGCCGACCTCTCGCATCTCTGTGTCGTCCATGAATCCTATCTGCAGGATCAGTTGGTGTCGCTCAACCGCGTGCTGGCGCGCTGCTACTATATTCACGCCCGTGTCGGCCATCCCGAAGGGCCACAGGTTGCTGATCCGCGTGCGCCTGAGTGGCAGCAAGCGGTTGACTATCATCTCGGCTGGTGGCAACAGATTGTCGACGCGCGCAAGGCCGAAGGCGTAACCGAGATGGCGATCTGCACAGAATTTGGTACCCCCAACTACATGCCGGCACAGCCTTATACCAAGCAACCAGTGGTCAATCTTTGGGAGATTAACCGGTGGATGGTGCAAACATTGCAGGAGCGATTATTGGTAGAATGAGCAATGCGCACCTGATGGTTCCGCTCAGCGTATATGGTGTCACGACGATCCAGTCACCGTTGACACTGAAACCGTTGATCGGTAAGGTTGTTAACAAACTTAGTGTCAACGAGTTGGGCAACCCATGACAAATTTGGACACACAAACCGAAGCCGATAAGGCCTATACCGAATTGCACGGTGCCATCGTGCGTGGGGAACTGCTGCCAAACCAGCGCTTGGTTGAACTCGATCTGACGAAGCAACTGGGCGTGGGGCGGGCCGCTATCCGCACCGCGCTCGACCGGCTGACCCAGGATGGCTTGGTGGAACGTGAACCCAACCGCGGCGCGCATGTACGTCTGGTCACGCTGGAAGAAGCGGTGGAAATGTTTGAAGCGCGCGCAGTGCTCGAAGGGCTGGCGCTGCGCTACGCCGCGGTCAATGCCACTGACGAAGAGATCACCGAGTTGCAGGCCATGGTTGCGCGCATGGAGGCCTGCTTTGCTGCTGGTGACCTCTTGGCAATCTCGGATATCAATGCACAACTGCACGCTGCCCTGTTGCGCATCGCCAACCACAAGACTGTCAGCCGTCTGTTGGATCGGTTACAGGCTCACCACGTGCGCTTTCAGTATCGCATGATCCTTGTGCCGGGGCGTGCCGCTCATTCGCTACAAGAACACCACGCCATTGTTGATGCGGTCGCTGTGCATGATGCGGAGGCTGCCGAAGCAGCCATGCACCGCCACCTCTCCCACTCCGCCGATGCATTGCGCCAAAGCCGTAAACTGCCGGTCGCACCGCAAAATCTCTAATTATCCTCATCTCTTTTCCAAAAAGTCTTGACAATCTCTTGAAAGTTGCCGGCTATAATAAACCAAGAGCAACGCAGTCACTATGCATTGCCCAAATTGTTGACAATTTTGTGCACAACTTTGCTGCAATTGTAATAAACTTTCTGTATCAGCGAACATAGCTGAGATAAACCTTAAATCATGCGGGTATAATCTCGGCTCACGTGAGCCGACCAAAGATGTCATTCGCGCATCGTACCCCAGTTTGGAAAATGGAGAAATCAACATGCACAAACAGATCATTGCCACCGGGCTGCTCCTGGGCAGCTTGGTGATCGCTAGCTGTACAAATCCGCTGGCGACGTCTGCACCGCAGTCGACCGCAACGACCGCCGTTGCGACCGTTGCGGCCGCAACCACACCAACCGGTGAAGCAGCCGCGGGAATCACATCCACCGCAGCGGTATCAACGACGGCCGTAGTATCGTCAACCGCAGGCACAGCCGAGGATACAACGCCGGCCATCGTCGCCGCGACGAATGCCTTTCTGGAAACGCTGAGCGACACGGAGAAGGCTAGTGTGCTCTTCGATTGGACGGATACGGCACAGAAGCAGAACTGGTCCAATTTACCGCAGGGATTGTATGATCGTGATGGTCTGATGTGGGGCGACCTGAGTGAGGCGCAGCAGAACGCGTGGTTGGCCGTGATGCAGGCAACCCTGAGCACCGAAGGCTACAATCGCGTCATCGCCGAGTGGCAGGCCGATGATGTGTTGGCGGCGGAGCAGAGCAGTGGTGACAATACCGGCGGGCCCAGTGGCACACCACCGAGTGGCACACCACCGAGTGGCACACCACCGAGTGGACAAAATGGGACGCCGCCCAGTGGCCGAGGCGGACCCGGCGGGGGACAGCTGCTCTTCGGCACCCAATACTACTGGATCGCCCTGATCGGCACACCCTCGGAAATCGACCCCTGGCAGTGGCAATGGGGCGGCCACCATGTGACAGTGAACGCCACGATAGTTGGCACTGACGTTGCGCTGACGCCCAGCTTTATCGGCTGTCAGCCCTGCGACTATAGCGACGCCAATGGCAACACGGTGCGGCCGCTGGGCGACATTGAAGACGACGCCTTCACGCTGGTCAACATGCTCGATGGCACGCAGCAGCAGACCGCGATCCTGGGCGACACATCAATTGACCTGGTGCTCGGTCCTGGTCAGGACGGTAAGACGATCCAATCCGAAGGGCTACCGGCTTCAGCGATGAGTGCCGACCAACAGGCGGCCCTTTTGCAACTCATCAGTCACTACACCGGTCTGGTCAACGATGAGGATGCCGCGTCACGTATGGCGGAGATCGAGTCGACGCTGGACGAGACCTACTTCGCCTGGTACGGCCCGACGACCCAAGGCGACCCCGCCTACTTCCGGGTCACCGGTCCCACCCTTGTCATTGAGTATGCACCGCAGGGCGGCGGCGGCACGGGGTTGGGGCTGGGCGGAGCCGCATCGACTGAGCACATTCATGGCATTTACCGCGATCCGACCAACGATTACGGCGCGCAGGTGATGCAGTAGACAGTAGGACAGTCAGACGGTAGGACAGTCAGACGGTAGGACAGTCAGACAGTCGGTGCGTTACTGACCCACTGATTCACTCATGTTACGCAGTAAACAGGCCGGTCTCGAGTACACCGCATCCCCAGATGCGGATTGACCCACATCCCCAGATGCGGCGTACTCGAGTAGCGTGGTGCCTTTATGGGAAGATGCGTAACATGAGTTACTCACTGTCCCACTGATTCACTGCCTCATTAAAAACGAAAGGAAACAGACCATGACCATCCCAACCCTCCCGCTCAACAACGGCCACATCATTCCGCAGATTGGCTTGGGCACCGCTTCACTCAAGGACGACACGGTCGCACCGGTGATTGTAACCGCAATTGAAGCGGGGTATCGGCACATCGACACTGCGTTTCGCTATGGCAACCAGCGCGGCGTGGGCAAGGGTATTCGCGATAGCGGCATTGCGCGCGAGGAGCTCTTTGTCACCACCAAGTTGGATGGCGAGTTTCAGGGCGAAGCACGCGCCATAGCGGGTCTCGACGAGTGTCTGCGTCAGCTTGACCTGGCGTATGTCGACCTGCTGCTGATCCACTGGCCGCTGCCGCAACGCGATGAGTATATCGGCACCTGGCAGAGCTTCGAGCAGTTGCTCGCCGCCGGCAAGACGCGGTCAATTGGCGTTTCCAACTTCAAGCCGGCCCATTTGGATCGGCTTTTGGCGGAAACCACGGTTCGTCCCGTTGCGAACCAGATTCAGCTCAGCCCGCGCATTACGCGGCCCGACCAGGTGGCGTACGGCCGCGCCCATGACATTGTCACCGTCGCCTGGAGTCCACTGGGCCAAGGTAAGAGTTTGTTGGATGAGCCGCTGCTGGTGACCATCGGCACCAACTATGACAAGACACCAGCGCAGGTTGTGCTGCGTTGGATGATTGAACTGGGGCTGGTGGCGATCCCTCGGTCATCGAACCCTGGACGGCTGGCCCAGAATCTCGACATCTTTGACTTTACGCTCACCGCCGACGAAATCGCCGCCATCACCGCGCTCGATACCGGGGAAGAGAAGCGGGTCGACTCTGACATGATGGGGCACTAATTTAGGCAGCATTATCGACAATATCGTAGACAACTTTGGAGAATTTACCATGAATACCAGAATGATCGTAACTGGTCTGTTCGTAGGCAGCTTGGTGGTTACTAGCTGTACAAACCAGTTCGCCACGCCGGCGTCGACAGCAACAGACGCCCCGGCGACCGAGGTGGCGACGCCCGCCAGCGAAGACGCAACCGCGGCCACCACACCGGTGGTGAGCACCTCCACGACCACCACGGCTACCGGAGCAATCACCTCCACGGCCGATGTATCGACAACAGCCGGCACGGCCGCGGATGCCACACCGGCCATTGTCGCAGCGGCGAATGACTTCCTAGCCACATTGAGCGACAGCGAGAAGGGAACCGTCCAGTTCGACTGGGCCGATACCGCACAGAAGCAGCGTTGGTCCAACTTTCCGCCGGCCGGATTTGCGCGCGACGGCCTGATGTGGGGCGACATGAGCGAAGCACAACAGACCGCCTGGCTGGCGGTGATGCAGGCGACGTTGAGCACCGAAGGTTATAACCGCATCCTCGCCGAATGGAATGCCGACGACGCCCTGTATGCGCAGGAAGGGACGGGCGGCGGCTTTGGCACGGCCAACTATTTCATCGCCATTATTGGCACGCCGTCGCATACCGACCCGTGGCAGTGGCAATTTGGCGGCCATCATGTGACCGTCAACGCCACGATTGTTGGCTCCAACATTGCGCTGGTTCCCAGCTTCATCGGCTGCCAGCCCTGCACCTACACCGATGCCAATGGCACCACGGTGCGGCCACTGGGCGACATTGAAGACGAGGCGTTTGCCCTGATCAATTCGCTGGATGCCACTCAGCAGGATACCGCTGTCTTGGGCGATACACCAACCGATCTTGTGCTTGGCCCCGGCCAGGACGGCAAGACCATTCAAGCCGAAGGGTTGCCCGCGGCCCAGATGACCGCTGACCAGCAGGCAGCCTTCCTGCAACTGATTGGCCACTACACTGGTCTGGTCAATGACGAGGTTGCCGCCTCGCGCATGGCCGAAATCCAGTCTGGCCTAGACGAGACTTACTTTGCTTGGTATGGTCCAACCGAGCCAGGCAGCGTGGCCTATTTCCGGGTCACCGGTCCGACCATCGTCATCGAGTTTGCGCCGCAGGGGAACGGTGGCCCCGGCGGCGGCAACTCGGCTGCAACGGATATCCATATCCACGGCATCTATCGCGACCCGACCAACGATTATGGCGCACAGTACACGGGGATTCAGCTCGGGTCGTAAAGCAATTGAGGGGACGTCAGAAGTTTGACTTCTCTGCAAAGTCGAACTTCTGAACCCGAGGTAAACATAGCGATGAGCAGATGCCGCTATCTGTTAGTACGCTTAGCGGCAGTCAGCAGAACCCACTATAGGCAGGCGGGTCAACCAGATCCATACCATCTACCGTGACCCAACGAATGAGTATGGCACGCAGGATGCAGAGTGAATACGGGATTGAGATATATTGCAATGAACAGACAAAATTGCATTAACCATTGGGGACGACGATTCCCCTTTCGCCTTGGGCTGCTGGCCCTGGTGTGCATATGGTTTGTGACGCCCAAGGTAGCGCTGGCCCATCCCCTTGATGTCTATCTACAAGCCAGCTACATCACGGTGGCGCCCACGCAGATTATGGTCGAGTTGGATCTCACACCGGGGGTGCTGGTGGCACCGGTGATCCTGCCGCAGCTTGATCCGGATGGCGACGAGCAGATCACTGCGGCTGAGGGGCGCGCCTATGTGGCAGCGTTGTTAGAGGATGTGGTGCTGCAAGTCGATGGCAAGGAGCTGGCGCTGACGATCGACAAAATTTATCTGCCCGCGTATATCAACGTGCAGGCCGGCTATGGTACGATCCGCGTCTTTACGACAGCCGCCCTGGCCGCTGACCTGACCGGCACCCACCAACTTGTCTATGCCAACAACTATGCCCCCACCGGATCGGCCTACCAGGTCAACGCCTTTGTCGACAACAGTGTGCCGGTAACTCTGGGCCAGATGGCGCGCGAGGGCAATCAACAGCGCGCAACGATGGATTTTGTGATCGAAAGCGCCGCACCGACGGCTGGCGCAGTTGCGGCACCCGCCAACGGTGAAGCTACGGTACCAACGGTACCAACAGAGACAGGCGCAAACAGAACAACCGCGGCGGCCGATGTCGCTTCTGCGTTCGGATTGGATACCAATGCCGCTGGGCAGGCGAACAAACTCATGGCCTTTCTCTATGCGCCAATGCTGACCCCTTGGGTGCTATTGGTTGCGCTGGCCTTGGCGCTGCTGCTCGGCGGACTGCACGCGCTGACCCCCGGTCACGGCAAGACGCTCGTGGCGGCCTATCTGATCGGGAGTCGGGGAACGGTGCGCCACGCTGTTGCACTGGGGGCCATCGTCACCTTTACCCACACCGCGTCGGTGATTGTGATCGGTCTGTTGGCGCTCTTTGCCAGCCAATATATTGTGCCTGGTGTGCTGGTGCCGGCGCTGACGTTCTTTTCCGGGCTGCTGGTGGTTAGCCTGGGCGTTCGTCTGATCTGGCAACGTTGGATCGCGTTCCGCAGTGGTCGCAATCAACCCCACGCTCATGGTGATGCTCATGACACTGGGCATCACCATGAGCAAGATCATGCCCACAGCCACGACCACAGCCACGACCACAACCACGACCACAGCCACGATCACAGCCATGGGCAGGCCCTGACCCACCATCATGGGGATGGTCACGTCCACACGCATTTGCCCCCCGCAGAAGGAATTACGCCGAGCAGCCTGCTGGCCATGGGCGTCTCCGGTGGGTTGGTGCCCTGCCCTGAGGCGCTGGGGATCATGGTGATTGCCATCGGCCTCAACCGTATCTTGCTAGGGCTGGGATTAATTGTCTTCTTTAGTTTTGGCTTGGCCGCGGTCTTAATTCTCATTGGGATCCTGCTGGTGCGGTCCCGTTCTCTGCTGGAGCGGGTTGGTGGGTTCAGCAGCCGGTGGAGCAGAGCGTTGCCGCTTGCCAGTGCCGTGATTATCACCGTGTTGGGTATCGGGATTATGCTGAGCGGACTCGTAGTTTATGTGGGGTAAGTCTCGCCCCCCATGAGTTGCATTCTCTGTTGTTAATCATCTAGCAGCCGACCACTATCTTCGGCCTCGACAAAATAGCTTTGATGCTGGGTTGCCAACTCTGCAAAGCGTTCTGCTACCTTGGGGGTCAGCCCGGCAACACTACGAAAACAACGCCGCGTACTCGCGCACAAACGCATCAAAAGTGCGCGGTGCCTGGCCGGTGGCATCCTGTAGACCGGAAGTCACGGTGGCCGCTTCGCCGCGCCGATAGTGCGCATAATCCTCGATTAACCCTTCTGCCTGCCATTGCGGCATCCCCATCTCCAGCAACGCATCCAACATCGCTTTTGGGGGGATATCCACAAAGGTAATCGTGCGACCCAGCACGGACGAAAGCGTCGCTGCCACATCCGCGTGTGTTAGCGCGGCTGGACCGGTCAGATCGTAAATTTTCCCTTCATGCCCCGGCTGCGTCAGGGTGGCCACCGCGGCTGCAGCAATGTCACGCACATCGATCAGGCTAATTGGGGCATCGCCCGCCGCGGCATAAAAGGCATTTTGTGTCTTAATGGTGTGGGCAAAGCCAAGCAGCCCTTGCATAAAGAGGTTGGGGCGCAAGAAGGTGTAGGCCATGCCCGACGCACGAATGACCTGCTCGACTGCGGCATGGTAGCGCAAAAAGCGTACCGGTGAAGCTCCATCTGCGTGCAACTGCGAGAGCTTCACAATATGCGCCACGCCACTCTGCCGCGCGGCGTCCACAAAAGCCAACTGCTGTGCCTCAGCGCGCGCCGACGAGTTGGTCAGCAGAAAGACCCGTTCCACACCGTCGAGCACGGTGGGCAACGTAGCGGGGCGGTCGAAATCTCCTTCGACGATTTCCACATTGGGGAAAGCAATGGTGTCTGCTTTGTCCGGATTGCGCACCATGGCGCGCACGGCGACGTTGGCGTCGGCTAGTTGTTTCAAGACTTCTGTGCCATTGGTACCGGTTGCACCGGTTACTAAAATCATGGTCTGTTCCTCTCTCGCTTTTGCTTACTGGAATTCTCAGCCTGAATTTACAATTGGAAAACTTATGGTATAATAAACTTGTCTATGAACACTGTTCATTGAACACTTATCAATGAACAGTGTTCATTATGGCTCGGGAGGAGACTTGTGTCAAGTAATCAAAGTACTAAACGGAAAGCGGTGGCGCGCACCGATGCGGAAAAAGCGGAGTTGCGCGCTACGATTTTGGATGCTGCCCGCAGAATTGCGCTGGAAAACGGCTTTGCGCAACTCAGCATTCGCAAACTGGCCGATGCGATTGGCTATGTGCCAGGCACGATTTATGTGTACTTCCGCAACCGCGACGAGCTTGTGCGCGAGATTTGTGTGAGTGGCTTTGTCCCTTTTTATGCGGAAATGCAAGCCGCCGTCGAGAACGCCGCGCCGGCGGACCGCCTATCGGCGCTGTTACACGCGTATGCAGCCTTTGCGCTGAATCACCCGGAGACCTATCGGCTTTCGTTTATGGAAGATCCTAAGTTTGCGCAAGAATTGCTGCGGTCAGCACCCCTTGAACGCGAAGATGGCGCAGGCCGGCGTGCTTATATGCTGCTTGTAGACGAAGTGCGTGCGCTGAAACAGCAGGGGAAAATTGCCGCAGACGAGGACGAAACGGTGCTCGCCGACCTGTTGTGGACGGGTATTCACGGCATTGTGAGTCTCCAACTCATCTATCCCGCGTTTCCGGCCACCCCCATTCCGTTGCTGATTGCCAAGCTGATCCAGACCATCTTGAATGGCCCGTCAACGATGTAAATGTTCCACCGCAGATCACCCAATATGGGTAGGTCCATCCTAACCAAATGGGTGATCTGTACTTTGTCGCCTCTGTTATACTCCTTATGCACTCAATTGGGTGTTGCAATTGTCGTTGACAGGATTGCTACCCTTCGGCATACAAAACTACACCACAAAAGGAGCACAAGCAGTGACGATCGAGTATATTCGCTACCGCATTCCCCCTGATGGACAAGACACATTTTTGCAGGCTTATCGCAAGGCCGCAGTTGCGCTGAATGCCTCGGCCTACTGTCTGGCCTATGAACTGGCGCATTGTGAAGAAGAGCCGGAACGTTTTATCCTGCGGATCGAGTGGAGTTCAACCGTGGAGCACTTACAGGGGTTTCGCACCAGCACCGAGTTTCGCGATTTCTTCGCGCACATCCGCCCCTATGTGCAGAACATTGAAGAGATGCAGCATTATCAGTTGACGGACATCGTGTCCCGTTATGGACGTTAATTAAATAATCCGGTATTCGTAGGGAAACGGTATACCGTTTCCCTACGAATACCGGATAAATTTTTCGCTCATGTGGCTAACTCACTGAAGTGCGGACATGATCGATCATGTCCGTACGGGTTGTTTCAGTTCAATGGCCATATGAGCGAAATTTTTAATGTTCATAAGGGGGCATGTGCAACGAATTCTCGCCGCGTAAAATCGCGTGGGGGCGTGCCCTGGCGGCAGTTGCCTTCTCGACGCCAGGGCACCGGCAAGCGGATGCCCCTACGCAAAATACCCCAAATTTATTTCACAGCGTACTCAGCCAACGCCCCATCCACCCACTGTGCTTCGGCATTGATACCGCTCTGGCGAAAGCCAATCACCCAGTCAATCCGGCGTCGTTCCGCCGCTGGAATATGGGGATTGTTTGCTACCTGTTGGCGCTGACGTTGTATATAATCCGTTTGATTGGCGAGATAGGTTTGATGGTGCTGCAGGATTGTCTGCTGCTCTTGCCATGTAACAAAATCAAAGTAATTGAGCTTCATGGTAAACAGCGCCGGCTCGTAACTCTCATAGGGAATCGGTTCATTGATAATCTCCTGAAAGTAGGCACGTCCCGCCGCCGTGATGTAATAGAGGTTGCGTTGTTTGCCCTTGCCTTCTTGCCCAACCTGCTCTGCCACCAGCTCTTTTTCGACCGTCACGAACCCCGCCTCTTCCAAGCGATGGATCAACGGATAGAGCGTGCCCCAACTAATCTGTTTATAGGGTCCCAGAATGTTGTTGAGAATCTCGCGCAACAGATAGCCATGAAACGGCCCTGCATGCAATTCACCCAACACAAACAGTTCATAGAGCAGGGTGCGTTGTTTCTTCGCAGGTTTTTTGTTTGGATCGGGCCATGGCGCTGGCGCAGGGGTAGATGAGGAAGCAGCCAAGTGAATCTCCGTGTAAGTATTGACATTCAAATCTTATGGTGATACATTTATATCGTTATGATATAGCGTTACGCTATACCTGTCAAGATAGATGTCAAGATAGATGTCAAGATAGATGTCAAGTTACAGTTAGAATTGGAGAGAAAAATGAGTTTACGTGTAATCGGCGCAGGAATGGGGCGCACGGGAACCTCGTCGTTGAAACAAGCGTTGGAAATTTTACTCAACCAACCCTGTTATCACATGACAGAATTGCTGGCGCATCCAGACCATGAAGAGTTTTGGCATGGGGCTGCATTTGGCCGTATGCCAGATTGGCACGCGGTGTTGCAGGAGTATGGGGCCGGTGTCGATTTTCCTGTTTCCTCCTTTTGGCGCGAGTTGAGCGCAGCGTTTCCGGACGCATTAATTCTACTTTCCATACGTCCCGCAGATGAATGGTGGGAAAGCGCCAGCAAAACGATCTTTGCGCCACGCAACGAGAAACAGGGCAAGCTCGCCGAATTGAGCCAGGAGTTGAGCCGCACGCGTTTCCCGATTCATCCGATTATTCACGATAAGGCGGCCAGCATGAAGCTTTACAATGAATGGAACAATCGGATCATTGCCGATGCGCCGGCGGAACGACTGCTGGTGTGGGAAGTGGGCGATGGTTGGCAGCCGTTGTGTGACGCGCTGGGTCTGCCTGTGCCGGAGATACCCTTTCCCCATCGAAATACCAAAGAGCAATTTATTCAGCGCGTTTTATCGTGAGGTGACTGTCACTGGCCACGACCAATCTACTTGAAAAATAAACGATTGGCCAGTGACAGTCATCTTGAACGAACGTGCAATGTAGACCAGCGTGAGTGACTTTAGGCCATATCGATATCTAGTGCGTTTGCTTTGGTGGTGCATATACTTACATCAAGCAGCAGAGCTCTCAAGGATTTGAAAGGGAAGATTGATGGAAACCTTTGCAACATTGATGAAAAAGCGTGAAGAAGCGTCAGTGGCGTTTGTCAATGGGGACATTACACCGCTGCTCGACCTCTCTACCAAAACGGATCCGGCGACGATTTTTGGCCCCGGTGGGGATTGTGTGCAAGGTGCCAAGGCGGTTAATGACGTTAACACGGCCGGTTCCCAAAATTTCAAGCAGGGGAGCACTACGAATTTTGAAGTGATGCACAGCGAGGCGAGCGGCGGCATGGCCTATTGGACCGGCATCCAACGCTCTGTGGTACAGATCAAAGGGCAAGCGAAACCCGTCCCCATGGATCTGCGCGTGACCGAAATTTTCCGTATGCAAGACGGGCAGTGGAAGCTGGTTCACCGCCACGCCGATATGCTCAAGGAGTAACCTGGAAGACCGCACGATAGGAGGTCAATCAATGGTTTTGGAACAGAGCAAAATTCCGGAAGGCTATCATACCGTCAACCAGTTTGTGCTGGTCAAAGATAGCGCCGAAACATTTATCAAGTTTGTGGAAGAGGTCTTTGGCGGCAAGGAACGAACAGCTGTGCGCACACCCGACAGAGATGGCACCTTGATCCATGCTGAGATCCAACTCGGCGATGCAACAATCCTGCTTGCTGATTCCAAAGATGACTGGCCCTTTACGCCGGCGTTTATCCAGATTTATGTTGAAGATGCCCAAGCTGTGCTGGATCGCGGCAAACAGTCCGGGGCAACGGTTATAACAGAAGTCAGCGACTTTTACAATGGATTCAAGCTGGCGCGCTTGCAGGATCCCTGGGGCAATATCTGGTGGCTTTATACACCAGACAATCGGGGAGAACTCACTGAACCAAAATCGGATGTAAGCTGGCACGACCGGAAACCATCGAAAGTTTATACAACCTTGATGGATGCCATGCGGGCATTGAACGGCTAGCGCGTTACAGTACACACTTGCCATCCAACCAATGGTGATTAGCTATAGCCATAAAGCAACGTGTGCTACAATGATGGAATAGACCCTCCACACCAATCCATCAAGGAGCACTACCCATGACGAGTTACCCTGCGACCGCAATGGCTTCCCGCCGCGCCGAATGGATCTGGCGCCAACGGCCGGCCCCGCCCACCGGCATGGCCGCGCGCTTTGGTCCACCCCGCGCGGTCGCCGAGGAGATGAACCGCTTTGTCTATTTCCGCAAAACGTTCCCATTGGATGCGCTGCCCCAGGCGACCCCACTGCACATCTCGGCGGATGGGCGCTACCAACTCTTTGTCAATGGCAACTTTCTTGGGCGAGGACCGGCGCGCTGCGACCCGGCGTTTCAATATTATGATAGCTACGAGATCGCCCCACACTTACGCCCCGGCCAGAATGTGATTGCCGTCCTTGTGCACAGCTACGGCCGCCACATGGCCTGGTACCAATTGCCGCGGCTGGAACCGGCGCGGCTCTTTGGCTGTGGCGGTCTCTTTGTGCAAGGTGAGCGTTTTGACACCGATGAGTCGTGGCGCTATCTCGACTCGACCGCCTGGCAACAGGATACCTCGGCGGGGGCGGTGGGCTTTATTGAAGTCTATGATGCGCGACAGGCGCCGGTTGATTGGCAATCGCTGGACTTTGATGACAGCAACTGGTCGGGTGCGGAAGTGTTGCTCGCACCCGATTGGCCCAACACGCCGCCGATCCGCCCCTTTCCCCACATGGTGCCGCGCGATATCCCGCCCTTGCTCGAAGAGGAACAACAGCCGGTCCGTCTCCATCGCTGCGCTCAGGTGACCGAAGTCCCGGATCAGCCCAATCTGCCCCTGCAAATTGGGGCCGAAGCCCTGCAAGCGCTAACCAGCTGTACCGTTGAGGGCTTTGACAATCTGCTCGCCGGCGGCGCGGTACCCGTACAAACCACACCGGGGCAAGCCGTGGTCTTAGTGCTCGATTTTGGCGGAACGGTGACCGGTCGCCCCTTTTTCGAGATTGATGCCCCAGCCGGCGCAATTATCGATGTGGGAACCTCGGAACGCTTGCAGGATGACCACATTGAACCGCGCTTCCATTCCTTTCTCACCTCGGAAAATGTCGATCGGGTGATCACGCGCACCGGTCGCCAACGGTGGGAACGTTTTGAGTGGACCGGCTTTCGCTATCTGCAACTGACCATCCGCAATGCCACGGAACCGCTGACAATTCACCGAGTTGCGCATACCTTCACCAGCTATCCGGTAGACCCGCAGGGCAGCTTTGTTTGTTCCGACGAATTGCTCAACGCGATCTGGCAGGCGGGGGCAAACACGTTGCAACTTTGTATGCACGACGGCTTTGTCGATTGCCCGCAGCGTGAGCAGCGTCAATTTGTCGGTGACGCCTATGTCGAAGTGCTGGTTAACTTTGCGGCCTTTGGCGATGCCGCCTTGACGGCCAAGTTATTGCGCCAGGTGCAACAGTCACAGCGCGCCGATGGCATGACCCAAACCGCTACCCCCAGTGACACCGCGGCTGAGAGCGCCGCCGCGATCTGCGATTATGCGCTCTACTGGCTGATGACGATCCGCGAGTATGTACGCTACACTGGCGACAAGGCGATTGTCACCGAGCTCTATCCCAGTGTGGAGCGGGTGCTGGCCTGGTTTGACCGCTTTGTCGATGACGATGGCCTGCTCAACAGCCCACCCCACTGGATCTTTGTCGACTGGGCGCAGCTCGATAAACGGGGTCAATCGACCGCGCTCAACGCCCACTTTGTACAGGCGTTGCGGGTCAGCGCCGAGCTGGCGGAGATATATGGTCTCGCACCCCGTGCTGTTACCTTGCGAAACCGTGCGGATGGGGTGAGCGCGGCGATTAATCGCCATCTGTGGAATGAAGAACGGGGCGTCTATAGCGATGCACGGGTGGATGGGGTGCAGGGTCAACGGGTTTCGCAACAGGCGAATGGCCTCTGTCTGGCGCATGGCATTGTGCCACCGGAGCGGCAGGCGCGCGTCATTGCTTACATCACCGACCCGGCGCGCGTCACGTTGACCGCGGCCATGCCGGGCCTCTATGAACCGCCGCCCTTTGATGATGCGCACGACGTGGTGCTGGCACAACCCTTCTGCGCCCACCATCTCCACCGCGGGCTGGCGTTGGCGGGGCGCAGCGATCTGCTGCTGGCCAATATCCGCGAACGCTGGGGCGCGATGATCGAGGCCGGCAGCACGACGATTTGGGAGTTGTGGAGCCCCATGGCGTCGCAATGCCACGCCTGGTCGACCACGCCGACCTTTGACCTCTCCACCTACATCCTTGGCGTGGCTCCGCTGGCCGATGGCTTTGCCCGCGTGCAGATCGCGCCGCAGCCGGTCGATCTCGATTGGGCCGAGGGCACAGTGCCCACGCCGTACGGTCCAATCCAGGTGCGGTGGGAGCAGTCCACAGACACGTTCCAACTCACGCTCGATGTGCCGGTGGCCTGTGCACTACGTATGGTTTTGCCTTGCCGCACAAAGTCAATTGCTATCAATGGCGAACGCGTCTGGGCGACGGGCGAAGCCGGTCAAGCGGTTGACGGGCTGATGGCGCAGGAAGCAATGCCCGGCCAGGTTGAACTGGTTGGCGAGCGCGGTGGCCGGTATGTAATTCGTGTAGTGAAGGAGTAAATTGGTTTATCAGGCAGGTAACAGAGGCTGAGCTTGTCGAAGCCGAAGTGGCTTCGGCTTCGACAAGCTCAGCCTCCAGTTACGGTGTAGCATCAAGAGCGTCTTCCGCGAATCCGCGGAAGACTCTCTTTTTTCTGTCCGAAATGATCTGTAGCCAACAAAGAATTAAACCTGGAAAATAATCCCAAAGAGTCTTGAGAAATTCTTCACAATTAGTCGCTAGACTGTAGGTAACAAATCATTCGCAACGCCCACACAAGTACGAAAGACTGTGGGCACACTTGAAAGGAAATGTACCATGACAGTCGCAACCTTATCCCGCACGCAGACAAAGATCCAGACCAAATCGCGTTGGAGCGAGACGCTACGCAATTTTTGGATCGACATCGCACTTTTTCTGATGTTTATCGTCGACATGAACACTCACCTCACCGGCATGGCCGTGCACGAGTGGTTGGGCATCGTCTTTGGTGGGTCGCTGGTCTATCACATTTTTGTCCACTGGAGCTGGATCAGCACGACCACCCGCAAACTCTTTGGCAAACTGCCGACGGTGCAGCGCATACGCTACGGGGTTGACCTGGCGCTCTTTGCGATGATGACGATTGTCGTCGCCTCGGGGATTTTGATCTCGCGCGATGCGCTGCCGACGCTGGGCATCGCGCTCAACAGCAGCCGCTACTGGAGCATGCTCCACCACACCACCTCGAATTTGGTGATTGTGTTGGTTGGCCTGCACCTGGCGCTGAGCTGGAGTTGGCTGACCACGGCCTGGACCCGCTACATCTGGGCTCCATTGACCGGACGTAAAGCGGTTGTGACTCATGCTGCGGTAGAGAAATAACGATCCACGAAGACAAAATTTCAGGTCTATACTGCGTTCAGAATGCGAACCGGAGTTTTGCGGACCAACGGGATCGCGTGCGTCGCACTGACCGCCAACGGCTTCCAGTCCGCTAGATGCTTCCGTCAGTGCGACGCACGCTGGCCGAAACTAGGGGTTTCATTCTGATTTGAGTATAACAGGATCTCTGGAACGGGTGGGACCCAAACCGGCGGAGGCTGAGCCTGTCGAAGCTAAAGCGGAGCAAACCGCAGAGATCCTCAAGAACCGATCAAGATATTCCAAGGTACCTAAAGTGAGGACTATGATGAAAGCAATGATTCGATTCTCGGTCTGTTGTTTATTCTTAACCAACTGCAGCGGAATGTCAGTGAACTCGATGTTTTTCGTTGAAAATAGAGGCGGCGATCATAGTTTGGTCAAGCGCGGACAGATCATATCCATATGGGGGAAGGTAGTAGTTCGGCGTTTCCATGCCATGACCAGAAAAATAAACCAAGACGGTGGCCTCGCTCCCTGCTACAGCCGCTAACCAATCGAGCCCATCCAGCACGGCCTGACGATGGGCCGCAGCTGCGGTCAATAGCCGCACCTGATCTGTCGGATAGGTACAGCGGGTTGGATCACGGAGCAGATCCGCCAGTGCGTTAGCGTCATCCACGGTCGTTGGCAAGTCTTGCCCCACACCAATAACCAACGCATAGCCTTGGTCAAATTGTTGTGACATTGAGGCTCCTTTTCCTATTGTCAAAGAAAGTGCTAAGGAATGTGTTGACCGCCACGAATTCTACCATAGCCACAAGAAGCCGAAAAATGAAGATCACTTCTTGCGCCAACGCCAACAAAAGTAGCAGCCAGCAGAGTGTCGTCTCACAATGGGTAGTGGTTGCTGCTGTAAAGGTGGTATTATTATGCTCCTATCTCTTATACAATAAAACGCAGCCTCTAGACTATACAATGAAACGCAGTCTCTTCCGTTTAGAGGCTGCGTTTTATTGGCGGCAAAAATTTCCCTCTTGACAAGCCGTAGAAGCGATGCTAAAATGGCCGTCAACTGGTCAGGTGGTCTATACCAGTTCGTTTCCCTCATTTGCAATCGCATTATCATACCTCCCTAAACTCAAATCAGCGCACGACTCAGCGCACGGCTCAGCGCACGGCTCAGCGTACAACGTAGACATTGAGGTCTGTTGCAAAGTATTAAACAGCAGACAATCAATTGTTAATGGCAGTTTGACATACTGACCTTAGCTCTGGCTGAGGATAGCAGAAGCGCTCTTCATCGTTGGCGGCTTGCCGCTCATCGCATTGCTGTTTTTATTCACGAGGTAGCAAATTGAATTAGGAGGAGACAAAATGGGTGCTCAATTAATCTCACGTCCATTTTCGCGGCGTGATTTTCTGCGCACAGTTGGACTGACCAGCAGCGCGCTGTTGGTGGCGGCCTGTATCCCAGCGCAACCGGGTTCTGGGGTGGCTGGACCGGCCGCCGACAGTGCACCGACCGATCTGGATCTGACCGATGCCGATGCGGTCGGCAAGGCGCTTGAAGCCGAGGGTGCCGAAGTCAGCATCAGCAGTTGGGGCTGGTCCGGCTTGCCCGAGACGCACTTTATTCCCAAGTTTGCCGAACATACCAAAGCCCACTATGGTGTGGGGGTTAAGCTGAACTGGGTGACGGGCGTCTTTGACAATGCGTTGCGCGAATTACCCGTTGCGGGGAAGACCGTCAAAGACATTGGTCTGGACGTGATCGACAAGGAAGAAGAATCGTTCGATGCGGCGATGGCGCTCGAGTGGTATGAGCCGATCAACTTGCCGGCCTATGCACCCTTGCTGCCCAACTTAGAGGATACCGAGCAGGCCTATCTTTTCCGCGGTCCTGCCGTAGATGATGCCGATATTTATGGTGCGGTCTATCAAGGCTATGAGTGGCTCCAGTCAGTTTTACGCAAGGACAAGGTCGATGTCAGCCGCTACCAGGATTGGACCGATCTGGCCGACCCGGAATTGCGCGGCAAATTGATTGATTATGCCTTCAATGACAGCCGCGGCCACTATGTCTTTGGCGGCTTTGTCAATGAATTGGTTAACAAAGGCGAAGTGCCGGGCACACTCTGGTCCGAAGAAGCATGGGAAGGTGCGCTCGAGTGGTGGAAAGATAATAGCATGGAGGATCAGATCCTCAAGTGGGGTGACATCGGCAACGATCCAGATATGCGCCTGAAGCTGCAAAGCGGTGAGGCCTATGCCGGCTGCACTTGGGGTGTCTATACCCGTGAGCTTTTGGGCACCGACTGGAACAAGCGCGATGATGTGCTGGCACCCTTCTATCCAAAATCAGGCATCCTCTCCGACCGTGAAACCTTAAGTGCCGTGCGCGGCGCTGCCCACCCGGTTGCAGCGCGCGTGCTGATCAACTGGATGCTCAGCACCGAAGTCAACACCGCCGGCTGGTACAAAGAAGCGCCCGACGCCGAAGCAATCAACCATTGGAATGTAACCGAATCGCAATTCCTCGTCGCCTATGCCGGCGGCTGTCGCGCCGAAACCCGCAAACTTATCCCCGATTGGGCCAAAGCCTACCACCCCGAAGATCCCGGCGATCTGATTGTCAAGGTCGATTGGCCGTGGTATAACCAACACGCCGAGTGGATCTCCAAGAGTTATGAGCGGATCGTGTTGGGTAAGGGATGAGTGAAGACAGTGGGACAGTGGGACAGTGGGACAGTGGGTCAGTCTGGCTACCGTGGGGTTTTGATGGCGGCGGGAAGCTGCCCAGCCCGCGGGCAGGATGGCAATAGCAGTGGGTAATCCACAACCTGAGGCTGAAACCTTCAGGCTGATAGCGGAAGCTGCGCTAAAGCGCACTCGCGTGGCAGCCCGCTTTAGCGGGGCTTTCTCTAGCAGCCCCAGGGCTTCAGCCTGGGGCGACTGTCTTACTGTCCCACCGTCCCACCGTCCCACGTTTAGATAGGAACTGGCATGAACACAACTTCACCTTTACCACTGGCGAGCAGCGAGCAGGCCGTCGCCCGGCGTGGTCGCCGTTGGTTGGCGCGCTATGGACCGATACTATTGTTGTTGGCGCCGCTGCTGGCTTTCATGTTGACGGTCTTTGCCGTGCCGATGGCCTTTCAAGTGGCCTTTGCCTTTTTTACGCGCGAGTTCTACAAAAATGTGGTCTGGATCCCGAAGCCGGCCTTTAATTTTGGCAATTTTATCGCGGCCTTCACCGACCCGGCCTATCGCTACAGCATTCTGTGGACGCTCGGGGTTGCCTTTGTCACCACGTCAGCCAATGTACTTTTGGCTTTGCCGGTGGCCTATTTCTTGGCACGAATGAAGGTGTGGGGACGCAGTCTGATCGAACTCTCCTTCCTGCTGCCAATCTTTGGCGAAATCTTCACCATTTATGCGCTGGCCTATGCATTGACACCGCAAGGACCGCTCAACTGGCTGCTCAAGCAACTCCATCTGATCAATGAACCCCTCTCACTGGTCGGCTCGCCCTGGTCCGTCATTGTCTGGATGTCGCTGCCGACCCTTTCGGTGCTCCTGATCCGTAGCGCTTTTAGCGGTGTTGACTCGGTTTACGAAGAGGCAGCCCAGACGATGGGTGCCAGTTCGTGGCAGACCTTCTTGCGCGTCACAATTCCGCTGGCAAAAAATGGCATTGCTGGTGCCTTTCTGCTTGGCTTTTCCGGCGCGGTCGGTGCTTATACGATGCCGTTGATTCTGGTTGGTCCCTACAATGACTGGCTCACGAACAAGATCGAGCGCGAAGTGAATCCCTACTTCAACTATCCGATGGCCTCGGCGCTCGGTGTCATTTTGACTCTGATTTGTGGCATTCTCTTCTACTTCTATCTGGGCACACAAGAGAAGGGCAGTGAACAATGAAACTATCGCGGCCGGTCGCCCTCCTCTTGAATATCTACGCCCTGCTGCTCGCCTTTATTCTGATCTGGCCGGTGCTCCAGGTGGTGCTGACCTCTTTTACCTCCGATATTGTCTTTCCGCCGCAACATTGGTCGTTCAATGCCTTCAACGAAGTCTTGTGGCCAGGCTATTTGCAAGCGATCCTCTTTAGCCTGAAACTAGCGTTGGCAGTCACGGCCCTGCTCCTGGTGATCTGCGTTCCAGCCGCCTATGCCATGCAGCGCCGTCAGTTTCCTGGGCGGGCCCTGCTCGCGGTACTGATCTTTGTGCCAATTATCTTTCCGGTCGTGACCTACTCCTCGGCGATTCGGGTCTATGTCTTTATGTTTTTTAGCGATTGGCGCGGCAGCTTCTGGTTGATTGCAATTGTCACCGCAATGTGGCCGATCCCCTTGGTGGTGCGTTCGATTCAAGGCTCGCTGGCCAATGTCGATCCGGTCTATGAGGAGGCCGCCCTGATGATGGGTGCGTCCCCCATGCGCACCTTTTTCAAGATCACCTTACCCCTCATCGGTCCTGGCCTTATCACGGCGGCCATGATTGGCTTTACATCGGCGGCGACTACCTTTACGGTGCCCTACATTCTTGGCTCCAATGAGCCGACAATTTCGCTCTACATCTTCCGCGATGTCGGCCGTATCGGCTTCACGCCATGGATTGCCGTGGAAGTGCTGGTAATGGAGATCGTCGTGTTGGGGATTGTCCAATTGCTCTACTTTGCCTTTCGCAAACAATTCCGGGGCATTTTTGTGTAGATCAAGTTCAAGAAGTTTTGGAAATAAACTCGTTCCTGCCTCGCTGACGGAGAGGGGCCAAGGGATGGGGTCTTCTAAAGGCTTTTTGCATTTCATGTAACAAAGCGCAAAAACCGGGTTTCTAAATACAATACCTTCGCCAATTTCAGAAATTAGAGCCGTCATTCCTGCGCAGGCAGGAATCCATCTTCATGTTACACGAGTAGATTCCTGCATGCGCAGGAATGACATCTGGAAATTTCCGCCAAAACAAGGTTTGGCGAA
>DAOUCA010000029.1:0-60421 GCA_034432375.1 Caldilineaceae bacterium
CGCAGGGTCCGCTCGTTTCCCTGGTTAATTTCTTAACTCATGTTACGCATCTTCCCCTAAAGGTGCCACGCTACTCGAGTACGCCGCAGCCCCAGATGCGGGCCAATCGCATCTGGGGATGCGGCGTACTCGAGTAGCGTGGCACCTTTAGGGGAAGATGCGTAACATGAGTTAAGAAATTAACCAGGGAAACGAGCGGACCCTGCGCTTGTCGAAGGGGAAGCGGCTTCGGCTTCGACAAGCGCAGCCTACGTTTACCCGATTATTTTCTTAATTCCCTACATCGCCCGGTGGCCTGCATTCACCCACATTTGCGCGTTGAAATAACTTTTATTTGCTATGAACCAACAACCACCGACATTGCAACCTAGCACCAACGGCCCGGCCCCCGAATACCTGGCCCAGGTCTTGCGCCAAGCGCGGCTGCGCATTGAAGAATTAGAAGAACGCGACCATGCCCCCCTAGCCATCATTGGCATGGGCTGTCGCTTCCCTGCTGCTGCGTCCCCAACGATCTTCTGGCAAAATCTCTTGGCTGGGCACGATGCTATCACCGAGATCCCCGAGGAGCGCTGGGATGTGACCGCGCTATATAGTGCCATCCCCACTCCCGGCAAAATGAGCACGCGCTGGGGTGGCTTTCTTGAGCGGATCGATGAATTTGACGCCGAGTTTTTTGGGATCTCCGGTCTGGAAGCCGCGGCGATCGATCCGCAACAGCGGTTGCTCTTGGAGGTCGCCTGGGAAGCGCTCGAAGATGCCGGTATCAACCCCCGTAGTCTGACCGGCAGCCGCACCGGCGTCTTTATCGGTATTAGCGGCAATGATTATATGCGCCTGCAACAGGGCACCCCCCACGAGAGCAGCGCCTATGCCGGCGTCGGCAACGCGCTCAGTATTGCCGCCAATCGCCTCTCCTACCTGCTTGATCTGCATGGCCCTAGCATGGCAATTGACACTGCCTGTTCTTCCTCCCTGGTTGCCGTCCACCATGCCTGCCACAGCTTGCGCCGTGGCGAGTGTGACCAGGCCCTCGTCGGTGGGGTCAACCTGATCCTCAGCCCGGCGATCACAGTCGCCTTTTCGCAGGCGGGGATGATGGCCGCCGATGGGCGCTGCAAAACCTTTGACGCGCGGGCCGATGGCTATGTGCGCAGCGAAGGGGCCGGGGTCGTTCTGCTTAAACGCGCAACCGATGCCCTGCGCGACGGCGATGCCATTTTTGCGCTGATTGCCGGCACGGCGATCAACCAGGATGGGCGCAGCAATGGGCTCACCGCGCCCAATGGCTTAGCGCAACAGGCAGTAATCCGCCAGGCACTCGACGATGCCAGGGTGTCACCTGCCCAAGTCAGTTATGTGGAGACCCACGGCACCGGCACCGCGCTGGGCGATCCGATTGAGGTCAACGCGCTGAAAGCGGTGCTAACTGCCGATCGCACCCCTGATCAACCCTGTTGGCTCGGCACGGTCAAGCCGAACATTGGTCACCTCGAAGCGGCGGCGGGCATGGCCGGTTTGATCAAAACGGTGCTAGCGCTCCACCACCAACAGATCCCGCGGCAGTTGCACCTGCAAACGCTCAACCCCCATATTACCCTGGCCGCGAGCGGGCTGGCGATTCCCCAGCAAACAGAGCCCTGGCCCGTTGCAGCAGAATCGCACTATGCTGGGGTGAGTTCGTTTGGCTTTGGGGGCACCAACGCCCATCTCATCTTGACCGAAGCACCGCTCGCCGATCAACTGCGCAACACCGCCGCCGCCACGCCCCAACTCTTTACCCTTTCGGCCAAAACCGAGCCGGCGCTGCGCAATCTGGCCCAAGCCTATGCCAATCGGCTGGCAACTGACGAGCCGCTAGCGTTGGCCGATCTCTGTTTCACCGTCAACACCGGTCGTGCCCACTTTGCGCAACGGCTGGCACTGGTCGTCAATGACAGGCAGCAACTGCAAGAGCGCTTAGCCGCCTACGCCGCCGGACAGGTGGTGCCAGGGCTGGTAACCAATCCCGATCTTCACCAAAGACCACAGGTCGCCTTTCTCTTTACCGGACAAGGCGCACAATTGTGCAACGCGGGGCGGCAACTCTATGCCACCGAGCCGACCTTTCGCCGCACATTGACAACGTGCGACGCCATCTTGCAGCCGTTGCTTGGCGCTTCCTTGCTCGATCTGCTCTACCCTTCCGACGCCGCGCCCGCCGCGGCGCAAGCCACCCTGCTCGCCGACACTCTCTATGCCCAACCGGCGCTCTTTGCCCTCGAATATGCGTTGGCCCAATGTTGGCTCGCTTGGGGCATCACGCCCACGGTTGTCATGGGCCACAGTGTGGGGGAACTGGTCGCGGCCTGTGTCGCTGGTGCCTTTAGCCTGGAGGAGGGCTTGTGGCTCGTCGCCATGCGTGGCCGACTCATGGGCTCGTTGCCTGCCAACGGCGCAATGGCTGCCCTCTTTGCCGGTGCCGCGGATGTGACAGCGCTTTTGCAGCAGAGCCAATCACTGCGTCAATCACGAGGGCAGCTTGCCATCGCGGCGATCAACGGTGCGGCACAGACGGTTGTCGCCGGTGAGCGGGAGGCACTGACGGCATTTCTGGCCGAGTTGAGTGCACAGGCAATTGAGAGTCGTCTCTTGCCAGTCGGCTATGCCTTTCACTCGCCGCTCATGGATCCGATCCTTGATGCGCTGGAGCAGACTGCTGGGAATCTGGACTATCAGCCATTGCAATTGCCACTTGTGTCAACGACGACTGGTGCACTGTTGCCGGTGGGTTACACCTTCACCGCGCACGAGTGGCGCACGCATGCCCGTCAGCCGGTCTGCTTTACCGAGGGGGTAGACCAACTCGTGGCGCAGGGCTCTGCTCTCTTTTTAGAAATTGGCCCCCAGCCGCTGCTCGGCGCGCTCGGCCAGGCATACAACTCGGACCCGACGCTTCAGTGGCTCCCATCGCTTAGCCCTCAATCGCAAGCGTGGACCGCAATGGCGCAGAGCTTGGCGACCTTGTATGTCCACGGGGCCTCTGTCGATTGGCCGGAATTTTACCGGGGCGAAACATACCAACGCTTGCGCCTGCCCACCTATCGCTTTCAACGTCAACGCTACTGGTTTTCAGATGAGGATTTTACGATGCAGCAACCCAATGGGCAAGGAAGCGCCTACAACCCGCCCTCAAGCAATGGGCACGCCAATCGCATGAATGGCCGATCCAGCAGCCGCTCAGCGGAAGTGCGCCATGCACTACAACGCCTGGTCGCCGAGTTACTCCATGTCGACGTTGCGACGATTGGCGCGGATACGCCCTTTGTCGAGTTGGGCGCAGATTCAATTGTGCTGATCGGCGCGGTGCGCCGAATCGAAAACGACTACGGCATCGCGATCGCCATGCGCCGCTTTTTTGAGGATCTCTCTACCCTGACGGCGTTGAGTAAGTATATTGCGCAGAACCTTGCGCCCGATTGGTCACCCGCCAGGCAACCGGCGACGGCAGCAGTGCCCGCCCCGCAGCACCGCACGAGCGCAGTGGCCAGCCAACCACCCGTTTCACTCAGTAGACCGCCACGTTCGGCGGCTGAGCCTGTCGAAGCCAGAGAGCGTGGCGGTCTACTGACACAACCGCACAGCAACGGGACAGACGCGCTGCCAGCGACCACCACCCAACAGTTGCTTGACATTATTACCAAGCAGCTCGACCTGTTGGGGCACTGTTTCCCATCTCCACCAGCCGCGCCGACGACACACCCCACCCAAGAACAACGCACGCAGGATCAGCCAATAGCTCTTCCTCTGCCGAGTACGCCCGTCGATCCTCAATCCCAAGCGACCCCGCTGGTTGCACAACCCCAAATCATCCCGTTGAGTGAAGCGCAGCAGCAACTCTGGTTTCTCAGCCAGATCAGTGATGAGGCTTCGATTGCCTATAACGAGTCGGTGAGCCTCTGCTTGCACGGCGCGCTCAATGTCACCGCGCTCCACGGGGCACTGCAAACAGTGGTCGATCGCCATGAAGCGCTGCGCACGCGCATTAGCCCGGCCGGCGATACCCAAGAGATCCTCCCGTCGCTCGCCATCGACCTCCCGCTTTTTGATTTTAGCGAGTTGACGGAGCCGACACAGCGCACCCGTGTAACCGCCTGGTTTGAAGAAGAGAGCCGTCGTCTGCTCAATCTTGCCACCGGTCCGCTCTTCCGCGTCTATCTGCTCAAGTTGGCCGATGATGACCATATTCTGGGGATGACCGCACACCATATCATCATCGATGGCTGGTCGATGGGGGTGCTCTTGCAGGAGTTGGGCAGCCTCTACAATGCCGCCTGCCAGGCGCAAACCCCAACCCTGCCACCGCCACCCCAATTCAGCCAGCAACTTGCCTGGCAACGGGCCGCCCTTGCGCGCGCGGCAATGGCACACCATGAGGCGTACTGGCTCCAAAGCCTCTCCGGTGATCTGCCCCTGTTGGAACTGCCGCTCGACCACGCCCGCCCGCCCATCAAAAGCTACCGCGGGGCGATTGAAACGGTCCGGTTGAATCCTGAGCGTACGCACGCCCTACGGCAGCTCAGCGGTGAACAAGGCTGCACCCTTTTCATGACCCTCTTTGCCGCCTATGCCACGCTGCTCCATCGCCTGGCCGGCCAGGAAGAGATCATGATCGGAATCCCCAACGCCGGGCGCACCATGCCCGGCAGCGCAGGGATCGTGGGCTATTGTGCCCACCTGCTGCCGATCCGCAACCAACTGCGCGCTGAGCAGCACTTTAGCGACCTCTTGCAGCGTACTCGCGCGCGCCTGCTCGATGCCTATGAACACCAGGAATATCCCTTTGCCCGGCTGGTCAACAAGCTCAGTGGTGCACGCGATCTGAGTCTGTCGCCGGTTGTCAGCTCAACCTTTACGCTCACCAAACAGCCCGCCCTGCCGACCTTGGCGGGACTGACCGCGACCCTGGGCCCCCGTCCCGCCAGCTTTGTCGACCACGAACTGAGCCTCAATGTCATCGAGCACGACGCCGAGCTGATCGTCGATTTTGAATACAACTGCGATCTCTTTGACGCCGCGACGGTCAAACGGATCGCTGGCTATTTCACGACGCTGCTCGACGCGATTATCAGTAATCCCACGCAGTCGCTGCTGGCACTGCCGCTGCTCACTGCTGCCGAACGCCATCAACTCTTGGTGGAATGGAACAGCACCGATCTCGCCTTTGACCCCACCCTCAGCTTCCAACAGCTCTTTGAAGCGCAGGTTGCGCGTACGCCAGATGCCGTCGCCGTCCGTTTTGCATGCGAAGCGCTGACCTACGCAGAACTCAACAGCCAGGCCAACCGCATTGCCCACCAACTGCGCGGCCAAGGGGTCGGTGTGGATACGCTGGTCGCCATCCTGTGTGACCGCAGCCCCGCCTTTCTAGCCGCCATGCTGGGCATCTTCAAGGCGGGTGGGGCCTATTTGCCCCTTGATGTGCGTGCGCCAGCCGCGCGCCAAAGTCAAATCCTGGCCCAAAGCCAAACGCCGCTGCTGCTCATTACCGCGGACTTTGCCGACGCCGCTGCCGAAGCTTTGGCCCACTTCTCCGCCGAGCAACCATCACAAGTGCTGCCGGAAGTGCTGCACATCGAAGCGTTGCTGGCTCAGAGCAATGCAACGACCAATCTACCCTTGCTCACAGCGGCCACCGATCCTGGCGCACGTCTCGCCTACGTAATCTACACCTCCGGCTCGACTGGCTTGCCCAAGGGGGCAATGGTCGAACATCGCGGCATGATCAACCACCTTTACGCCAAGATCAAGGATCTCCATCTCACTGCCGGTGACATCGTTGCCCAAACTGCACCGCAGAGCTTTGACATTTCGGTCTGGCAATTTCTTTCAACGTTGATCTTGGGCGGGCAGATCGAGATCTTCCCCGATGCCATCGCCGCCGACCCGATGCGCTTGCTGCAAGGGACGGCCCAACAGCAGATCACCATCCTCGAAGTCGTGCCATCGCTGCTGCGGACGATGGTCGATGAGATTGGCCGCGGCTTGGCCCCCGATCTCTCTTGCCTGCGCTATATGATCCCAACCGGCGAGGCGCTGCCCCCTAATCTGGCGCGCCAATGGTTGCGCCATTGCCCGGCCATTCCATTGGTCAACGCCTATGGCCCCACCGAATGCTCGGATGATGTAACCCACTATTTTGTCACGACGCCGCCACACGAAGGGGTGGTCAACATGTCGATTGGCCGCCCGATCATCAACATGCGTATGTACATTCTCGACGCCAACCGCCAGCCGGTGCCGATTGGCGTCGCCGGCGAACTCTATGTCGGCGGCATCGGGGTTGGTCGCGGCTACATCCATGATGCCGAACGCACCGCCGCCGCCTTTGTGGCTGATCCCTTTCATGCCGACCCCCATGCCCGCCTTTACAAGACCGGCGACAAAGCGCGCTATCTGGCGGATGGCAACATAGAATATCTGGGCCGGCTCGATTACCAGGTCAAGCTGCGCGGCTTCCGCATCGAGTTGGGCGAAATTGAAGCGGTGCTCGAAGAAGAGCCCACCGTGCGCCAGGCGGTCGTCATCGATCGGGTGGACCAGAACAACAGCAAATATCTGGTCGCTTATCTGACGCCAAACGATCCTACAATGGCTGATCCCGCGACGGCAATCGACATTGTTGCCGTCCGTGCTTTTGTCAAACAACGGCTACCTGACTACATGGTGCCTGCCCTCTTTATGCCGCTGACCACGTTGCCGCTGACCAACAATGGCAAGCTCGACCGCAAGGCGCTGCCAATCCCCGATGGCGACATCTGGGGGGCAACCGTGCCCTATATTGCACCTGAAACTGCGTTGCAAAGCGAATTGGTCACAATCTGGGCCGACGTGCTCAACCTCGCCCCTGCCACCATCGGCATCCACCACAGCTTCTTTGAATTGGGCGGCCACTCGCTGCTGGCCGGCCAGATTATTTCCCGTGTGCGCACCGCCTTTGCCGTCGACTTGCCCATCCGCGATCTAATGGAAAATCCCACAGTTGCCGGCATGGCCGCTTCGGTTGAAAGCCGTACGGCAGAGACGCGCCTGCTGCCCTTTGGTCAAGAACCCCTGCCCCGCACGGCAGATCAATCCTACGAGGTCATTGAATTATGAACAGCTTCCAAGAACTACTCGCCTATCTCCACGCCAACGAAATCAAACTTTGGCTGGAAGATGAGCGCTTACGGGTCAGTGCACCACAAGGGGTTTTGACCGAAGCGATACGCGCCCAATTAACCCACTATAAGACTGATCTGCTGATTCTCTTGGAAAAGCAGGCGATGCAACATATCCCGCCCGCGCCACGCACAGGCAAAGAGCCGCTCTCCTATTCGCAACAGCGCCTCTGGTTTTTGCAACAATTGGAGGAGAATAGCGCCTACAGCATGCCCGCAATTCTGCGTCTACAGGGGGCATTGCGACTCGATGTTTTGCAACAGGCCATCAATGCCATTGTGGCGCGCCACGAAAATTTGCGTACCACCTTTATCGAAGAGGCGGGCGAGATCTACCAGCGCATCGCGCCCCCAACGACGGTGCCGCTGCCAACCATTGACATTATCCAGCCACAAGAAGCGCTGCGCCTAGCCGATGATGAGATCCGCCGCCCCTTTGATCTCGCCAAAGGGCCGCTGCTGCGCGTGCTCTTGCTCCGCCTCACCCCAGACTTGTCAGGTTTTCAAAACCTGACAAGTCTACCCGAACATTACCTCGTCTTCAACATGCACCACATCATCAGCGATGGCGTCTCGATTGGGCTGTTGATCGAAGAGTTTTCTGAACTCTACAGCGCGGGTATTCGCGGCGAAAGCGCCGCCTTGCCTGAACTACCGGTGCAATATGCCGACTATGCCATCTGGCAGCGCAAATGGCTCCAGGGCAAGTTGCTCGAAGAGCAGGCCACCTATTGGCAAGAAAAGTTACACGGCGCGCCCCCCTTGCTCGAATTGCCCACCGACCGCCCACGGCTCGCGCAGCAGAGCTTTCGTGGCAAAACGTTGGATTTCACCGTTGACCGCGAGACGGCGCGCAAGGTCACCCTCTTTAGCCAACAGCAGAAGGCCACTCCCTTTATGACCTTGCTCAGCGCCTTTGCGTTACTCTTGCACCGCTACAGTGACCAAAGTGAGATCCTCATTGGCACGCCGATTGCTGGGCGCGCCCAACCAGAGGTGGAACGGCTCATCGGTCTCTTTATCAACACGCTGGTCATGCGCGCCAGCCTGGGGGAGAACCCGACCGTGCTTGAATTCGTTGAGCAAGTACGCCAGAGCGCACTCGACGCCTTTGCTCACCAGGATCTGCCCTTTGAGCGGCTGATCGATCTGCTCCAACTGGAACGTAACCGCAGCTACAACCCTGTCTTCCAGGTGATGTTTGCCATGCAACCGACCGACCCCGATCAGTTGCGCCTGCCGGGGTTGCTCTTGGAGCCGCTCGATCTTGAGACCGATATGGCCAAGTTTGACCTCAACCTGATGATGCGCGAGAGCGCCAAGGGCTTACAGGGCTCGCTCGAATACAACACGGATCTCTTTGACGCGGCGACCGCCCAGCGCATGATCAACCATTTCCAGAATCTGCTGCGCGCCATGGTCGAGCAACCGACTGCCAAGGTCGCCACCCTGCCCATGCTCGATCCGCGTGAACGGCATCAATTGCTAGTTGAGTGGAATGGCACTGCCGTCGCCTACCCCGCCAGCCAATCTCTTCACGGATTGATTGAAGCGCAAGTCGCACGCACCCCGGACGCCTGCGCGCTGCGTGATGCTGGCAGCGGCGTGGAGCTGAGCTATCGCGAACTCAATGCCCGCGCCAATCAGGTCGCCCATCGCTTACAGGCGTTGGGTGTCAAACCCGATGATCTCGTCGGCCTCTCGGTTGAACGGTCAGCCAACCTGTTGGTTGGTCTGCTGGGTATTCTCAAGGCTGGTGCCGCCTATGTCCCGCTCGACCCTGCCTTTCCCAAGAGCCGCCTCGATCTGATGGTCGAAGATGCCGAATTGGTGATCCTGGTGACGGAGAGCTACTTTGCCGACGAGTGGGCCAGTGTCGCCATTCCCCAACTCTATCTCGATAGCGTTATTGCTGGCGTGGGTGAACTGGCTGGCCAGCCCACCCACAACCCCACCAGCGCCGTCACTGCCGACAACCTCGCCTATGTGATCTACACCTCTGGCTCGACGGGCAAGCCCAAGGGCGTTGAATTGCGCCACCAATCGGTGGTCAACTTCCTCTGCTCAATGCAACAAACGCCGGGGCTCTGTGCTGCTGACCGGCTGCTGGCGGTCACCACCATCTCCTTTGATATTGCCGTCTTGGAGCTCTACCTGCCCCTGATCAGCGGCGCAACCGTGATCCTCGCCAACGAGGAGATGAGCGCCGACCCCACACAGTTGATGCGCCTCTTGCCCCAAGCGACCCTCATGCAGGCGACACCGGCCACCTGGCGCATGTTGTTGCTCGCCGGCTGGACGGGGCAACCGGGGTTGCGCATCTTGGTCGGTGGTGAAGCGCTGCCGGCCAATCTGGCCGCACAGTTGCTGGCCTGTGGTGGCGAATTGTGGAATCTCTATGGCCCCACCGAAACGACCGTTTGGTCTTCGCTACACAAGGTGGAAGCGGCCGACTTGGCGGATGATGAACACGCCGCCGCTGACAGTTCTGTCTCGATTGGTCGACCGATTGACAATACGCAGTTGTACATTCTCGATGCCCACCAGCAACCGCTGCCAATTGGCATCCCTGGTGAACTGCACATTGGTGGTGCTGGCCTCGCGCGCGGCTATCGCCATCTCTCCCAAATGACGACCGAGAAATTTATCCCCGATCCCTTTGCCCAGCCAACTGCCAAAGGCCGCCTCTACCGCACTGGTGATCTGGCGCGCTACCGCGTTGACGGCACCATCGAATATTTGGGGCGCATCGACAACCAGGTCAAGATCCGCGGCTTCCGCATTGAGTTGGGGGAGATCGAAAGTGTGCTGGGGCAGCACCCACAGATCCGACAGGCGGTTGTGGTGGCCCAGGCGGATAGCAGTGGCGGCAAGCGGCTCGTTGCCTTCTTGGTGAGCGTCACGCCGACGCCCGTGGGCGAAGAATTGCGCGCTTTCTTGCGCACCCGGCTGCCCGACTACATGGTGCCCGCCGCCTTTGTCCCGCTGGAGATTTTGCCCCTGACCCCCAACGGCAAGGTTGATCGCCGCGCCCTCGTGGCGATGAGCACCCCCGCTGTCGATCTCGCCACCCACTATGTGCCACCGGCAACGCCCCTCGAAGAGACGTTGGTGGCGATTTGGGCCGATGTACTCAAGGTCGACCCGGCGCGTATTGGCACGCAGCACAACTTCTTTGACCTCGGTGGTCATTCGCTGCTGGCGATTCAGGTGCTCTCGCGCGTGCGTACCGCCTTTCAAGTTGAGTTGCCCATCCGCGATTTAATGGACCGCCCGACCATTGCCGGTATTGCCGCCGTGGTTGAGCCGTTGCAACAGCTCGCCGCCCTCTTCCAGAGTGTGCCCGATGACGTGAATGCTGATCGCGAAAGTATTGAGATTTAGGAATGATTCAGGCCTACGTCGCCTTGAACTAAAGTTCAGGCTAATAACGGAAGTCGGCTTAAGCCGACTTGAGCTATCAGCCTTGAATTTATTCAAAGGCTAAAGAGTTTCGAGATGTAAAGCTATTCTTATGACGACGATTCAACAACTAATCACCAAGCTCTACCAACTCGATGTTAAGCTCGCGCTACAGGAGGGCAAGCTCACGGTGAGTGCGCCCGCCGGCCTCTTAACAGCCGACCTACGCGCCGAACTTGCCACACACAAGACCGCGTTGGTCGCCTTTTTAGAAGAGCAGCAAACGCGCATACAGCCGATTCCACGGGCCGACTATCAAGCGCAAGCCCCGCTCTCCTTTGCCCAGCAGCGCCTCTGGTTTCTGGAGCAGATCGAGACGACTGGTACAACCTATCACTTGGCTACGCTTTTGCAATTGACCGGCACACTGCGCCTTGATGCCCTACAACAGAGCCTAAGTGCTGTGGTCGCCCGTCACGAAATTTTGCGCACCACCTATGCGGTCGTTGACGGCGTGCCCATGCAGTGCATCGCTGAAGCGCCGCCGGTGACCATCGCGCAGATCGACTACCGCGCGCTACCGCTTGACGAAAAGCTACCACAAGCCATTGCACGGATCCAAGCCGAGCAGAGTCGTCGATTTGACCTGACGGTGGGGCCACTTTGGCGTTTTCTACTCTTCCGCCTTGGTGCACAACCGGTGCAGGAGCATCCAGCGCATGAAGAGCGCTGGCTGTTTGCGATCATCCTGCATCATCTGATTACCGACGAGTGGTCGACCAATCTCTTTGTGCGCGAGGTGAGCGCTTTCTACGGCAGCTTTGTCCGCGGCGAGCCGGCCAACCTGCCCCCCTTGCCGATCCAATATGCCGACTATGCCCGCTGGCAACGACAGCAAGAGGCAACACCGCAATGGCAGGCACAACTTGCCGCCTGGCGCGAGCAGCTTCACGGCGCGCCGCCGCTGATCCAATTGCCGCTTGACTATCCGCGCCCAGTCCTCCCCACGCTCGACGCGGCGACAGTGCTCTTGCGGTTGGATCAAGCGCTAACCGCCCAACTCAAAGCGTTGGCCCAAGAGAGCGGCACCACCCTCTACACGACACTGCTGACCGCCTTTGCTTTGCTCCTGGCGCGCTACAGCCAACAGCGCGATCTGCTGATTGGCTCACCGGTTGCCAACCGCGAGCGGGCGGAGCTTGAACCGCTCATTGGTTTTCTCGTCAATACGCTGGTCCAGCGCATCGAAGTCGCCGAGGGCCACTCCTTTCGCAGCTTATTGACTGCCGTGCGTCACCGCGTGCTCGACAACGTTGCCAATCTCACGATCCCCTTTGAGCGCTTGGTCGAACTCATGCAACCGGAGCGTCACCTTAATCTCAATCCACTCTTTCAGGTGATGTTTGTCTGGCAGACCGATCTGCACGAAGTGCTGGAACTGCCCGGGTTGATGGTGGAATTAATTGATTTGCCAATCCGCAGCCTGCCGGTCGATCTGCTCTTGGCAATGATTGAGTATAACGGCGAAATTATCGGGCGGCTGCGCTACAGCACCGATCTCTTTACCGAGGCGACGGCACAAGAGATGGCCGCCCATCTGCAAACGCTGCTTGCGACGGTGGTGGCCGACCCCGACCAACCGCTTGACAGGTTGCCCTTCTATGGAGGTGTTGGCCAGCAACAGCTTTTGGCTGCCGGCACCGGCGCATCAGAACCTGAACTCGTCACACAGACTCTACACGAACTCTTTGAGGCCCAAGTCGCGCGTGACCCCGCGGCACCGGCCCTATACTATCGACCGGATGCTGCCAATCCGCCTGACGGCCAAGCGTCACCCACGGCCGCGCTGCTAAGCTATGGCGAACTCAACCGTTGTGCCAATCAGCTTGCCTATGCACTGCTGGCGCGCGGCTGCGTGGCTGGCGAACGGATTGCCATCTGTGTCAACCGTTCGCCCGCGATGGTCGCCGCACTCTTTGCCGTCAGCAAAATTGGCGCGGCCTATGTGCCGCTCGATCCCGACTATCCCGCCGAACGGCTCGCCTATCTGCTGGCAGATGCGCAGGCCACCTTGTTGATCACCGAGCGCGCGCTACAAGCCAGCCTGCCGGTGACAGCAACGCCACTCTTGGTCATTGACGATCTGGAACGCCAGACCTTGCCCGATCACAACCTGGCGATCCCGGTGCCGCCCTCGGCCCAACTCTACCAGATCTACACCTCCGGCTCAACGGGCTTGCCCAAGGGGGTGGTTGTGGCGCACCAAGGGGTGGCCAATACGATCCAGACGATTGCCGAGCAGATTGGCATTGGGCCGGGCGATCGCCACCTGCAATTTGTACCCTTTGGCTTTGACGCCGCGGCGATTGAGTTCTTTACCACGCTGACGCGCGGGGCCGCCCTGGTGATCCACCCCAATCCAACCCGTCTCTCCGCTGAAGAGCTGCTGCAATTCTGTGCGGAGCAAGAAGTGACCGTCGTCAACTTTACGGTGGCGCTCTGGCAACAGTGGGTCGATAACCTGGCGCTGCAACCCTGCACCTTTCCCCGTACGCTGCGCGTCTTTCTCACCGGCGGCGACAAGCCATCGCCGCAGACATTGCGTACCTGGGCCACCTTGGGCGACCATGCGATGCTCTACTGCTGCTCCTACGGCCCAACCGAAGCGTCAATCACCACGACCTTCTACACGATTACAAATGACGAAGTGCGGCGCGATCCCCCTGCGTTGATCCCGTTGGGGCCACCGCTGCCCAATGTGGCGATCTATCTGCTCGACGAGGCGCAACGACCTGTCCCCCGTGGGGTACCGGGCGAACTCTATATCGGCGGCATGGGTGTTGCCGATGGCTACTGGCAGCGCCCCGCATTGACCGCCGAGCGTTTTGTAGAGTTGCCCCCCTTTGGCAACGCCGATCCAATGGCCCCGCCCCTGCGTCTCTACCGCACCGGCGACCTTGCCCGCTGGTTGGCCGCGCCTGACGGTGGCTTGCCCATTTGTGAATTTGTCGGTCGAGTTGATACGCAGATCAAGATCCGCGGCTTCCGCGTCGAACTAGGCGAAATTGAGAGTCAACTCAAGCAACTGCCCGATGTGCGCGAGGCGGTTGTGCTTGCTCGGGGCAACGGCGCTGGCGACAAGCAGATTGTCGCGTACGTGCAATTGTCAGAAATGCACCCCACCCCAGCCCGCCCCGCCAGCGGGGAGGAAAATGTCATTCCTGCGCAGGCAGGAATCCAAGATGCAGGCGAGTGGACCCCTGCCTGCGCAGGAGTGACACCGCATGAACCCCTAGACTCAGTAGCCGTGACGCCCGCTCGCGGCGGAGGCCGGGAGGGGGTTGCATGGGAGAGGATCGCCCATGCGCTACGCGCCCGCCTACCCGCGCAGATGCTGCCCGCGGCCTGGGTGCTGATCGAGGCGTGGCCGTTGACACCGCACGGCAAGATCGACCGCCAAGCCTTGCCTGCACCGACCTTCGAGGAGCGCCGCGCTCGCTACGTCCCGCCAAGCACGCCCCTCGAAGCGGCGCTTGTTGAGATCTGGCAGATGGTGCTCGGTCTAGCGCAGGTTGGCGTGGCGAGTAACTTCTTTGAGTTGGGTGGCCATTCCCTTTTGGCTACGCAGGTCGTGGCGCGGATTCAGCAGCGTTTGGCGTTATCGCTACCATTGCGCACCCTCTTTGAAAAGCCGACGATTGCCGAGTTGGCGGCGGCACTCGCCACCATGCAACCGACCCAAGAACGACCACCCCTCGTTGCGGTCGAGCGTAACGGGCCCTTGCCCCTCTCCTTTGCGCAAGAGCGCCTCTGGCTGCTCCAACAGATCGACCCGCAGAGCGTAGGCTATAACATCCCTGGCGCACTGCGCTTGACGGGGCCGCTCAACTTGGGCGCGTTGCAACGAGCACTGGATGGGATCATTACCCGCCACGAAAGCCTGCGCACGATCTTTGTCACCGCCGCCGAGGCACCCACCCAACTGATCCAGCCGGTGACCACGGTGGCGCTGCGCCAGATTGATCTGCGCCACCTGCCCCCAGACGCACGCGAAGCCGCGGCCCAAGCAGAGGCTGCCACCGCCATGCAAGATCCTTTTGACCTGACCGTCGGGCCGTTGCTGCGCTGTACCCTTTATCACCTTGCTGATGATGACGCGATCCTCTTTGTCCTCATGCACCACATCATTACCGACGGCTGGTCGATCCCGATCCTGCTGAACGAGTTGGCCGAATTGTATGCGGCGCAGGTTGAGGGGCGGCGCGCCGATCTGCCGCCATTGGCGATTCAATATGCCGACTATGCCCAGTGGCAGCGCAAGTGGCTGCAAGGCGCGACCTTGCAAGCAGCGCTTGACTATTGGCGCGAACAACTCGCCGGTGCTCCTCCCTTGCTCGACTTGCCAACCGATCGCGCCCGACCAGCTACCCCTAGTTTTCAGGCGGAGACGCTTACTTTTCAGATCGATGAGCTGCTGGTGCGCCAGCTCAATCAACTTGCCCACGCCCACGGCGCAACGCTTTATATGACGGTGCTGAGTGCCTTTGCCGCGTTGCTGGCGCGCTACAGCCAACAACGCGATCTGGTCATCGGTACACCGATTGCCAACCGTACACACCCCGCCGTCGAAGGGCTGATCGGCTTCTTTGTCAATACGCTGGCGTTGCGTATTGATCTGGCTGGCGATCCGAATTTTGACGAACTTTTACAACGGGTGCGCCAGACGACCCTGGCGGCCTATGCCCACCAAGATGCGCCCTTTGCCCAAGTGGTGGAGGCGCTACAGTTGCCGCGTACGCTGAGCTACGCCCCGCTCTTTCAAGTGCTGCTCGCCTGGCAGAGCGAGACGGGGCCTGCTGCCCCTTTTGAACTGCCCGGCTTGAGCGTGGCACCGGTGGCCTGGCAAAAGGCGACCATCGATTATGATCTGGCGCTCTCGATTGCCGAAACCGATGATGCATTGGGCGTCACCTGGCAATACAGTACCGATCTCTTTGACCGCCAGACAATGGTGCAGATGGTCGAGCGCTTTCAGACGCTGCTGGCCGCCCTTGTTGCACAGCCGCACCAATCGCTTGCGACACTCCCCCTCTTTGGGTTGGCACAATTGTCGGCGATCCTGGCCGCCGGCCAAGGCCCCACGTTGTCAACAATGGGCAATACTTGTCTGCATCAACTTTTTGAAGCCCAAGTCGAAAAGAGCCCAACGGCACCCGCCATTTACACTGATACGCAGGTGTTGCGTTATGCCGAATTAAATTTGCAGGCCAATCAACTGGCCCACCTGCTCTTGACCCAAGGCTATGGCCACGGCGACCGCATTGCGATCTGTCTCGACCGTTCCCCAGCACAGGTGATCGCCACGCTGGCCGTGCTCAAAAGCGGTGCAGCCTATCTGCCGCTTGATTCAGCCTACCCCGCTGAGCGGCTAGCCTATATGATCGATGATGCCGCGGTCGCGCTCCTCATCACCGCGGGAGCAGTGGTGGATCGCTTGCCGACGGCTCGTTTACCGCTGCTCTTGATCGATCAGGTCGAACTGACGGCCATGCCTATCACCAATCCCCCCATTGCCGTGGCCCCAAGCGATCCTTTCTACCAGATCTATACCTCTGGTTCAACGGGCTTGCCCAAGGGCGTTCTCGTGGCGCATGCCGGTGTTGCCAATACGATCCAGGCCACCGCGCGCAAAGTCGCAATGCAGCCCGCGGATCGACTCTTGCAATTTATTCCCGTTGGCTTTGATGCCGCCGCGCTTGATCTCTTTCTCCCGCTGACCAGTGGTGCATCTATAGTGCTCCATCCCCAACCAACGCAGTTGGCTGCCCACGAATTGCTCGAACTCTGTTGCCAACAGGGGGTGACGATTGTCAATTTTTCGACCGCGGCCTGGCAACAGTGGGTCAACAATCTGGCGCTGCAAGGGGCGCGCTTTCCAAGCCATCTGCGCCTCTTTCTCACCGGTGGCGAAAAGCCGGCGGTGCAGACCCTACAACGCTGGGCCACGCTGGCCGATCATGAGATGATCTTTGTCAGCTCCTATGGGCCGACGGAAGCGTCAATTACCGCGACTATCTACCTCACGACCAACCACGCCGTGCGCCGTGTGGTGCCAGCGCTGATCCCGCTGGGTGAACCGCTGCCCAACGTCGCGATCTATCTGCTCGACGCGGCCTGCCAACCGGTGGTCGACGGTGCGCCGGGCGAGCTATATATCGGCGGTGTTGGGGTCAACAACGACTACTGGCAACGACCCGCGCTGACCGCCGAGCGCTTTATCAGACTGCCCCCGTTTGCTGGCGAAGCGGCAACGACGCCTCCCCGTCGCCTCTATCGCACCGGCGATCTGGCGCGTCGACTGGCCGATGGCACATTTGAATTTGTCGGACGTGTCGATACGCAGGTCAAAATCCGCGGCTTCCGCGTGGAGCTAGGTGAAGTCGAAAACCAGATTCGACAACTGCCTGGGGTTCGTGCGGCGCTGGTGTTGACCGTCGCCGGCAGCAATGGCAATGAAGATGATAAACAACTGGTTGCCTATGTCGAACCGGCGGCAGAGTACCCCACCCCAGCCCTCCCCGCCAGCGGGGAGGGAGAGTCCCGCTCCTCCCCCGCGCGCCGGGGAGATTGGGCGGGGGTTACCCAATGGGCGGCGCTGCTCAAGGAGAGGCTCCCCACGCACATGCGACCGGTAGCCTGGGTGACGGTGACGGAATGGCCGCTGACCTCCAACGGCAAGATCGACCGCCAAGCGCTGCCGGCCCCGAGCTTTGCCACGGTGGAAGAATCCTATGTCGCGCCGAGCACACCGCTAGAAAGCACGCTTGCCGCCATCTGGCAAGAGGTGTTGGGCATCGAACAAATCGGCGTGACGACGAGCTTCTTTGCCCTCGGTGGCCATTCGCTGTCGGCGACGCAGGTGGTGGCGCGCCTACAGCAGCAGCTAGGCGTGGCGGTGACCTTGCGCACTCTTTTTGACAAGCCGACGATTGCCGAATTTGCGGTGGCAGTAACCGAGGCCGCCCCAGCAATCGCCCGCCCGCCCCTGCTGCCCGTCGACCGCGATGCGCCGTTGCCCCTCTCCTTTGCGCAGCAGCGCCTCTGGTTGATGCAACAGCTCAACCCAACCAGTGGCTTTTTTAACATGCCCGCTGCGCTCTGGCTCGACGGCGACTTAGATCAAGCCGCGTTGCAGGCGGCCTTTGACACGATGATCCAGCGGCACGAAAGTCTGCGCACCCACTTCCCACTGAGCAATGGTGCACCGGTACAGCAGATCAGCGATCAGCAGACGCTGCGCATTGATCACTATCCCTACCTAGAGAGCGACGATGTTGCTGCTCCCAATGCTGCGCTCCTGGCGTGGGTCATTGCGGAGGCCGAGCGCCCCTTTGCCCTCGAAACCGGACCGCTCGTGCGCGTCGCCTTGTGGCAGATACGGCCCCAACGTCACTTGCTCTTGGTGACCCTGCATCACATCATCGGCGACGACTGGTCACGGCGCATCTTTATGGCGGAGTTTAGCGCCCTTTACCGAGCCTATGCGACTGGCGAAGCCGCGTTGCTGCCGGGTTTGCCGGTCCAATATGCGGATTTTGCGCAGTGGCAGCGGGCGTGGCTTTACGGACCGTTGCTCCAGCAGCAACTCGACTGGTGGCGTACCACGTTGGCCGACGCCCCACCGCTCCTTGAATTGCCGACTGACCATCCGCGCCCGGCCCAACAACGTTTTGTCGGGGAGCGGCTGACAGTAGCGATGGCAGCGCCGTTGGCCGCAGGGTTGAGCGCCTTTAGTCGTCAGGCGCAGAGCACGTTGCACATGACACTGTTAACCGGTTTTGCGGCGCTCTTGGCCCGTTACAGCGGCATGGATGATCTGGTCATTGGCATTCCCGTGGCCGGGCGCACCGACCCGCAAATTGAAGGGCTGATTGGCTTCTTTCTCAACACCTTGGCGCTGCGCATCCGCCTTCACGATGGGATAACTTTTACGGAACTGTTGGCGCAGGTCAAGGCAGTGACTCTCGACGCCTATGCCCACCAAGACGCGCCCTTTGAACAGGTGATCGAGGCGCTCAACCCGACGCCGCAACTGAACCACACGCCGATCTTTCAGGTGATCTTTGATCTGATGCAGGCGGATCAAAGGGCGTTTGATCTGCCGGGAGTTGAAGTACAGCCCGTCGCCTTTGACATGCACAGCGCCAAATTTGATCTCAACTTGGTCTTTAGCGAAACGGCTGATGCCGCTGATCTAACCGCGGTTTGGGAGTACAACAGCGATCTCTTTGACCGCGCCACGGTGGTCCGCATGGCGGGCCATCTGCACCAACTGTTGCAAGCCGCCCTCGCCGCGCCAACCGAGCCAGTGAGCCAATTACCCATGGTAAGCGCTGTTGAGCGGCAGCAACTGCTTACTGGGTGGAATGAGCAGGCGCGTCTGCGACCACCCCTTCTCTGTATGCAACGGCTCTTTGAAGCGCAGGTCGTGCGCACGCCCGACTTTGTCGCCGCCCGTCACCGCGCACAGTCGATCACCTATCGACAACTCAATGCGCGGGCCAACCGCTGGGCCTATCAGTTAATCGGGCTTGGCGTCGCGTCCGATGTGGTGGTCACCCCCTTCTGGTCCCGCGACATTGACTTTCTGACCGCGATCCTGGCAATCTTCAAAGCGGGGGGTGCCTATCTACCTCTTGACCCACAGACGCCGAGCACACGTCTGGCGCAGATCCTGGCGCTGAGCCGCAGCCCATTGCTCCTAACCAACCGCGATTTTCTGCCGCTGGTCGAGTCAACCGTTGCCCAGTTGCCACCCGAACAGCGCCCGCGCATCTGCCTGATTGAGGATCTCGACGCCGCTAACGCGCCAAGCAGCAATCCCCCCTGTCGCAACCGCCCCGACAGCCTCGCCTATGTCATCTTCACCTCCGGCTCAACCGGTGTGCCCAAAGGGGTCATGGTCGAACAACGGGGGCTGGTTAACCATCTCGCCGCCATGCAGCAGCGGCTCGCGCTGGGTGCCGTTGACATCATTGGCCAAACCGCCAGCCAGAGTTATGTGATCTCGGTCTGGCAATTCCTGGCCGCGCTGACCTGTGGCGGCTCGATTCGGATCGTGCCGGAAGAGACGTTGCTCGATCCAGCCATCTTGGTCGATGAGATTGCGGCGCAGCAGATTAGTGTGGTGCAGGTGGTGCCGTCGTTGCTGCGGTTGCTACTCGAGGCGTTGCAACAGCGGATTGCAATGGGTGATGATGCAAAAGATGGTGATGCAGTCGCTAACGGTCTCCTGGTGAGTGCGTTACTGCCACGGTTGCGCTGGATGATCCCCACCGGCGAAGCGCTGCCGCCGGCGTTGGCGCGACGCTGGTTTGCGCTCTGCCCGCAGATTCCGCTGCTCAATGCCTATGGCTCCAGCGAATGTTCGGATGATGTGGCGCATGATCTGATTATAAAGCCGCCAGCCGACGATGTGGTGACGATGGGGATCGGCCGGCCAATTCCCAATGTGCAGACCTATGTCCTCGATGCGCACCGCCAACCGGTGCCGATTGGGGTGGCGGGGGAACTCTATGTTGGGGGCTTGGGGGTTGGCCGTGGCTATCTCCATGATGCGGTGCGGACGGCGCAAGTTTTTCTGGCGAATCCCTTTGTCGCCGATCCGTCGGCCCGTCTCTATAAGACCGGTGACCGCGTGCGCCGGTTGGTCGATGGCTCGATTGAATATCTGGGCCGCTTCGATTTTCAGGTCAAGGTGCGTGGCATCCGGGTGGAATTGGGTGAAATTGAAGCCACCCTGAGCAATCATCCGGCGGTAGCACAGGCGGTCGTGATCGCAAATGGCGCGGGCGAGGGCGAGATGCAGGTGATCGCCTATGTGATCCGCAAGGCCACGACAAGCATCGACAGCGGAGGAGATCCAACAGAAGTAGTGACGATGCAAGCGCTGCGTCGCTTTCTGGCGGAGCAGTTGCCCGATTACATGGTGCCCACGACGATTATTCCGCTTGAGGCTTTGCCGCTCAACAGCAGTGGTAAAGTGGCGCGACGCTTGTTGCCCTTGCCCACCCAACTGCTCGATACCAGCAGCGAACCCTATGTCGCGCCCCGCAACGAAGTAGAGGTGACCTTGGTCGAGATTCTCGCCACGGTGATGGGGCTTGATGCCCAGCGGATTGGCGTGCAGCATAACTTTTTTGATCTGGGCGGCCACTCGATGCAGGCGATCCAGATCGTCTGGCAGTTGCGCGAGCAGTTTGGGGTCGAGCTGCCCCTGCGCAGCATCTTTGAGCAGACCACTGTCGCACAGCTTGCCAATCTGGTGATCGATGCCCAGTTGGCACAACTTGATGATGAGACGCTAGCAGCGCTCTTTGCCGAGGTGGAAGTGGCGGCGTCGCAATAAATTGTAAATGGTGAATTGTAAACGGTGAATGGTGAATGGGTCGACTAACCGGGTAATTGCTTGCGATCCCTGCGACTTTGCCGCTTTACGCACTACGCAACACGCACTACGCACCACGTACCACGTACCACGTACCACGTACCACGCAACAGAACTAATGGATAAAGCGCATGACAAATAATCTGAACCGATACCAACAACTCTCGCCGGACCAACGCGCATTGCTCGTCCAGAAGATGCAGGGGGTACGCTCCCAAGAGAGCCGTCCGGCATGGTCACCCGTGGTGCCATTGCAGATCAATAACCCAGTGCAGATCAATAACCCGTTGCCGCCGATCTGGTTTGTCCATCCGGCGGGTGGGGCGCTCTTCTGGTATTTGGCCTTGCTCTCTCATTTGGGCGAAGATTATACCGCCTATGGGCTGCAAGGCCACGGCCTCTATGGCGAACAGAGGCCGTTGACCGACATTCCCGCGATGGCGCAGGCGTATGTGCCGCTGCTAAAGGCGCAGCAACCGGTGGGGCCCTATACGCTGACTGGCTACTCGATGGGTGGCGTGATCGCGTTTGAGGTGGCGCAACAATTGCGGGCACAAGGCGAGACGGTCGCCCATCTCTTTCTGCTCGATGCCTATCTCTACACCGAGCGGTTGCCCTACCCAGGCAAAGAGATTGTTGATGCGGATGAGCGGCTGCTTGTACGCATGTTGGCCGCCTTGCCACAGGGACAAAGTCGCGAGGTACACAAACATCTCCGCTTATTGCCGGACTATGCGGCACGCGTCGCCTACCTCTTTCAATGTGGCCAGGCGATTGGACGGATTCCGGCCAATTACACGGTCGGCGAACTGCGGCGTATGTACGAAGCGATGGACGCGCACGTCGACGCGCTGAGCGCCTACCGCGCCAATCCCTATGGCGGACGGGTTACCTTTCTACGTTGCACCGACCGCAGCGAGAGTGATGTTGCCGCCTATATCTCCTGGTCGGCCATTGCGCGGGGTGGAGTACAGCGCTTTGATCTACCGGGTAAGCACAGCACCTTGCTCGAAGAGCCACATGTGCAAGCGGTGGCGCAAACGATGGCGACTTGTTTAGCCGCAGAGAGGTTGGCCCAATGAGCGGCCCAGTACATGCAAAGCACGGCTTGCAAGCCACGGTGGTTGGTGCGGGGTTGGGCGGGTTGATGATGGCGATCCGGCTGGCGCGCCGTGGCTATGGGGTGACGGTCTATGATCGGCGCATGAACGTGGCGCAACTGTCGTCAAGCCAACGCTCCTTCACCGTCACCATCTCCAAGCGCGGTGCGCAGGCGTTGACAGAAATCGATCTGCTTGATGAAGCATTGGCGCTGTCGGTGGGCTTGGGCGGGCGCATGATCCACGGTCGTGACGGTACGACCACCTATGTGCCCTATGGCAAAAGCGCCGACGAACAGCTCCACGCTATCCGCCGCCATGATATGAATGCCTTGTTGTATGAGGCGGCCTGTCGCTATCCCAATATTCATTGCGTCTTTGATCAGCGCTTGGTAAAGGTTGAAAAATGTAGCGGCCGCCTCTGGTTTCAAGACGAACTACAGCCCGAAGAGCCACCAAGCGCCGTGGATACCGAATTGGTGATTGGGGCCGATGGTATTTTTTCCACTGTGCGCCAACAGATGCACAAAGGTGAGCGCGCAGATTATCACCAGGATTGTCTGGATTGGGGCTACAAGGATGTGATTGTGCCGGCGGGGCCAACGGGGCAACACGCCATGGCACGCCATGCGTTGCATCTCTGGCCGCGCGGTCACTGTACCTTTTTCGCCTTCCCCACGATCGATGGCAGCTTTGCCGGCAATTTTATGGCACCGCTGACCCTCGTGGAGAAACTGACCACGGTAGAAGCGACCACCACCTTGCTCGAAGCTGACTTTGCTGACCTGTTGGCGGTGGTCCCCGCATTGCCCCATCAATTGGTAACCATTCCGGTCTCCCACTTTATCACCACCTATACCGCGCCCTGGTCCTATGGTGACAAGATTGTCTTGCTCGGCGATGCGGTGCACGGGGTAACCCCTTTTTGGGGCGAAGGGATGAACGCCGCCTATGAAGACAGCGGCGTGCTCGACCGCTATCTCGCCGAAACACCGGAGGATCGCACCGTCGCTTTTGCCCACTATCAGGCCGAACGTAAACCGAATACCGATCTCTTGGCGGATCTGGCAAAACAGAACTTTGTTGAGCTGCGCGATGGCAGCGGCACCTTGCGCGTAATGGCGCGCAAACAGATCGAGGGTGCCCTGTACCAGCTCTTTCCGCAGTGGTGGCTACCGCTCAATATTATGATTTCACACCGCCTCATCTCCTATCAGGCTGCGGCCGCGCGCTATGAAAAGCAACAACGCTGGGCGCGCTGGGCAGGAATTGAACTGCTGGTCTGGCTGGTGATGACCTGGTTGGGCTTGCAGCGGATCGTCCAGAAGGTTGGCCGCCTGTGGGCGAGGCCCGATCTGACAAAGCCGCCCTTCTCGGAGCGCAAATCCGATGGGCACTTGCGTGGGGCATAGCGTCTATGCGCAGTGAACTGCTCCTCCTCGCCCTGCGCCCCCGTTGGCGTAAGATCGTGCGTGAACTGTGGCTCTATCGCGGCCGCACGTCCCTGGTCATCTTGTCGATTGCCGTGGGCGTCTTTGCCGTGACAATGATCGCGGCTGCTTGGGAGATTCTCCAGCGGGAGATGCCCGCCGCCTACGCTGCTGTCGATCCGGCCAGCGCGGTGCTTTATACCGATGATTTTGATGAAACACTACTCGATACAGTTCGACGTATCGATGGGGTGGCCGATGCGGTGGCGCGGCGGACGGTGGCGGCCCAGGTGCAGGTGGGGGAGAATCAGTGGGAACGGCTGCTCTTGATCGCGCTCTCTTCTTACACAGAGATGCCGGTCAATCGCATTCTGCCGGTGCGCGGTGCGAGTGAACCGACGGCCAAAACGCTGTTGATCGAGCGTGCCGGCTTGACCTTGCTCCAGCAACCGCCGGGCAGCGCGCTGACGCTCGAGACCGCCAATAATTTGCGCCGCACGCTGGATTTTAGCGGCGTCGTCTATGATCCGACGTTGGATCCGACGACCTTTAGCGGCACGATCAATGGCTTTATCAGCCGTGAGAGCTTGCCCTGGCTGGGCGAAAGCCGCGCCTTTAATCAGCTCTACTTTACCGTGCGTGCGGATCGTATGGACCGGGCGCATATTCAGACGATCGCCGATGCTGTGCGGGCCAAAGTGCAGAAGGCAGGGGTACGGGTCTATGTGGCCTGGGTGCCTGTTCCTGGTGAACATCCGACCTATTCGATTGTGCAAGCGGTGCTCTTTGTGCTGGCCACGCTCGGCGTGATCTCGTTGATCGTTAGCACCTTTCTGGTGGCCAACACGATCTCGGCCACGATTACGCAGCAGACACGCCAGATTGGGGTGATGAAAACGCTCGGTGCCGACACCAATCAGCTGCGCCAACTCTATCAGGGAATGGTGCTGATCTATGGGAGCATCGCCACGCTTGTCGCCCTGCCGCTAGCGCTTGGCGCGGCAGCGTTCTTGACGCGCTATGTGGCGGAACTGCTCAACTTTGAGCTTGCGAGCACACGTATTCATTGGCGTCTCTATGGGCTAGCCCTCGTTGTCGGGCTATTGACCCCGTTGCTCGCAAGCTGGCTGCCGATCCGTCACGGGGCACGGATGTCAATTCGCCAGGCGCTGGATAGTCGCTCTGCTGGCGCGGTGGCGCTCCAGACCGGCTGGCTGGAGCGGTGGCTGAACCGTTTGAATCTCTTTTCACGCCCCTTCCTGCTCGCCTTTCGTAACACCTTTCGACGCAAGGGGCGTCTGATCCTGGCCTTAGCGACGCTGACCTTGGGGATCGCCGTCGCAATGGCGATCTTTAGCGTCTATAGCTCCGTACAGCGGACCGTGGCCACGGTCAGTCAAGCGTGGCGCTACGATGCGACCCTCTATTTTGAAGAGAGCTATCTGGCGGCGCGGGTGGCGCAGCTTTTGCGCAAAGCGCCAGGGGTGGTGGCCAGTGAAGCGTGGTACATGTTACAGGTGCGCATCTTGCTAGACACTGGCCGCGAAAGCGATGATATTACCGTCGAGGCCCCGCCGGCGGGCACCAGGCTCTTTCAGCCGTCGTTGCTGGCTGGCCGTTGGCTGGCTAATGGGGAGCGGGACGCAGTGGTAATCAACTCGCAGATTTTGGATCTGGTACCGGGGTTGCAAGTGGGCGACCACATCACCTTCAAGCGCAATGGCCGCAAGCTCAGTTGGCAGATCGTTGGGATTGTCGCGGGGACATTGGCCGGGCCGCGCATGTACATCGACTATGACGCCTTTGTCTATGCCGTGCGCGCTGTCGGGGAGACCAATAACGTGCGGCTGGCGTTGGACCTGTCGCCTGCGGAGGGGAACAGTGCCCAAATTGCAGCCCTGGCCGATTATCTGCAAACGGTAGGGCTAAAGGTGGGCTATCTGGAGACAACCGATCAGGTACGCGGCCAAGTACAATTTCAATTTGGCATCCTATTGATCTTTCTGACGATCATGGCGCTACTTGTGCTGCTCGTTGGCGGTATCGGGTTGACCGGCACCATGAGTATCAATGTGCTGGAGCGGGTTGCCGAAATTGGGGTATTGCGCGCAATTGGGGCTTCTAGCCTGGCAGTGATGAAGCTCTTTCTGGGCGAGGGGCTGGTTGTTGCGCTGCTCAGTTGGCTGCTGGCCGTGCCCTTGGCCGTGCCACTGAGCCGCTTGCTCTGTGATCAATTAGGCATGGTGCTGATCCAGACGCCCCTCACCTTTGCCTTTTCCTATGCTGGATTGCTGGTCACGCTGCTTTTTATTCTGCTGGTCGCGGTTGCGGCGACCTTTTTCCCAGCGCGCAATGCCACCCGGCTAAGCGTGCGTGAGATCTTAACCTATGAATGAAGTATTGAACCCAACCCTGAACCCCACCCTGAACCCCACCCCAGCCCGCCCCGATGTCGGGGCGGGAGCCTTTTACCTCATTTGGTTTGGGCAGATGGTCTCGCTGATTGGGTCGTCGATTTCGGACTTTGCGCTGAGCATCTGGGTCTATACGAGCACAGGATCCGTGCTGCAATTTGCACTGGTTTCTCTGGCCTTTGTGCTGCCCCAACTCTTCGTTGCGCCCGTTGCCGGGGTGATCGTTGACCGTTGGAACCGGCGCACGGTGATGATCCTAAGCGATTCTGTCCACGCCCTGTTGATGGGCGTCGTGCTCTTGATTGTCTCGACCGGAGGGTTGCAACCCTGGCATCTCTATATCATCACGGCACTGGCCGCGGTCGCCTCTAGCTTTCAATGGCCAGCCTATCAGGCGCTCATCCCTCAATTGGTGCCAAAGGCAAGGCTAGGGCGCGCCAATGGCTTGGTCGATCTGGCGCGTGGGGTTGCCCAGCTGGCGGCTCCCCTTGGCGGTGGCATCTTGTTGGTCTGGATTGCAATCCCAGGAATTGTGCTCCTGGATCTGGTCACCTTTTTTGTGGCGCTGACCACCCTCTTGCTGGTGCGGGTGCCGAACATTCTGCCTGCCTTTGGCGAAAAACGCCCTGCCGCCGATCAAGCACAAATGCTGGAAGGTGACAGTCCGTTAACAATGGGGGGAAGTACGCAGCGGGGTCAATCCCTCTTCCAAGAGTTTCTCCAGGGGTGGGCCTTTATCCGTGCCGACCGTGGGCTGTTGCTGCTCATGATCTATATTGCGGTGACCGTCTTTCTCACCGGCTTTGTCAGCATCTTGACCCCGCCGCTGGTGCTCGCTTTTGCCGGCGAAGCCGAACTGGGCTTGATCCTGACCGTGGGGGGCGTTGGGTTGTTGATCGGGAGTCTGTTGATGAGTAGCTGGGGGGGACCACAGCCGCGCATCTACGGTCTGCTGATCTTTGATCTGCTGCCAATTGCGGCGATGATCCTGGCGGGATTTGTGACCTCGGTTCCCCTGCTGATGGTAGTCGCCTTTCTCTTCTTTGTGGGGCTGCCGATCTCGCGCGGTTCGGCACAGAGTATCTGGCAGAGCAAGGTGCCCAACTACTTGCAGGGGCGGGTCTTTGTCACGCGCGATATGCTGGCAATTGGGGCCACGCCAATTGCCTTTTTGGCGGCTGGGCCATTGGCGGATACGCTCTTTGAACCGTTGCTCCAGCCGAATGGCGCGCTCGCGTCAACCGTTGGTCGTTGGATTGGCGTGGGCGAAGGGCGTGGCATTGCTTTGCTCTTTTTTGCCCTGGGTCTCTGTTTTTTACTCACCAATCTTCTGGCTTGGGCTGCGTCAACGCTGCGCACCATTGAAGAGAATAAAGCTGAAGAGAATAAAGCTGAAGAGAATAAAGCTGAAGAGAATTAGGAGCAATCTACGCAAGATGACAACCTATCGCGCAACCGTCAACCGCGCCACGCAACGTAGATCGATCAACCCCCCACCCTCCACCACGGTGCAGATGCCGTGGATGGCGAAGACGCTGCCAACGTTGCGTACGCCGTGGATCGCCGACCACCAACCGCTGCCGGATGCCCGCTTGCGGCTCTTTTGCTTTCCCCATGCCGGTGGTGGCGCGTCCCACTTTCGTCATTGGGCGGAACTCTTAGAGCCCTATCAAGTTGAAGTTTGTCCTGTACAGTTGCCTGGCCGCGAAAATCGCACGCATGAGCAACCCTATAACGATTTAAAACGACTGGTGGCGGATCTGCAGAAAGCGCTGGAGCCTTACACGGATCTGCCCTTTGCTTTTTTGGGCCACGATCTGGGCGCTTTGATCGCCTTTCATCTGGCACAACGCTTTCAGCAACGGGCCCGGCCGTTGCAACGGCTACTCGTTTCGGCGGCCACGCCACCTCGTCTCTGTTCTTCCCAACGGTCGCCCCATCGACAAGTGGATGGGGCATTTTTGCAGGAAATGGCACGCCAGAATGGTTTCCCCGCGGAAGTGCTGCAAAATCGTGAGCTGATGGCTCAACTCTTGCCGACATTGCGGGCCGATTTTGTCCTGAGTGAGCGGGCTGCCATGTTGTCGCCGACCGTCTTGCATTGCCCGCTTTCTGTCTTTACCAATTTGCACGAGCAGCGCATCCGCGATGAGGGCTTGGAGCAATGGCGACAACATACCATCGGCCTGGTCAAGGTGCGCAAATTTCCCGGCGATCACTTTTTTCTCTACAAACAGTCGACGCTCGTGGTCAAGGCGATTGTTCAGGATCTCTTTTCAATTGCATTGTAGGGGCCACCGGTTGATGGACATTGTTAATTAAATTCGGTATTGGAGCGGAGGCTGCGCTTCGTCCTGAGCCGGTCGAAGGACTTGTCGAAACCAAAGCGGATCCGGCTTCGACAAGCTCAGCCTCCATCTACTGGGTTATTTATGAACCGGTTGACATAGCAGCCATCGGATTGACCCGATGTTCTCTGTAGATGGATTTCCAGCAAGGAGCAGCAACGTTTATGACCAATCCACATGGTCACCGTCAGAGTCAAACCCATCGCCGTGGCTCCGCCCCTGGGCCGGTGGCTGAGACGCAATCGCCACATCGTGCTGATGAGGTCGATTGGGCGGTTGACGCGCCGCGTGCCCCGTTGCCGCCGGGCTTTACCTACGCACTGGAATCCTCTACACCACCGTCGAAATATGCATTGGCTGTGGCATCCGCTCAACGCCGTTGGCAAGATCCACACGTCGAAGAGAGACAAAGCGACGGAGCGCAGATCATTGACCTCTATCCACAACGACGACGGGTGCGGGTACGTCGCCGTGCCCGTCGCCACGGCAAAGGCTGGTTGTTGCTCCTGCTCCTGTTAATCGGGGGGGTGGGTGGTGGCGGAGTCTATTGGGTTCGTCTACACCAGCAAGCGGCTGTCCTGTCTCTGGCTGCCCTGGTGACAGAAGAGCCAGATGCCGCGATCGCATCTGCTAGTGAGCCAACTGTGGCTGATGCTGTGGCCGCCTTGCGCACTAGTGACAACGCTGTGATTGCCAGAGCTGTGGTCAAGCCGCGGCGCGCCGCGGCTTTGGGGTTTACCGTTGGCGGTCGTGTCAGCGAATTATTGGTGCAAGAGGGAGACGTAGTGACGGCCGGTCAACCACTGTTGCGACTCGATCAGACGCGCCAACTGGTGGCGATTGCCCAAGCTCGCGCCGGCTTGCAGCAAGTGGAAGCAGAATTGCGGCAAGTCGAGGCCGGTGCCCGATCAGAAGAGCTTGCCGCGGCGCAAGCGGTGGTCGATGGCGCGCAGGCGCGTGTCGATCTACTGGGGCAAAACAAGCTCCAGGCGGCTGATGAAACGGCGGCAGTGGCCGAAGTGTCCGCGGCCGAGGCACAGTTACAACAGCTCTATGCTGGGCCATCGGAAGAGACTCTGATCAGCACACGCGCCGCCATGCGCAAAGCTGAGGCACTGGTGACGATGGCACAGGCGGCTTATGATGCGGTGAGTTGGCGTAACGATCTGGCGATGTTGCCCGAATCGGCTCAATTGCAGCAGGCAACCATTGACTTTGAAGCGGCCCAAGCGAGCTATGCCGAGCTGATCCGTGGGGCCGACGCCGCGCAGATCAGCAGCGCGTTGGCCACCATTGAGACGGCGCGCGCCAACCTGGCTCGTGTACGCAGACCGGTAGAAGCGGGTGAGATTGATGCTGCCCATGCCGAGTTGCGTCAGGCACAGGCCGAGCTTGACCTGTTGCGTGCCGGGGCGAGCAGTGGCGCGATCAGTGCGGCACAAGCCGCGGTCACTGCGGCGCAGGCAACCCTCATGGAATCGGAGTTTGCGCTGACGGAAACGAGTTTGACCGCACCCTTTGTCGGCACGATTGCGGCACTTGATGTGGAGATTGGGGAGCAGGTCGCACCAGGGACGGCGATTGTGCAACTGGGTGATTTCTCGACGTGGCAGTTGGCGACCGAGGATTTAGTTGAGTTAGATGTGGTGCGGGTGAAGCCGGGCGCGTTGGTGGCAATTACTGTGGATGCGCTGCCGGATATAGAGTTGCGTGGGCGTGTGGTGCGCGTGAAGCCAATCGGTGAAAACAAGGTGGGGGACATGACCTACACTGCCTACATCACGATCGAAGATCAAGTTGCCGAGTTGGCGTGGAATATGACAGCGACAGTCTATATTGGGGCTGAAGAGCAATGATTGGTAAAGCAAATTCGGACAGGGCGCTTTACTCTGTCCGAATTTGCTTTACCAAATACGCTGTTTCTAGCGTCAGAACTTGTTAAATTGCATCCGCGCTCGCTGGTACTTCCGTGACCGGTACCGCTAGCTGCACGTAGGTAGCAGCGATCCACCCGGTTGCAGCGCTGTCGTCTGGCAATTGGACTTCCAGCCATGCACCACTTTCATCGCGACCAAGAACGGTTAGTGTTGTCCCGTTTGTCGCTTTAGCGGCAATGGTGTAAGTCGTATCCGGCCCGGAGCGGATGTTCAACCGTGCGCCGGTGGTCACAACCGTCGCTGTCACCGCGGGGGTGGTTGCCGCAATGGCTGCCTCGGCGCTCTCGCTTGCTGGGGCACTGTCGGTCATCAGATTTTGTGCATCGAATTCATTCTGCGCTGGTGCGGCCTCTTCGCTCGGTGTAGTCGGGGCGGCTGTTTGTGCGGTCGCGCCGACAATGGCTTCGGGTAAGGTCGCCACCGCGAGTTTGTTCTGGTCAAAAATGACGAGGGTTGCGCTCTCTACCCAACCGGCTGTGCTGCCGTTGGTGACTTGAAGCCAAGTGCCATCCGCTGTCTGCTCGGTGGCATTTAGTTTGGTGCCCGCCTCCAGGGTAGTCAATAAGCTGCCGTCGGTCTGCCAGATGAGGGTTCCTTTGGCACCAACAATCGCCACCACGCTGCTGACCACACCTTGCGTAGCGCCCTTGGTGTCAAATGGCGTAGCCGCTTGCCCGTTTGCAAGGGCGATATCTGTGGCGCTACTGGGTTGGGTGATTGTTGCCGTCCCATTCATCGCTGCGCTTGCGTCGGTAGCACTTTGTTCTGGATTGGCTGGTGGTACGCTCATCGCTGTGCCGTCGTTGATCGTCGTACTTACCGTATCTTGGCTAGGAGCCAATTGACCTTGGCCAGGATTGAAGGGCAACTGCCCAGCGTTGGTACCGGTTGGTCTGGTTGACCCGCTTGCGCCGCTTGCCGTGAGCTTGCTTGATGAACTACCGAGCCCACTGTTGGCCAAGAGCCCGCTGCGATTTGCCCACCAGAAGCCGCCGCCAAGGACAATCTGGTTGGTGATGGTAAAGTCATTATCATCATCGGTGCCCAAGCCATGGCGCAGACGCAGCACTTGTTCTACGGCCAATGCCGCACTGTCTAACTGATCCTGGTTCACCGCTTGGATGCTGATGCTGCTGATCGTGTAGCTGCCGCGGTAGCGGGCGGCATTGAAGAGCCGCCCTTGGGCCACGGCAATGGGGACATAGAGCTGTGTGTCACTGCTGCCAAAGCCCGAACTACCGGTTGATTCGAGCACGCCAATCACCTGAAAGAGCGCATCATCAATGCGAATACTTTGGCCCACCGGCTCCTGCCCACCAAAGAGATCGCCGGCCACGGTCGAACCAAGCACCACCACATTGCTCTTTAGTGCTACCTGATCGGCGGTCAAAAACTCTCCTGCGGCTAAATCTTGACCACGTACGGCCAGATAGGCATCGGTTGCCCCGACCACGGTATAACTGCCTTCGGTGGCCCCATAGGTTACCGAGGCGTTGCTCTGGTAGGTGGGGGCGACCGCGGCCATCGCCGGAAAACGATCCTGATTCATGAGGACTTCGGCGTCGGCAATCGTTAGCGTGGAGCCGGTTGCGCCGCGGCTGCCGGAGCTAACCGTGAGCAGATTGGTACCGCTGCTTTCAATGCGCTCCGTAATGCTCACCGCCGAGCCGCTCCCAATCCCGACGGTGATCAGCACCGCGGCGATCCCGATCATGATCCCCAACATCGTGAGGATCGCGCGCATGCGGTGGGCTTGTATGCTCTCGACCGCCACCCGTAAATACTTAAAGAATTTCATGATTCCTTCTCCCAACGCTTATCCATAGCTATACATGGATCATGGCGGTAACAGCTACTGCATTGTCAAGTAAGTTTTGATGGGTTGTCACCCCTGCGCAGGCAGGGGGCCATATCGCTGGATTCCTGCCTGCGCAGGAATGACACACTACCCATCAAACCTAAGCTGACACTGTACTACTGTCTAATCACCGTGTGATTGTGCACAATTTGTGGTGCGACAGTTATCTTCCTCATGCTAATATACCTATAAAATCGTAAGAGCTTATCTGGTTAACGTCAGGAAATTGTTTAGAAAGTGGTAACGATTCAGCCATCCCAATTGGTAACCCTGTTACTCTGTAAGCGTCTCCAAGTTACTTATCTTGAAGATTCTTGCAGCATGACAGGCGACCCATCGGAAGATGGCTGAATCGTTACAGAAAGTGTTTGATTGTGATAGCGGTGTAGAAGAGCGAGAAGCGCGCTTGGCCTATGTGTGATGTAAAAAGCGTACTGTTTTTGCAGGAGAGTCATTGTCCGCTTTTAAGAAGTTTATCGATGAGGTTGAAGAGAAATTGTCGATCTAGTTTTGGGGAACAGCCCCGAGCGCTGATGGCGCAAGAGGGTACGCTCAGCGGATAAACGCCGCGGCTTGCTTAGCGGCGGCATCCTCAATCCGAATACGATGGTTCTCCATCAAATCGATCTGAGCGATTTCGGCGGGGGTGAACCAGCCCACTTCGGTCACCTCGTCGCTGAGCCCCGCTTCCCCTTCAACTACCCGTGCTTCAAAGGAGAAGGAGATGTACTGGTTGCGATTGCCATCCTTGTAGACGGCAATGCGATGGGGTGTCGTGTAGATGCCGATGAGGCGCACCACGGTAACGGTAAGCCCTGTCTCTTCCCACACTTCACGTAGACAGGCTTCTTCGGCACTTTCGCCGGGGTCCAACCCACCGCCGGGCAGACACCATTGACCGTTGTCCTCGCGGCGGGTGAGGAGAATCTTTTCGCCGGTTGCGTCGTAGATGAGCGCCGAACAGCCGACGCGAAGCTGCGCAGTTTTGCCGATGCGATCGCCATATTCAAGTCTGGCCATTATATTCCTTTCGTATGACTTGGGTTATTTTGTCGACGTATGCCATACGTCGACAAAATAACCCAAGTAACTTTAATCGAGATAATCGTAGGCAATCAGGGTCAAAAAGTCGATAAAGTCATCGGTCAGGATCAGCTTGTCGAGCAGTTCGGCGCTCTCTTCGTAATGTTCGGCACCGGGGCCACCCAACTTGTGTAACTCTTCATCGCGGATCTGCATGTAAAGTTCGCGGGTGACGGGGCGCCCGTCGGCAAGTTTTGCGCCATGGCGGATCCACTGCCAGATCTGTGAACGGGAAATCTCGGCGGTGGCGGCATCTTCCATCAAGTTGTTGATCGCCGCCGCGCCATTGCCGCTGAGCCAGGCGTTGATATATTGCAGCGCCACGCTGACATTGAGACGCACGCCACCTTCGGTAACCTCGCCACCGCTGGCCCCGATGTTAATCAGATCTTTGCCCTCGACCTGCACATCGTTGCGCAATTTGTCCTTTTGGTTGGGCCGATCCCCCAGCACACGGTTAAAACATTCCATCGCTACTGGCACCAGATCGGGGTGGGCGACCCAAGTGCCATCGCAGCCGTCGTTTGATTCGCGCGTCTTGTCTTCGCGCACCTTGGCGAGCGCGTTCTCGGTCACTTCGGGGTCGCGCCGGTTGGGGATGAAGGCGGCCATGCCGCCAATCGCGTGGGCACCCCGTTTGTGACAGGTGTGAACCATCAGCTCGGTGTAGGCACGCATAAAGGGTACCGTCATCGTTACCTGGCCGCGGTCGGGTAAAATCATACCGGACTGGTTACGCATCTTCTTGATCGTGCTAAAGATGTAATCCCAGCGCCCGGCGTTGAGACCGGCCATGTGGTCGCGCAATTCGAAGAGGATCTCTTCCATCTCAAAGGCACCTAGGATCGTCTCGATCAGCACCGTGGCGCGCACCGAGCCGTGGGGCACCCCAAGCTGCTCCTGGGCATCGCTGAAGACATCGTTCCAAAGGCGTGCTTCAAGGTGACTTTCGAGTTTGGGTAGATAGAAGTAGGGGCCACTGCCACGGTCGAGTAACTCCTTGGCATTGCGGAAGAGATAGAGGCCGGCATCAAAGAGGCTAGCTGAAATCTCTTCGCCATCGACCAGCACATGTTTCTCGGTTAAGTGCCAGCCCCGGGGGCGGATCAACAACGTGGCGATTTCGTCATTGAGCTTGTAGACGCGGCCATCGGGATTGTGGAACTCAATCGTGCGGCGGACTGAGTCGCTGCAATTGATCTGGCCATCGATCACATTCTCCCAGGTAGGCGAAAGCGCATCTTCAAAGTCGGCCATAAAGATTTTGGCCCCCGAGTTGAGCGCATTGATCATCATCTTGCGCTCGGTGGGGCCGGTGATTTCGACGCGGCGGTCGTTGATGTCGGCGGGGGCGGGCGCAACTTGCCAATCCCCGGCGCGAATGTCGGCCGTTTCGGGCAGGAAATCGGGGAGTTGCCCGGCATCGATTGCGGCTTGGCGTTCGACGCGTTTGACGAGTAATTCTACGCGCCGCGGATTAAATTTGCGGTGTAAGGCCGCAACAAACGCGAGCGCGTCGTCGGTTAACACTTCTTGCACGGCCGGCGTTACCGGGCCACTTATTTCCACGCCTTTGGTGGCAGTAGCAGACATCTGGTTCCTCCCTGAAATATTTGTTTGTAGATCAATTCACCATAACGTGAGGGTGCTCTTAACCATGTTCAATAAGTTCAACAGTATACCACGCGTGGACGCAGAGGGATAACGCGAAAAAGTAACTGTGAATGGGGAAAGACGGGGAGCGCCGACATTACTGTGCTCGCCACGCGGCTGAGTCGGGAACAAAGAGTGGCGAGCCAAATTCTGCCACGCCAAATTGGCCGATCTTCTCTTGTGTTGGTAGGGAGATGAGCCAGTCGATAAACTGATTGGCAAGGTCGTTGTTGATCTGCGCATTCTTGGCTGGGTTGACGGCGATCACACCGTAGGGGTTGAAGAGAATCGAATCTCCTTCGTAGACGATTTCCAGGTCAGTCCCTTCGAGCGTGCGCGCAAGATAGGTGGCGCGGTCGCTCAGCGTGTAGGCGAGCTGTTCATTGGCCATCGTCAAGACGGCACCCATGCCCTGGCCGGCGGAGATATACCAGTCGCCCGCCGGTTCAATACCCGCCGCGGCCCAAACGGCTTTCTCTTTGGTGTGGGTCCCCGAATCATCACCGCGCGAGACGAAGGGCGCTTCTGCCGTGGCAATCCGCGTCATTGCATCGACAGTACTCTCTGCATTGCGGAGATCTGCTGGGTCGTCAGCCGGCCCGACAATCACAAAATCGTTGTACATGACATCTTCGCGGCGGATGCCGTGGCCGGCTTCCATAAAGGCATCTTCGCGGGCACGGGCATGGACAAGCAACACATCGGCATTGCCATCCTCACCAAGCTGAATCGCCTGCCCCGTCCCGACCGCCACCACATCGACGGTGATGCCGGTTTCGGCTGTGAAATCGGGGAGAAGCACATCGAGCAAGCCAGAATCTTGGGTGCTCGTTGTGGTCGCCAAAATCAGGCGTTCGCCGGTGGCTGGCGTTATACTGTCGGCTGGGGGGGCAACAACGGGTTGGCACGCGGTCAGCAGCAGACCGAGTAGAGCAATAAGTGTTACAACAATTTTTGTTTTCATCTTTCACACTACGCTTTCTAGTTTACCATTGAAGATCAAAGGCGACCGCCGTTCGCCGGTGCCCTGGGTGCGACCGCAAAGGTACACCGCTATAGATAACTTACTATTTGCAGGGCAGGCAACATGCCTGTGGCACCACTAACGATGAAATTAGGCTTGTCGGTTGGCGTCGCTTGGTTTCGATACGGCTGCAAACTGCCGCAGCCTACTCAACCGCTGCTACCTTATTTCCCTATCAGAAGTTCACGTCCTACGCCCCACACATCAATAGACCATCTCCCCGCGCACAAAGGCCGCTGTCCGTGAATCGGTTGGTGTCTCAAAAAATGGCCCCACTTCGGCGACCTCCACCACATGTCCGTCCAGCAACAGCGCCACCCGCTGGGCTAACCGTCGCGCCTGAAAGAGATTGTGCGTTACTAAAACCACGGTACAACTTGTTTCTTGATTGAGACGTAGGACGGTCTCTTCAATCACTTTGACATTATGGGGATCCAAATTGGCGGTCGGTTCGTCTAGCAATAAGACCGTTGGTTGGATGATCAGCGCGCGCGCCAGGGCCACGCGCTGTGCTTCGCCACCAGAGAGGGTGTGAGCCGGTTGGTTGGCCAGATGCGCGAGCCCGACCGCCTCTAGGGCCGCATGAACGGCTTGCTGATTGCGGCGCCTCCCGCGCAACTGAAGGCCATAATGGACATTGGCTGCCACCGATCGATGCAGCAATGCCGGCTTTTGAAAAACAGTCGTGACCCGTCGGCGCAGCGCCAACGGCATCGCCTGTTGGGTCGAAAAGGAACAGTCTTGAAAGTGGAATTGTCCGCTGCTGGGGGGCTCTAAAAAATTGAGTAAGCGGAGAAGGGTGCTCTTCCCGGCACCACTGGGGCCAACCAGGGCTAGAATCTCACCTGTGAAAATTGTAAGCGCGTCCACTTGCAGCACGAGACGGCCACCATAAGTTTTGGTAACCTGTGCCAACTCATAAAGCGATGTTACAGACATATCATGGCAAATCTAACGTTTTGCCTTGCAGACGAAGCAAGAAGGTGTTGCTGATAAAGGTGAGGGTTAGGAGTATGATACCAAGGGCCATCGCTAAATCAAAATTGCCTTTGCGCGTCTCCAACACAATCGCCGTGGTGAGGACACGCGTGCTGTGGTCAATATTGCCACCGACGAGGATCACAGCACCCACCTCAGAGATAATCCCGCCAAAGCCTGCCGCCACCGCCACGATAATGCCCACGCGTGCTTCGGCAATCAGCGCTAGGGTTGTCTGCCATTCGGTTGCTCCCAACGCCCGCACTTGCAAGCGCAGCGCCGGATCGACGCCTAACACTGCGGCCATCGTAAAGCCAGCAACGAGCGGCAGGGCAATGATCGTCTGCGCCAGGATCATGGCGGATGGCGTAAAAAGTGCGGGAACGAGCGCGGAATTGAGCGCTCCCAATGGCCCATTGCGCGAGAGTAGCAGGTAGACAAAGAGGCCGACGACCACTGGTGGTAAACCCATGCCGGTGTAAAAGAGCGCAATCACCAGCCGCCGCCCAGGAAAACGGCGCAAGCCGACCAGCGCGCCCAGCGGAATGCCTGCTGCAGCGCTAATCACCAAGGCCACACCCGAGACATAGAGCGAGAGCAGGACAATTTCGAGCAGCGTCTGGTCGCCGATAGCGATGAGGCGGAAGGCTTCGAGCAGGCCGTTGAGTAGATCGCGAATGGGGTGCCTCTTTTACTGATAGATCACCAAATTCGGCGTCACTTCAATATAGCCCTGCTCTCCATAACCATCAACCCCTAGCGCCTCGCGCGGCGTCATCAATGGCTCATCCCAGCGATAGAACAACTTGAAGGCGGTAAAGCGCGTTTGGTCATCCATAAAGGCATTATACTTACTGATCTTGCCCCACGGCCCCCCCCAGCCATCGGCAACAATCGTCAGCGCTAGCCGATCATAATCCCAGTCGAGATCAGCTCTGTTCTCGATCATTGTGTCCAGAAATTGGTGGATGAGCAGCACCCGTTGCCCGCTGACGTGGTTCTTTAGGATATAATCCTGCATAACTTTTTGGGCGGTATTGAGTTGCGCCGCCGTCACATAACCAATCGGGTCTCCGGGCCACAGTTGGCCGGGATGGGCCATGGCAAATTCCGGGTCAAGCGCCAGATGGACGTTCTCATAGGTGAGCCAGGGAAGACCATAGGCTAGTGAGTCAGCCGGGGTCAATGCCCCAATTTGAATGTCGAGGATCACAGCAAAGCCTTCTTGCTGCGCCCGCTCGATGTAGCGTTCCACCGTGGCATCTTCCAAAAAGATCAGGTGGCTGCCATCGTCATTGGGGGCCTTGGTCGCCATGCCATAGACGAGATGAAAGGCGGGCAATACACCCAATTCATCGCCATTGGCCTCGTCATAGGCCGCAGCCTCTGCCTTGAGTAGCACCGTGAGCTCATCGAGTTCATGTTCGCCCAAGATGCCCATGATCGGCACGGCGGGACGCCCATAGTAGGTTAACCAAGTCTTCTTGTAGAAAGGGGAGAGCTTCGCGGCCGCTTGCGCTGCCGCGGTTAATCGTTCTGTGACACTGCGGCGTGGCATGGCCATTGTGACGGAGGCGCCATCCATCCGAATGAGGTCACCACTGAGTTGCCGTGGTGGTAAGGTGCCATCACTACCGGGAATGGACAACGTCGTGCCGACGTAAATGAGGTTGACATTGGCAAGTTGGTTGGCCGCCAGCAAGCGATCAACATCGGTGCCAAATTGTTGCGCAATCAGAAAGAGCGTGTCACCGGGTTGGACAGTATAGAGCGTTGGGGGCCGACGTTGGTCGGTGTGCTGGCGCTCTTCTTGCAACGGCCAGTGCAAGGTTATCGTTTGTCCCTCTTGGGGCAAGGTTCCTTGCAAGAGGTCGTCGAAGGTGACGGTGGCCGGCGTGCTGCTTTCGATCGTGACATCCAAGCGCTGGCCATGCCATTCGCGAATTTCTTGGGGGGCTAGCGTGCCGTGGAAAACAGGGGCACCATCGATTTTAATCCGCACCCTGCTCAGTGCATGAGCCTCAATGCGCACCGTGTGCTGCCCTAACGTTTGGGCATAAAGAGAGCGGCTGGCGAGCCAGCTAGTGCCGATAAAGCAGAGCAGGATCGCGAACAAGGTGAATATAATTTTACGAAAAGGTTGTCGAGAAGTCATCTGTGCTTGTTTCTACGCTCGCATCTACCAGTGTCACTGTGGATCAATGGGCGTCATTATACCGGAAAGCGGGGTGCTAGCCCAACTACAGTTAATACCGCAGTTGCGCTAGATGACTCTGTTTGCTTGCCTCTATGGCATTGGCCAATGTGATGATACCTTGCGCACGGAGCAGAGGAATCATGCGCAAGAAGATCTCCGCGGTGACCAGTGCATCGGCAAGCGCAGTGTGGCGGCCCAGCACATTGATCCCCAGTCGCTCGGCAAGCCCTTCTAAGGAGTGGTCCTTTTCATCGGGGTGGAGCACTGTAGAAAGTAGCAGTGTATCTAGCACGGGTTGGGTAAATTGCACACCGGTAACAGCCGCTTTTGCGGCAAACATGCGCAGATCAAAGGCCAAGTTATGACCGACCAACACCGTCTCTTCGGCAAAGCGGGCAAACTGCGGCAGAACAACATCGATCATTGGCTGCCCTTGGACCATGCTCTCGCCAATGCCATGAATTGTAGTCGCCAGGCGTGGGATGGGCTGCCCTGGATCGATCAACTGGTCAAAGACCTCCTGGTGCAAAAGGCGCCGATTGAGCATGCGGATTGCGCCAATCGCCACAATTTCATCCCGTTGTGGATCAAGGCCGGTGGTTTCCGTGTCAAAGACCGTGTAGGCCAGCTCCGCAAGTGGGCGTTCGTGTAACACACTGCTTTGTGCGGTCGCGGCGAAAAGATCAAAGTCATAGTAGTGTGGACGACTCGTCGTGGTCGATGATGGTACTGTGGGGTGTCCTGCCATTGGCGTATCTGCGACCAATGGTAACAGTAGTCGAAAGCTGCTCTGTTCGGTTATGGGATCACGCTGAAACCAGACTTCGCTGCCATGGTGCGCGGCGACTTCGCGCAGGGTCAACGTCGCATCCGTGGCATCGATTGCCGAGAGCCGCTCCTGCCAGGCGAACCAGGTTTCGGTAGAGATGCCCCGGCTAGACCAACTCACGTCCAACGCGGCAAAGCGCTTGCCTCTTTGCTCGTTCCCCCCTTCGTCGGCGTGTGGGGGTGCTGGAAACGGCTGAAGTCGGACAGCAAGCTGGGCGGTCTGAAATTCCTGCTGTAGCAGATGTATGGCAGTCGCCAGCCCATGCACGACGACATAGCTATCGATCCGCAGCCAGAGCTGCTCTGTGTCTTCTTCCGTTGTCATTGTCGTCTGGATCTGTACCGCCTCTTGCTCGACCAGTTGGTGCTCAATCGCCCAGAGCAGATCGCTGCCAGAGATAGTTTCAACGTGCCATTGGTCGCGCAGGTCATTGGCAAAGTCGCGCATGGTCTGATCGAGTTCGTCGCTGAGTGCCGTGGTCTCTTGTGCAATCACGGCTTGAAAGCGTTCTGCCTGGGCGGTTGGCATGCTTGGGAATTGCTGCAACAGTTCAATGGCGGCGCGCATGTTTCCCAATCCGCCGCGCGTGCGCTCTGTCAGCCGTTGGAGCAGGATGTCCCGGCGGCGGCTGGCGGTCAGGCGCGCGGTCATGTCCTGTAAGAGTAGCACAAAGCCCTGAAATTCCTCATCTGCCCCTGCGAACAGGCTCATTTGCGTGCGCAGCAATGCGCCGTTGGGTGCGGTAGTGATAAAGCTGGTGGCGTTCTGTGGCGCAACGGTTGGCGAGAGACTTCGCAGTTGCTGGAGATGGTTCAGGCCAAAGGTAAGCGTATGACGGTCAAGCAGGCCAAAGATCGACCGTCCGAGCCCGACATATCCACCAGTGATGCCTGCCAAAGTGTGCTGCCGATCGGTTTGCGGCGTGGCGAGCAAGATGCGGGCGCGGGCGTTGTAGAGTAGGATGCGGCCATCGCGATTACAGACCACAACCCCGTCGCTTAAATCGGCCATCAACGCGGCCAAGAGATTGCGCTCTTTTTCCAAATCGGCTCGCGCTTGTTGTACCTGTTGATCACGTTCACTCCCCAACGCCTGCAAGCGGTCGGCGTACTCGTTGAGCAATGTGCTGAGGGCGCGTAGATCGCGAGGACCGACCGGCGTGAGACGCTGCTGCGGATTGCCATGCAAGATGAGTTGGGCTGTGGTGATGAGGGCTTTGATGTGGAAAAAATAGATCTGGGTAAAGCGGTACAGCCACAAAAGTACCAGCGTAATCGCCAACGCTATACCCACCAGAGCAACCCACCAAGCGCGCGTGGCAGGGCTGCCCGGGTGTTGCCAAGCTGCAAGCAGCCAGCCGACCAGCAGGCCAAGTAGCAGGAGCAGTGTGCCGCCCAGGGTGAGGAAAAAACTAATTTGCGAACGGCGCATGGTCGGTTGCGAGTTGACTGTGGACTTCGGCCAGGAGCGCTTTGGTCGAAAAGGGTTTGGTAATATAGGCATTGGCACCCAGCGCCAAGCCTTTGGTGATCTCGACATCCCGTCCCTTGGCCGAGAGCATGACAATTCTGATAGCGGCCCATGCCGGAGTTTGTCGGATACGCTGACAAAGGTCAAAGCCACTAATGCCCGGCAACATGACATCCAACAGAATGAGATCGGGCTGAAAGGTTGCCAACTTTTCCAAGGCCACCTCGCCACTGCGCGCCACTTCGACGCTGTAGCCGGCTTGCTGCATCAAAAATTCCAAGGAGATGACGATATTCACCTCGTCATCCACAATTAAGACTTTCTTCGGCATGGGTAGATCTTTTCCTAACCGTACTTTGTCAGACAGGGTGACAGGATATGATACTGTTTGTCTACCTTACGCAATGGGATTAAAATCCCTTCCTGACAGCGAGAAGCCCGGGGCACCCCCTGGGTGCAGCGGCTGAAATACACCCGCAGCGCCTGCGGGCGATTGTCGTTGTTATACTCAAATCAGAATGAAACCCCTAGTTTCGGCCCGCGTGCGTCGCACTGACGGAAGCATCTAGCGGACTGGAAGCAGTTGGCGGTCAGTGCGACGCACGCTATCCCGTTGGTCCGCAAAACTCCGGTTCTCATTCTGAACGCAGTATAGAGCAGGGTTTTAACCCTGGTGTAAGGTAGGCCAACAAGATGACAAGATGACAAGATGACAAGATCATACTGTTGCACTATCTTACAAAGCGATTATGTCACTCCTGCCTACGCAAGAATGACAGATTCCTGTGGACCGTAAGGCATTTCGTAAGACTGTGCAACAGTATCACAAGATGACACTGTTGGCTTACCTTACAAAGTGATGGTGTCACTCCTACGTAGGCAAGAGTCCACCCCTGTACAATGAATTCCTCGGGTGCCCACTGGGCGCGCAGGAATGACAGTATCCCAGTGGGGCGTAAGGTTTTTCGTAAGACAGGTCAACAGTATCACCCTGTCACCCTGTCACCCTGTCATCTTGTCATCCTGCCATCCCGTCATTCCGTCTATCTCCGCTTCCAACAAGGGCAAGGTAAAGCAAAAGGTGGCACCGTTACCCGGCTCGCTCTCCACCCAGAGGTCGCCTCCATAATGGGTGATGATCTGCATACTAATCGGCAGGCCAAGACCGGTCCCCTGTGGTTTACCGGCGGCACTCTCGCTGACCTGGCGAAATTTGTCAAAGATCACCGCCTGTTCTTGTAGACTGATGCCGGGCCCATTATCGGTAACACGTACTTGCACCTGTCCATTGTGCCGCTCCATTGCGACACGAATCTCGCCGCTGCCGGTTTGGCAAAATTTGATCGCATTGGAGAACAAGTTGAGCAAGACCTGCGTAATGCGGTCACGATCGACAAAGATGGGGGGCGTTGCGTCGGGCAGCGCGATCTGCAACTGCACCCCTTTGTCTTGCAGCAGGCCACTGGTCGAGGCTAGTACATCCTGGATCAGCGCAGCCAAATCTACTGCTTCGCCGACCCATTCGGCTGCGCCGGACTCTAACTTAGCCAGGTCGAGCACTTGGTTGATCAAGCGCGTCAGTCGCTCGCTCTCTTTCAGGATGATCTCCAAAAAGTTGGTCCGTTGGCTCAGATCGAGCTGCGGATTGTCATGCAAAATCTCCGAAAAGGCGCGGATCGAGGTCAAGGGTGTGCGCAACTCATGGGTGACTGTTGAGATGAAATCATCTTTCATGCGATCCAATTCTTGCAACCGCTCATTGGCCGTCCGCAACTCGGTCGATGCTGCTTCCAGCGCCAACGACTTTTCTTCTAACTGTTGTGAGCGCTGCTCTAGTTGGTGGCTATAGGCGATTATCTGGGACGTCTCGTCGAGCATCCGCATGACCTCATGCATGCTCAATGCTTCCTCTTTGACAACCGAGGCAATGGCTACCCGTGCCGATGCCGCGCCAATTGAGCCAGCCAGCAAGCGCTCGGCATGTTGCACCAACTCGGCATCCGCTTCGGCAATGGTTGCGAGATCGAGTCCCCGTTGGCGTGCATATGTCGTTAGCGCACGCTGCGAACGCGCTTCGCCTAAGAAGCGCACCAGGAGATCATGCAAAGATACGACGGTGGCTGTACCGCGCCAGAGCAGCAATTGATCCCCACCGCTGCCATAGGTTGCGACATCGACAAAGATGGTCGCCTGACCGTGCTCACGGACACTTTGCCGCCCAACCAATGAGACAGTTACATAGAGACCAAGATTCACCACCATGCTCCAAAAGAGCGAGTGCGAAATCGGGTCAAGCCCGTGCAAGCCCAACAGCGCATACGGCCGCAACAAATGGATGCCCCCCAGCCCTGTTTCGACAAAGCCCATTGGCAATCCCCCGGCTTCAGCAAGCGAGGGCAAAGGCAAGGTATAGCCCCAGAGCAAAAAACCGCCGACCAAGCCACTGAGCGCACCTAGCCGCGTGCCCCCCTTCCAGTAGATCCCGCCGAGGATCGCTGGTGCAAATTGGGCGACCGCCGCAAAGGAGATCAGCCCAATCGATACCAGCGAACTTGACTGCCCAATCAGCCGAAAGTAGAGGTAGCCCAACAGCAGAATGGCCACGATCGAGACGCGCCGGATTGCCAGTAGTAGGCGCCCCAAATCGCCCTGCTCGGTTACACGCACCGGGCGCAAGCGGAGCAGCAGCGGCATGATCAGGTCGTTGGAGACCATTGTGCTCAGCGCTACCGTTTCGACGATTACCATGCTGGCCGCAGCAGAAAAGCCGCCCAAAAAGACGAGCAGAGCCAACCCGATCTGCCCCTCAGCCATTGGCACCGTAATCACAAAGGTGTCGGCATCAACCGCCCCATCGGGAAAGTGGAGCAGGCCGCCAAAGGCAATGGGCAAGACAAAGAGGTTGATCGCCAATAGATAAAGGGGAAAGAGCCAGATCGCCTTATTCAGGTGCGTTTCATCAACATTTTCGACCACAGCCATCTGAAATTGGCGCGGTAGAAAGAGAATCGCCATCATCGAAAGAAAGAGCAAGGATGCCCAATTGGTATAGCCATCGTTGCCGGTTCCGATGGTAAAGAGCGCCATCAGCTCTGGCTTGGCGGCAGCACGTGTGACGATGTCGGTAAAGCCATTGTAGACGCCATAGGTGACAAAGAGGCCCACGGCCAGAAAGGCGAAGAGCTTGACGACCGATTCAAAGGCAATCGCCGCCACCAACCCTTCGTGATGTTCCGTTACATCAAGATGGCGGGTGCCAAAGAGGATGGCAAAGGCCGCCAGTAGCATTGCCACATAAAAGGCCGTGTTGGCCGAAGTGTCGACGCTGCTCTGGCGTAGCGTTTCGGCCAAGCCAGGGTTGCGCCAGAGCAGATCAAAACTGCTGGTGACTGCTTTGAGTTGCAACGCAATATAGGGCACGACGCCGACCACGGCGATCACCGTTACCAGCCCGCCAAGCAGACCGCTCTTGCCATAGCGAGAGGCAATAAAATCGGCGATTGAGGTGATGCGGTTGCTCTTACTGATGCGAATGATCTTGCGCAGCACAAACCACCAGAGTGCAGCCATCAGGGTAGGGCCCAGATAGATCGGCAGAAAGCCCAATCCCGTCTGTGCTGCGCGCCCTACACTGCCATATAAGGTCCACGCCGTGCAGTAGACCGCCATTGATAGCGCGTAGACATAGGGATTGGCAATGATGCTCCGTCCTGCATCGGCACGCTTGTCACCATAGTAGGCGATGGCAAAGAGAATGCCTACGTAGCCCAGTGAGATGAGAACAATCAGGGTACCTTGAAACATGGTTGCAGGTTACGTGAAATGTAAACTGTAAAACGCGAAATATAAAACGCAAATACAAAAATGCGAAGCAGCCTTGGCGGATTTACATTTCACGGTGCACGTTTCACGTTTCGCGTTTTAAGGTGTATTACCGACGAAATTCAATGATGAACGCCATCGCCCCGATGAGCGCGGCCCAACTGACAAAGAGGTAGACATAGAGAAGGGGAATGCCCCAGATGAAGCCTTTTGTGCTAAAGATCGAGAGCAGTGGATAATTGAGGATCAGCAATCCAATCAGACAGATCGCCACCAACCGCTGCCCCGTCAACGAATGTCGCCCCATAATCTCTTCCTGTTATCTTGTGATACGGTTGGCCTACCTTACAACAGGGTTAAAACCCTGCTCTAACAACGAGAAGCGCGCCCAAAAGGCTCCCGCGGCGCTTCCCAGCCGCTGAGGCGGCTTCTCGCTGTCAGGAGGGGATTTAAATCCCACTCCGTAAGGTAGGCCAACAGTATCACCCCGTCACCCCGTCACCCCGTCATCTTGTTTTCCCAGATGCGGTCAGCCCATCAACCCCGTGTGAAAGCTCGCACCAATGCCCTCTTGCATCTGGCGGATTGCGCTAAAGGCTTCTTTGAGATTGCGGCGTTCGACAGCGGTTAACGCTGGTACATCCACCCGATTGTCCAGGGCAAGCCCAGCGTGGCGAGCACGGAGTTGCGCCTGCAACCGTAGCCGCAGCAAAAATTGAAAGGTCTCGGCGAGCGTCTCCGCTCCTTCTTTGCTCATTGTACCGAATTGTGCCGCAATGACAAGTCGCTCCAGTGTTGAACGTTCGCGTGATCCCGCGGCCAGAGCACAAGCTCTAGCCAACCCAACAATCGGCGCAATCCCCCCCTGTTTCAGATCAACCAAGCCCTCATCGCTGCGAATGCGGCCAAAGAAGCCCAACGGTGGCGCAAATTCTTGGGCTGCCCGCACCATGTGGCCAAGAAAGAGTTGCTCCTTGTGCGCGTTGACAATGATCTCCTCAAGCGGCTCTAGCGACAGATCGCCGTACACGCGGCGAAAATCAAAGAAGATTGATGCCTCCATAAGTGCCTTTGGCTCGGGACAACCGATCCACTGCTCAAACATGGCCTCCCATTCCGCCAATGGTTTACACCAATTCGTCGCCATATAGCCACCAGGGCAGGGTGGAAAGCCGGCCGCGATCAGCCCTGTGACGACGCGCTCGGCAAGCACGGGAAAATAACGCTCTGCTTGCGCGGTTGCTTCGGCATAAACAAGCGCGTTATCTTGGTCAGTCAGGAGCAACTGCTCCGAGCGTCCTTCTGAGCCAAAGACGATCCATGCGTAGGGCACCGGTGGTGGCCCAAGCTCGCTTTCGGCCAGGCGTGCCAACCGCCTGATCAAGGCGTCGTTGAGGCTGGCCACCATCTGTCCAATCTGTGCGGCACCCACCCCACCTTGCAAGAGCGATTCGACCATCGCGCCGACATCCCGTGCATAGGTGGTTACCCCCGCTTCATTCTGTAAAGAAGATAACTGCTGTTGCAAAAAGAGGGGACTCTGGGCCTGATGGCGCAACAGATCCGTATTGCTGATCAGCCCAATGATTGCTCCTTCTTCCACCAGCGCCAGATGGTGGATATTCTCGGTCAACATGTACTGCAAAGCGGCATAGACCGGCGCATCGGAATCTATGCTTTTGAGCGGGCGGGAGATTATCTGCTGCACGCCTGTGTTCGGACCTAACCCGGCTGCCAGCACACGACTGCGCAAATCGCGGTCGGTGAGGATCCCGGGGGGCTCGCTCCGGACGAGAATCGAACCCGTGCCCGCGGTATGCATCGCTTGGGCTGCTTGCTGCACGGTGGCATCGGCATCGATGAAAAGCGGTGTACGGGTCATCAGATATTTTACTGGCGTGGTCAGGCTGCGTTCGGGTGGGGGAACCGCTGCCGTTGGATTGCGCCGTAGCCGTTCAACAAGGTTTCTGAGGTAATATTCCGCAAAGGGGACGTTGTCCAGCAGTGTGTGAAAGAGTGCACCTGGCAGGCGATAGAGAGTGCTCTCTTCGCTGGCAACCGCATCATAGGCTGGTGCGTTGCCGCTGATGAGCGAGGGATAGCCAAACGATTCACCCGCCTCTAAGAGTTGATGAGTCACCCCATTGCCGATCAGCGCAACAACGCCGCTTTGGACCACAAAGAGGTAGCGGCTGGGGGCGCCTTCTCGTTGCAGAATCACTGTTCCGCGTGCAACCGGCACAACCTCTACTTGTGCCGCCACCTTTGCGCGTTCATCTGGCGTAAGCGCATCGAAAGGATGGTATTCATACAAAGCGTCAATCGGATTCACCGGCTGCTCCTAATGTAAAACAGCGTACTCGGTCCACGCTCCAGCGTGGAACGCCGATCTCGACGCTCCAGCGTCGAGTATCGCTAGTACATAGCGGCGTAAATAAGCCCAGGGTTCTGTCATTCCTCAGAGCGGCTGTTTGCTCGGAAGAATCTTCAAATTAGCTAGTGGTCTATTTAGGCCGTCGTGTACTAGTTGTCATGTAAGCACAACCGACGATACTGGACGCTGGAGCGTCCAACTGCTGGTGCCTACGCGGGAGCGTAGGCACCAGCAGTTGCTCCTAATGCGCAACGGCCTCCCCGGCACCACGCGGCACGCGGACTGATTCGACCAGATCCTGGATCTCCTGGGGCGGGGGCGCAGTGACCCGTGAGACCCCATAGGTGATCACCAAGTTTAGGATCATGCCAATCGTGCCGATACCCTCGGCGCTAATGCCGGCAAAGTTGCCCATCAACGGCGCGGCGGTGTGGAAGATTTCTACGGATTTCATCATGCCGATCATGATCATGGTGAAGCCGAGGCCAACAACCAATCCGGAGATGGCACCGGCGGCATTGGTGCGCTTGTCAAAGATCCCCAACAGAATCGCCGGGAAGGTGCTGGCGGCGGCCAACCCAAAGGCCATCGCCACGACCTGGCCGACAAAGCCAGGCGGGTTGACACCAAAGTAGCCGGCCAGCAAAATTGCGAGGAAGATCATACCACGACCGACCATCAACCGATTGCTCTCGCTGGCATTGGGATTTAGAATACGGAAATAGATATCGTGGGAAACTGCGCTCGACATCGCCAACAGTAGGCCAGAGGCCGTGGAAAGCGCGGCGGCTAGACCACCTGCCGCCACCAATGCGATGACCCACGGGGCCAATGCTGCCACTTCCGGTGTTGATAGCACAATGATATCGCGGTCGATGACGATCTCTGTGGTGTCGGCCTTCCCGGTGAAGGTGAGGATCCCATCACCATTTTTGTCTTCAAATTTCAGCAAACCGGTTTCAGACCATTTGTTGGCCCAGTCCAGCGTCTGTACTTCGGCAAGGGTTTTGCCATTCAACGTGTTGAGCAGGTTGAATTTGGCAAAGGTCGCAATGGCTGGGGCTGTGGTGTAGAGCAAGGCGATGAAGAGCAGGGCCCAGCCGGCCGAATAACGCGCAGCACGCACGCTTGGTACCGTATAGAAGCGGGTGATGACATGGGGTAGACCCGCGGTCCCCATCATCAATGCTGCGGTAATACAGAAAATATCCAACTGGGTCTTGGTTTGGAAAGGCTTGACATATTCGACCAAGCCGAGATCGGTTTGGAGCGCATTCAGTTTTGGCACAATATCACTAAAGGTAAAGGAGATCTGAGGAATCGGGTTGAGGCCAAGTTTGCTGGCAATCGCAAAGGCAGGGATGAGATAGGCCAGAATTAGCACCGAATATTGGGCCACCTGTGTCCACGTAATCCCTTTCATCCCACCCAATACGGCAAAAAACGCGACAATTGCCATGCCGACAATCACACCCAACGTGATATCCACCCCCAAGAACCGGCTAAAGACAATCCCGACACCCCGCATTTGCCCTGCCACGTAGGTCAGTGAGACGACGACCGTGGCAATCGCGGCTAGTAGACGCGCTGTTTGGGAATAGTAGCGATCGCCGACAAAATCGGGCACGGTGTACTTGCCGAATTTGCGCAAGTAGGGGGCCAACAAGAGGGCCAAGAGAACGTATCCACCCGTCCAGCCCATGAGGTAAATCGCACCATCATAGCCCATAAAGGCGATTAGTCCAGCCATTGAAATAAAGGAGGCCGCCGACATCCAATCCGCCGCGGTGGCTGCGCCGTTGGCAATCGCTGGCACACCCTGACCGGCAACATAAAAGCCTTTTGTATCACGCACACGGTTAGAGTAACCGATCCAAATATAGCCGGCAAAGGTGATGCCGACCACAATCCAAGTCCAAACCTCAACGGACATAAGTTCTTCTCCTTGTGATGGAAATAGGTAGATAGGGAAACAGGTAGATAAGGAAACAGGTATATCGGTGAGGGGATTGTTACTCCTCTACTCCCTACTCCTGGTTATTTACTCCTGCACATCAAATTCGTTGTCGAGACGATCCATCATCCAGCAGTAGACGAAGATCAGGATGACGAAGGTGATGATCGAGCCCTGTTGGGCAAACCAGAAGCCAAGTGGGATCTGACCGATCATAATGGTGTTTAGGGGTTCGACGAGCAAAATGCCAAACCCATAGGAGACGACTGCCCAGATAATTAACATGGTGATGATCAGGCGCACATTGCGTCGCCAATACTCTTTTGCCTTGGCGGGATCGATCGCCGCCCGTTTGCCAGTGGACACTCTTTTAGCCATGCGTTCCTCCTCAGAAATAATAGATACGGTCTAGTCGTGCTTTGTCAAATAAATCACGATAGGTGTAGCAAACGGCGGTTGAGTAGGCTGCGGCTTTTTGCAGCCGTATCGAAACGGGAGTGAGCGGACGACCCGCTTGGTTTTGATACGCTTCGCCCCACTTCGTTACTCAACCGGCGTTCGCTATACTTATCAAAAAACTCAATCCTCCAACGTGCTTAAATCGCCGGGATCATTGCCCAACGTCTGCGCTTTCAGCAGCCGACGTACGATCTTGCCGCTGCGCGTTTTGGGCAACTTTTCGATAAACTCGATTGTGCTTGGTGTCGCAATCGGCCCCAACTCATGGCGTACGTGGTCGACAATCGCCTGCATTGTCGATGGACTGTTCTCTGCCCCAGGGCGCAAAACCACAAACGCCTTGATCGCCTCGCCTTTCAATTCATCCGGCACGCCAATCACCGCCGATTCGGCCACGGCGGGGTGGGTGATCAGCGCCGACTCAACATCCGCCGTGCCAATGCGGTGGCCGGCGACGTTGAGTACATCGTCGCTGCGCCCCAAGACGGTGATGCGCCCATCGGCATCCCAACTAGCAACGTCGCCAGCCATGTAGACATCAGGTACTTCGTTCCAGTACTGTTCGTAGCGTTCATGGTTCTGCCAGATCGTGCGCATCATGTGCGGGAACGGTCGCTTGAGCGCCAACAGGCCACCGTGCCCTTTGGGGACATCCCGCCCCAACTCATCGACCACCGCCGCTTCCACCCCCGGCATCGGAAAGCCGGCCGCGCCGGGCACGGCGTTCATGGTGATGGGGGTGGCAATCGTTGGTCCGCCGAGCTCGGTCTGCCACCAGTTATCAGCGACAAAACCGCGCTTGCCCTCGTCGAGCAGATGGCTGACGGCCCAGCGCATCGCTTCGGGATTGAGGGGTTCGCCTGCCACCGCCACCAGCCGCAGCGTCGACAGGTCATACTTGTCGGGATGCGCCGCGCCATACTTCATAAACATGCGCACGGCTGTCGGGGCCGTAAACATCACGTTGACACCATACTTCTGCACACATTCCCAAAGAATGCCGGGGTGTGGATAATCTGGTGCACCCTCGCGGAAAACGGATGTGATCCCTTCAACCAACGGCGCATAGACGATGTAGCTGTGCCCAACGACCCACCCAATATCCGAGGTGGCCCAGTAGACATCCTCATCCTTCACATCAAAAAAGTTGCGCAGGTGGTAGGTGGTGCCAACCATGTAGCCACCGTGGACATGGACAACGCCCTTTGGTTTACCGGTAGAGCCGGAGGTGTAGAGGATGTAAAGCGGGTGCTCGGCAGCGAGTGATACGGCGGGCGTCTCTTCCTGGCTCTTGGCGAGTAACTCACCAAAGTCGACCTCGTTTGCGCGTAACTGCTGCTTGCCTGCCCGTTGATACCAGATCACATGCCGATCTGGTAGATCCGCTACCGCTTCTTCGACAATTGTGCGCAGATCAACCGCCTTGCCGCGCCGATAGCTAACATCGCCGGCAATTACAATCCTGGCTCCGGCGTCGATGATCCGGTCACGCAGCGCGCCAACCCCCATCCCGGCGTAGACGACCGAATGGATCGCGCCGATGCGCGCACAGGCAAGCATCGACACCACCCCTTCGACGGTGAGCGGCATATAGATGATGACGGTATCGCCCTTTTGGGCTCCCAATGTTTTTAGCCCCGTTGCAAAGCGCGCAACGAGGTGGCGCAACTCGCCATAGGTCAGCTTGCGTTCGCTGCCATCCTCACCAATCCAAATGAGTGCTAAGTGGTCGCGTTTGGTGCCATCGGCGTGGCGATCAAGCGCATTGAGGGTAATATTTGTTTCGCCGCCGACAAACCATTGGTGGTCGGGGTAATCCCATTGCATCACCTGATCCCACGGGTGAGTCCAGCGAAAGCGACTGGCCCACTCACCCCAAAAAGCCGCCGGATCGGCAATGCTACGGGCATATTCGGCGGCAAAGTCGCGTAAATTTGCCTGCTCGATTAAGTGTGGTGGCGCGGCAAATTGATCATTGTATTGCAGGATCTGTTCTAAATGCATGTGATACCTCCAAGGAGAGGGAGATGCGCTAAATTTTGGCTAGAACTTGGGCCGAGCGCTGGTTGAGCAGCAAGCTTTTTTGTGTATCGAAACCGAGCGCAACGTACGTTTTGTAGGCAATAGCAAAGCTTGCCCTGGCCGTTGTCGGCAGGTGCAAATTAATCAATCTTTGCTTGTCGGTTAGAATCTTACTGAAATAGGATCGCTGGGGAGCTGACCGTTAACAATTGTCAATTGTGAATTCACAATTGACAATTGTTAATGAAAAATCTAATCTTCCAAGGTACTTGTATCACCCAATGGCTGGCCCATGATCTGCGCCTTTAGGAGCCGCCGCATGATTTTGCCACTGCGCGTCTTGGGCAGTGACGAAACAAAATTAATCTCTGCCGGTATAGCAATGGGCCCGACCTCATGACGCACATGATCCTTTAGCGCTTTAACGAGAGTATCATCCCCTTCGATTCCGCTGTTCAGGATGCAAAAGGCGTGGATCACATTGCCCTTGAGATCGTCGGGAATGCCGACGCAAGCCGCTTCAGCGACGCTCGGATAGCTCACCAACGCACTCTCGACTTCGGCTGTGCCCAGGCGATAGCCGGAGACCTTGATCACATCATCCATGCGCCCGATGACCCAGAAGTAGCCATCCTGATCGCGGCGGGCACTATCACCGGTGAAGTACCAGCCCTTATCTTCAAACTCGGCCCAATAGGTCTGTTTGAAGCGCTCCGGATCACCCCAAATGCCGCGCGTCATGCCCGGCCACGGGTGCTTGATGACGAGGTAGCCATCTTCGTTGGCATCGGCCCGATCACCATTCTCACGCACCACATCCGCCTGAACGCCGGCAAAAGGCAAGGTGCCGCTGCCCGGTTTGAGGGGGACAACGGGGGTTGGCGTGATCATGAAGCCACCGGTTTCGGTTTGCCACCATGTATCCATAATGGGGCAGCGCTCTTTGCCGACATGCTTGTAGTACCAGCGCCACGCTTCCGGGTTAATTGGTTCACCTACCGAGCCGAGCAAGCGCAAGGTGGGCATTGGGTGCTTGTCGACCCACTCATCGCCCATGCGCATAAAGGCACGAATGGCGGTGGGGGCGGTGTAGAGAATCGTGAGACCATAGCGTTCAATCTGTTCCCAGTAGCGATCGGGGTTGGGATAGCCTGGCGCGCCTTCATAGATAAAGTTCGTGGTCCCCAGGATCAGCGGTGCATAAACGATATAGCTGTGGCCGGTAATCCAACCGGGATCGGCGGCACACCAGTAGCGATCATCTTCTTTGATGTCAAAGACATATTTGAGCGTTGTGGCGATGTGAACCTGATACCCCCCACAGGTGTGAACCTGCCCCTTGGGTTTGCCGGTGCTGCCGCTGGTGTAGAGGATAAACATTGGATCTTCGGCATCCATCACTTCAGTCGCACACGCTGTGCTTGCGTCAGCGATCAGATCTTGCCACCAATGGTCGCGTCCATCCGTCCATTGGATCGCTTGCTCGGTTCGTTTATAGACAATAAGCGTATCGACCTGGGGTGTTTTGGCCAGTGCTTCATCGGCGATATCTTTGAGATTGACCGTTTTACCGCGCAGCCAGGCACCGTCGCAGGTAATCAGGATCTTGCTTTTGGCATCGTTGATGCGATCCGCCAAAGCCTGCTCACTGAAGCCACCGTAAACAACGCTATGCAAGGCACCAAGCTTGACTGTCGCCAACATGGCAATGGGCAATTCGGGTACGCGGCCCATGTAGATGGTTACAACATCACCCTTTTTTACACCTTTGCTTTTGAGCACGTTGGCAAAGCGATTGACCTCCTGCTGGAGTTCCAAATAGGTATAGGTACGGGTATCCCCCGGCTCCCCTTCCCACAGCATGGCAATTTTATCGCGTCGCGTGCCGTTTGCGTGGCGATCCAATGCATTGTGGATAATATTTGTTTTGCCGCCGACAAACCACTTGTAGAAGGGGGCATTGCTCGTGTCGAGCGCTTGGGTATAAGGTTCATACCAATCAATGAACTCTTTGGCACGCGCTTCCCAGAAACGCACGGGATCCTCATACGCTTGCTTGCGTACATCAAGATAATTCGGCACATTCGCGTTTGCAACGACTTCCGCAGAAGGTTCATATAATTCGCTGCTGGTAGCGGCAACATCAATACCTTCGGTCATGTGAATTCCTCCTCTTCACAAGTACTTGTTACTAAGATTGTGGTGCTACTCTCTCATTGCGCTGCCATCAGCGTATCAGATCTGTACCCATATTGAGCAAATTCGACATACCTGGCAATTCGCTTTTCTGCCATGCCAACGTTAACGCGTTGGAACGCGCCATCCCATCATTGTCGCTGTTTGCCCGCTATTTCGGGAAGGTGCCTGTGCGCGATCTGCAAACCGCGCTGGAGACACCGTACAACTGATGCCAGTCGCCTCTATAGTTTACCTAGTTTTTGGGAAGAATCCAAACGAGTGCAAGAGCGCATCCGCGGCTTGGGCGTGTAATTTCGATTTGCCGCACAATGGCGGCCATCGAAACCACGTGGGGAGCGACCTGGATCTCTGCTTTGCTGTTTGCGTGCCGGTGATTTGTCAATCCTCCGCACGCTCTGTAGAATAGGTTACACTTTCCCTACCCTTCCCACAAGCCCCAATCGGATAGTGTTCGCCCAACCCTTTAAGTAGGGGCATCCTACCCGTTTGAGTAGTAATAGATGTTTGGCGCATAAACTGCGCTGCGATAGTCGTTCACCCTCGTCGGTTGCGATAGGATTATCCGGCGCAGGCCGTTCTCAAATGTGCGACTTTTATTTGGCTCGTCTATGGGTATACTATTTGCATTACGGAGCATACTGTTGTGACTGACCAACCAAGTAGTCAACCAGGTTCCACTACATTGCCCAACATTACTGCGCCGTTGCCGATCGCCGAAGAGAGTTTATCGCCTTCGCAACGCATGCTCACCGTGACCGAAGAAGAGTTGAGCCGGATCATTCTCGATATTCACGATGGCCCAGTGCAATATCTCTTTACGGCGCTCTCTTTGCTGACGGGGATCCAGCAGGAGGTAACCGACGCGACAATGCCGGCGGATCTGCCGCCACGTCTGGCACAGGTGGGCATGTTGCTCGAATCTTCGCTCTATGAGATTAAGTTCTTTATGGGCGCGTTTCGCCCGCCGGAATTTCGTCGACGCTCGCTGGTCTCGATTGTCGAAGGGTTGGTGATTCAACATGAAGAGTGGACTGGCCATACGGTGGAGTTGACAACGGCTGATCTTCCCAACGTAATCCCGTTGCCGGTGAAAATCGCGCTCTACCGCATTGTGCAAGAGGCGCTCTCCAACAGCTATCGGCACGCCGGCGTGGAGGAGGTTCATGTCGGGCTGTGGTATGATGAAGGCAAGATCTGCCTGGAAGTCTATGATGAGGGGCGCGGTTTTGATCTGGCGGCGCTGCCGGTTGATAGTGAGCACGAACGCGAGGAACATATTGGCCTGCGTGGTATGTGTGATCGAGTCGCGATCCTGGGTGGCCACTTCGAGTTGGACAGCCAACCCGGCCGCGGCACACGCATCCATATCGAATTGCCGGCTACCTAGCTGGGAGCGATCCACGAAGCAACCAAAGGGCGGTGCTCTATTTCACACGGAAGAAACAGTGGTGGACGCCATGTTTCTTAGTAACTCATGTTACGCAGTAAAGATGGTGGTCTCGAGTACGCCGCATCCCCAGATGCGGGCCAATCCGCATCTGGGGATGCGGCGTACTTGAGTAGCCTGGTGCCTTTATGGGAAGATGCGTAATATGAGTTACTTAAGCAATTTTACAGATGAAATGGCGCAAAACAGTGGCGAGAAGCGATAGGTGGAATGAGGATAAGCCAATGGGCGAAGTAGTTACACCGTTGCGGATCGTTCTGGCCGACGACCATGCCCTGGTGACTGAGGGCCTGAAAAGTTTAATCGATCAACAAACCGATCTGACGGTCGTGCACACTGTCCAAAATGGTGATGAACTGCTCGACTTTCTGGCGCGCCATGCCGATATTGACATTGCCGTCGTTGACATTCAAATGCCCTATAGCGGTCTCGACGCATTGGCCGAATTGCGCCGCCGTGACCACCCCGTGCGTATCCTCATCCTCACCGCCTTTAGCGACGGCGAGAGCATCCAAGCCGCGCTTCAACTGGGAGCCGACGGCTTTGTCCTCAAGACCGACCCGCCCATGCAGACGATTGACGCGATCCGTCAGGTGGCCCAAGGTCATCTGGTCTTTCCACGCGCTGCCCGCCGTTGGATGGCCAGTACAGTCAAGAAAGGGCCATCGCTCTCCGCGCGCGAGTCCGATGTCCTCGCTGCGCTTGCCCGTGGTCTGCCCAATGCCGAAATCGCGACTGAATTGCGCGTCAGCGAAAACACCGTGCGCTTTCATCTGAAAAATATCTATGAAAAGCTGGATGTGACGAATCGAACCGAGGCGGTCTCGTGGTATTTTCGGCAGCGGGGGTGAGGTGTTTTGAAATCACAACTATGCTGTCAAAAAATAAGAGAGCGTTTACAAACCTTTTTGAAAATAGCTCATTGACAGTAGATGATTTGCCGGCTATAATGCAATTGGCGTGCGGAATAGTCGACTTTTGAGGTAGTCATCTATGTATGTTAAGCGAACCTTAGAATCTTTTATACAATCTGCTACGAATCAGTTCCCCGTGATTCTTGTCACTGGTGCCAGGCAAGTTGGCAAAACTACAATCCTGCGCCATTTGTGTCAGACGACGCGGACCTATGTAACCTTAGATGACCCGCTGCTTCTCAACTTGGCCAAGACGGAACCGGCTCTCTTTCTACAACGTTTCCCGTCACCGGTGCTGATCGATGAGATTCAGTATGCGCCTGAATTGTTACCCTATATCAAGATGGCCGTCGATGAACAGCGCGAACCCGGCCGCTTTTGGCTCACCGGCTCACAGCAATTTCATTTGATGCGCAACGCGTCCGAATCGTTGGCTGGACGAGTGGCCGTCGTGAATCTGTTGGGATTGTCACAACGGGAATTGTTAGGGCATGGGTTGACGACACCGCCCTTTTTGCCGACAGCAGAAGCGGTTCGTCAGCGCAACCGTCCAGAACAGCCGTTGACCCTCAAGGATCTTTATTTTCGGATTTGGCGTGGTTCCTTTCCGGCAATTGCGACTAACGACGCTATTGATCGTGATCTCTTCTATGGCTCCTATGTTCAGACCTATTTGCAGCGTGATGTGCGCGATCTAGCGCACATTGGGGATGAATTGGCTTTTCTACGCTTCCTACGAGCTGTGGCAGCACGTACCGGTCAACTGTTGAATCTGGCAGAGTTGGCCCGTGATGCTGATATTGCACCCAATACCGCTAAACACTGGCTCTCGATTTTGCAGACCGCCAATCTAGTCTATCTGTTGGAGCCGTACCACACCAATCTAACCAAACGGTTGGTCAAAGCACCCAAGCTCTATTTCCTTGACACTGGTCTCGTTGCTTATTTAACCGAATGGGCGACCCCAGAAACGCTGGAAGCGGGTGCTCTCTCTGGTGCAATTTTTGAAACATGGGTGGTGACTGAACTACTCAAATCCTACTGGCACAATGGACGTCGCGCGCCATTTTACTTTTACCGCGACAAGGATCAACGGGAGATCGACCTGTTGATCCTTCAAAATGACCTTATCTACCCGCTAGAGATCAAGAAAACTGCGTCGCCCGGCAAGGATGACCTGCGTCACTTCCGCACGCTAGAGCGGCTCGGCCTGACAGTGGGCGAGGGAGGCATTATCTGTCTTGTTACGCAATCGCTACCAATTACAGAACAAATGCAGTCGATTCCAGCCTCGGTTATCTGATGGACACGCTATAAGTAGCACCCCGTTTTTGCTGCCAAAAGTGGGTTTCTAACGCCACTTCTGATGTTGCGTTTGCACTGCGTTTGCCAGAACCCTCGGCAATCGGTACACTTCCGTTACTCATTCCCCACCATTCCAACGCAACACCCAACCAGGAGGACACCCATGCACCATCAACTCACCGATCCAGCCAAAGTTGGCTTTGACCCGCAGCGCCTCGCGCGCATCAAACCGGCCATGCAACGCTACGTCGACAGCGGCACCTTTGCCGGCATTAGCACGATGGTGGCGCGTCGCGGCGAAATTGTACACAGTGCGCAAGTCGGCTACCAAAATCGTGAGACCAAAACACCCTTGACGGCCGACAGCATCTATCGCATCTATTCGATGACCAAACCGATCATCTGCACGGCGCTGATGACGCTGCATGAAGAAGGACGCTTCCAGCTCTTTCACCCCGTTGCCAAATATCTGCCCGCCTTTGGCAAGGTCAAAGTGCTGGTCGAGACTGCCCACGGTGGCACCAAACAAGTTACGCCTGAACGGCCGATGACCCTGCAACATCTCTTTACCCACACTTCGGGATTAACCTACAATTTCCTCGAAGAGTCACCGGTCTGCAAGATGTATTTGGATGCCGGCCTAATGCGCGATGCCAACAGCCCTTTGGCGCAGGTGATCGACGATCTGGCGCGTTTTCCGCTGCTCGATCATCCCGGTGGTGGCTATCACTATAGCATGTCGATCGATGTGCTAGCCCACCTGATCGAAGTGATTGCCGACCAGCCGCTTGCTGATTTTTTGGCTGAGCGGATCTTTCAACCATTGGAGATGGTCGATACGGGGTTTTCAGTACCGGAAGCGCAGCGCGGTCGCGTCGCAACCATGTATGGTCATCCCGATGTGACGACCCACTCCTTTAACCAGATCATCGCGGCGTGGGAAAGTGGCTTCAACGAAGAGATCGATATGCGCCAGAGCTATCCCACCCACGGCGCACCCAACTTCCAACGGGGCGGTCATGGCCTCTTCTCGACGGCGGGCGATTATATGCGGTTTGCGCAGATGTTGCTCAACGGCGGTGCGCTCGATGGCGTACGAATCTTGGGGCGTAAAACGGTGGAGTTGATGCACTCGAACCACGTACCGCTGAAGTTACTGCCTTATCAGATCGGGCCGGCGGGGCCATCGCTGGGCTACGGCTTTGGGCTTGGTTCGCGCGTGCTGCTCGACCCCGCTGCGTCAGCCGTGACCGGTTCGGCGGGCGAATATGGGTGGGCCGGTGCCGCCAAGACTTATTATTGGGTCGATCCCAAAGAGGAGCTGATCGGCGTCTTCATGTCCCAATTCATGATGGCGATGGAGTTGCCCGATCAGGATTTTCGGGTGCTAGCCTACCAGGCCTTGGTGGACTAGATTCGTATACCCTCGTTCCATGCTCCAGCGTGGAATGCGCGCTCAACGCTCCAGCGTCGAGTGAAAACTGCCGAAGTAACCGGTGCAGATTGTACGCTGGAGCGTCCGCATAGGGAGCCTATGCTCCAGCGCAGGCTCCAGCAAGTAGAGGAGAGGGAATTGATGACAACCTATGAAATGATTCTCACGCGCACCGATGGCCGCGTGGGCATCGTACAGATCAACCGGCCCGATGCGCTCAACGCGCTCAACGCGCAGGTACTCAGCGAGATTACCGACGCCCTGCGTACCTTTGATGCCGACGAGGGCATCGGCTGTGTGATCCTGACTGGTAACGAAAAAGCCTTTGCTGCTGGGGCTGATATCAAAGCGATGGCCGAGGCAACGGTTGTCGAGATGATGAATAGTCCGCTAATGCAATACTGGGAGGCGATCCGTGACACACAAAAGCCGCTGATCGCGGCGGTTAGTGGCTGGTGTCTTGGTGGCGGCTGCGAATTGGCGATGATCTGCGACACGATCATCGCCAGTGAAAACGCGAAGTTTGGGCAGCCGGAGATCAATTTGGCAATCATCCCCGGTGCCGGCGGTACACAACGCATGACCCGCGCCGTGGGCAAAGCGATCGCGATGGATATGGTGCTCTCTGGTCGGCGGCTAAGTGCGGAGGAAGCGTTGCGCTTTGGCCTCGTGAGCCGTGTGGCACCCGATGGCGAATTGATGACGCTGGCGATGGAGGTGGCCACGACGATTGCCGAGAAGGCACCGGTGGCACTACGGCTAGCCAAGGAGGCGGTCAACGCCGCCTTTGAGACGACGCTCGTCGAGGGTGTGCGCCTGGAGCGTCGTCTCTTTACGATGCTTTTTGCGACGGAGGATCAGAAAGAAGGCATGGCGGCGTTTGTCGAGAAGCGTAAACCGAGCTGGCAGGGAAAGTGATAATGCATACTCGTAGGTATGGCATCAGATAAGTGTGTTATAATGCGATTCTTATAGCAATCCCTTCGCCAAACCTTGTTTTGGCGGAAATTTCCAGATGTCATTCCTGCGCAGGCAGGAATCTACTCGTGTAACGTGAAGATGGATTCCTGCCTGCGCAGGAATGACGGCTCTAATTTCTGAAATTGGCGAAGGTATTGTTA
>DAOUCA010000030.1:0-14726 GCA_034432375.1 Caldilineaceae bacterium
GCCAATTTCAGAAATTAGAGCCGTCATTCCTGCGCAGGCAGGAATCCATCTTCATGTTACACGAGTAGATTCCTGCCTGCGCAGGAATGACATCTGGAAATTTCCGCCAAAACAAGGTTTGGCGAAGGTATTAAAAATAGGACGCGGATGGAAAGCAAATCTGCGTAATTCAGCGTGAATCCGCGTCCGAAAAATTTCATCCTTATTGGTGTCGCCTGGGCATCTTACCTGATGTGAAAATAAGCCACGGATGAAAAGGGAAAATATGTGTACACATCATGTTCATCTGTGACCAAAATTTCATCTTGATTGGTTACGACAAAAATTATCTACTCAACCGGCGTTCTGTGTAACTCCAAGCTAAACCAAATGAAACGCCGTCTGCCGCCCATCCATATAAACAACACCAGCCGCCGTGTACGCCGCATCCTGCTCCAACATCAGTCGCACCGCCTGGCCACCCCATTCGAGCACCGGCACCGTAACACTCAATTCAACGGTATAGACGGTGCCATAGTGCATCACCACATCACCGCGCCCCGGGCAGTGCTCCTGTTCCCAGGGTAAGCCCATGAGCGGCCCCGGTTCGTGGAGGTAGTGGCTGAGCGAGTGCGAATAGATGCGCGGGTTGGGAATGCCGGCGGCGTGGGCGCGTGTCAGGGCAGTTTCAAGAATCTGATTGCCGCTCCGCCCCTGTTGCCAGCTTTCGGTAAAGATATCTTGCAGTCGATTGCCTTCGGCCATACCAGCGACTAGGCTGGCGGGCGGGCCGCTTTCGCCGGGGCGCAACACATAGGCCATCTCCTGGTGGTCGGTGAGCAGCCGCAAATATTCGACGCCAACATCGCAGTGCAGCAGATCGCCCTCACGAATGACGTTGTCCTCCTCGCCCCAGCGCACCCGGTTTTCCTTGCTGCGCATACGCAAAAAGAAGGGGGGGAACGAGACAGGCAACCCCATGTCCGTGGCCCGCTGCCACCAATGCCAGCGCAGGTCTTCAATTGTAGTCAACCCCGGTGTGATGACCGCACGCGAAAAACATTCCTTGATCAGCGCATGAGCGATCTTGGCGGCATGTTGATAGAGTTCAAGTTCGGCGGGCAAGCGCGTCTCCAACCAACGGATCGCCAACGGTTCGGCAGATACCAATTTGGCTGCCAGCGATTCCCCCAATGTCTCCACCAGTTTCGCTTTCAACGCCACGGTCAACCCATCCGCCGCCCAGATAATCGACGACTCGTTGATGCCAATCTTCTGTGGATTGCGTGCCTCGATCACCCGCCGCAGCGCCGCCCACTGCTCTTCCGCGCCGTTGGGATCCCAGCCGTCGGTCATCAAGCCCATCATGTTGGTGCGCGAGAGGTTGATCCGCTCGACGGGTTGGCCGGGGCCGGGTTGATAAAAGACAACGATTTGCAGGATCGGTGCCCACACCTGCCAGGGGGTGATCGTCTTGAAGATCGGGTCGTGGTTGTCCTCATGGCCGATGATCAGCCATAAGTCGATGCCGGTTTCGGTCATCACCGCGGGCAGGATGGTGGCGAAGCGCTCTTGTAACAGGGCGTTGACAACCGCCGCCCGTTCGCGCACGGGCAGAACTTTTGGGAAAGGGGCAATGGGTGCGTTGGGTTGCATGGTTGGTCTCCGTATGGATGTATCTATAAGCGTACTCAAGTTGTAGCCCGCTTCCGGAGGGTAAGAAAATAAGCCAGTAAACTGGCAGCAGCAGTTGCTGAAGCCACCGCCTGCTAGAGGAAGCTGCGCTGAAGCGCACTGCGATTTCGGCCCGCTTTAGCGGGACTTGGGCTAGCAGCCACAGGGCTTCAGCCTGTGGTGTTAACCGGTGGGATTGCAATAGCAATAAGCATAGTAAGTTCAGATTTGCTTGTCAAACAGAACAAATGAACTATTAAGATTTGACTTAATTAAGAGATTGCTTTATAATCATCCCCATGATGACTACCTTTGATGCGTTAGCCGACCCCACCCGCCGCCAGATTGTTGAGTTATTGGCGCGCCATGAACAAGCCGCCGGCGAGATCGCCGAGCAGTTCCCGATCAGCGCACCGGCGATTTCGCAGCATCTCAAAGTGCTGCGCGACGCCAACCTGGTTACCGTCCGCGTCGATGCACAGCGGCGAATCTACGCGCTCAACCCCACCGGGTTGGCGGAGGTCGATGATTGGGTGGCGCAGGTGCGTGGCTTCTGGAGCGCGCGGCTTGATGCCTTAGCGGCACAGTTGGAAGCGGAAGATGTAGAGGGCGATACAGATGAGTGAATTTGGCACACTACTAGATGCCAATACCGTGCGCTTTGAACGGCTCTTGCCGGGGCCGATTGAACGGGTCTGGGCCTATTTGACCGAGCCGCAATTTCTGCGCACGTGGCTGGCCGAAAGCAATATGGAGTTGCGCGTAGGCGGTGTGGTCGAGTTGCGCTTTGACACCGACGAGGTGCCAGATCGTGCCAAAGCCGGTGCGATTGACCAGGGCATCATCACCCGTTATGAGCCGCCCCACGCGCTAGCCTACACCTGGCAAAAAGCGCCGAATGGCCCGATAACCTCACAAGTTACCTTTGAACTGGAGATGGTTGGGGCCAAGGTCCGTCTCGTCTTGACTCATAGCCGGCTCTTGCCAACGTCGCTAGCTTCCTTTGGCAGCGGTTGGCACACGCACCTCGCCGTGTTGCAGGCGCGCTTGCACGCAGTCGAGCCACCACCCTTCTTATCGTTGTTCAACAGCGTATTGCCGACGTATAGTCAGGCAGCCGCAGAGATGCAACAGGAGAATTAGATGAAACCGGATATCCATATTATTTCCATTGCCGTTGCGGACTTGGAGCGCGCCATTGCGTTTTATCGCGATGGCTTGGGATGGCCCTGTTGGTCGCATCCGGCGAACTTGGCTCCGGTGGCGTCAGTGAATGACGAAACGCAGGATCATGCAGCGTTTGCAATGAACAGTGGTCTCTCCTTTGTGCTCTATCAACGCGAAGCACTGGCACGGAGTGCGCAGGAATCGGAGACGAAGAAAGGTAGCACTGAATTTCTGCTGACCTGCTATGTCGAACAAGAAGCCGAACTTCAGATCATGCTGGATAAAGCCCTTGCGGCTGGTGGCAAGCAACTTGGCACAGTCAATCAGGAATCTTGGGGAACGACCGCGCACTTTCGCGATCTTGATGGTCATCTCTGGGAAATTATGTGGAACAGACCGAATGGAGACTAACCTGCTCATGAGCAACAGTACAACGAATCCAACTGAATCCGTACAGGCCGTTGTCAGCCGCCGCTTCACCGCATCCGCCGAGCGGGTCTTTGACGCCTGGCTCGATCCCAGCAAGATCCACGGCTTTCTCTTTGGCAGTCATCTGCGTGATGAAGAGGTCATCGATATCGATGTTGACCCCAAAGCCGGCGGCCACTTTACCTTTTCCGTGCGTCGCCAGGGGCAGCAGATCGACCACGTAGGTGAGTATCTGGAAATTGACCGTCCGCATCGATTAGCTTTTACCTGGGGTGTGGCACAGGATGGCAGCAGCAGTCGCGTGACCATCGAGATTGTGTCGTTGGAGAGTGGCTGCGAACTCACCCTGACCCACGATCTCGATCCGGCATGGGCGGCTTATGTGGAGCAGTCGCGCCAGGGGTGGCTGAAGATGGTTGATGCGCTTAGTCTCCTGTTAGCCTATGCGCTGCCTGCGCCCGTTGCCAAGGCCGAAATGCTGATTCGCCGCCCAGTGGCCGACGTCTTTGCCGCCTTTATCGATCCGACCATTACCGCCAAATTCTGGTTTACCAAGGGCAGTGACCGTTTGGCCGTGGGTAAAGAAGTCGAGTGGACGTGGGCGATGTACGGCTTCTCGGTGCCGGTGAAGGTGCTAGCTATCGAGGAGAACAAGCAAATTTTAGTCGAGTGGCCGGGGTATGGTACCCCGACGACGCTTGAATGGCTTTTTACAGATCGATCTGATGGGACGAGTTTCGTCACGATCAAGAATACTGGCTTTCAAGGGGAGCCAGCGGCGGTCATGCAACAAACGATTGACGCCACCGAAGGCTTCACCTTTGTGCTGGCTGGGGCGAAGGCATGGCTGGAACATGGGATCCAGTTGAATCTGGTGCTGGATCGCCATCCCGATGGGGTTGGTGGAAACTGAGGGTTTGCATGGATTATGTTGGGTGGTTTGTAGAGTCGTGAAATTGTGACAGTTGAGAAGTGGCCTTTCGTCCCAGGGGTGCGTACCACATTGGGGGGATTACGCCGGACGATCAATTTTGTCCTTCTGTGTAATCCCCCAAAATGGGACGCACCCTCGTCCCAGCGGACGGTTGAATTTAGGGTGGGTTAATGATATCCTTGTCCTAAACTCAAGCGTCCCGGCGGGACGAACAAACTTAACTTCACCAACTCGTTCAATACGCGACTGCTGGAAACTGGTGCAGATACTGATCACGCTGCACTTGATCCAGCATAAACGCCGCCAGATCCGCGCGTGAAATCCGCACACCCCCTTTGGGGTTATGATTCAGTTGCACCCGATACGCACCTTTTTTCCGGCCATTGGTCAACATCGCCGGTCGCACTACTACCCAGTCCAATCCACTCTGGCGCACGCGCTCTTCCATACGCGCCTGGTCGACGTAGACGTTGATCAACAATCGCCGCACCAAGCGCAAATACCACCACGGTTCATCGTCCGTCACATCGGTGCCGCCGGAGGAGACAGCCACCAAGCGCGCAATCCCCACCCCCTTTGCTGCATCGAGAATGGCTTGTGTGCCATCAGAATAGAGCTTGGTGATGCCCAACGTTGCCCCTTCCCCCAGTGCAGAAATGATCGCATCGGCACCGGCCAGTTTTTCGGCCAGGACGGCTCGACCATCCCGCATGACATCGGCCTGTACGACAGACAAATTGGCGTGCCTTATCGTCAACTTCGCTGGTGTCCGCACCAGTGCGCTTACGCTATCGCCTCGGTCGAGCGCCTGCTTCATCACCTGTTCGCCCAATCCACCCGTTGCGCCAAATAGTGCAATCTTCATCTTTCACCCTTCCCTCTCTGGTAACGATCCAGCCATCCAGATTTAGTCAACCTGTCACGCTGAAAGCGTCTCCAAGTATCCCAACCTCGAAGATTCTTGCAGAATGACAGACGGCACATCGGAAGATGGCTGAATCGTTACCCGTTCTGTATGATCAACGTTTCCAATTGTCCCACCGCCTTGCCAATCGCGGCTGGTGTGACCTCCACCTGCAAGACGGCGCCCTTAAAGAAACCGGCGATTAGTTCTGCGCACCCTGCCACATCTAACATGGGCTGAAAGAGACCCCGATCGATGCCGCGCTGCAGCAGGTCAATCAGATAATCGGTCCACCCTTGGTCCGACGTAGCCATGACTCCGGCGATGGCCGCATCGCGTTGGGCGTAGAGCGCGATTTCGTCGAGCACGCGAAAGACAGTCGGATCGCGCTCGATCTGCTGCAAAATGGCCGCAAAGTGCTGCCGCAACTCCTCCGCCGGATTTTGCGCACGATCACCCACCTGGATGGTGCGCACCGTATCAATCTGGGCGACGGCATGATCGACTAGCGCGGCGATCAATCTCTGTTTTGAGGGAAAATAATAGTGCAGCGTCGCCTGGGTAATTCCAACTTTGGCAGCCACCTCCCGCGTGCGCAAACCGGCAAAGCCTTTTTGGGCAATTTCCTGAAACGCCGCTTCGACCAGTTCGGCCCGTTTTGTATTTTCTGCTCCTACGGTCGTTGTCATCGATCATCTCCCCATCTTATCTATCAATCGGTTGATAGAAGTTATCACACAAAAATTCATCTGTCAACTGGTTGATAGGACAAGGTGGGATTCTCAATGTAGCCAGTGAAGCTTTGTCTTTTCTTCGTGTGTCTTCGTGCACTTCGTGGATCATTATTTCTTTAGAATGGCCTAAGGGCCTGTCCAGAAATAACTTGGAGAATTTTTCCCTACGGACACGGTACACCGTGTCCGTACAATTGACTACTTTATTTCTGGACAGACCCTAAGAGCCTTACCTCAGCAATTTTACATATTCGGTATTGACCGGACGGTCAGTATGTGCTACACTAATGCTGACCGCCTGGTTAGTATCAGCATAGGAGCGCCATTTGCCAATCCAACTGTATGAGAAAGCAGAGATTTTAGATGCCTGCCTTATCGTCTTTGCCCAACACGGCTATGCGAACACTTCTACCGCGATGCTGGCCGAGGCCGCTGGCATCTCCAAGGCGCTGATCTTTCACCACTTTGGCAACAAGAAAGCGCTCTATCTTGCGCTGGTGGCGCAATGTATTGAAGATGGGCGTGCGGCGCTGGGCATTGCCACGCTGGATGAGTATAGCGGGCTCGACTTTTTTGCGGCCAGAGAACGCTTCAGCCTCAACAAATATCGCTTCAACCGCGATCACGCCACGGCCTATCAATTGCTCAAAGAAGCATTTTTCGCCACGCCGGAGGAGATCCAGGACGAGATTGCCGCGATTTATGGCACATTGATGGGCGACCGTCACACATTGTGGTGGGATCTCTTTGCCGATGTGCCCCTGCGCTCCGGTGTTGATCGCCAACAGGCCTTTGAGCTCTTTACATTGGCGATTGAGCATTTTGAGCGCAAATATTTAGTAGAAATGATGAATAGAACCGACCTGGACGAAGCACATGTTCAGGCGTTTCTTGCCGAACGCAAGCAATTTTTGGCGCTGATCCGCTTTGGTATAGAAAAGACGTAATTGCTCAGGCACCCCTCCTGCGACCACGGAAAGATCCATGCGCCCCGCCTTGATGTAGGGGAGGGGCCGGGGGAGGGGGTGGGGTGGGGGTGGGGGTGGGGTGAATAATACGACAACGTTAAATTACATTCCGTAGACAGGATTCACAAGATGAACAGGATTCTTCTTCTGCTGTAGCAATCTTGTCAATTCTGTAAATCTTATCTAATTTAACGTTGTCGTAATAATGACGAAGAGAAGGGCGCAGCAGACAAGGATGAAAATGATGAGTGAGCTTGTAAAAGAGTTTAGCACATTGGCACCAGACGATTGGCCTCAGGCTGGCGGCAAAGGCAGTACATTGGCTCGGCTGTTCCAATCGGGGTATCGTGTGCCCGCTGGATTTGTGATTCTCGCCACTGCGTTTGGTGCCGATGGCGAACTCATGCCAGAGGTGCGGCAGCAGATCGCAACACATCTACAAACGTTGCGCGGGGATATACCAGACGCCCCTGTCGCCGTGCGTTCCTCCGCCCTGGCCGAGGACAGCGCGCAGACCTCCTTTGCCGGTGAGTTTGAGAGTGTGCTCAATGTGCACACCGACGCAGAATTCTGGGGGGCAATTGATCAGGTCTATCGCTCGGCACAAACTGAGCGGGTACGTGCCTACAGCGCCGCCCACGGGGTTGACGCGGCCCACCGCATTGCGGTCGTGGTGCAGCGTATGGTGCCGGCCGTACTGGCCGGCGTCCTCTTCACCGCCGACCCGGTCAGCGGCAGCTACGGGGCTATGATTGGCAACTATGTCCACGGCCTGGGCGAAGCGCTGGTCTCCGGTGAGGCCGATGCCGAACGTTTTACCTTGTCCCGCCCCAAGGGTAAATATACGGGGCCAGCCGCGTTGCGCCCCCATGCCAAGGAACTCTTTCGCACCGTCACCAACCTGGAAGCCATACTGGCTGGCCCACAGGATATTGAATGGGCGGTGGCGCAGGGCAAACTCTACATCCTGCAAGCGCGCCCGATCACGACCCTCTCGGTCGGCAATCTGGATGAGTATGCGATCAACGAATCGCTGAACGAGGAGGCGCTCTGGGTCAACACCAATGTGGCCGAGGCAGTGCCCGATGTTTTTTCGCCACTCACCTGGAGTATTATCCGCGGCATAGACGAAGAGCTAAATTTCATTCCCGGCTACTATGTCTGGTCCGGCAACATCTGTGGCCGCGTCTACTCCAACATCAGCCGGCGTGTCTCCGCTGCCCATGCGATGACCGGCATGACGACAGAGCGTATTGTGGGGTTGCTCGGCGATCTCTTTGGGCGTTCGCTTGACCGGGTGAAGATGCCGCTCTATCCCTTTACACGTGGCGACGTAGTACGCAAATTTGTGCCCGGCATTGGCCGCGTGATTTGGAAGACGCTCACCGGCTATCTGACGCTGAGCAAGTTTTTGCGGGAGAATCCGGCGCGCTGCCAGACAATGACAGTCAAGATTGGCACAATGAACAATCAAGCTGAGCTGTTGCGCTACTGGCAACAGGCGTTGGAGCCTTATCTCTACAAAGCGTGGTGGGCGCACACCGCGGGCGGCAGCCGCATTGTCAACACGATGGTCCTGGAGCGCAAGCTGACCAAGCTGGTCGGGGCGGCGGATGCGAATACGCTGCTGTCGAACCTGCGCAGTGGCAGTGAATTGGCGAGCCTCGGCCCGGTTACTGGCATTGCCAAGGTGCGCCGGGGCGAGATGAGCCGCGAGGAGTATCTAGCACAATACGGCCATCGCGGCCCCCATGAATTTGAACTCTCGATTGCGCATCCCGCCGAAGATCCAACTTGGCTGGAAGATCAACTGGCGGATGATGCGGCGACCGAGTTGGATGCCGATGGTTTGTTGGCGCGCCAGGAAGCCGCCTTTGAAGCAGTCAAGGAGCGCTTTATCCAACAGCACCCCGGCAAAGCCAAGTGGCTGGCGAAACAGCTCAAACAAGTGGCGCAGAGTGCGCAGATCCGGGAGCGGGCGCGGTCCGAATTTACGCGCACGTTTCGTGTGGTGCGCGCGTTTGCGCTGCGGGCGGGCGAACTCACCGGCTTGGGCGATGATATCTTCTTTCTCTACAGCGCGGATATTGAGGCGTTGCTTGCGGGTGACGAGAGCGCCGTTGCGCACATCCCGGCGCGCAAAACGAACTATGCGTACTACCAGAGTCTGCCGCCTCTGCCGTCGGTGATCCGGGGGCGTTTCCGCCCGGAGGAATGGCTGAACGACCCCAACCGACGCCTGGATCTCTATGATCCCACTTTACCGTTGGAGCAGACCAGTCAGACAGAATTGCGCGGCATTCCGGGCGCAGCCGGCCGCGTCGAAGGGACCGTGCGCATTCTACAGCGTCCCGAAGATGGCGATAGCCTGCGCCCCGGCGAGATTCTGGTCGCCGCCACCACCAATGTGGGCTGGACGCCGCTCTTCCCCAAAGCCGCCGCGATTATCACCGATATCGGTGCGCCGCTCTCCCACGCCGCCATTGTCGCGCGTGAGTTGGGCATCCCTGCGGTGGTCGGCTGTGGGATTGCCACCACGCAACTGCGCACCGGTGACCGCGTGCTGGTGGATGGGGGCCAGGGGGTTGTGCAGATTTTGGGTGCGATGAACAAAAAATAATCGATGCTTGAATTTTCGGTCCACGTCTGTTAAAATATTAGAAAAATAAGCTCTCGCCTTATTCGGCTTTCAATTTGCTCAACCTATGTGGACTGTTCAAGATCGATACGGACATTCAATTTATATGACAAAGGAGCGTTGGCTCCATATTCTTGAGTCTCGGCCAGAGCTTGAACCTTATTTGGATCAGTTTCTCGAAACATTGCAGACTGGGCGGCGCGAACAAGATCCACTTGCCCCCAACGAATATCGTTATTTCAAACGCTTTGAAGAACTGTTGCCGGACCACAACCATCTCGTTATGATCGTGATCTTTCGGACAAGGCTGAACGATGATGGTGAATATGTGCCAAACAACTTTGTTGTTACTGGCTGGGCGAACTATATTTGGTCACAAACATAACAACATCTATGACGAACGCAATCGAGTTAATGACACACACGCTGCAAGCCGAGGATGGACAGCCGATCAAGTTGGTCTATGAGCAGGAGACTGACATCCTCGATATCTACTTTGGCGAGAATGAGGCGGCGACAGGGATTGAGTTGACCGACCAGATCTTGCTGCGCATCAACCGCACGGAAAAACGAGCAGTGAGCCTAACAATCCGCCACTTTTCGATTCTCACCGAGCAGACTGAATATGGCCCCCGCAGTTATCGGTTAGACAATCTGGCGACCATGCCGGATGAACTGCGCGACTTAGTGCTGTTCATTCTGACTTCGGCACCAGTGAATCAGTTCCTCAAATTAACGCACTTCCAAACCGCCCCCAACGAGCGGATCCCCTTTACCTACGTGGAGAGTCGCCCCCTGTTGGTAGCGGCCTGAGTTTACTCCCGCTGATGTGCCGGATATACCGTTCTGCTGAGCGCGCCACCGCGGCCTTGCCGTCGGTCGCCACCAGACTATCCCACCAACCGCTGTAGATGCGGTCAAAGGCAAATGGGTCCACCGCATTGACAATGCCCTGCACCTCGGCGGCATTGAGCGGGATGGTGTTGGGATACGAATACATAAAGGTCACCCAGCGTCGATCGGCGACCACCATGATCGTGTCGCCGGTCAACAACACTCCTTTGCCCCCCGCGCCCTTGGACCAATGCAGCGCCGACGAGCCAGGAAAGTGGCCCCCACAACGGATCAGCGTAATCTCCGCATTGACTTGGTAGGTCTCCTCTTCCCAATAGACAATCGCCGGATCGGGCCGCATGACCCATTCCCGGTTCGACGCGTGCAGATAGATCGGCACGTTGCCAACCGCGCGACTCCACTCGACCATGCTGTCATAGAAGTGGGGATGGGAAATGGCAATCGCGCTCAAGCCGCCAAGGCGATTGATCTGCTCAACCGTCGCGTCGTCGATCAGGCTGTTGCAATCCCAGAGCACGTTGCCGTGGGCACTTTGGATCAGCAACGGGCGCTGGCCGATGGCAAACTTGGGTTCGGTGACCAGGCCGGTCAGGCCTGGTTCGACTTCACGGAAGAGGTTCTGATGCTCCACGCGCAGTGCGTCTAGCGTCGTCCAGCTTTGGCCATTGGGGTTGACATATTGGCGGTCATCTTCGCAAATCGGGCAGTTGGTTGGTTCGGTATCGGTGGCGGCATATTGAACGCCACAGGTGGTGCAGATGTAGTTGTTCATTGGTTCCTCGTTTCGATATTGGGATGGTTGCGACTGCCTTGCACATTATCATAGCATAGCCCAAGGCAGCGACCCCGTCCAACCGGCAAGCGTAGGCTGATCGTTCGTACAGTATTTGGCAGTTTCGCACAAAGTTTTGGCTGTTTGCCGAAAGACACCGCTGCCCACCACACATACACTGAGCAGGCAGGATAACGATAAATAGTTCGGACAACGAAAGGACAAATGAGATGTCTACAGTCAACAAGCACCTTGTGCAACAGATGGTCAATGTCGTGCAAAATCAACATCAGTTAGAGCGCATGGCTGAATTTTTCGCACCCGATTTTCTCAATCATCTCGACCATGCGCCCGATTCACCGCTCGATTCAATTGAGAAGGCACAACAGCTTTTTGCGCAGATGTTTACGTCGTTTCCCGATTTGCGGATGACGATTCAACATCAGGTGGCGGAGAGCGACTTGGTAATGACGCACAAAGTCTTTACTGGTACCCACCAAGAACCCTTTATGGGGGTTGTGCCAACTGGCAAGCAGATTTCTTTTGCGGTGATCGACATTCTGCGCATTGCAGAGGGCAAGATCGTGGAGCACTGGGCGATCCAAGATCGGCTGGCACTAATGCAACAGTTGGGGTTGGTTCCCTAAAAACGTTTGCGGTAGCTGCTCGGCGTTTCGCCAGCAAAGTCGCGAAAGGCGTGATTGAACGCGCTGAGGCTGGTGAAGCCGACCCCATAGGCAATGTCGATGATCTTGTGGTCGGCATCGGCCAACAGTTCCATGGCGCGGATTAGGCGGGCGCGGTGCAGGTATTGGCGCCAGGTCATGCCTGCCTCTTCGGCAAAGCGGCGGGCGAGGGTACGTTCCGAAACATTCGCGGCCTGCGCCACTTGGGTCACGACCAATGGGTCGGCTAGGTGGGCCAGGGTAAACGCAAGCGCGGCCGCCAATTCAGCGGATTGCGCTTGGGGCAGCCAAAGTTCATCGGGCGCGGCGGCCAACTCGGTGCAGACCGCGGCCAGCGACCGGAAAAAGTCGTCAGCATGTTGATTTATCGATAGCTGTGGATCGAGGTCGCGGTCACGGCCCCATTGCATGGCATAGACCAACATTTCGCGCGCCAGCGTGGAGACAGCGAAGACGCGACAGATAAAGGTGGGACGCGGGATCAAGGCTTCGGCAAAGAGCACTGAACTGGTGATACCCGGCCCATCAGCCACTAGATGGATTGGCGTATGCGCCGCAACCCAGGCAGCGCGCTGCGGCGGCAGCAACCAGTGCTGGTTACCGACCGCCAAATGAAAAGCGCCGGTCGAAGCATAGAGCAGATAGTGGCCGGGGAACTGCACCCACCCCGAATCAAAGTCGCGGTCAAACTGCTGATTGATCCCAAAGGTGATGGGGACGGTCTGCACCAGGGTAACCTCACGCATTGGGCAGATCCAGTACTGCACGCGGCGTCCGTAGGGGTGGGATCAGTTTGCCGGTGTCGAGATAGCGTTGGAACAACGCCGTATTGAACGCCGCGTCCTTGGCAAGCCATGCTGTGCCCACCTGTTCGATGTGGCAGGCAAAGTGGTTGATCCGCCAGAGAATGCGCCCGATCTGAAAGAGTTCCAGTTCACCTTGCGGCCAGGGAAGTTGCGTTTCGTAGCCTCGCCGAAATGCAGCCAACAAGTGCTCATAGCTGGCTTGATCGATCACTTCATAAAGATCAAGCATCGCCATCGCAATATCGTGAATGCGATAACCCCAGATCGTATCTTCAAAATCAAAGGGCGAGAGCAGGCCGCGCTGCACCTTGATGTTGTCGTGCCAGAGATCGCAGTGGATGACACGCAGATCGGCTGGGTCGAGCGCGGCATAGGCGGCCTCGACCTTGGCGCGCATACGACGCAGCATGGCAGTGGTCTCTGGACGGTAGAGCGCCACAGCCGCTTCACTCAGCAACCGATCCGGCTCGCCACGGGCAATCATCTTGTCAAAGCGCCGCGTCGTGAATCCTTGCGGCGGTTGCCAGGCACCGGCGTGTAGATGGAGTTGACCAAAGAGCTCGCCCATCTTCACCACGTTCGGTTCCGTCAGCCGTTTGCCCAGGAGCGTGCCTGGCAACCAGCGCATCAGCAGCGCATGATAACCGGTGGGTGCGCCCTCGGCCAGCGGTGTCACAACGCCGGATCCATCCTTGGCATGGATAATTTGCGGCACGCGAATCGTCGTATCGCGTGCCAGCGCATCGAGCCACAGCACTTCAGATTCAGCATCGTCCTTGCTGCGCCAGGCATCATTGGCGAGCCGCAGCGCGTATTGGGCTCCATTTGGCGTACGCACGCGATAGATCAAATTGGTATCATAGGCCACTAGCTCGAACCGCTCGACCGCGAGATCATACTGTGCCAGCGCGTTCTGTGCCAACCGCCGCAGACGACGGAGCTTTCCCGGCCACGTCAATTGCTCATAGGGCTTCATTTTTCACTCTTCCTCCACTTCGCTCATGGCAAGTTGGCTCTTGGACCAGTCGGCCAGCCGATCCTGTTCATCGATTGGATTGTAGTGCTGCCAGAGTTGCTGGGTTAGGCGCGTTGGATCGCAGCGGACACCTTGGCGGCTGAAGTATTCGCAGACACGGGTGATATCGCGTTCCAAAATGAAGTGGGCGTGGACATTGTTTGCACTGTCGGTGACTTGGGGAAAATCAATCAGCGTCACGTCACCGTCCCAATAGAGGATATTATAGGCAGAGAGATCACCGTGAATCAGGCCGAATTCCAGCATGAGCTGGATGTTGTGGAGTACTTTCTCAAAGAGGATAGTGGCTTCGTTGTGATCGAGTCCGATTTCATTGAGCGTGGGCGCGGCTGTATTCAAATCACCCACGTAATCCATGAGAATAGCATTATCATTGCTGGCGATCGGCTCCGGCACGGCCGCGCCGACTTTGTGTAGACGCACCAACGTGCTGAATTCATGCATGAGCCAGGAGGTATGTGCCGTCTGCACACCAAAGTTGCTTTTTTTGTTAAGAGCACGCATCAGGCGATGATCGCTCTTTTTGGCTGGTCGTCCATCCGCTTTGAGAATATCGCGGCCTTCGCGGTAGAGCTTGTCATTGCGCAAGTTGCGGAACTGGCGCGGACGATAGACCTTGGCGGCCAACAACCCCTTACCGGTTGAATCGTGGGCAACACAGCGGTAGACACTCGCCTCCTTGCCCCCTTTGACCTGGGCCAAAATGTCCGTAATCAATTCCTGCTCAAAGAAGGTACGGGTTGAATCGAGGAGGAAGCCTTCTTCATAGCGCGCCGGGGTGTAGGTGATGTGGAAACCGCCCTCCAGGCCAACCGTCTCATCCGCCAATGTATGGATGATTTCAACATCGGTTGGCTTGGGCTTCTGTTTCGGTTTTCGATAGTTCACTTCACGATTCCAATCCGGATCAAACTGTGCACGGTAGATATCATATTGATCGGTATTCAAGATAGTCTGCTCGCTTTCGCGTCATTTATGGTCTTCATATGAAAGTACGCTCGTATGTCACAATACCTTCGCCAATTTCAGAAATTAGAGCCGTCATTCCTGCGCAGGCAGGAATCCATCTTCATGTTACACGAGTAGATTCCTGCCTGCGCAGGAATGACATCTGGAAATTTCCGCCAAAACAAGGTTTGGCGAA
>DAOUCA010000031.1:0-15089 GCA_034432375.1 Caldilineaceae bacterium
AATGAGAACCGGAGTTTTGCGGACCAACGGGATCGCGTGCGTCGCACTGACCGCCAACTGCTTCCAGTCCGCTAGATGCTTCCGTCAGTGCGACGCACGCTGGCCAAAACTAGGGGTTTCATTCTGATTTGAGTATAACAACGACAAGCGCGCCCAAAGGGCATCCGAGGCGCTTCCCAGCCGCTGAGGCGGCTTCTCGCTGTCAGGAGGGGATTTAAATCCCACTCCGTATGGTAGGCCAACAGTATCATCTTGTCATCTTTTCTGGTCAATAAGTGCAAGGAGCAAGCATCATGTCTCATTCCTATGATCCCCTGTTGATCGAGGCCAAGTGGCAACAAGCCTGGGCCGACCATGCTGTCTTTCGCACGCCCGCCGGCGACGAGTTGCAGGGCAAACCAAAATTTTATGTGCTCGATATGTTCCCCTATCCCTCCGGCGACGGTCTGCACGTTGGCCACCCCAAGGGCTACACCGCTTCCGATGCCATTGCCCGTGTGCGGCGGATGCAGGGGTTCAATGTGCTCCACCCCATGGGATGGGATGCCTTTGGCCTGCCGGCAGAACGGGCGGCGGACCGCGCCGGCGTCCATCCCGCTGAGATCACCAAACGCAACATCGCTACCTTTCGTCGCCAATTGCAGCGACTGGGCTTCTCCTATGATTGGGATCGCGAGATCAATTCGTCGTCGCCGGAGTACTACCGCTGGACGCAGTGGATCTTTCTGAAGTTGTTTGAGAAAGATCTCGCCTATATTGCCGAAGTTCCGGTTAATTGGTGCCCAGCATTGGGCACGGTGCTCTCTAACGAAGAAGTGCAGGATGGTAAATATATCGAAACGGGGGACCCGGTCGAGCGGCGGTTGATGCGCCAGTGGATGTTGAAGATCACCGCCTACGCCGAACGGCTGCTGGCCGACTTAGATACTTTGGATTGGCCGGAGAGCTTAAAGGAGATGCAGCGCAATTGGATTGGCCGTAGCGAGGGGGCATCAATCCTGTTTTCGGTAATGCCACAGGTGGCTGGGCAAACCCCGTCCCCTGGGAGCCCTTTGGGCACCTTCCCCGCAAGCGAGGAGGGGGAGGCAATTGCTCCCTCCCCGATGTCGGAGAGGGCTGGGGTGGGGTTTACCGTCTTTACCACGCGACCAGATACGCTCTTTGGCGCAACCTACTGTGTGCTGGCTCCCGAACATCCGCTGGTGGCGACCATTACAACGGCGGCGCAGCAGGGGGTCGTTGACATCTACGTGACTGCGGCCAAGAACAAATCCGAACGCCAACGGATTAGCGATGTGCGCGAAAAGAGCGGCGTCTTCACCGGTGCCTATGCAATCAACCCCGCCAATGGCCAGCCGATCCCGATTTGGGTCGCCGATTATGTCTTGGCGAGCTACGGCACCGGTGCGATCATGGCGGTGCCGGCCCACGACGAGCGTGACCATGAGTTTGCCCGCCTATTTGATCTGCCGATTGTCGAAGTGGTGCGGCCCACCAGTGCAGGTGCCGAGCAACCATCGATTGCCGAAGCTGCGTACACGGGCGATGGTGTGGCGGTGAACAGCGGCTTTTTAAATGGCAAGCCGGTCGCCGCGGCCAAGGCGGCTATGATTGATTGGTTGGAAGAGCGTGGCCACGGCACGCGTGAAGTGCAATATCGGCTGCGCGATTGGCTCTTCTCGCGACAGCGTTACTGGGGCGAACCCTTCCCCGTTGTGCTCCTGGACGATGGCTCGATTGTCGCGATCCCAGAAGAGCAATTGCCGGTCTTGTTGCCGGCGATTAGCAATGAGCGGCGCAGCGAACCGACCACGGAACTGATCAATCCACTGGCCCGTGCCGGCGATGAATGGCTGCTGGTGACCCTGCCCGACGGGCGGACGGGGATGCGCGAGACGAACACCATGCCACAGTGGGCGGGATCATGCTGGTATTATCTGCGTTTCATCGACCCGCACAATGCCGAAGAGCCTTGGTCCGCAGAAGCCGAACAATATTGGATGCCCGTCGACCTCTATATTGGCGGGGTCGAACATGCGGTCTTGCATCTGCTCTATGCACGCTTTTGGCACAAAGTGCTCTATGATTGTGGGCTGGTTTCGACCAGTGAACCCTTTCAAAAGCTCTTTAATCAAGGCTTGATTCAGGCTTACTCTTATCAGGATCGGGATGGCAAGTACTATCGGCGCGAGGAAGTGGTACAACGTGAGGATGCGTGGTTTGCCGCGGCGACCGACAAACCAGTGATGACCCAACTGGAGAAGATGTCCAAGTCGCGTTTCAATGTCTTTGGCTTGGACGAGGTGATCGAGGAATATAGCGGTGATGCGTTGCGGCTTTATGAGCTGTTCATGGGGCCGGTCAGTGCCAGCGCGCCGTGGAACATGGATGGCATGGAGGGGCTGACGCGCTATCTCCATCGGTTGTGGCGGCTGGTGATCGACGAGCAGAGTGGTGACGTGGACGCAAAAATCGTTGACGTGCCGGCCGCGACCGCACCAACCTTGGAACGGCTGTTACACCAGACGATCCAGGGCATCAGCGAAAGCGTCGAGTCGATTGACAAGCTCAACACCGCTGTCAGCCGTCTCATGGAATTTTTGAATGGAGCGATCCGCGCCGAGCGCTTGCCCCTGGTGATCGTCAAAACCTATTTGCAACTAGTGGCCCCCTTTGCGCCGCATATTGCCGAGGAACTCTGGCAACGGTTGGGCGAACCGGACTTCATTGCACGCGCGCCGTGGCCGGTCTATGTTCCGGCGTTGACGATTGGCGAAACGGTGGAGATTCCTGTGCAGGTCAATGGGCGGCTGCGCAGTGTGATTACGGTGAGTACCGATGCGGACAACGCAACGCTAGAGCAAACTGCACTGGCCACTGCGGTGATCCAACGCCATATTGATGGCAAACCGGTGAAGCGGGTGATCGTTGTGCCAGGGCGGCTGGTCAATGTGATTGTCTAAAGCGCACCCCGTGCCGCTGCGGTAGCCCCTTGGGCGCGGCGGCACGGGGTTAGGACGCTCAACGGCCAAATGCCAACCACGCGGAAGACGCCGACGCCTTAATCCGCTGTAGTGAGCTTCAGTTGAAACACCGTCGGCTCCATCTCATCCGGCTCAACCAGGCTGATGCGGAAGAGGCCAATGGTGTAGACGCCGGCAGTAGGCAGCGTGAAGGTGGTGGAGCGCGATGCGGTGGTGACGAGGCTGGCTTGGAAGAAGACTTCGTTGTTTTCCGAGAGCATAACCAACCCCAGGTTCATGTTGCCGGAGACGCGGGTGTAGCTGAGGTCGAGGGTGTCTCCGGCGGTGGCGTTCAGGGTGAAGCCGAGAATTTCGTTGCTGCGTAAAACTATTGAACGCTTTCCACGAGTTGAATGTTTGAACGCAACCACTCGTTCACAAGCGCTTGCATATCTACACCTTTACGTTCTGCCAGTTTACTCATATACTCATCTACATCCGGTTCCAGGTAGAGCGGAAACTTAAATACAGCGTTCGCGTTGTAAAATTTGCCACGCTCCCCTTTTGAGAAATCGTACTTGTCTTTCATCTTAGATTCCAGTTTCATATTGCACAATCTCGTCTCTGTCAGCTTTACGCGCAGAAATGATCCGAATCGTGACAGCCTCTGCATCGAGCTGTTCAAATGTATGACTGACGACTCGCACAGTACCACCAGCATCAAGCCCGATCGTGAGCCAACGTTCCTCGTCATCACTATGATCCTCATCGTAAATTGTCACTTGATTTGGATCACGAAATACCGATGCAGCTTGGCGGAAACCAACCTTGTGTTTCTGACGATTTGCCCGCTCTTTGTTTGGATCCAGTCAAAGTTGTACTCCACAAAGCTACATCCTATGAATAGACAATTTAGGAAACTCTTTCATTGGGAAATTATAGCACGTTCATACCTCAAACCCAAAGGAAAAGAATAATACGCTTCGTAGGGTGGCAAGCCTATCCTCCGTACCAACCAAACTTCCCTGCAACTGAAAGATCGTCGACTCGACTTCCGCCAGCGCGACCAGGCTGATGCGGAAGACACCAATCGTATGTTGCCCCGCCGCCGGCAGGGTGAACTGCGTTGCCAGTGATAACCACGCAGAGCATGGTTACGAGAAAAATTGGAAATCCGCCTTGAGATTGATCCTCCGCTACTTCTATGCTATGCTAGAATGAATAACCTTTCTGACGATTAATATAGGGCTGCCCCCATGACTGCGCTTGCCTACCAGGATTTTGACCTGACAATTGAACCGAGTCCTGGTGATCCCACCCGCTACCGCACCCGTGCCGCTTTGTTAGCGGCAGGCGAGGCAAGCGCTGAATTCACTTTGCCCTTTTCCGCCCAAGATCTGGAAATCCTCTTCCTCCGTTTGGGCCGCCCACGCCGAGGTGTGCGCGCCATCGGTTCGCCTGAAATGCAGGCGGCCCAAGCCTTTGGCAGTCAACTCTTTGCAACCGTCTTTACCGGCCAGGTGCAAAGTGCGCTGGTCAGCAGCCTAAGCCTAGCGCGCCAACAGGAACAGGGGCTGCGTATCCGCCTGCGTCTAAGCAATGCGCCAGATTTAGTTGACCTACCCTGGGAATTCCTCTACAATCCAGACCACCATCACTTTCTCGCTTACTCCACCGTTACGCCGCTGGTACGTTATCTCGATCTACCCAGCACCGTTGCGCCGCTGGCCGTCAAACCGCCGCTCAAAGTGCTGGTGATGATCGCCAATCCTCGTGAAATTGGCTATTCAACCTTAAATGTGGAGGACGAATGGCGCAAAGTGCAAATGGCATTAGCTGACTTGCAAAGCCGGGGCTGGTGCAAGTGACGCGGCTAAAAGCGGCCACCTTGAGTGCGCTGCAACGGCAACTGCAGGGCGGCCAATATCACATCTTCCACTTTATAGGTCACAGTGGTTTTGACAAACAGGAGCAGAGAGGCGCGCTATTACTGGAAGATGAACAGAGGCGCAGCCGGCTGGTAGATAGTAATTATCTGGGCGCGCTGCTCCGTGACCATTCCTCGCTGCGACTAGCGTTGCTTAACTCCTGTGAAGGAGCACGTACTAGCCGTACTGATCTTTTTGCTGGCGTAGCCCAGCACCTAGTGCAACAGGGCATTCCTGCCGTCATTGCCATGCAATTTGAGATTACCGATCAGGCGGCGATTACGCTTTCTTATGAATTCTACAACGCTCTGGCTAATAACTACAGGGTAGATGCTGCGCTCTCCGAAGCGCGCAAGGCGCTCTACGCCGCAGGCAACGATATTGAATGGGGTACGCTGGTACTCTATTTACGTGCGCAGGACAGCAAATTATTTGATTTGCCTATAAAGCGACCAATGTCGATTCCCCGATCTGAACCACTGCCAACCACGCAGTCAGCGTTTACTGTCTCTAACCCTACGCCACCAACCCGGCGGCAACAGAAGGTAAACCGCAGCTTCGCCCTCAGCTAAATGCTAAACTGTCGCTAGCAACCCAGTCCAAAGCAGCTTCAACCATTATGCCCTCAAAGTTAGCGACAACACAACAAGTTCAGCCAATGGTTGACAATGCGGTACGGCGTGAACCTAAGCCGTCGGCAAAGTATCGCCCTGCTGGAAGTAAAGCAGCCGCGCCAACGAAACTGACGCTCTCGGCTTGGAATCCACTGCACTATTTTAAGCTACTCTGGTGGCTTTTTATCACCCCACATCAGCTTCAAGCTTACCGGACAAATAATGGCGAGATTGGTCGCATCCGTCTGCAAATAATGAGCAGTTACCTATTCAGTAGCTTGACCTGGTTACCGCTATTGTTGCCATCAGTCGCGTTATGCCTCGATCTTCTGCCTCACCCTGCTGACGCTTGGTCAGCAACTACTTATGAGTGGATTAGCCTTTGTCTAATAGGTATGGTCGCGCTGGGTGGTTGGTTAAACAAATATGACAATGATGTGGAAGTCGGCATGTGGTTCGTTGCGTTGGTTGTCTTGGCGTTTGGTATGGTGTTTGGCATGTGGTTTGATGTGTGGTTTGGCGTGGCAGTCTGCGTGGCGTTTGGCGCAGCGTTTGGCGCAGCATTCTGGAACTTCTCGCACGGCGTGCCGTTCGTCTTGGTATCCTACCTGATATTCGCCGTGGCATTGGGCGCGACGTTCGTCGTAGCGTTTATAGCGGTGGTAGTTGTGACAGCCATTGTGAAAGCCGCCGTGGAAGATTCAGATCAAAAAGGCATGGCATCCTGGTTGAGTTACGGTTGTTTTAGTGCATTAGTGTTGGCCTACGGCTTTTTAATCTGGTATTGCTATCTTGGTGGCTATTATTGGTTTGCCTAATGACTGGTAGCTGTTGGCCAGCAGCTACCAGCCAGCACCCGACAAGCTTTGTCAACCGTTGGCGAATGGGAAAAGTATGGTAAAATCAGCTTGTATGCGCTAGTGTTGAATTAGGGGAGCAACCAATGAGTACCGTAGAACTATTGGCACAAGTCAAACAGTTGCCGCCACGCGAACAACTTTTGTTGGCAGAAAAGATCTTAACTGGATTAGCCGATCAGTTGCCGAATGAAATCCCGTTTGTGCCGGACCAGGATAATCAGCCGCCGATTCCAGCTACAGCAAAGCGCGTGGCCGGTTTACATAGGGGCATGGCATGGATGAGTGACGACTTTGATGAACCTTTACCTGATGAATTTTGGTTGGGGGAAAAGTGAAACTATTGTTAGATACGCACACCTTCATTTGGTGGGACACCAATCCTCAACAATTATCACCACACGCTTTGGCGCTTTGTCGTAATCCAGAAAATCAACTCATCTTAAGTGTAGTAAGTATTTGGGAAATGGTCATCAAAATTCAAATTGGCAAGCTGCAATTTGCTAGACCCTTGGCAGAAATGATTGCCGACCAACAGAAGACAAACCGGATGATATTGTTGTCTGTTGACCCTGCGCACGTGTTTGCTGTTGCATCACTTCCTCTTCATCATAAAGATCCTTTTGATCGTCTACTCATTGCACAAGCGAGTGTTGAAGGCATTGCGCTTCTGAGCCGCGATACACAATTTAGCAATTACAAAATTCAGGTTGAATGGGAAGAAACCCCTAGTAGCGACGAGCCGTTGACGACTGAGGAATGACATTCGATTGCTGATCCACGTACGCACTTCAATACCTTGTCACCAGTCACACCCTGATCGACCAAATCTAAATCCCCATTGCTACCGCTGGACGCGCCTGCTGGAAAATTGAAAATGTCACTGGTCGACGCGACGGTTTTATCCGCGCGACGGTTTGCCGCCCCGTGACAGTCACCTGCACCTCGGCATTCCCCCCAGATTGACAGCCCCTGGGGAAGCGTGTACGATAAGACTAATTTTTTAAGAAACTGACCTCTAGCGAATTGCTTTGACGCGAGTAAAAAATTACCGATCACCCAATAACTAGGTTGACCAGTCAAAACGCTAGAGGTCAGCACGAAAACTTTATAAGGAATTGATTGATCCTATGGCTGAACGCTACGATCCAAAAACAATTGAACCAAAATGGCAGACTGACTGGGCCGCCGCCGGTTTATATGACACCGTCGAAGATTCAACCAAGCCCAAGTGGTACGCGCTGACGATGTTGCCTTATCCCTCGGGGAATCTACACGTGGGCCACTGGTACGCGATGACGCCCAGCGACGCCGCCGCGCGTTGGCGGCGCATGAATGGCTACAATGTCTTCTTCCCACCCGGTTTTGATGCTTTTGGTCTGCCGGCGGAGAATGCGGCGATCAAGAACAACATCCATCCCAATATCTGGACCTATGCGAATATTGCCAAAATGCGCGAACAGATGAAGCGCATGGGCGCGATGTGGGCCTGGGATCGCGAGGCCGTCACCTGTGATCCCGACTATTACAAGTGGTCGCAGTGGTTCTTTCGCAAGTTCTATGACGCCGACCTGGCCTACCGTGAATTTGCGCCGGTCGACTGGTGTCCCAGTTGTAACACGACGCTGGCACGAGAACAGGTCTGGGGCGAAGATCGCCGCTGTGAGCGTTGTGATACCCAGGTCATCAAAAAAGAGCTAAACCAGTGGAAGTTCCGCATTACGAACTATGCGCAGGAACTGCTCGACGACATGGTGAAGATCGACTGGCCCCAGCGCGTCAAGACGATGCAGACCAACTGGATTGGACGCAGCGATGGCGCGACGGTGATCTTTCAGACGGAAACGGGGGCCGCGATTGAAATCTTCACGACGCGGCCAGATACGTTGTGGGGGGCGACCTTTATGGTGTTGGCTCCGGAACATGCGCTGGTTGATCAGGTGACAAGCGATGAGCGGCGGGCCGTGGTTGAGGCCTATAAAGCAGAAGCGGCCCGGTTGGATGAAGTTGCGCGCGGTGCTAAAGATAAAGAGAAGACGGGGGTCTTTACCGGCGGTTATGCAATCAACCCCGTCAATGAAGAGCGCGTCCCCATTTGGATTGCCGACTATGTGATGATGGGCTATGGCACCGGTGCGATTATGGCGGTGCCCGGCCATGACCAGCGGGACTTTGAGTTTGCCAAGAAGTTTGACTTGCCGATCCGTCTGGTTGTGCAGCCGTCCGATAGCGAGATCACCAGCGCCGACGACTTGACCGAGGCGTGGCCTGGTGATGGGGTGATGGTCAACTCTGGCCCGATCAATGGCGTCCCCGCGGGCAAAGGCGTGGGGGAGAGCGTCAAAGCGGCGATTCAACTGTTGGAGGCGCAGGGCAAAGGCGAGGCTACCGTCAACTATCGTATGCGCGATTGGCTGATCAGCCGCCAACGCATGTGGGGCACACCGATCCCGATGATCTTCTGCGACAAGTGTGGCACGGTGCCGGTGCCCTACGAAGATTTGCCGGTGGTGCTGCCTGCCGATGCCGAGTTCAAACCGACCGGGGAAAGTCCGCTGCGCTATCACGAGGGCTTCCGCTATGTAAAGTGCCCCCAATGTGGCGGCGACGCCGAGCGCGAAACCGACACGATGGACACCTTTATGTGTTCGAGTTGGTATCCCTATGCCTATGTGAGCCCGTATTGGAAAAAGGGCGAACCGCTGACGCCGGATGATACTCCGTGGGATCGGGCGAAGGGTGAGTATTGGCTGCCGGTTGATCAATATACCGGTGGCATTGAGCACGCCACGATGCACTTGCTCTACTTCCGCTTCTTTGCCAAGGCAATGCGCGATCTGGGGATTGTCGACTTTGACGAGCCGACGCAGCGTCTCTTTAACCAGGGCATGATCCTGGGGCCGGACGGCGAGAAGATGTCGAAGAGTCGCGGCAATGTCGTCGATCCCGATGAGTATGTCGATCGCTATGGGGCCGACACGGTGCGCGGCTATCTGATGTTCATCGGCCCGTGGGATTTGGGCGGCCCCTGGGACCCCAAGGCGATTGAAGGGATCAGCCGCTTCCTCAATCGGGTTTGGACGGTGGCAACCGAGGAAGGGACTGCCGACTTGGTCACCGCCCAGCCAACAGCTGACGACGTGCAGGCATTGGAGCGTAAGCTACACCAGACGATCATCAAAGTGACCGATGATATGGCGAACTTCCGTTTCAACACCGCGATTGCGGCGCTGATGGAACTGAACAACACCTTGATGCGTGCCAAAGAGAGCGCGCTGATTGGGGCGCCGGTCTGGCAGGAGTCGATCCGCACGCTGACGTTGTTGATGGCCCCAATCTTTCCGCACATCAGTGAGGAGTTGTGGCAGACCATCGGTGAAAATAGCCAGAGTGTGCACCTGCAACAGTGGCCCACCGGCGATCCGGAGAAGGCGCGCGAAAACGAGCTGACTGTCGTTGTGCAGATTAACGGCAAAGTGCGTGACAAATTAACCGTTGCTCCTGGCACCGCCAAGGATCAGCTGGAGCATGACGCCCTGGCGCTCGAAGGGGTGCAGAAGTGGATCGACGGCAAGCAGGTGCGCAAGGTGATCGTTGTGCCGGATAAGTTGGTGAATGTGGTGATTGGATAAGTATTCCCCAGGTTGCATCATCTGGATGGATCCAAAGAGTGGAGAGATCGGCCGATCTCTCCACTCTTTTTCTGCTGCGCGGACCGCCTACCCCTGTGAGAAGCTTGCGTTCCAGCAACCTTAAATTTAGCCACAGCTGGGCACAGATGCACCCCGATGAAAAATTTGTTCGAGAACCATCTGTGTTTATCTGCGTTCATCCGTGGCTAAAAAGTATAAAGTAAGAATCCCCGCTCGCGTTTCCGCCAATTGACAGAACCACTGAAATTTCTGATAATGAGCGTCAGGCAACACCATACAAACTAAAGCGCACGCACGGGGAAAGGGACTGCTATGAATCTGGGATTGACCGGCCAGGGGGTTGTCGTGTTGGGGGCAGCCAGTGGAATTGGCAAAGCAATTGCTCAGGAGTTTGTCGCCGAAGGAGCTGTGGTCTCAATCGTTGACCGGATGCCTTCCATCGTCCAAACGGCGGCCGCGATGGGAACGGCTGAACATCCCGTCCATCCCTTTGTCGCCGATGTGACCGATTATGCAGCGTTACAGCAGGTGGCAGCTGAGATCGAAGAGACGGTTGGACCGGTGATGCACGTTGTCTTTACCGTTGGCATTGGCTCTGGCAAATATGGCTTTCCCTTTTGGAATATGAGCCCTGCCGATTGGCCCAAAGTGCTGGAAGTCAATGTGATGGGGGCCGTTCATACCGCCTATGCGTTCACCCCAGCCATGCGCGAACGGCGACAGGGAACCGTACTCTTTCTCTCCTCGGTCGCCGGCCAAATTGGCTCGCAGACCGATCCGCCCTACAGCGCGTCAAAGGCGGCGCTGATCAACTTTTCGCAGTGCTGTGCCAAAGATCTGGCCTCCTACAATATCCGCGTCAACACGCTCAATCCTGGCATGGTCAACACGCCGCTCAATGAAGCGATTTGGCGTGCCTCCAATGCCAATTTGCCGCCCGAAGAGCAACTCACTTTTGCCGAGTGGAGTATGCAAAAGATCGAGCGCATCGTGCCGCTCAAGCGCTGGCAAGAACCGGAAGATCTGGCGGCAATGGCCGTCTTCTTGGCGTCGGCACGCGCAAACAATGTAACGGGGCAGACGGTCAATGTCGATGGTGGCTTTGTGATGCATTGGTAGGCTACGCTGTTCCTGATGCTAGTACAATAATTTCCACGGAAGATGGATAAACCATGCAACCTTATCTCGACTTACTGCGCCACACTCTCAATAATGGCGCTTCAAAAGAAGACCGCACCGGTACCGGTACGATTGGCCTCTTCGGTTACCAGATGCGCTTTGATCTTGCCCAGGGCTTCCCCCTGGTTACCACCAAGAAGATGCATCTCAAATCGGTAATCTACGAGTTGCTCTGGTTTTTGCAGGGCAACACCAACATTCAGTACCTCAATGAACATGGCGTTACGATTTGGGATGAGTGGGCCGATAGCGATGGCGAATTGGGGCCAATCTATGGCCATCAGTGGCGTAGCTGGCGGGGAGCCAATGGTGAGACGGTTGACCAGATCGCCAACGTGATCGAACAGATCAAGCACAATCCAAACTCCCGGCGGCTAATTGTCTCGGCGTGGAATGTGGCAGAGATCGAGCGCATGGCGCTGCCGCCCTGCCACTGTCTCTTTCAGTTTTATGTGGCGAATGGTAAACTTTCGTGTCAGCTCTATCAAAGGAGTGCAGATTTATTTCTGGGCGCGCCCTTTAACATCGCCTCCTATGCGCTGCTGACTATGATGATCGCGCAGGTGACCGATCTGCAGCCGGGTGAGTTTATTCATACCTTGGGCGATGCCCATATCTATCTGAATCACCTGGAGCAAGTCAAACGGCAATTGGACCGGGAACCATATCCCTTGCCTAAGATGGAACTTAACCCAGCTGTGCGCTCGATATTCGACTTTAGCTATGATGATTTTACCTTGGAAAACTATCAGTGCCACAAAGGGATTAAAGCGCCGATTGCAGTTTAACCCCGCTCCGTTTGGGTAAGTGATAAAATGGCCTTTGCAACAACAGCCTATTTCGAGCAAATGAAACAGCGTCTTGATCGAGTGTTGATCCAAAATTCGTGGATTGAATATACAATCAAGTATCCTGTTTATGAAGAGATCCAATCCGATGGGCGGATTCGGCGATGGGCGCAGATTGCGGAATCTGACAACCGTTACCTGCGAGTCATTTTGCTGGAAGATGGGAAGACGGTTCACAACGCATTCTTTGATCGTCGGTTTAGGACAAAATCATGAGAATTCAATATTTTTCAGACACAGATACGGTTTACATTGAGTTAACACGCAATGCCGTAGCAGATACAATGGATCTGAATGAAAATACTATCGTTGATTTAGATGACGAGGGCAATGTAGTTGCAATTACGCTAGAGCATGCGCACAAGCTCGCAACAATTGCTGATTTTTCATTTCAACAAATGGTATCTGATCCAGTACCTGCTGCCGTTACTTGATGAGGGATTGATAATGGACATCCTAGATCGCTTGCTTGGCCATGATCTGTGGACCACGCAACAGCTTTTGCACCAATGTCGGCAATTGCGTGCAGCGCAGTGGGATCAGCGTTTCGCCATTGATCATGGTTCGCTGCGCGAAACCTTTGGTCACATGATCGGCAACCTGGAGATCTGGACGGATCTGCTTTATGCGCGGCCAGCACCATCATTCGATGCAACCGGCCAGGATTCACCAGAGGCGTTCCAACTGCGATTGCGCCGCGCCGGCCGCGACTTTGCCGCCGTTGCGCACACGGTTGCTCGCGAAAACCGTTATGATGATGTCTTCCTTGATACATTGGATGATCCACCCGTACCGAAAACCTTTGGCGGCGCGATTGGCCATGTGATTACTCATAACATGCACCACCGGGCCCATATCATGTGGATCATGGAACAACTCGGCTTGCGCAATCACATCGAAGGCGATCTGCTTAGCTGGGAAACAATGGCCTTTGGCTGGTCGGCGGATAAATAGCAGCCATCATTACTCGTAGAAAGCAACTACCATGTCGCGACCGAATATTCTCCTGATTACCTCCGACCAACAACATTACAACGCACTCGGGGTCACCAACTCGGAAATCAAGACCCCGGCGCTTGATCGCATGGCGGCTGAGGGCACCCGCTACACTCGCGCCTATTGCCCCAACCCGACCTGTTCCCCGACCCGTGCCTCGCTGATCACTGGCCTCTATCCCTCGTCCCACGGCTGCTGGGCGATTGGGGTGAAGCTGCCCGAAGATGTGCCGACGGTCGGTGATCGCTTTCAGGCCGCCGGCTATGAGTCGATCCTGGTGGGCAAGGCGCATTTTCAACCGCTGGCCAGCGTGCCGGGCATCGAATCGATTGAGTCGCAGCCGCTGATGCGCGACCTCGACTTCTGGCGTGCTTTTCATGGGCCCTGGTATGGCTTCAACCATGTCGAGACGGGGCGCATGCACGCCAACGAATCACACGCCGGCCAGCACTATGCGCTCTGGATGGAAGAGAAGGGGCTGACCAACTGGCGCGACTACTTTACGGATTGGCCCCACCGCCCCGATGACAAATATGCCGGCCCCTATTACATGCGCGACGCGCTCACCTGGGATCTGCCGGAGGAGTACCACCACACGCACTGGATCGGCGAACGGACAATTGCCAACATCGAACGCTGCCAGGAGGCGGATAAACCCTTCTTCCTCTGGGCCAGCTTTTTTGATCCCCATCCACCCTACGTGGTGCCGGAGCCGTGGGCCAGTATGTATGATCCTGAAACCTTGACCTTGCCGCAACACACCCTTGGCGAGTTTGACGATATGCCACCCCACTTTGCGCTCTCACTGGAGGAAAAGCCCGATTGGTCGGCGTACCGAGAGCCGGGTGGCCGAGAGTTACATGGCTTCCATTCCCATTTGCACACCGAAGCGGAGATGCGCCGCAGCCTGGCTGCCTATTACGGCATGACGAGCCTGATCGACCAAGAAGTGGGGCGTATCCTCGACTATCTAGATGAGAGAGGCTTGTCGGAAAATACACTGGTCGTCTATACCACCGATCACGGTCACTTTCTCGGGCAGCACGGTTTGATCGCCAAAGGGGCTTTTCACTACGAAGATCTGTTGCGCTTGCCCATGATCGTGCGCCAACCGGGAACGGTGCCTGCCGGTGCTGTCTCGGATGCATTGCAAAGCCTGGTCGATTATCCCCAGACCTTTCTCGCCGCGGCGGGGTTGGAGACGCCGGGGAATATGCAAGGGGTCAATCAACTTGATGTGTGGCAGGGCAATGTGGACCATGTGCGCGATTGGACCCTTGTCGAAAATCGCCACAATCCGACCAAGGTTCATCTGCGCACCCTCGTCACCGAGCGCTACAAGATCACTGTCTATCGGGGCGCTGAGTATGGCGAACTCTTTGATTTGGCAGCGGATCCAGGTGAATTGCAAAACCGTTGGGCTGATCCGGCGTACGCCGACGTGAAAAGTAAATTGCTGCTGAAATTTGTCCAGGCTGAGATCCAGCGTGAGGGAACACGGATGCCGCGTATTGCCGGAGCGTAACTGTGAATGAATTCACAGCCTGATAGGCCTAACGTGATTTATCACGTTAGGCCGTTCCAAGAGAATAACTATCCACGAAGCGGGTACCCCCTGGGTGCGAAGACACACGAAGACACACGAGGATTTGTCTTTCCTTCGTGAAACTTCGTGTATTTACTAAGAAACATGGCGTCTACCGCTGTTTCTTTAGGGTGAATAGGGCACCGCCCTTTAGTTGCTTCGTGGATAATTTGAATTTTGGAGTGGCCTTAGGGTCTGTCCAGAAATAAAGTAGTCAATTGTACGGACACGGTGTACCGTGTCCGTACGGAAAAATTCTCCAAGTTATTTCTGGACAGGCCCTTAGTATTTACACTAACGACACTAACTGTTTTAACAGGTTTTACTTAACCAATACCTTCGCCAATTTCAGAAATTAGAGCCGTCATTCCTGCGCAGGCAGGAATCCATCTTCATGTTACACGAGTAGATTCCTGCCTGCGCAGGAATGACATCTGGAAATTTCCGCCAAAACAAGGTTTGGCGA
>DAOUCA010000032.1:0-44039 GCA_034432375.1 Caldilineaceae bacterium
AACCTTGTTTTGGCGGAAATTTCCAGATGTCATTCCTGCGCAGGCAGGAATCTACTCGTGTAACATGAAGATGGATTCCTGCCTGCGCAGGAATGACGGCTCTAATTTCTGAAATTGGCGAAGGTATTGAGTAGTTATACTCATCGTTTAGGTAGACCATAAAGGAATAACCCATGCGCGCCGACCGTCTCATCTCGATCATGCTTCTCCTCCAAGTCCACAACCGGCTCACTGCCCGCGACCTAGCCGACCGCCTCGAAGTCTCCGAACGCACGATCCATCGCGATATGGAAGCGCTGAGCACTGCCGGCATCCCTGTTTACGCTGAACGGGGCGTTGGCGGCGGTTGGAGTCTGGTCGAAGGGTACGAAACCAATCTCACTGGGTTGAGCGATGCAGAGATCCAAACGCTCTTCCTCTCTAAGCCGGAGCGTCTGCTGACCGATTTGGGCCTGCAAGCCGCCTCAGAGTCCGCAATGAATAAGTTGCTCGCTTCGTTGCCGGCCATGCAGCGCCGTGACGCCGAATATTTACAGCAGCGCGTTCATATCGATGTCAATGGTTGGTCCAATACGCGCGACACAGTAACCTACTTGCCGCTGTTGCAAGAAGCGATCTGGCAAGAACGTAAGGTCAAGATCGTCTACGAATTGAGCAGTGGCCCCGTCGTCACGCCTGAATTGGATCCGCTGGGGTTGGTCGCCAAAGGAAATACCTGGTATCTGGTGGCGGTTTACAAAGGCAACAACGCGGTCTATCGGGTCTCGCGCATCTTCAATGCCTGCCTGCTCGATGAATCATGTCAACGGCCCAAAAATTTTAATCTCGCAGCCTTTTGGGCAGATTCTTCGGCCCAATTCTTTGCTAATCTGCCCCGCTATCCGGTCGAAGTCTTAGCGCGACCGGAGATTGTCGAGACCTTGCACTGTTGGCGGCGCGCCGGCAATGTCGAAAGTGTATCACCACCAGAGGCCGATGGCCGGCAGCGCGTCACGCTGATCTTTGAAACCGAAGAAGAAGCCTGTGCCCAATGTCTGCGCTTTGGGCCGCAACTCGAAGTGCTGACGCCCTACCATTTGCGCCAACAGGTGATTGAGCAGGCAAGGGCCACGGTTGCCCAGTATGCGCACCAGATGGTCACACCCCATCTACGCAAACTGGCAGCCTGAGTGGGTAGCGCAATCGCAATGGTAAGCCGCACATCACGTCATCCGCGCGTGCTGCCCCGCCGTCCCCAAGGCCAGGAGACACGGGGCAAGACGGCGCGCAATCGCCTGCGCCGCGTCGACAATTTTGTTGCGATGTATGATCCAGCGCTGCTACAGCGCGCTTACAACGACTACGCGCAGCCATTCTTTGTCGATCTGGGTTACGGTGCTGAGCCTTTTACCACACTGGAAAGCGCCGCCCGGTTTCGCCGGCTCAACCCCACGCTGCCGGTGCTCGGCGTGGAAATTGATAAGGAACGGGTCACCGCCGCCCTACCCTATGCCAATCCGTTGACCCATTTTCGGCTGGGCGGCTTTAATCTGCCCTTGCAACCGGGGGAAAGCGTGCGGTTGGTGCGCGCCTTTAATGTGCTGCGCCAATATGACGAAGCTGCCGTCGCCGACGCCTATGCGATGCTAGCGCAACAACTATTACCCGGCGGGTTGTTGATCGAAGGCACCTCCGATCCCTTTGGCCGCATCTGGACTGCGCATGTATTGCGCCGCCAATCTGACAGCTCCGCATGGCTACACGAATCTACTGTCTTTAGCACCAATTTCCGTACTGGCTTTGATCCTGTTGAATTTCAGACGATCCTGCCCAAGAATCTAATTCACCGCATGGTGCCCGGCGAGCCGATCCATGCCTTTTTTCAAGCATGGAAACAGGCAACGCTGGAAAACATCGGTGCAAAGAGTTGGGGTCTGCAACAGTGGTTTGCCGCCAGTGCGCGTGGCTTGGCCGCATACGGCTATCCGGTTGATACGCGGCGGCGCTGGCTCAACCGCGGCTATTTGCTCTGGCAGCATCCGTTGCAATCAGCGGCTTGGTCCCGTAGGGACGATTGACTTTATACTGCGGTTGAAATGGGAACCGGAGTTTCTACCCCAGCAAAACTCCGGTTCCCATTCAGAGCTGAGTATAGAAGCAGAAACATAGAATGCCGCTCTAAACATAACCTTCCCTACAGGATCAGCAATCCATTCTGACCGATAGCACAAAACGTTACTGCGCCCGGTTGATGGCGGGCAAATAGATGCGAATGGCGTCCAGCCCCGTCGGATCGGGCGTGGTCGTCGGGATAAGCGTGGGTGTGGGCGTTGCCACCGGCGTTGGCGTCGTACCATCGGGCAACGTGCCCCAAACCAGTTGCGCGCCGTCGTAAAGCGCAAGTCGACTTACCTTGATTGGTGGGGCGCCAGGGCTTGACGGCAGCTCAGCATAAGACCAATCGTTGGCTGTGTTCCAAGTGCCGCTGCTCGTCAGCCGGAATTGCACCTCTTTGCGATAGGCTGATTGACCACTGGGGTAGATCGGCGTGCCAACACAACTAACCTGCACATAGTAACTGTCACCGTCAAAGGCAAAAGGACCACTGACACTGTTGCCGCCGCACTCGCTATAGTTGGCGGTGACACTGATCTGGTCGATGGTAGTACCGGCGTCGAGCGTGAAGTAGTAGCGAAAGGTTAGTTGGTCCGTCAGACGCGCTGGCCAACCGGATTGATTCACGAAACGCGCCTTGATCTCGGTGAAGTTGTTGCCGGAGGCATTGATCGCAGCCATCATGTAAATCTCATCATCGCGCAGCTCCGGCGGCGGGAAATTCGCCACCCCCGTGCCGCCAAACTCCTGCACCAACCGCGCCAGCGCACCCGTGAAGCCGGCATTGTAGTCGGTTGCCACTTCGTTTTTGATGTAGTCGCTGCGGCTGTCGGTGTAGCTGTCGCTCTGGTCCGGCCCGCCCACCAACGCGCCGTAGAGGATGTGCCGCTGATTGGTCGGCTCGCTGATATTATCGGTCCATGAGCCGTGGGCTGTGCGGTGGTGGGGGTTCTGTGGCGGATTGTTGCCAAAGCCGACCATGTAGCTGCGATTGGCGGGGTTGGCCCCCAGGATGTAGTTGATCTGCGCAACCGCAAAGTCATGATAGCGGTCAACCAGGGTGGCGCTGCCACCGTTGCTGCTGAGCCAGTCGCTGTAGATCAGGGCGATGAACGCCGTGTTCGCCACATAACGCAGGGATCCCCACTGATCGAGCCACGCCAGCCCCCCTGGCGTATAGGTCACCCGCTGCCCATTGAAGCCAACGGTCCAGTAGTCGAGCCACTGCTCAACCCCTTGGCGATAGCTGTTCTCATCGGTGAACTGGGCCAGCAGCACGCGACTGCCGTAGGATTTGTCATCCCAGGCCTGGGTCCACTTGAAATCTTGACCCATGCTGCCGGCTTCGGTTTTAGCTTTGGCCAGGTAGGCAGTGTCGCCGGTGGCGCGATAGAGCCAGAGCGCACCCCAGACCAGCTCATCCTGATAGCCGCTCCATGAGTTGTAGAAGGCGGCGGCGTCGGTAATGCAATCAGAATATTTGCCACGATAGCTATCGGCAAAGGTGTAGAGTTGCGCGGCGTGGGTGCGCAGGGTCTCCGCATAGGCGGGATCGGTCGGTTGGAAGACGAGTGAGGCCGCGGCCAACGCTGCCGCGGTCTCGCCGGCCAAGTCGGAACCGGGGCAACTCGCATCAATCTTGTACGCGGGCCGCGCCATTGGCATCACCTCTGCCGGCCCCCACCAGGCGTGATCGGCGCTGCCCTGTCCCACCTGGCCCCAAAGTTCATTGGGCGCGGTGTGGGCTTTGAGGAAATAGTCAGTCGACCATTTGAGATCGGCCAAGGCAAACGCCAATTGACCAGTGGCGGCATAGGCATCGCGATATTCAACCAACCCCCACGCCAACAGCGTCGTCGACGAGGCCATGGGAAAGCCAAATTTGACGTGGTCGCCTGCATCATACCAGCCGCCGGTCAGATCCACGCCCTGAGCGGCACCATCATGGAGACCGGAAGGGCCGCGCCACGTGACGCGGTTGTTGGCCGGCAGCGCCCCCGAGCGCTGTGCCTCGTAGAAGAAGAGTGATTTTTGCAGTGCCTCGGCATAGTTAAAGGAACCAGTACCAGGGTCAACCACGGGCGTTGGTGTAGACACAACTGGGGTCGCGGTGGCTGCGCTTGTCGAAGGCGGTGTCGGTGTACCGATCGGAGTTATGGTAGCTGCGCTTGTCGAAGTCCGTGTCGCGGTGGGTGAACCTGGCGAACCTGGCGCGTTGTTACAGAGAAAATTGAGGGGTGGCTGATTGGTACCGCTGTAGGTGCCCTGGAAGCCAAAGGTGACACTCGCCCCCGGCGCGACGCTGCGATTCCAGTCGGCGTGGGTGACAACAACCTGGCTACCCTCCTGTGTGTGGACGGCGTCCCAGAGGCTGGTGATCTGTTGATTGCTGCCAAAGCCCCAACTGACACGCCAACCATTCCAGGTCAATGTGCTGTGATTCATCAGCGTGACATTCGCCACAAAGCCATCCGCCCATTGACTTGTGATCTGGTAATCGACGTGGCAGGCATTCGGATCGGGCGTTGGGGTCGGCGTGGGCGTAACGGGGACCGGTGTCACATCGCTGGCAGTAAAGATAACATCCATGCAGGTGTAAAAAGCCTCGGTGCTGTCGCTGCGCTGCCAGATGTTGTAGATGAGATGTCTGCCACTTTTGCCTTGGGGCAACGGACAGCTCATCTGGTAGTGCCCATCGGCGAGGGTGACGCTGGTGATGTGGCAAAAGGGTTGTGCTTCCAGGTCGGACCATTGGAGCGGTTGCGTCGGGTCATAGCCATCTTTGGTCACATAGAAATCAAAGTATTTGGTGGCATGGGGTGCCCAGGCGATAAAGCTAAAATCGTAGTTGCCAAAGGCATCGGGCGCAATCGGCTGTGCCACCCAATCATTGCGCGCCAGATCGAGACCGGCGTGGCTGGCCTTGCCACCGCTACAGAGTTCGCCGTCGGGAATAATCGTGCGATGTTGGTCGTTGGCATCAAAGCGGTTGACCGCGCTCCAGTCATAAAATTGTTGGGTGCCTGCCAATTGAATGGCCGCCGCACAGGCCGCGGAATCGGGACTTTCCGGATTTTCCAGATAGCACTGATAGACCCGGCTCACCGGATCGTCCATCGTGCCGTGGGCGTAGGCGCGGGAGCTTCCCCCCATCAACGCCAACATGGCCATAAAAAACACGAAGAATAAGCGTTGAAGTAACCGCTTACCAGTGAAGCACTTGGCGAAGCTCATAACGATCCCTTCTGCTGCTCAGTGGCAAAACAACCTATTCGGTAGCTGGTCTGTGGCAGTGTTGGGGTCGGACGCTACGGAAACGGCAATAGCACTATCTTTGCCGTTGAGTCAACCGTAAATTGCGTCAAATTGCAACCTCCGAATGATCTACCGCCACCATCCGCTTACGCGCGTGGATCTTTACGTTCTGTGCGCCGCACCATCGTCAGGTTGTTGCTTGTTTTGGGCGCTGTAGAATCGCGAGGACTTCGTCGAGGGTAATCTGAAAATAGCTGCGGCCATCCGGTGCAAAGGCATGGGCGTCAAATTGGCTATTCTCTCCCACGTGATCGGCAGGGCCGGTCTCTTTCATCGTAATCAGCCCGCGTTGTTTGGCGCGGTTCCACGCCGAATTTACCGTAATCGACCAGCGACCGGGAAATAACAGCGAGCCTAATTTGTGCGTGCCGTCGTTGGCCCCATAGAGGTGATAGAGATGGCTGATTTTGAGCAAGCCAGGGTCGGACGCAATCACACCACCGAGCGAGATGATCTGCAGCGGCAGGTCGGTCACTTTGACTAGATAATTTGCGGCGCCAATCGCAATTTGGGCACCGCCACTGGCACCGATAAGGGTAACCCGATTCCCGATGCCAGGCCGATAGCCGTGATGATGGAGGCTCCACCAAATCTCGCGGGCCACCCCCAGATTATAGATCGGCCCATAGCGGCGGTCGGCAGAGATCATCACCTGAAACATATTGCGCACAACAACGAGATAGAGCCATAACGAAGTAGGATTCTTCGGACGCTGGGCCTCGATATAACGCCAGATCCACGCAAAGAGCCGTTCCCCCGTTAGCCCCAAATTGGTGACCGAGTAGGGAAAGACATCCGTGATCACAATACTGTTCGCCACTTGGGTGCGCAGGGCAGCCACAAAGGGCAGCTCTTCGCGTGGAATGGAGCTACCGGTAAAGGCACCGATGCCGGAGAGATAGACAATGTAGTGCGCGGGCTCTGTGTGGTTGTGCCGGTGGCGGCGCACTTCTGGCGTAGGAGAACAATTTGCGGTTCCACCGTCGGCAAAGCGCGGTCCATTGCCACTCGCATCGTTAAACTCGTCAAGTGACAGCTCTTCGCCAAACCAGCCGGCCCACCAACCGAGCGAACCGAGCGGAGCAATGGTCGCCAAAATAAAGAGGAATGCGAAAAAGCCCACAATAAAGGTTGTAATAAACATAAGCCACTACAATTTAGTGTTGATCTGCTCAGCCGAGTGTTTTGCCATGCCCAGTTCTTTAATCTCACTTGGCTCTGGAATCAACAGGTTGCTAAATTTCAGCACCAGTTCATCCGTTGAAGCCCCTAAATTGACACCGGCCACCCAATTGCGCAGCCGGCGAAAAAAAGCGGTCAGTGGCCAGCCAACGGTATTGCTGAACAAGAGCGTCAGCAGCCAGCCGGCCCCCACCACCCACAGCGCATCCCACCAACCAATTCCATAGACCAGCGCCACCAGTTGATAGGTGATCAGAAAACTCCATACGCTGAGTAAGCGTCCAACAAATGGGCCCAGATAAGGCATGAGAATAAGAAAGCCAAAGATCATCGGTGCGGCCGCCAAAAACATTAACGTGATGCTCTCGCTTGGTGGGATGCGCACCTCCAAGAGCAGCCGCGCCACCGCACGCACGGCCCACGCCCAAACGAGCAGATTACCCACATAGAGTAGGCCGTTGAGCAAGAGGCTGGCAAAGAAACGTGGTGGCCGCACCCGATTGGCAAAGAGAATCACGCTCTGCCCCAATAGGAGTGAGACACCACCGACAAAGGCAACAGTGGCCGCCATGGAGAGTCCCATCACCCCACCATCAATCAGTTGCAAGACGGTTGGGTCAAATTGCAACGTGCGCACGATCGTATGCCACAGCAAAAGCAGCGCTTGAAACATAAAGACTCAGGTGTTTTTGTTGACAACACTGAAATAGGACGCTCCCATGCTACCCCGACACCTAGTCAATGTCGGGGTAGCATGGGAGCGTGTAAACAAAATTGGCACCATCTGTGACAGATGGAACCTGCTTCTTACAGAGGAGTGTAACACGCATTGGTAGAATTAGGCAACGTGAGCTCCTATTTTATCTCAATTTTAACCAGCCACCGCGCTTAAGTTTGTCGTTGATACTTGGTCATGCCCTCCCCCACCGACCCCATCAGGCGGACACGCAACATACGGGGCAGCATGGCTGGGGCAAAGGCAAGCACTTTGGACAATAGACCAGGCAACACGGTCGATCTGCGGCCCAACGCAGAGAGGGTTTCACGGACCACCAGAGCCGGATCGAGGGTCGTGCCCAGTTGCATGTCGGCACGGGCAGCAAAGCCGGTCTTCGTAGGGCTAGGGGCGGAGGCAAGCAGATCCACCCCTTTCTCTTGTCCATTCAATTTGGGAAACAGCGCCCAAAAGCTTGCAACAACCGCGGATCGCCCTTGATGCGGATTTTGCGTTGTAAGAGCGGCCAGAGCAACCCGCGCTCTTTGCGCAGAAATTGCAGCCAGGTAACGCTGTCCGCCGTGAGGTGCAAATCGGCTTTGCCGCAGTGGCCGTGCGCAACCGTCAACGTTTGGTTGGTGATAACAATCGTTGCTTTCACTGGGTCAGTGGCAGGTTTCCCGGCGGTAAAGGTAAAGTGATAACGCGCATCCAGACCGGCGGCCTGATTCTTTTGAAAGGCCAGATGCAAATTTTGTAGAAACGCATCAATCGAGTTGGCGCGCAACGCATTGCCCACCCGCTTGGTCATTTTGTGCGGAAAGCGCTTTTGCACATGCAACTCAGCATCCGAATTGGGCGTCACATAGATCGTCTCGACCTTCTCTTGCAAGGGCTTGACCACATCGTGTAGAAAGCCTCTGCGGTCGTTGAGAAAAGGTGCAATCACCTCTTCGCCCGCCGGGCAGACGGCCATACAATAGGCCGCCTTATAGTTCGCCCCAAACGAAAGACTCTGCCACATTGAGGCCGTTTCCCCATCATTTACCTGTTCCCGATACGTTTTGGCATCTTTACTCTCCACCACCGTCTCCACCCAATCAGTAAAACCGCCCATGAATTCGCGATAGTTGTGGGTATAACAGGCCGCGAAGTTAAAGTCGCCATCCGCTGAGATCGCACCGACCGGACAGGCAGCGACACAGAGTTTGCAGCCGAGGCAAGGGTTGTAGGCGAGCGGTTGACTGGCGACCCCAATCTCGGCGGCGACAAGAATGGTGCCAAGTAAGATAAAGTTGCCAAACTGAGGGTGGATCACGTTGCGGTGAATGCCCATGACGCCCAACCCCGCGGCCTGTGCAATCGGCTTGTGCGAAACAAACCACGTCTTGCCGGGGAAGCGGCTCATCTCCATCGGGAAGCCCATGGCCGGGTTGAGCGCACGGATGCCCTGCGCTTCCAATGCAGCCACCACGCGGCGTGCAACTTCGTTTACATCATCACTGCTCTGGTGAAATTCCAGATTGGCCACCGAACGCGCGGGGCTACGCACCGGCTCGCGGTTCATCCGCACCACATAGCTGATCAGCGTTTTGGTGCCAGAAAAAACGGCTAGAATCTCGTCGCGCTGGTCGGCGATCTCTGGGCGGTTGATTTCCACAAAGCCGACATCGTCAGCTCCGGCCTCGAGGCAGAGCTGACGTAACCAGTTAGTGTCAAGTTCGGACGACTGGGCCGGCACAACTTGAGTTGTTTGTTGCCGGAAGTGAATCACAGTTGGATGTTCTTCCAATTTCATAAGGCGATGATTCCTTTATTGAACAAAAACAAACCGATTGGTCTTTTTTGTAGGTAAAAAATTTTGCTGCCCCTTGCCTTCGACAAGCTCAGGCGGCGGGGTAGCAAAATTTATGCCAACAGCGCAGTGCGTACATACGCCCGCAGATGGGTTGCAGCAGTACGCAAATAGTCGGGTGACTGATAGAGCATACTGAGCATCACCCCTCCCTCTAACGTGCTGATCACAATCGTGGCAATAGCTTCAGGATCGGCGGTTGGTGTAAAGTCGCCAGCGACAATGCCATTGACAACGATCCGCTTCAGCAGCGTTCGCCAGTAGGTGATCGCCTCTTGGGCGCGCACCCGCAGCAATGGATGGCCATCATCACTTTCAATCGCCGTGTTGAGCAGTGGACAGCCACCGGCGGTTGGCGGGTGGTTGGCAAAGCTGGCATGAACCTCAATCGCGGCAAAAAGTTGGGCCGTGGGCGAATTGCCGACCGCGGCCAAGGCTTGATCATAACGCTCCCGTAAGAGACCCCAATTGTAGTCAAACGCGGCCAGCGCTAGCTCATCTTTGCCCGCAAAATGGTTATAGATGCCCCCCTTTTTCATGCCAGTCACAGTCATGATATCAGCTAGGCTGGCACCGTTATAGCCCTGCTGATTAAAGAGCGGCGCTACCTTGGCGATGATCCGCTCACGGGTTTCTTCCCCTTTGGTCATTGGTCACCTCGCTTATTGTGCATATACAGCCAAGATAAGACTGATTGGTCTTTTTTTCTGTAGGGGAAATTCCTTATCGCGTGGCGAGTAAGCATTTCGCAGTACTAAACACGGTAGGGCCACTGCTCAGCGCTGGAGCAAGTAGAGCCATGTGATATAATTATCCTCATCAAACACTGTTTTGCTTAGACGCGAAAACTAATTTTCTCATCACGGCACAAAGCTCGCCCAGTTACAGAGGAGAACTTGCATGATACACTTCGAAGGCTTCCCCCGCGACGCCATTACCTTCTTTGAAGATATTCTCCATTTTAATGAGAAACAATGGTTTGAAGAGAACAAAACGCGCTTTCAAGAGAGTGTGCAACAGCCGGCACAGGCGTTCGTTGAAGCGCTGGGCGAACGCCTGCAAACGCTGTCACCCGGCATTCAGTACGGCACCAGCCTCAACGGTTCCGGCTCGATCATGCGCATCTATCGCGATGTGCGCTTTAGCAAGGATAAAACTCCCTACAAGAGCAACCTCGGCATCTCCTGGTGGGAAGGGCCAGGCAAAAAGATGGAGGAGCCAGGCTACTTTTTTAATCTAGATGGTAGCGGGGCCTGGTTTGCGGGCGGTATGTATATCTTCCCCCAAGCGACGATTGAGATCTACCGCAAAACCGTGGACTATCCGAAGCGCGGCACAGCGTTGACCGAAGCCCTGGCCGTTGCCGAAAAGGCCGGTCTGCGCATCGATGGCAGCGGCACATTCAGCCGCGCGCCCACAGGCTACGACAAGGATCATCCCCGTGGCGACCTCCTGAAGAAAAAAGGCATCGTAGCAGTTTCGCCGGCAATCCCGCTCGATGTGATCACCTCACCGGCGCTGGTTGATCTTTGTGTTGATTACGCCAAGGTGATCTTGCCGCTGCACCAGTGGCTGGTTGCCATGCAAAGCGGGTAACACGCAAGCCGCTGAACATCGGTGCTTATGGCATACTTGTCATCATCAAGCTGTTACTTTTGCACTGTGTGGAGCGTAAGATGCACAAACCACTACCGATTGGCACCGCTATCTTTCGGGATATTATCCAAGGCGGCTACCGTCATCAAGTCGTCATTCTGATCGACGAATATGACAAGCCGATCCTCGACAATCTGCAAAATCTAAAGGAAGCGGAAGCGATTCGCCAAGTCCTCAAAGGGTTCTATGGGGTCATCAAGGCAATGGATACCTAAATCCGCTTTGTCTTTATCACCGGCATCAGCAAGTTTACCAAAGTGAGCGTCTTTTCCGATCTCAACAATCTGGACGATTTGACCCTGCAAACATCGCCTACGACTTGCACGTCAACAATGAAAAGTACTACCAGACGATTTTTTATCTCGTCTTCAAGCTGATCGGCCTGCGCATCAACGCTGAAGTAAAGACAGGCGACGGACGGATCGACGCGGTCATCGAAGTTGCGGAGCAGATCTATCTCTTCGAGTTTAAGCTCAATCAAGACGCCACCATTGCGTTGGACCAAATCAAACGCAAGGTTTATTATCAGAAGTACCACCTTCATGGCAAGCCGATCACGCAGGTTGGGGCCAACTTCGATTCAGAGAGCCGGACGATCACGGATTGGCAAACGGCCATGGTGGAGTGAGGCGTGATCTTTGTCTGCTATCATCCTCGTCTCTTAAACCACGCCACCGTCTCCCGCACCGCCGTCTCTAATCCCGTTGCGCCCCAGCCAAAACGGTCGATAAACTTGCGGTCGTCAATGATAAAGGGCTGCTCAAATTCGTAGACCATCTCGACCATTTCGCCCGCATCCGGGTTGAATAATCCCAACAGCCGCAACAACCATTTGGGTGCAACCTGCATTTTGAGGGGCTGCCCAGCTTCCGCGTAGATCAATTCCAACATCCGACGCGTACTGACGGCCGGTGGCGTGGGCAGATGCCAGACTTGGCCAAAAGCGTCATCACGTTGTGCCAAGGTCACCAAGGCTCGACCGATATCCGGCATGTAGGTGTAGCTGTGTGGCATATCAACATTCCCTACCACCTGCGCCGCTTTCCCCGCAAGCGCCTTGCCAATCACCAGCTCACCGCCCATCGCCGAGGCATTGACGCGCGGGCCGATAAAGTCCGACGCCCGTCCCACCACCACTTGGACGCGCCCTGCGGCGTGGGCAGCCATGAGGTCCTCGGCCATTTGTGCCCGCAGCTTGCCCTTTTTGGTGTGGGCGTTGTGGGCGGTTTCCTCGGTCATTGGTTGGCCGTTGGGATCGCCGTATAGGTAGAGATTGTCCATGGCGACCAGTTTGGCACCGTTCGCTTGGGCCGCGGCAATCGCGCCCGCTTGCAATGCAGGAAAGAGTTCCGGCCACTTGCTATAGGGTGGATTGAGGGCATTGTAGAGCACGGAGGCCCCTTGTGCGGCTTGGCTGGCAAATGTATGCTCGGCCACATCACCGTTGATCAGTTCCACCCCCGTCGGCAGCGGTTCAGTAGTTTTGCCGCTGCGGTTGACCATGCGCACCGGTACCCCCTGCTTAACGAGTTCGTCCATGATTGCCATGCCGACGGGGCCGGTGCCAAAGATCACCTGTAACTTGTTGGTCATTGTCGTTTTCTCCTATTTTTATTCAACTGCATGCTGGGTGCGCAATAAAATGCGCTGTCGATTTTTGGGTGCATCAAAGAGAGCACAGCACCGGTGGGTACTAAGAAAGTTCACAGCTCTACATTTGTGCTTGGATCTACGCTTGTGGATGAAAGGAACTACGCTAGTTTTAACCCGACTGCCAACAGTTGGCGGCGAACGGTCTGCTCATAAAATGCATCGGTATCGCCGACGACCGGGCCACTGTGGTGGTAAATTTCCAGTGCGACCATACCATGAATCATACTCCACAATTGATTCATGATATGGAAGAATAGGCCCGTCGCTTCATCCAGACCAAACCGCGTCTGGTAGTGGGCCAAGACGGTTGGCGGCACCTGGCAGTAGGCTGCAGGAATCTCAAACTCGCCGGCAGCACGCGCAGCCATGATCAATTCCATAAAAAGTTCCCCAAGCAGGCTTGCGGCCGGCACAGTTATCGCGGCGGGTGCAACATAGCCCGGAATTGGGTTGCCGTAGATAAGTTGGAAGTCCATAGAATATTTGAGTGCCCATGCGCGATAGGCGTGTACGCCGGTCACGAGTTGGGCAGCAGGCGTTGCGTCTCTATGCGCGCTATCTTTGGCGACCTGCCGCACATAGGCGGCGTGGGCAGTAAACGCATCAACGATCAGCGCGGTGATCAGATCATCCAACGAAGGAAAGTAGTAGTAAAGCGCCGGCGCGGTGATCCCTAGTTCGCGGGCAATCGCGCGCAGGCTCAAGCCGGCGGTCCCCTTTTCCGCCATCAGGCGGCGGGCGGTCACTTTGATGGCATTGCTCGTCGCTTCGTTGAGTTCGACTTGACGCAGTCTTGGCATTCCGTTACAGCCCTTTTCCTGATTTTGTCTCATGTTTACTATACAGTGTTTACCCTACGCCATTCACTATACACCGTTTATTTTATCTTGTCAATAGGTAAACGGTGTAAATCTAAAAACTCGTTGCAATTGACACTCAGCTATACAGGCGTTCCACACAAGGAAAGATAGGCGATCTCACAGCACAGCGTGTGCTCCCTACGCTAGACTATCCTCAAGCAATAAATTTGGTAATTTTCTAGCAGAGGAGTAGAGCATGAAACGGTTAGCAGCAACTGTCAATGGTCACGTTCAAGGGGTCTTCTTTCGCGCAAGCACACGCGATCGGGCGCAGACGTTGGGGTTGACCGGCTGGGTGGCAAACGAGGGTGACGGCTCCGTTCGTGTGGTTGCCGAGGGAGGGGAGGAAGCGTTGCAGCAATTGTTGCAATTCTTGGGCGATGGGCCACCGCAGGCACAGGTGACCCAGCTGCAGACGGTATGGCTGGAGGGGACGGGGGAGTTTGACTACTTTACCATACATCATTAAGGAGCAGCGAGTGACAGTCACGCCATCTTCTGCGCCCACACGCTATACAGCGGATCGGTGTTACGCGGCGTGTTGGCGGCGGCTTTGGGTTCGCTCCAGTTGCCGGATTCGCTGAAGTATTGCTGCACCAGCCCCAAATGCTCACGGTCCCCACCGGCCAGCCAAACAGCAACCGCTTTGGTGGGAAAGCAACGGTTCGAAAAAGAGACGACGAAGAAGCCGCCGGGTTGCAAGACGCGGTTGACCTCGCAAAAGATGGCGAGCGGTTGAGTCATATATTGCACCGAGACGGTACAGACCACCGCATCAAATTCGGCAGTGGCAAAGGGCAAGGTTGGATTTTCATTGAGATTGTGCACCACATAATCATCCAACTGCGGATTGTCGGCCATCTCCGCGGCGTTCATGCCCAGGCCGACCACCCGCTGTGGCTCCAGTTCATCGGGCAAATGCGACCGCCAACTGCTCATCAGATCAAGGTAAACTCCTGCCGGCGGCAGGAGTTTGGCGAACTGTGCCGTCAGCGAGCGAATGGCTCCGTCATCGATGTGAACCACAAGACGGGGCGTGGTGTAGAATACTTCGTCGGCACTCTTATCCTGACGGTGGAAATAGGCTGCCGGCAGTTGACGGTCGTCGTTGCTCATGGCTCCTCGGTTTCTTCTTTGCTGCTTTCATCTTCGGCAAAGCTCGGCTCGCTGAGGTTGGGCTTGGGGGCTTCGTTGCCGATTGCACCAAAGCCGGTGGCCCCATAGCCGCCGGTGAGACCAGGGGTCGTGTCGCTGCCGAAGCCGCCGGTGGTGACCGGGTCGACACCGCGACCGGTTGCCATGCGGGCGGCGTTGGCCAGCACTTCCCACACAGCGCCTTCGATCACTTCGTGTGCTTGGGCAATGGCATAGACATTGTCACCGTCCAACGCCGCCCATACCAGAGTACCTTCCATGTGGGGTAGGCGCTCGGCAATAGTTGAGTCCTGCTTGAGTTGTTCCAGTAAAGCCGCCATGCGGCGATCTGCGGATTCACTCACGATTGCTTCCTTTCTACTAGCGGTGGTCTACATTTTGGTCACCACCGCACTGCGCTTTATGGTGACGGCATAGTGGCAAAAAGTCTGTAGGAAAGGAAGCGAAGCAGGAACCGCCAAGGGAGGGCTGCCCGCAGGTTGTCATGCTCGCACTCGATTCGGTCATGCTACTGAATGATCTGTAGCCCGCGTTCCAGATATGAATCAGCTTCCTCTGCCAATGTCAGGAAAAAGGTTAGATGAGCGTTGCACGTTGGCGTCAGCCCATCGCATTCGGCCAATTGATCAGCACCATACTGACGCGCCAATTCATGCATCACATACCGTCCCTCGCGGTTACGACTGAGCAGAGATTTGTCTACCAACGCCGCTAACCCAGGCAGTGTTGCGCCCGCTACTCGTTCTGCCGCTTCCCGTGTGAAGCCATCGCGAAAGACCGAGCAGCGAGCAAAGGTCTGTTTTTCTGCGATGCTCAGCAATTGCCACGAATGGTCAAAGACCGCTCGTATCGAACGGTGGCGGCTTGGCAAACTGCGCCGCGTGGTCGTGAGAAAATCCAAGCTTCTTTGGATCTCCACCATAATTTCGGGGCAGGAGAGCACGCGTATCCACGAAGCCGCCAGTACAAGCGCCAACGGCATCCCGTCCACCAGTCGGCAGATCTGCAGGATTGCAGTTTCATCGGTGGCGGTGGGGGCAAAGCCAGGTTGAAGCCGTTGCGCTGTCTGCCGGAAGAGTGTCGGTGCGCTATGTGCAATTGCGGGCGTGTCATCATTGTCATGTGGTACGGTCAATCCACCCACGTCATAGACCCATTCGCCCTGGATGTTGAGCCGTTCGCGTGAGGTCACCAGCAAGGTAACCTTAGGTGCCTGTGTGAGAATGCTGTTGATTAGGGCCAAGGGTGAGCTTGCAGTAGCTTCATATGTTGGTTGATTTTGAGGGGGCAGCAACTGCTCGAAATTATCCAAAACAAGCAAGAGCTTCTGCCGGCGCAGATAGTGCAACAGTTGCTTTTGCGCATCGCCCTGGCCACCGAGGCTGAGGATGAGCGGTGGCGATGGTAGGTGCCACCAATTCAGCAGCGGTCAGTGGGGCAAGCGTCACAAAAGTTGCTTGGGCGCGCCTGGCAGTTTCCTCAGTAAATTAGTAGCTCATGTTAGGCATCTTCCCATAAAGGCACCACGCTACTCGAGTACGCCGCATCCCCAGATGCGGATTGACCCGCATCTGGGGATGCGGCGTACTTGAGACCGCCATCTTTACTGCGTAACATGAGTTAGTAGGAACTATCTAGGTGTTATATGCCGCGCAAGCGCCTGAGGCTGAAGCCCTCAGGCTGTTAGAGCAAGTACGCTAAAGCGCACTCTTGGTTAGCCCGCTTCAGCGGGGCTTCTCCTATCAGCCGCAGGCTTCAGCCTGCGGGTCAGTCGTCAACCTAGATTGTACGACAACGTTAAATTTCAATCATTAGACAGGATGAATAAGATCTACATGATTTTCTCCCTGGTGTAGCAATCCTATAAATTTTGTGAATCTTGTCGAATTTAACGTTGTTGTAATAGTTACTCTTTGGACAAGAATCTATCCAGCGAAATGCGAAAGGAGGAGCAACAACATGACCAATCCAGAGGCCATGAAACAGTTCGCCCAGAAGCTACTGGGGATCTATACCGGTGGCGTGCTTACGCAAATGATCGATATTGGCTACCGTACCGGGATTTTTGAGGCATCCAGTCAAGATGTCGCAACGAGCGAAGAATTGAGTGCAAGAGCGGTTCTGCACGAACGCTATGTGCGCAAATGGCTGGGTGCCATGACGACCAGCGGCATCTACGAATACGATGCGGCGACCAAGCAATATTCGCGGCCGGCGGAGCACGCCGCCTTATTGACGGGCGGTACCGCGCGCAATCTCCAGTCCGACGGGGCGGTTAATTAATCATTTGGGCGAGCAAATCCCACGGCTGGCGGAACGGTTCCGCGATGGTGAAGGCATTCCTTACGATGCGTAGCAACCTGGTTTCACACACTCGCTCGATGATCTGTGGCGGCGCATCTATGATGAGCAATTGGTCGATGGCTTTTTGGGCAAACATGCCGAGTTGACCGCAGCGCTTAAAAAGGGAATTCGGGTATTGGACATTGGGTGTGGTACCGGGCACGCCCTCAATCTTCTGGCAGAAGCCTATCCGAACTCTACCTTTGTCGGCTATGATTTGTCAGAAGCTGGGATCGAACAGGCACAAAGTGAAGCCAAGGACAGTGGATTATCCAATGTGACATTTGCAGTCAAAGATGTCACGCACTTCCCTGTTGAACCACCATACGACTTGATTATGGCCTTTGACACCATCCACGATCTAGCGGTGCCCGACGCGGTACTGCAGCGCAGCCATGAGGCGTTGACCGCAAACGGGCCTTCGTGATGGTCGAATTCAAGTTCAGCAGTCAGGTTGAGGGCAACATCGGCAACCCGTTTGCTCCCATGTACTATGGCATTAGTTTGTTGCACTGCACCCCTGTCTCCTTGGCCGCCGGTGGTCCTGGCTTGGGCGCGGTTTGGGGGGAGCAGATGGCCAAAGCGTTGTTGACCAAAGCCGGATTCCAAATTGGGCTATGCACCCGATGCGTTTGCCAGGAGTAACGAGCAGGCGATTGCATTGCTCGAAGCAATCCGCAGCGACTATGAAACGCCGACAAACCCGATGGTCATCAGTGGGTGTATTGATCCACGCGGCGATGGCTACAGTGCCACATCAATGATGACGGTCGATGAAGCGGAACAGTACCACGGCGAGCAAATCCGCACGTTTCGCGAAAGTGCGGCCGACATGGTAACAGCCATCACCATGACCTATAGCGAAGAAGCGATTGGTCTAACGCGCGCCGCGCAGGGAGCGGGTATGCCGGTCGCCATCTCCTTTACCGTTGAAACCGATGGTCGCCTGCCCAGTGGACAACCGCTTGCGGATGCGATTGGGCAGGTGGAGGACGCGACCAATGGAGCGCCGGTTTACTATATGCTCAACTGTGCCCACCCCACCCATTTCGATACCCAATTGCCAGCCGACGCGGCGTGGACACAGCGCATTCGCGGGTTGCGCGCCAATGCTTCAACCCTAAGCCACGCCGAGTTGGATGAAGCCACCGAACTCGATGACGGCGATCCAGTAGCATTGGGCGAGCAGTATCGCGCCCTCAGCAGCAAATTGCCGAATTTGAATATATTAGGCGGCTGTTGTGGCACCGACCATCGGCATGTGGAAGAGATCTGCAAGCGCTGGCTGGGTAAGGGAAGGTTACCACAAATACGATTAAGCAATTTCCATGTTCACTCGCAGAAATGGATTGTCTTTTGCCGGACAGGCGGCTTTGGCGAAATAGTGGGGCAAACGCAACCAAGATAATATAGCAATAGAGAAAATCGAATGATCACTACGCCACCGGAGGGTGCGGAATACTACAGCCACTTTCATCAGCAACTCGCCTTTGCACACACGCTTGATCGGGCGGCGCTAGCCACCTTGTTTGCGACGTATGAAACAAAGACACGCACCATGCTGGCGATTGCGCAGGAAATACGCGTACGCTTTAGTCGCGCACAAGCGGCAGCTACGGCCGATCCGGCAGAAAAAACACGGATGCTTCTATGGGAGGCAATCTTCGACCAGCGCGTAAAAATCTATGAGCTGGAACTGACATGGCTGCATGAGACGCGGGATAAGCTGTCTCTACCACCAGCACACACGGAATAAGTACAACATGAATTCGATCTATAAGAGTGCCAAAGCGCAAACCGCGGTGCACACCGCCTATGACAATCTCTTGAATCAACTGCCGCCAACGATTGAGCAGCACTATGTGTCGACGGGTCAGGGAGAGACCTTTGTGCTGGCGGCCGGCGAGCCGGATGCACAACCAATTGTCTATTTTCACGGTTCGCTCTCGAGCGCGATCACATGGGCGAGTGAGTTAACCCGCCTTGCCGCTCGCTACCGCGTCTATGCCGTCGACATGATTGGGGAGGCGGGCAAGAGTGCCGAGGCGCGACCCGCGTTGCACAGCGACGCCTATCGCCATTGGTTGACGGAGCTGTTCGAGCAGTTAGGGGTAACAGAGCCAATTTTGGTTGGCCTCTCCTTGGGAGGATGGCTGGCACTCAATTATGTCACCGCCTATCCGGACCGAGTCAAGGGATTGATTCTGATTAGCCCGGGCGGGGTTGGGCGCAATCGCAATGTGCTCTGGTGGGCGTTGCCCCACCTCCTGCTGGGACCGTGGGGTGCCAAGCGGCTCTATCGGAAAATTTTAGGGCCGCTTGGCAACGAACTTGAAGGCACTGAGTTGGCGCGCTTTCTACAGCTAATAGCCGCCAGCGTAAAACCACGGACCGAGCCGCTGCCCCTCGTTCGCGAGCAACAACTGGCACTGATTGCCTGTCCTATCTTACTGCTAATCGGTGGCCAGGATATCATGTTATATCCAGAAGAAATTCGCGCCAGGCTCCGGCGAAACGTGCGCCAGTATCAAGAAGTTTACCTTGCCGATGCGGGCCATTACTTGGGCAATCAGTCAGCCAATATCGATCGCTTTCTGGAACGCCTGTAATTGCTCTCTCTCTACCCCCAGACCAAGCAGAACCAAGCCCGCAATGGGTATGAACCGACGCGCTCTACATGGGTTTGGCTGGTGTCTTGGGGATGTAGGGCAATAACTTATCGATGTAAGGGTAATCAATCCCATCACTGCTACAGTCGTATCGATTCAACTTTGGCACAGCGCACAAAGTGTGCTTGACGGACATCGGATCCTGCGCGAAACTAGGGGAATCCGCTGAGTGCAATCGTATCCTCGCCAGAGACGGAGAGAATTCTGGCCAAGTTCGTGCAGGAGGAGTGCAGCGCATGTTGCCAACCCCAACAATTTACACCTATAAAACCGTCGGTACGTGTGCGATCAATGCGGATATCTATCAGCCCACACAACGTGACAACCCCACAGCCGCCATTGTCCACATCCACGGCGGCGCGTTAATCAACGGCTCGCGCCAAAATTTTCGGCTGGACCATGTAGCACGCTATGTGCAGGCAGGTTATACAGTCATCTCTATCGACTATCGTCTGGCACCGGAGAGTAAGTTGCCGGAGATCATCGAGGATCTGCAAGATGCTTTCGCTTGGGTGTATGAAGCTGCTCCAGCGTTGCTTGGGATTGACCCGCAGCGGGTCGGAGTCGTGGGTCATTCGGCGGGCGGTTATCTGGCGTTAATGGTGGGCTGCATAGTCGAACCAGCGCCGGCAGCGATCGTCGCCTTCTACGGCTACGGCGACATCGTGGGCGACTGGTATAGCAAACCGGATCCCTTTTATTGTCGCTTGCCCCTGATTTCAGAAGCCGAAGCGGGATGTGGCATCATGGGTCCGCTCTGTACCGCCCCCTATCCCGGGCGCGGCAAGCAACACTTTTACCTCTACTGCCGCCAAAAGGGCAGTTGGCCCCAAGCGGTGAGCGGCCACGACCCGGCGATCGAATCCGAATTTTTCGTGCCCTACTGTCCGCTGCAGAATGTGACAGCGAATTATCCACCCACGTTGTTGTTACACGGCGACCAAGATACGGATGTGCCGTACCAGCAGTCGGTGCTCATGGCAGAGGCACTGGCGCGGCAGAACGTCTCGCACGAATTGATCACCATGACAGGGTACGACCACGGCTTTGACAGCGATATGGAAGACCCGACCGTACAGGACGCATTTACCAAAGTTCTTGCCTTTTTAGAGAGGCACACAAGCGGCACCTGCTAGCAAGGAATGCTATGTCTACAAACAGTGATAATCCGATCTGGTGGCCACCAGCCGTGTCCGAAGCGCCGACAGGTGTCGTCATCGCCAGCGTCAACTACAATACCAAACCGTTAATTGCGCAACTGCTCTGGTCTGTCTACCGCTTCCTCGGGGACACAGTAGAGTCCATTCTCATTGTTGACAATGGCTCCACGGATGGCTCGGTCGAACTCCTCCAGGAAGTTGCCGCGGCCGGTCTCTGCGAGTTGATCGTCAATCGGCAGAACCGCCATCACGGTCCGGCCCTCAGCCAGGCCATTTCGCATCTTGCGCAACGGCAACAGTCCCACCTAAATGGCCATCCCTGGATTTGGTTACTCGACTCAGATTGTCTGATTGCGCGTGCCGATGCCGCGACTGCCGCCATCGACGCCGCTGTTGCGGCGAATGCAGCGTTGGTTGGTGAGTCCTATTGGAATCAGTGGAATGATGACGATCGGTTTTTTGGTTTTTCCCTGCTACTTGACCCAGCGCAGGCATGGCGAGCAGCGATTGGCGCGATCCCCGACGGTGGTGACCCGATTGGCGACTTTGAGCAAGCTTGTCGCGCGCAGGGGGTTTCATGCCTGGCGTTTCCCTATACGCAAGATGGCTATCTCATTCATTTGGGACGCAGCACCTTGGCCGCGGTGCGACAACGGGGGGAAACTGAAAATCCACACTATGCATGGGCGCAGGATCATCACGAGCCCCATTTTCAGCAGGTGTCTGCTGCCCAAGGCCGCTATGCTGAATTGGCCAAGGAATTCAATGAGCAGGTTCCCACGCTGGAGGCCGACGTGTTGATCCGCGCTTGCCGCGGGGCACAAGGACAAATTAACGGTGCGCTTCAGTTTAGGGCGTAGGTTGAAAAGTGCGTTCAGCCGTGATAAACTGACACCATCGTATCCACGTAGCAAACAACAGAAAGGAGGTGTATTCCATGAATGTCATCCACGTTTGCCTCATGCGACAACCAGTCGTAGCAGAATCGATTTTGGGAATACACCTCCTGCTGATGCCATAGCATTTGTGAGCTATAATGCCGTGGCCGTAGGTGTGTTCAACACCTGCGGCCTTTTTGATTGGTCGCAGATCAACCTTCAAGTTTTTTAAACAAGGAGATGTCGCGATCATGAACAATCTTGAGATTTCTATCTCGGCGCCGACAATCGACCAGGAATGGGTCGACCGGCTACAGCAGAACTTTATTACCTACTTTCGCCTCTTTGCCGGTCTACCCGGCATTACCTTCAATGAAGGCACAGTCATCTGGAATGCCAGCCACGGTGCACCCGGCAGTTTGGTCTTCAGCACTCGATTGGCCGACGTGGATGTCGACCAACAGATCGACGCAACCTTACAAGAAATCGGCAAACACACTGATGCCGTCGATTGGATGATCTTTCCGGGTTGCCGGCCTACCGATTTGGGCGAACGTTTACGCCAACGGGGCGCAGCTGGCGGGCCCAATGGTGAGTGGATGCTTTATGGCAATATTGGTGGCCCCGGCGGCAACTGGATGTGGGCCGATCTCACGACGCTCAGCGCGCCCCCCACGCCCAACGGATTCCAGGTTAAGCAGGTCATCAATCAGGCGATGTTTGATGAATGGACTGCCATTAATGCGAAAGGCTTTGGCGCAGATGACTATAGTGCCTTTCACGCCGCCTATAGCCGGCACGGCTTTGGCCCTGAGGCACAGGCGATCCACTTCATCGGGTATCTTGGCGAAGAGGCGGTTACCTCAGCGACCCTGCTTGTAGCAGGCGACAGCGCCAGTGTCTACAACGTATCGACACCCACAGCATGGCGGCGGCAAGGCTTCGGCGGCGCTATCACCCACGCCGCATTGCAAGCAGCACGCGCCCGCGGCTATCGCGACACATGGATCTGGGCTTCCAACTTGGGTAAAAGCGTCTATGCCAAACTGGGTTTCGTGCTCACCGATTTTGGTATCCGCGAATACCAGTGGAAGAAACGGAGCGTGTGATCTTGGCCCATTGCTGATAAGTGGGACTTCACCACGCAATCGGCCCTTCGTCATCAAACCAGCCGCCGGTGGGGCCGTCCGCCGGCAGGGTCGCCATCTTGACCAAAATCCGTGCGCCCGCTTGCACGGATTTTGGCGCGTGTTCGGTTCCCGGTGCGCCCGAATTGACATAGCCGGGACAGACCGAGTTGACTTTGATCTTGCTCTCGCGCAATTCACGCGCAAATTGATTGGTGATGGCGTTGAGCGCGGCTTTGGAGGCCTGATAGGCGGGTACCCGATTCCAGTCGTAGGGGGAATCGGGATTGCTCACCACGGCGTGGGACGCGGCAGTGCTCGACACGTTGATAATGCGTCCGGCTGCACTCTTTTGCAGCAAGGGCAAAAACGCCTGTGTTGTTTCCCACACCCCAAAGAAGTTGACAGCAAAGGTTTGGCGCAATAGGTCCATCGGCGTTTGCGAGGCAGGGATGCCCCAGTCCAAAAAGATGCCGGCGTTGTTGATCAGCGCATCGAGGTGGCCCGCTTCTGCCGCGAGTGTCTGTGCCGCGCGTGCGATGCTTTGACTGTCAGATATATCTAGCTGAACGGATTGCGCCTGCAACCCTTCCCCACGCAACGACTCCGCTGCCGATTGCCCCTTTGCTGCGTCACGCGCGCCAATCCACACGATGTAGCCCTGTTGCGCCAGTTGGCGGGCGGCCTCCAGGCCAATCCCGCGGTTCGCGCCGGTTATCAAGGCGATTTTATTGGTGACTGATGTGCTGTCGCTGGTTGTCATGCTCAATCTCCTGTTTGTGTCACAACGGGATGTGTCCACCCCTGCGATTCATTGGTTGAACAACCCCATCGTACAGGAAATTTTGCCTACATTGTGAACCCAAAGCCGATGAAAAATGACCAATTTCCGAGGTGGTTAGGCTCGTTGCTGCCGTCGCCAGGCCAGTGGCGTGCATTCGACATGACGGCGAAAGAAGCGCGTGAAGTGGGTCGGTTCGCTATATCCGAGATAGTCCGCAATCTCGGCGATGGACAATTCGGTATGGTGGAGGAGCTTTTTGGCTTCGAGGATGACACGGTCGGCGATGAGCGCGGAGGGGGGTCTGCCGGTGGCCGCTTTGACGATTTGGCCCAGATAATCGGGCGAGAGGGCCAGCAGATCGGCGTAGGCAGCAACGGTTTTTTGCGTCAAGAAATGCTGGTCGACGAACTGTTGGAAGCGAAACGCAATCGATTCTGCAACGTCCGCGGTTTGCGCCGACTGCTCTTCGGCATCATACAGCCGTTTACACTCAAAGAGCAGCGCCGGCAACAGCGACTGCAACAGTTGCACGCGGTAGGGATGGTCACCGCCAAAGGCTTCCGATAGCTGACGAAAGTGGGTGCGCACCCGTTGTTTGTCATCGCGACCGACGTGGAGAAAGTTGATCGCGTTGAGCCGGAAATAGGGAAAGTGCGCTTCGACCGGGTGCAAGTGGGGGTTGAGGAATTCTTCCTTAAAGTAAAGAATAAAGCCACACTGGGCTGCGCCGCGCACCCACGCCAACACATGTTGCGGCGAGGCAAAGGAGATACTGTCGCTCAGTTCGGTGAGGGCTTCCGTATTCATGGTGAGCAAGGCATCGCCCGATTGCTCAAGCAGCACCAGCTGATAGAAGCCGAAGCGATAGGGCGGCATTACTTGGCGTGTGCTAGGATAGGTCGCTTCGACGGTGAAAATGTGAAAGGCTGGGAGATCGGTGCGCCCGCTGAAGCCGGTTGCGGCATGACTTGCATTGATTCCGGCGTAGAATTGAATTGCCATTGGACGCTCCACCCCATCAGCTTGCGCACACGATTGTCTTTCGCCCGCTATTTTACCGCATGGGAGACCAACCGTCACCTTTGCGGTAAAACAGCGGACGAGCCCGGTGTGAGATAAAGTAAATAAACGGGTATAGCGGACCCTGAGCTTGTCGAAGGAGAAGCGGATCTGAATCACCCGATTAATTGCTTAGCTTGCACAACGCACTGCGCCTGTTCCACGACTCATCATCGGTGAATTTCCAGTGAATGCCCCGGTTGTAACGCCACTCTAGTCCCTGATTCATTGCACAAAAGCTGTAAAGCAGAGATAATATTAGCCAGTAAATAAAATACATCTTGCGCGTGACCCAGAAGACCCCACCGGCGTTACGTTTACCGATTGGAGTTTCCACCATGACTAAACCCTATCGCCCTGTCGCCCTCATCATCATGGACGGCTGGGGTATTCGCGAAATGGCCGAGGGCAACGCTGTTGTCCTTGCCAATACGCCCAACTATGACCGCTGGAATCGTGAAGGCGAGCGTACCGTACTTGATGCCTCCGGCGAACCGGTGGGCCTGCCCGAAGGCCAAATGGGCAATTCAGAGGTTGGCCACCTCAATCTAGGATCAGGCCGCATTGTCTATCAGGATCTGACGCGCATCAACCTGGCCATCCGCGACAACACCTTCTTCGACAACGAAACTTTGTTAGAGACCATCAAAGGCGTCAAGGAGCGCAACGGCAAGTTGCACTTGATTGGCTTGTTGGGCGATGGCGGTGTGCACAGCTATAGTGGCCATCTCTATGCACTGCTCGAAGCGGCCAAGCGCAACGATGTGGAACCGATCATCCACCTGATCAGCGATGGACGCGATACGCCGCAGCAGAGTGCGTTGGGCTTTGCCCAGCAACTGGAAAGTTATCTGGAAGAGAACCCAGGGATTATCGCCACGCTTTGCGGTCGTTATTACACAATGGATCGGGACAAGCGTTGGGAGCGCACGGGCAAGGGCTATCGCGTGATCGTGAACCACGAAAGCGATGATGGCAAAACGGCGAGTAGTGCCACAGCCGCACTCCAGCAATCGTACGATGAGGGCGTCACCGATGAATTTGTCCTGCCGGTGGCGATTGAGGTGGGCGACAAAGCAGTAACGGTGGAAGCCGGTGACTGCTTACTCTTTTACAACTTCCGTGCCGACCGCCTGCGTCAACTCGTTACCGTCTTTCTCGATCCAGAGTTTGATGGCTTTGACCGCAAAGAGGTCGAGGATCTCCATATTGTGACGATGACCCAGTATCAAGAGAGCTTTGGGGTGCCGGTGCTCTTTCCTGATGTTGAGATCGTCAATCCGTTGGCCGAAGTCTTAAGCAAGGCGGGGTTGAAGCAGTTTCATGCTGCCGAGACGGAGAAATACGCGCACGTCACTTACTTTTTCAATGGGGGCAAGGAGCAGCAATTTGAGGGAGAAGAGCGCCACCTAGAGCCTTCCCCCAAAGTGGCTACCTATGACCTCCAACCGGAGATGAGCGCGCAGCCGTTGCTCGAAGCGGTCGTTAAACGCATCCAAGATCATGATGATGACTTTATCCTTGTCAACTTTGCCAACCCCGATATGGTTGGCCACACTGGTTCGCTGGAAGCGGCGATCAAAGCGGTCGAGACAGTTGATCGTTGCACCAGTGAGTTGGTCAAAGTGATCAACGACAAAGGGGGCGTGGCGCTGGTAACCGCCGATCACGGCAATTGTGAGCGCATGATCAACCTGGAAACCGGTGAGCCACATACCTACCACACCACACAACCGGTGGCGATCTTTTTGATCGGCGATGGCTATCATAACCTGCGGGCGCGCGGCAAATTGGCCGATGTCGCGCCCACGGTGCTCGACCTGATGGGCATCGAGCAGCCGCAAGAGATGACCGGCGAGAGTTTGTTGAAGGCATAGCAGCCCGCAAGTCAGTGTCGCTCAGGCGTGGCACCGGCGCGGCCATGAACTACGCAAACATCACGTCGCTAGCAAAAGGAGAAAGCATGTCGGATCAGAGCATCAAAACCGTTGCCATTCACAGCCCCGGCGATATGGGCAATGCAGTTGGCAAGATGTTACGCCAGCACGACGTGCGCGTGATCGCCGCGCTCGATGAACGCAGCGACCGCACCCGTCAACTGGCAGCCAACGCCGGGATCGAAGATGTCTATACCAATGCGCGGCTGGTGCAAGAAGCCGACATCATCCTGTCGATCTTGGTGCCGGCCCAAGCAACCGCCGCCGCCGCATCCGTGGCCGCCGCCATCAAAGCGACCGGTAGTGCTGTGCTCTATGCTGATTGCAATGCGATTGCGCCGGAAACAACCAAAGGGATTGCCCGGATGATCACCACGGCCGGCGGCCGCTTTGTCGACGCCTCGATCATCGGCGGACCACCGCGCGATTTTCAAAGCACGCGCATCTACGCCTCGGGGGAGCACGCCGCCGCCCTGGCGCAGTTGCGCGACTATGGCTTGAATATTATTGATATGCAGAGCGAAGTCGGCCAAGCCTCAGCGATCAAGATGTGTTATGGTGCGCTGACCAAAGGCACGACTGCGCTCTATGCCGAGATCCTCACCGCAGCGTCGGCCTTGGGCGTTGCCGATGCGCTGGCCGCCGAGTTCATGAATAGCCAGGAGAGTGCCTACAAGGCCATGCAACGCAGCCTCCCCGGCATGGCCGCCAAAGCGCACCGCTGGGTGGGTGAGATGGAAGAGATCGCGCAGACCTTTGGCGATGTCGGCCTTACCCCGAAAATCTTTCTGGGCGCGGCGGATATTTACCGCCACGTTGCCGGCACGTCGGTTGGCAAAGTCACCCCAGAAGAACCCAAGCCTGATTTTCAGGAGATGGTGGCGGTGTTAGCTGCGGCGTTAGAAGAGTAAATCAGTAAGACTGTAAGACTGTCTAATTTCTATTCATGAACAGACGAGGAGCAACCCATGTCCCGTTGGAGCGCCGGTAGCGTCCAAACCAATGGCATTACCATGCACTATTATCGCAGCGGCGGCAACAAACCACCGCTTGTTCTGGCCCACGGCCTAACCGACAACGGCCTCTGTTGGAAGCCAATTGCCAAAGTTCTGGCTGCAACCTATGACTGCATTATGCCCGATGCGCGAGGGCACGGCTTCTCATCTGCGCCCGAAAATGGCTACACCAATCAAGAACACGCCGCTGACTATGCTGGTTTGATTGAGGCGTTGGGGTTGGATTACCCAGCGATCCTCGGCCACTCCATGGGAGGTGGTACCGCAACACAACTGGCGGCTGACTTTCCCAAGCTGGTGCGCGGCGCGCTATTGGAAGATCCGCCGTGGCGACCGCGTTCGCATGGCGTTGGTGGCCCCGAAAGTGGCGATCGGGCCGCGGCCTGGCGCGCCGATGTTTTGGCCAATAACCAGCTGACAATCAGTGAATTGATCAACAAAGGGCGTGCTGAGCGCCCCGGCTGGCCCGATGCCGAATACGACGGCTGGAGCGCGGCCAAACAACAGGTTGACCCCAAAGCGGTCGACTATGCGCGCGTTTCGTCGGTGCCCTGGTGGCAGTTAGTGCCAAACATCGAGAGTCCGACATTACTGATCATTGCCGATGTGGAAAAAGGCGCGATTGTGGACCAAGCAACGGCAGCAGACGTGGCGGCACTGAATAAACAGGTGAACATTGCCCATATTCCCGGTGCCGGTCATAGCATTCGCCGCGAGCAACCGCAACAATATTTGGAGGTAGTGCAGAAGTTTTTGGCGACCTTGTATTAAAATACTGTTTTCATTTGCTAAAAACAGCCAATAGAATTGGCCGTCTACCAGTGAGAAGCCACCGCAGCGGCAGCTTCTCGCTGGTAGCGCAGGGTTTTAACCCTGCTGCAAAACCTCACGCCACATCGAGCACAGTCTTTGCGGCTGGGGTGAGGCGCGCCAACGTCGCATCGCTCAGCCATTCCCGTTGATTGGTCTGTTGCGGTTGGTTACGTCGCGTAAAGTAGGAGTGCATGGCGCGGCGCGGTTTGTCCGTGCGGTTGAGGGTGCCACCATGCCAGGTGTGCGAGTTAAAGATCACCACGGTGCCCGCCGGTGCTTGCAACACCACCTCTTGAGGATGGGGCGCTTTGGGATCGGGGAGCGCTTCTTGGGGCGTTTTCCCCCAATTGTGGGAACCGGGCACGACGCGCGTTGCGCCATTTGCCGTGGTGAACTCATCAAAGAGCCAGATCGAGTTGCAGACTTGAAACTCACCGGGACCAACGGCCCCCCGCCAATCACAGTGGAGCGCCTGTAGCCCTTCACCGGGCAGGGCAAAGCGACCATTGAGCGACGAAAGCTTGAGGTCGCCTTGCAAGACATGGGCAATCGCCGCTAAGACCTTGGGATGGGTGAAACAAATTTCAAAGAGTGGATCTTTATCCACCAAATTGGCTAACCGAATTGTCCCCGGCTCTTGGGCAAATTCTTTGCCCGCCGCGGCCTCTTCCGCGGCGGCTATTTCCATCAAGCGGTTGGCCATGGCCGCGGTCCGCTCCGGGGGCAGCAAATCATACAAGGGTAAATAGCCATTTTCATCAAGGAACTGTTTTTCCTCTGCGGAGAGTAAATCACCGCGCACGCCCAGTTCCTGTAGTGCCACTTGAATCTCCATAGTTCTTCTTTCCTCTTTGTTGTGAATACGGATTGTTGGAAACACGGATAAAAGTCGTGGAAAAGATCCGTGTTTCCAGCAATCCGTATCCGCTGAAAGCTGCTGATGACAAAAAACCGATCAACCGATCAACGGCGCGGCGACCTGTAATCCTGTCCCGGCCTCGACCAACTGTTGCCATGTATTATCATCGATTGGGATGCCCTGTTGCAAACGCTCTTTGGCCATTAGTTGCTCGGGTTCGCCGGGGAGCAGCACGCGTTCGACGCCCGGGCGCGGCGGTGTATTGACCATCGCGGCGGCGACAGTTTCCCCTTCGGCCAGAAATTCATCGAGCGGACGAAACGCCTCAATGTTGAGCGCCATGAAGAGCACACCATTGCCCCACTGATAGGTCGGTAGGACGGCACAGCCGGCAGTGGTGAGAATCCCGCCAAGGAAATCCATCATCAGCGCCATGCAGTAGCCTTTGTGTTCAGCAGCCGGCAATAACATACCACCGGCATAGAGATCGTTCGGATCGACGCTTGGCTCGCCGTTAACATCGAGAATCCGTCCCGGTGGCAATGCTTTGCCGCTGTTGCGCGCCACGCGAATTTTGCCTTCTGCGACCACACTGGTGGCAAAGTCAACCACAATTGGTGGCGCATCGGCACGCGGAATGGCACAGGAGAACGGATTGGTGCCCAAGCGGCGCGCGCGGCCACCGTGCGGCGTAACCAATCCACCTCGACTGCCGCCATTACAAAAACCGAGGCCGATCATTCCTTGCTCAGCCGCCATTGCAATCCACTCACCCAGGCGACCGACATGGGCGCTGTGAAAGAGACCCGTGGTGGCCATCCCATAGGTTTTGGCCTTCTCGATAGAAATGTTCATGGCGTAGTGGGCCGCAACTTGACCAAAGCTCTGCCGCCCATCAACCATTGTGACGACCCCGGTTTGGCGCGCAATCATCGGTTCTATGACCGGATCGAGTAGACCATCCTCGATGTTTTTTAGATATTGCATGGTACGGATGACGCCGTGCGAATCGTGGCCGGCAAGGTTGGCGCTGACGAGTGAGTTGGCGACGCGTGCAGCATGGGGAGGCGGTGCACCGGCGGCTTGAAAGAGTGCTTGAATATAGGCACTGAGCGTTTGGGAGCGAATAGTTTGCATGTGGTTCGACCTTTTGTGTATACAAATAGACGTTAGTTGGGCATTGATTGTACCAAAAGTGGCGGCAGCTGGCTATGAGGGTATTCGACCTTGGTACAGGGATACTGTCTCCATCTGCTGAGCACTGTCATGCGGTACGCATCTCCGATTTGCCGAATCTGGAGACACGTACCGCATGATAAATTCTGAGTTAGGCCACTCCAAAATTCAAATCATCCCCGAAGAGGCACGAAGCTTCACGAAGAAAAGCTTCACCTTCGTGTGTCTTTGTGTAACTTCTTGGATAATTATTTTTGGGGAATGGCCTTAGGCGTTACGCTGCTCTCTGGTTTCGATACGCAAAAAAGCCTGCTACTCAACCGGCGAACTGCGTAATCCTATGAGTAAAGCCTTGATCCCAAAGACAAAAAAACACCTGGTCCGAAGGTCCAGGCGTGGTAAAGGTTATCGATACAGGTGGACTTGAGCAGCGCGGTTACTTTAACAGGTCACGCAATGTGGCCAGATTTAGCTGTTCATCAAAAATGGCCCGAATGGGAATCGCAAAGCCCGGCACAGCGACGCTGTGAATCTCACCAGAGTCGGATTTGATCCGCAATTCGTACTGCTCGTCCTGCAAAAGATATTGCTCGACCATTCGAGTCTCTGGGTCAATGATCCAATACTCGGTTACACCGCTCGTGGCATAATCACGATATTTGATGCCACGGTCATTTTGGACGGTGCTGTCGGAAAGCACTTCGATAATAAGATCCGGTGCGGGGAATTTCATCTGTCGATCGGTGAAGTACTGCGCTTTGTCCTGCTGAAAGAAGCAGAGATCAGGTTCATAGTCATTGCGTTCCAATACGATCAAAATCTTTTCATATCCAACAAATCCAAGATTGTTAGCGAGGACATAAACATTCAGAAGTTGATGTAACAAAGAACTGGCGGATGCATGTTGTTTCTTAACTGGCGAATGCACGACAATCTCTCCATTAATGAATTCGGCCTTCTGCTCTTCTGTGACAACCTCATAGAAATATTGGCGGCGTGCCTTTTCTGCTGCCAACACCTCTTGCAGGTGGCTCAAAATCGAGGGCAGATGCGGTTCTTGTAAGAGTTGTTCAATAACGACAGACATGGGCCAGCTCCTTCATACACATCCCAATTAGCTGTACTTATGGTACACGAACCGGCGTTGCTTGTCCAACAGGATCTGTTCTTTAGCCATTGAAAGGAATAGCTATTCACATAGGAGAACGAAGTTACACGAAGAAAGAGCAAACCCTTCGTGTGCTTCGCGGATAACGCAAATTTTGAAACGGTCTAGGGATGGGTCCGGGAGCGCATAGGTAAACCCACTAGACTTCGCTCCTACGAGTGTACGGCTTTTATTTGGGTTGTCGATAAGCTGGAGGTAAATAGAGCCGGCGCTTCTGCACACAATAGAAGCGCCGGCTCTATTTTCGCGAAGGATAATTTGGTTGCGGTGAATCGAAGTGCATCCCAGGGATTGAGCAAGCCCTGAACGAGAAAAACGGCAAGGATCCTACAAGCCCCAATGTTCGTCGATGGGGGCTTGAAATGCGGCCCGTTCCCCACTGACTACATCATCAACCTGAATGACTTCACCGGTTAGCGCTGACTCGTAAATCGCATCGCCAATCGCCAGTGAGCGCAGCCCTTCCCAGCCGTCGATCTCCGGCTTGGCTTGATTGCCACGTAGGATTTCCAGGAATTCCTGGATCTCAATCGAAAAGCCGTCGGTGGTGCCGCCGGGGTAGAGCAATTCGCGCTCGGTATCGCTGAGCGTGGCGCGGTGCATCTTTTCCAACTCGACCATCGAGTATTCGGTGCCATCTTTCTGTACTAATAATGCCGTCTCATTCTGTTCGGGGCGGCGCTCAAAGAGATGAAAGATCGAGAAGCGGCCGGCCGTGGTGTCGCGCAAGGAGCCTTCGCTGCCATAGAAGGTGACATTGTACGCCTCTTCGCCCGGTGCGGCCAAGCTCCACGCCCAGTTGCCCACAACACCACTCTTGAAGGTAAAGGTCACCATAACGGTATCCTCGGGCGCCTCGGTAAAGGGCAAGGCAACTCCCGTCTTGAGCGAACGCAGCTCTGCATAGACCTTCTCAACATCGCCAAAGAAGTAGCGAATGCTGTCACAGTAGTGAAAGCCGCTGTCTAACACCGGGCCACCACCGGACATCAGCTTGTCCTGGCGCCAGCGGACGCGATCGGGAACTGGATCATTGCTGGTCGTCACTGGTGCGGGCGGACGGCGATAGGTGTGGAAGAAGCTCTGCGGCTCGCCGATCAATTTGGATTCGTTGAAGATCCAGTGGGCGACGCGCTGCCCCGGCTGGCGGCGATGGGGTGCTGCCGTGGAGAGCACTTTGCCGGTGCGTTCAGCGGCGTCAATCATTTGGCGGCAGGCTTTGATCGTGATACCAAGCGGCTTTTCACAAAGGACATCCAAGCCGCCTTCCATGCAGTCGACAGCGATGCTGTGGTGCAGGCCGTGGGGCAGGCACATATCGACGGCATCGACACCGGCCTTGGTGATCAGCGTTTGATGATCGCGATAAACGGTGGGCCGTACACCGAAAAGCTCCTCGAACATATCGGCTTTTTCGAGGGCATTGGCTTCGTTGGCGTCGCAGACGGCGGTTACCACGAAATCACCGCGGCCGCGCTCTTGTAATTCTTTCATCGAGAGGACATGGCGGCGTGCGATCCCGCCACAGCCGATGAGGGCAAGTTTGATCGTCATGTTGCTGTTATCCTTTGATCCCCGTCAATGCAATACCTTGGACGAAGGTCTTCTGTAAAAAGAAAAAGAGAAAAATGATGGGGAGCGTGATCAAGACGGAGGCGGCCATCAAAAGCGCCCATTCCGAACCGTGCTCACCACGATATTCGTAGATACCGAGCGATAGCGTGTATTTGTTCTGGCTGCTCAGATAGATTAAGGGTCCCAGATAGTCTCGCCAACGTGCAATGAATTCAAAAATTGCCACGGTCGCTAAGGCTGCTTTGGAGAGTGGCAGGATGATCCGCCCGTAGATAAGTAATTCGCTTGCACCGTCAATGCGTGCGGCCTCCGACAGCTCCATGGGGATGGTCATGAAAAACTGACGCAACAGAAAAATGTATAGGGCGCTGCCAAACCAATGGGGGGCAATCAGTGGAACAAATGTATTAACGTATCCGTAGGTCGACCAGACCACAAAAAGCGGGATCAGCGTCACCTGAAAGGGCAACATCAAGGTCGCCACGGTAAAGATAAATAGCGCGTTTCGTCCACGCCAGGGAATTCTAGCCAGACTGTAGGCTACCAATGAACACGACACGAGTGAACCCAGCGTTGCCATCAGCGCAATCCACAGGGTGTTGCGCAAATACAGAAAAAAGTCGATGTAACCGATAGCGGTTGGATAGTTCGACCATTGAGGAGGAATCGGAATCCAAATCGGCGGATAGACATACAATTGTGGATCGGATTTTAGCGAGGTGGAGACCATCCAGATAAAGGGAATCAGGAATAGAACCGCAGCCGGAATCAATAAGAGATGCATACCGACTTCCCGCAGGATCTTCTTCCTTAGTTTGCGCCCTGCCCCACTTTGTCGCCTGGCAACGCGGGCAGTACCAGTCTGCGTTTTCTCTACTGCCATGCAATCGCTCCTTCTTGTTGCATTTCACTTTGGTTCGCGATCATGATTGTTCACCGCCGGAGTAGAAGACCCACAGACGCGCACTGCGAAAAATAACCAGTGTGATTACTAGTGTGACCAAGAAGAGCAACCAAGCCATCGCCGAGGCGGATCCCATCTCAAAATACTGGAAGCCCTGTTTGTACATGTAAATCGAATAGAAAAGTGTCGTATTGGCAGGAAAGCCATTGCCACCGGTCATAATAAAGGGGATGGCAAAAAACTGCAGCGCGCCAATGACCGAAGTGACCAAGTGGAAAAAAATTACGGGCGTCACAATTGGGATCGTGACGTTGCGTAGCTTGTGCCATGCATTGGCACCATCTACATTGGCGGCGTCGTATAAGTCTTGTGGCACATCCTGCAGACCTGCTAAATAGAGAATGACCTGCTGGCCAATAATCCACAGTGCAAGCAAAATCAACGTTTCGCGCGACATTTGCGGACACGTTAACCAACAAGGCCCGCGTTGACCCAACATCTGCCAGGGCAAATTAACCACACCGGACCCGGGCGTAAATAAGTAGATCCAGACCAACGCTAGCGCCACCTCCGGCACAAGGGTAGGCAAGAAATAGATGGTGCGGTAGATCACTTGGCCGTGAACTTTGGTGTTGAGCATCAACGCCAATGCAAATGCCAGCACAACCGCAAGTGGAATCGACACACCAGCGAAGTAGAGCGTATTCTTGACGGCGGCCCAGAAATTGATGTCATCGGTAAACAGTTCGATGTAATTCGTGAAGCCAACCCACTGTGCGACCTGTACGCCGTTGAATTTGGTAAAGCTATAGTAAGCCGACATGACCGTGGGATAGATCCAGAAGGCAAGTAATCCAAACAGCCATGGCGACGCAAACAGCAACCCATTGATCGTATTTCGTGTGCTTGGCTTGAGACGCATCCACCTTTTTGGGGCTGACGTCGCTGCTATTGCCATGAAATCCTCGTAGTTATTCTACGGCGGAGATCGAAGCTCCTATTCAGTAGCTCCGATCTCCGCCGATAATCCGTATCTGTATTGACTGCGAACGTACTAGCTTTGGTTGACATTTGAGATTCACTGGTGAAGTACGGACACAGAGTATCGTGTCCGTACAGAGTATCGTGTCCGTACAGAGTATCGTGTCCGTACAGTGTATCGTGTCCGTACAGTGTATCGTGTCCGTACAGAGAAGTAAAACGAAAATGTCAACAAGTCCTAGAGCAAAAGGTGTGCTACACTCAATGACCTATGAGAAGAAGCCAGCTTCTTCCAAGTCTTTGTTGATCTCCGTATCGATGTCTTCCAAAGCCTGCTCGACTGTCTTCAGGCCGTGAGGGATCTCATCCTGATAGGCCTTGACGTGCAGATCCCACAATTTGGAGCCGAAAGGAATCGGCGGCCGTGTGTGGGAAACCGGTAACAGATCCATAAAGACCTTATGTAGCGGGTCTTCACTGAAGAAGGGATCTTCGGCGACAGATTTCAAGGTTGGGATGTGGTAGGTATCCTTGTTGTACTTCAATTGGCCTTCCGGACCACAGATGTAGGCGCAGACATCAAAGGCTGTTTCAACGTCGGCATACCCCTTCGGCACACACCAACTCCAGCCACCGGCCCAACTGGCAAAGGGTGCAGGACCATCTGGACCCGGAATATAGACGACGCCATATTCGGAATCAGGGGTGAATTGTTTGGTTTGGGCCACCATCCAATCGCCATTCCAAGACATGACCTGTTGGCCAGAGAGGAATGGATTGTTTGGACCATTACATGCACCACCCGCACAGGCTGCTTGTTGAGCGTCTACATCCTGGACACCAATGGCATCGACAAATTCTTTCTGACGCTTGGCGGCCGCGATATTTTCGGGGGTGTTAAAGGTAATGCGCTTGGTCGCAGGATCCTGGAATTCACCCTTAAAGGCCCAACCCCATGTGTACAATTCGGCTTGGTCCCGAATGGGATTGAAGCCAAAGCGCGTCACGGCACCGCCGGCACCACGTACGGTCAGCTTGTCCATCACTTCAAACAGTTCATCAAGAGTGGTTGGCGGAGTCTCGGGATCAACACCCGCTTCTTGCATGAGAGTCTTGTTGTACCAGAGCGCTCGGGTATCCGTGTCAAACGAGAGGGCATAAATATCACCCTTGTAGATCGTTTCTTCCCAGGCGAAATCGTAATACTGCTCCTTCGTCACGCCAGCCCCTTCGGCCAAGTCAGTGATGTTGGTGAAAAAGCCCTGATAGGCAAACTGCGGAACGGTAAACCGATCAGCATAGTAGACGGCGGGCGGACTACCACCAGCGACGGCGGTCAGCAATTTCTCGTCAGCTTGGCTCCCTTGGCTCTGCGCGATATAGACATGTTCCACGGTCACGCCTTTATCGTTCGCCGCATTATAGTTATCAAGAATGCCCTTCATCGACTCCTGGTCAAGATCGGTCATACGCGACCAGGCTTCCAACGTCTTCGTTTCCGTACTTGGTGCAGCACTCCCACCGCCGGCTGATGTAGCACCTGGCGCTGTGGGGACCGTACACGCAGCCAACACCGTCGTACCGGCCGCCAGCCCTGCATATTGCAGGAAACGACGGCGCGATAGAGATCGCTGTGTAATCTCACTCACAATGAGCCTCCTTTAGAATATCGTTGATTTGAACTACTGGGCTACCGGGGTTCGATTGTTAGCTGGATAAACTGGGGACGCTCAACAACCAAACGATTGGTAGTCATAGAACTATCCCCATCATAACGCCGATTGCATTACCTGTCAATTGGAATGGCATGAGTAGATGATTAGACATCGTAAAATAGCGCTATGATTGGGGACAGAGCATCGTTTCCAGTCTGTACGGGCGCGGATTTAGGGAAAACGCGGATTCATCGCCATTGGAAGCAGATCCGCGATCCCTTGAATCCGCGCCCGTATCTCCCATTCGCCCCAAACGAAACCGCACCCTCGATTGGGGAACGGTTGACAAAATCAGCGAATGGTGGAACTATTGAAGGCAGCGAATCAAGGCTTGCGCGCTTCTCAGCTTCAATAGGCCAAAAGCTCTTTACGCAGCCAGCGAACTGCGCAAGTCCTATTACTATTGACATTCCAATTGTTCAAAGAGGAACCTACCCTTATGCGCGCACTTGTCTATGAAGGCCCCTATACAATGCCTTTCCGCGAAGTTCCAGCCCCCCAAGCCGGCCCCAACGAAGTTGTCATTGATGTCAAAGCGGTTGGCATCTGTGGCTCCGATGTCCACGGCTTCACCGGCTCAACCGGCCGCCGCACGGCACCGATGATCATGGGCCACGAATTCAGCGGCGTGATCAGCAGCGTGGGCGCGGGTGTTACGATGGCCAAGCCCGGCGACGCAGTTGTCCCAACGCCAATGTTCCCGTTTAACAATATTGGCCAACGCAAAGTGCTTGGCGTCTTTAGCACCAACGGTGCCTACGCCGACCAGGTTGTCGTCCACGAATCGATGGTGCTGCCCAAGCCCGATCACGTTTCTTGGCAGCAGGCGGCCATGTGCGAACCGCTCTCGATTGCCATGCACGCCCTCTCACGCACACCGGTCAAGCAGGGTGATACCGTCGTGATCGTCGGCGCAGGGACGATTGGTATGTTGGCGATGTTGTCGGCGCGGCTCAAGGGTGCCGGACGGATTATTATCACCGATATGAGTCCCCACCGGCTGGAGATGGCCGAAGAGATGGGAGCCGATCTAACGATCAACATCAAAGAACAAAATCCGGTGCAGATCGCGCTCGACTATACAAATGGCGTCGGTGTGGACTGTGCCGTCGAAGCGGTTGGCATTACACCAGCGGTACAACAGGCGCACAAGATGACGCGCAATGGCGGTCACATCACCTGGATCGGTAACAGCGCTAAGATGATCGAAGTTGACATGCAAGAGGTGGTCACCCGCGAACTGACCGTCGCCGGCACCTATGGCTTCCAATCCGAGTTTCCCCAAGCCCTGGCCGCCATTGCCAGCGGTAAAATCAATGTCGACGCCATGATCGAGCGCGTTGCCCCCCTCGCCGAAGGGCCACAGATCTTTGATGACCTGGCGCGCGGGCGGATTGATCTGTTGAAGGTTGTGCTAGAACTTTGACCGGATGAAGGGATGACACTGTTGCGCTGCCTTACACCAGGATTAAAATCCTGCTCTAACAGCGAGAAGCCGCCGCAGCGGCTGAGAGAATTTTCTTAGCCCCTGAGGCGGCTTCTCGTTGTTATACTCAGCTCTGAATGGGAACCGGAGTTTTGCTGGGGTAGAAACTCCGGTTCCCATTTCAACCGCAGTATAGCAAGGGGTTTCAACCCTATTGCGTAAGATAGTGCAACGGTATCATCTTGTCATCCTGTCCTTCTTGTCATCCTGTCCTTCTTGTCATCCTGTCAATTCTACAGAGGAAATGTTCATGAAGATCACTGACCTTAAGACCTTCGTCGTCGGTAACCCGTGGAAGAATTGGGTCTTTGTTCAGCTTTATACCGATGCGGGGTTGACTGGCCTCGGCGAGGCGACCGGCGGCTTGGCGACCAAACCGTCAGTGGGCGATGTCGAGGAGTTGCGCCGCCATGTGATCGGCGAAGATCCGCGCCACCCAGAGCGGCTTTGGTACAAGTTGCACAAGGCACGCTACTTCGGCACGACCAAGGGCATGAGTGCGATTGAGCAGGCCTGTTGGGATATTCTGGGCAAGAGCCTGGGTGTGCCCTGTTGGCAACTCTTTGGCAGCAAGCACCATAACCGGTTGCGTGTCTATGCGAATGGTTGGTATCAAGGGCCACGCACGCCAGAGGAGTTTGCCGCGCGCGCCGCGGCAATGGCCGCCAAGGGTTACACCGCGCTCAAGTTCGATCCCTTTGGCGGAGCCTACAAGCAGATCGACAAGGAGAGCGAGACGCTGGCGGTCGATATTGTGGCAGCCGTGCGTAACGCCGTCGGACCCAAGGTCGATCTGCTGATTGAATTTCACGACCGCTTCACCGTCGGCACAGCGATCCGCGTGGGACGCAAACTCGACGAATTTGCGCCCTTTTGGTTCGAGACACCGGTACGCAGCCACGACCTCGCCGGCCACATCGAGGTCGCGCGCAATGTGCAAACCCCGGTGGTGCTTGGCGAAGCGTTCAATGAGTTACGCCAATTTGCCGATCTGCTCGCCTATCGCGTGATCGACATCGTCCAGCCGGAGCCACAAAGCCTGGGGCCAAGCCGTGCGCTCAAGTCTTTTGCGGTTGCACAAGCTTACGATGCGCTGATCGCCTGTCATCAAGCGCAAAGCCCCTTTTGCACGGCGATGAACGCGCACCTTCATGCAGCGATCCCCAACTTCCTCATTCACGAAAATTTCGACGATTCGCTGGAGCCGTGGACGTGGGATCTGTTACAAGGAACGCCCCGCGTGGAAGACGGCTATATCACCGTGCCGGATACACCGGGTTGGGGTGTTACGTTCAACGAAGCAGAAGCCGCCAAGCATCCATACGGCGAAAAGAATTTCCTGCGCTTGTTTGAAGAAGGCTGGGAGACGCGCAAGCCGGCGTAGGGAGTGGGGTAAGAAAGACAATATGACAAGATGACAAGAGAGTTGAGCTAGAGAATTGGATGCAGCCATTTACAGAAATCTGCACCTATATCGATGAACATCTGGATCAGCCGCTTTCGATTGATGATCTGGCGGCGCGGGCCCATCTCTCGCCCTACCACTTTATTCGGCGCTTTCGCCGTGTTTATCACCGCACACCCCATCAATATCTGATCCACAGGCGGTTGGAACGGGCCAAGACGTTACTGGCGAATAGTGAATTGCCGGTGACCGAGATCTGTTTTGCGATTGGCTTTGAAAGCTTGGGCTCCTTTAGCACGCTCTTCCGTAACGTCGTCGGTTGGTCCCCCTCGATCTATCGCGCACGCGTCTGGGAGCAGCGGCGCAACCCCTACAAGTTTATCCCCGGCTGTATGCGTACCATGCATGGCATAACCTCAGCCGCGCAAGAGCGCAATTTTCAAGAAGCGCAAACAGAACAGGCGTGCTAAAATGGGGACGTAAAGCGTAAAACTTAAAACGTAAAACGTAAAACGTAAAACGTACCATTCAGCAAAAGGAGCAGAAGATGATTACCAAACTTTCACACATTAGCTTATTTGTCACTAGCCAGGATCAAGCGTTTGATGTCTATGTCAACAAGTTGGGCTGTCGCGTGCAGACGGATATGACAATGGATAATGGCTTTCGCTGGTTAACAGTGTCGCCGCCAGAGCAGCCTGACCTGGAAATTGTGTTGGCGGAGCCGAACGAACCCATGTTTGGTGCCGAACAGGCAGCGCAAATGCGCAGCTTGTTAGCAGCCAACGCCCTAGGTGGCGGCGTCTGGGAGACCAAGGATTGCCAGAAGAGCTATGCGGAGTTGCAGGCCAAGGGCATCGAATTTCTCAAGCCGCCGACCAAAGAGTTCTATGGCACAGAAGCGATCTTCCGCGATGGCTGTGGCAATTGGTTCAGCCTGACAGAACGGGCGCAAGAATAGCACAACGTGGCGTGGCTGCGATGAGCATCCGAACCGTTCTGTGCGGTCCATTGAGGAGTGCAGGGATGGCGACCTTACAGATCCAACTGCTGGGCGAATTTAGTTTGCGTTCTGACCGCACGCAGGTGATCGGCATCGCTCAACCGCGCCAACAATCCTTTTTAGCTTATCTGCTCTTACACCGCAACGCGCCGCAGTTGCGCCACCACCTAGCTTTTTGTTTCTGGCCGAATTCCTCCGAAAAGCAAGCGCGCACGAATCTGCGTCAGCTACTCCACGACGTACGCCACAGCTTGCCCGACACTGCAACGTTTCTGCAAATCGATAGAAACGCTGTTCAATGGCGCGCAGATGCGCCCTATCATCTTGATGTTACGGCTTTTGAAAGCACCCTCGCCCAAGCCGAAGCAAGCAATTCCCCTATTGTCGAGCTGGCGCGCGCCATCGAACTTTATAGGGGACCCCTTCTGCCTAGCTGTTACGACGATTGGATTGCCCCTGAGCGCGAACGCTTGAGCCAACAGTACGCCCAAACACTCGAACGCTTGCTCGTTTTGTTGGAAGGAGAAAATCACACCGATCGGGCAATTGGCTATGCGCAAATGCTCCTGCGCCACGATCCACTTCGCGAAAGTACTTATCGCGCCTTAATGCGCCTCCATGCGCTGAATGGCGATCGCGCGCAGGCTTTGCGTCTCCACCAACTATGTGCAACGATGTTACAGCGCGAGTTCGACATCGAGCCCGATTATGCCACCCACGAGCTTTACCTAAACCTACTGCATGTTGAGGCAGAGCAGCAGTTACCAGCCACAGTTCACAGGCCATCGGCAGCACAACCAACACGACTGTTCGGTCGCCAGACCGAATGGCAACAGCTCCAACACGCTTGGCTGCGCAGTAACCAGGGCGATGCGCATGTTGTGTTAATGGCCGGCGAAGCAGGTATTGGAAAGACGCGCCTGTGTGAAGAGTTGCAGAGTTGGGCACAGGCGCAAGGGATCGTTTGCGTATCGGCACGGGCGTACGCGGCAGAGGGTGATCTCGCTTATGGACCGGTAATCGAGTGGGTACAGCACGAAACAATGCGTGCAGGGTTGGCCCGATTGGATCCGGTTTGGCAGCGAACACTTGCGCGCCTCCTGCCCGAGCTCTTACCTAAACCCACCCAAACACGCCATGACATGGGGCCGACGGATCAGAACCGCCAGCAGCTTTTTGAAGCGTTAGCACGCGCGATTTTGGCGGTAAACCCGCCGCTGCTATTGATGATCGATGACTTACAGTGGTGCGATCAAGCGACCATCGAATGGCTCCATTTTCTCATGCGCTTTGACAGCAAGGCGCGGTTGTTGCTCGTTTGCACGGTGCGGCCCGAAGAGATCACGATGGATCATCCGCTGACAGCCCTGTTACTCGATCTACGACGGGCAGCCCGGATGACAGAAATTGCGCTGGCGCCGTTGGATGCCAACAGCACAAGCCAGTTGGCGACGCTGATTGCCGGCCATGAGTTCACGGTGCAACAGAAGACGGAACTCTTCCAAAAGACCGCGGGCAATCCGCTCTTTATCGTGGAAATTGTGCGCACCGAACAGGGTCAGCAACATCCAAGGGAGACAACAGCGGGATCAGCCACAACGGCAGATGAACCAAACCCATTACCAAACAAAATACAGGCGACCATAGAAGCGCGGTTGGCCATCCTTTCGCCACCGGCGCATGAATTGGCAGCCTGTGCGGCGGCCATTGGGCGCGCTTGGAGCACGGCACTTTTGGCAAAGGCGCTGCTGTAGGAGGAAACGCCACTGGTTTACGCGCTGGAAGAGCTGTGGCAACGGCGACTCATCCGCGAACTGGCAATCGACCTCTATGATTTTAGCCATGACTATATTCGCGAGGTCGCCTACAGCAGGATCAGCCCGATCCGCCGTCGCTTGCTACATCAACAAATCGCACAGGCACTGGAAGCACTCCACGGCGATGCGCTTGATTTCCTGGCTGCACAATTGGCATGGCATTGGGAACAAGCTGGGGCATGGGAAGCGGCACTTGGCTATCAGCGCAATGCCGCAGCAGTGGCCCGTACACGCTTTGCCTATACCGATGTTATCACCCATCTCGATAAAGTCGTACAATTGCTGGATCTGTTGCCGACCACAGCACAACATGACGTAGAGCGTGTCGATGCCTTGCTTGAACTGGGCCATCTGTGGGCAGCGGTCAAAGGGTTTGGCGCGCCGGAGGTGGCAGCCGCGTATACGCAAGCGAGAACCCGCTGTCGTCACCTACAACAAGTCGAACGGGCGTCGCTGGCATTGCGTGGACTCTGGAACCATTTGGCCGGATATTGTCAATGGGAAAAGGCGAGCCAAGTACAGGAAGATCTACTGCTACTTGCACAACAGACGCAAAATCCCATTCACTTGCGGCGCGCATTTTGGTGTACAGGCACAGCGCTCTTTCATCAAGGTCATTTTCGAGAAGCGGAAATACACCTGCAACAGGCCCTTGCACTCTATCGCGACGAGCAACAGACGCTTGATCCGCATGACCCTTCCGATGGACCGGCAGCCTCGCTTTACCACCGCTTGGTACCGACGCTTTGGATGCTAGGCTATCTTGAACAAGCAGAAGCAAATCTGATGGAAGCGCTGGCAATTGCCCGCCGTTCAACACAGCCGCTCCAACTACTGTGGACCCTCTGGTTTGCCCTGTGGCTGGCACATGATAGCCGTCAGCCACAACGGGTGCAGCGTTGGTTAGATGAATTGAAAACGCTACCGCTCCCAGCCACACTGCACGAAGGAATGGCCCTCCGCACGTTAAGCGAGGGATGGCTGTTGGCCCAAGCGGGTGCGCACGAACGCGGCATTGAGCTACTGCGCAAAGCACGCCACCTCAACGCGCAGCAGGAGTCACGGTTGTTTCTACCGCACCAAGACTCTTGGCTCGTTGAAGCGTATCTATGGGCCGGTCGCTACGAAGAAGGGTTGGCGCTCGTGAGAGAAATCCTTGCAAACGCCGACGAAACAGGCAATCGATACTGGAGTGCTGAACTATTTCGCTTGCAAGGCGAACTGTTGCACAGACAGGGGCATAGCTCCGTTGCTGCCGTCGCACAGCTGTTTCAGCGTGCAATGGATCTTGCCAAGCAACAGGGGTCCAAAATGCTTGAGTTGCGGGCCACTGCCAGCATGGCGCGCCTGTGGCAGACGGCGGGAAGAGCGGCAGATGCGCAAGCACTCCTCGACCCCATTTACCACTGGTTTACCGAAGGCTTGGATCGGCCCGATCTCCAGGAAGCGCAGGCGCTCTTGGCACGATTATACTGACTGAGGTTATACTCCGCTGCAGCACATAGTATCATTTTACTCGTTTACAAAATGATACTTTATGGCCAATACCTTCGCCAATTTCAGAAATTAGAGCCGTCATTCCTGCGCAGGCAGGAATCCATCTTCATGTTACACGAGTAGATTCCTGCCTGCGCAGGAATGACATCTGGAAATTTCCGCCAAAACAAGGTTTGGCGAAG
>DAOUCA010000033.1:0-5289 GCA_034432375.1 Caldilineaceae bacterium
TGTCAACAAATTAGCCTCGAATGTCATTCCGGCGAAGGCCGGAATCCATCTTCTGTCGAATGGACCCCTGCCAGAGTTTACCCTCACGGAGGTGGGGGCAGGGGTGACCCATTCGCCACCTTGTTCCTTTGCGAAAAGTCCGCTTCTCAAACTGATTTCAGTATAGTGGATGAATTCATTTATCTACCCAACTAAAATGATCAAAATGGAATAGCGAACAGATGTGCGCTCTGCTATAGTAAGAACCTATCTGTAAATTCGGTTGTGGCCCAGTGGGAACAGAGAATTTATAGATAGATAATAAGTGTACCAGAGCAGAGACGCCAATGAATCACTACGAACGCATCAACCAAATTCGCTTGTATATTCGTCAACACATCGATGAAACGCTAAGCCGCGATGATTTGGCGCAGCTGGCCGGCTACTCGGTCGTCCATTTCCACCGGATCTTTACCGCACATGTCGGCGAAAGTCTCAATAGCTATGTACGGCGGCTGCGCATGGAACGCGCGGCGCGCCAACTGCTAAAAGTGGATCAACCGATCACGCTGATCGCGCTCGATTCCGGCTATGAGACGCCAGCCTCCTTTGGCAAAGCGTTCAAACAGACCTTTGGCGTCGCGCCCAGCGAGTTTCGCGAACTCAACCCGATGATGGCTGGCCACCTCATTTATCGTCATTTCTTTTACAACCGAAAGGCACAGATCATGCAACCACTCGAAATCCGCACCCTGCCGGACATGCAGGTGCTCTACGCTCGCGCTACTGAACTGATGACGAGCCCGGCTTTTCAAACCGCCAACCAAGAGGCGTTTGGTCAGCTAATGGGCTATCTGGGCAGCACCAACGCCTGGGATAAGGTGCGCCATATCGTCGCCATCTATCCTGACCCGGTGGAGGTGGGCGAAGAGGCCCGCTTTGACGCAGGGGCAGTTTTTGCGGAAGGCCAGGAACCAGCCGCCCCGGCCGGGCTTGCCTACCAGACCCTCAACGGTGGTCGGTGGGCCGTCTTTCGTCACGTCGGTCCCTATGATACTCTGTGGCAAACTTGGCAAGGCTCGCTCCGCGATTGGCTGCCCACTTCTGGCGAGGAGATGCGCGATGCCATTCCCTTTGAGGACTATGTAGATGATGCCAGCCAAGTCGCGCCAGAAGAGTTGCGTACAGATATTTATGTGCCGATCAAGTAGTGCAATAATCTAGATTCCATCACGGAGAAACCCATGCCTGATTTCTATCGGACCCAAAGCCCCACCTCTGATCCGGGACAATACGCCCATCTATTTGACGACCTGCCGACCGATCTAGCCGGAATCGCACAAGTCACCCAGGGGCTAATCTATCACTACATGGCCGACCAGCACAGCTATGGCTGGATCCCGCCGCAAGAACGGCTACCCGAGATTAACACACGCACGATGGAACGGATGTTGGCGGCGCTGCTGGCCAAGGATGATCGCCCCTTGACGGCTGCCCGCGCCTACGAAGAGCGGCTCGTCGGCTGCTGTCGCGACTTTTCGCTGATCGCCTGTGCGATCTTACGCCATCAGGGCCGACCGGCGCGGCTGCGCTATGGCTTTGGTGGGTATTTTTATCCAGTGTATTGGGGCGATCATGTCGTCGTGGAAACCTGGACGGGCGATCGTTGGCAACGCTTTGACCCACAGCTGGTGGGGCGGCGCGATTGGGGCTGTGACTTACTCGATATGCCGGCAGATGCATTGGTAACCGGCGGGCGTGCCTGGCAGATGTGTCGCCAGGAAGGGGCCGATCCCGATCACTTTGGGCTGGGGCCAGACGAAAAAGAGGTGCGCGGTTGGTGGTTTATTCGCGAACGGCTCCAACTCGACGTTGCCGCGCTCAACAAAGTTGAACTGCTCTGCTGGGATGGCATCGCCGGTCTCCGTGAAGAAAACCCAGCAGATCAGGTTCTTTTAGACGAAATGGCGCGGCTCTCGCTCAACCCGGACAGCACGGAATTGCGGGCTCGTTGTGCAACCGATGAATGCTGGCAAGTACCGACGACGGTTAGCTGTTTTCATCCGGTCATTGGGCCGGCGTTTGAAGTGGCAGTGAGTTGACAGTGCCGCAATGGTACGCGATACTGACGTAGAACATTCGTTTGTTGCCAAAAATGCGCTTGCGTTTGTCTTCGCTTACCTGGCTGAACTGGAGTATCCATGTTTGCTGCAAAAATGCCGGTCCGCTCGATTAGTCCAGAAGAATATCTCCACGAAGAAGAGACGTCAACCGAGCCTCATGAGTATCGTAATGGAGAAGTTTCCTTGCTTGAGGGAGGCACGCATAATCATGAAATGGCTCGCTGCAATAGTTTGACGGCATTGCATCAACATGTCCGTAGGCTCGAGTGTACGGTCTTTGGCTGTAACATGAAGGTTATCGCAAGCACTAGTACGCAACGGCGTAAATAAGCCTAGAGTCCTGTCATTCTGAAGGGCAGCTTTTTGCCCAGAAGAATCTCCAAGTTAACTATTGGTCTATTTACGCCGCACTGTACTAGCAGGTTAATTAGTTATCCCGATGCGATGGTGGTCTGTAGTAAGATTGAATTTGCACCGGACCGCAAAGATATTGTCACCAATCCACTCCTGATCGTCGAAGTCCTCTCGGATTCTACCCAATCCTATGATCGGGGCGACACCTACGGAATCAGTAGTACCTTCCCCTTGGTCTGCCGTCCTTCCAAATAGCTGTGCGCGGCCCCCGCTTCACACAGCGGATAGCTCTGATCAATCCGCACATCGAGCTTGCCGGCTGCAATCCACGCAAAGATATCATTGGCACGACCCAGCAACTCTTCCCGTGTCGCAACATAGGCACCCAACGAAGGGCGCGTCAGAAAGAGCGATCCCTTCTGGTTGAGGATCTGCGGGTCGATCGGATCGACCTGGCCGCTGGCCTGGCCAAAGAGCACCATGTAGCCCCGTGGACGCAGACAGTTCATGCTCTTGGCAAAGGTCGCCTTGCCCACCGATTCATAGACGACATGGCAGAGTTTACCGTCGGTCATGCGCTTGACTTCAGCCTCAAAATCTTGCTTCGTGTAGACAATCACCTCGTCTGCACCGGCTGCTTTGGCTACTTCCGCCTTTTCCTCTGTGCCTACTGTGCCGATGACCTGTGCCCCACGCAGCTTTGCCATCTGCACCACGAGCGCACCCGTCCCACCGGCGGCGGCATGGACCAACGCAATATCGCCCGATTGTAACGGATAGGTGCTGTGGGTGAGATAGTGCGCCGTCATGCCTTGTAACATCACCGCGGCCGCTTGTTGAGCAGTAACCTCCGCGGGCAGCGGCACTACCATGCGCGCCGGCACGGTGGCGTACTCGGCGTACGAGCCCTGGTGCATGCAATAGGCGACGCGGTCGCCGGGTTTAAAATTGGTCACCCCTGCGCCAACCGTGTCGATGGTTCCGGCTCCTTCTACCCCCAATGTAAAGGGTTTCGGCAGCGGATACCAGCCCATGCGGTGGTAGGTATCAATAAAGTTCAGGCCGGCAGCTTCGATCTTGATGCGCACCTCTCCTTCCTGTGGTTCAGGCATCGGCGCATCTTCATAGCGCAGGTTGCTGACATCGCCGGTTTCGTGGACACGGACAGCTTTCATGGTTGGGTCTCCTCTGGTGGGTGGCTGGGTGATGGGTAACATGTAACGGATAAGGTGTTACCATTTTTGCTTATTGTACTCGAAGAACAGGTTGAGGACAACTGGGGTGGTAAAATAGGGTGCGTCCCATTTTGGGGGAGTACAGAGAAGGAGCACTTTGATGGTCCGGTGTAATCCCCCAAATGTGATACGCATCTAGCACAATTTCCTTGACGCTACATTAGTGAAATATTGGTTCTCAGGCAACAGTGTAAATTTGTGTTTAAAGGTAGCCTGACTCCAGACCCAAAGAATCGCACAAATGATGTAAATTGTGGCTTAGTAGCATACGACGACCTATAATAGCCCCATGCTTACCATCAAATGTGCCGCGTGCAAACGCAAGTTGTGGAAATATGAGAAGATCGGCCAAGGGCAGGTGTTGCGCTGTTACAAGGATCGGATTACGCGCTGGTATGAAACCGCGGAAGCGGGCGCGGAGGTGCTTTGCCGCTGTGGCAAGCGGATCGGCGTGGATGAGGGGGCGTATATCAAAATGATCGGGAATGCGTTTACCTATACGGGAACGAAGCGCAACAGCTAGTATTGCTGGTGCCTATGCCGGAGCGTAGGCATCACGCCGGACGCTGCCGCGTCCTGTCACCACGCAGTCTTCACCGATAACAATCCGGGCAGTCCTGCATAGTCTCGTGCACTTGAATAGCGCCAATGAATCGGCTCATCCACATAGCCACGCTTCACCGGATTGTTATGAATATACTCAACCTTTTGCCGCATCATCACAACCCCTTGGATCGCCTGTGGATGCGAGCCTTCCTGCCACACCTGGTGGGTACGATCTCGTTTGTGTGCCAGTTTGTGCTGTTCCAACTGTTTCAACACGCGAGTTGCCTTATGCAACTGCAAATAATCAATCATTGCACCCGCTGTATAGGACTTAAAGCTGGCAACTTCTTTTGCCAAATCGGCAGCTTGTGCAATCAAGTGGAGATGATTTTCAAGGATTACGTAGGCATAGACAATGAGCCGCTCATGCTCTTGTAAAAAGTGCAACGAATCCAAAAGAATACTGGCTAGTGTGGGGGAGGCAAAGAGGGGAATCCAGTTGACAATAGTCATCGTCAGGAAGTGGGGCGCGTGTTTCTCGATAATCTTATAGCGGCTTTTTGCCATGGAAACTCCTTTGCTTCATTGTGGATGGCTAGAGAATCCTTCTAACCGCTGTTGATTCGGACACTGATGACTTACCGCTCATGATAGGGACAGAGGGTTGACCAGTCGTTAAATCACTCGATAAAGGATATGGGTGACCATGGTAAGGCAGTGTCGTAAGGTGCCACATCGGTCATTTGGCGGGATGGCGAGAGACGAAAAGAGGAAAGTTACCTATTGCTGGTGCCTACGCTCCGGCGTAGGCACTCTGCTAGATGCTCCAGCGTCATGTGGTGTAGCATCGCGGCACGACGCTGGAGCGTCGTGGCGGCCATTCCACGCCGGCGCGTGGAACGAGTTTTGTTGCTGGTGCCTACGCTCCGGCGTAGGCACGCTGCTAGACGCTCCAGCGTCATGTGGTGTAGCATCGCGGCTCGACGCTGGAGCGTCGTGGCGGCCATTCCACGCCGGAGCGTGGAACGAGTTTTGTGCTGGTTAAGTAGCCC
>DAOUCA010000034.1:0-122726 GCA_034432375.1 Caldilineaceae bacterium
AATGGGGTATGGAATTTATACTGTGAGCCATTTAAATTCGCTCTGGCAAATCCCATACAGCATTCTAATTGCTCATCTGGCGCATTCAGACCGTTCCGCCCAGAGGGAGCAATTCGGCAAATTGGCGAAGGTATTGAAGATAGTGCAACAGGATCATCCTGTCATTCCGTCCTTCCTACGGAACTTCCACTTGGTCGAGAATGCGTTGGACGATCTGCGCCGAAGTGATCTCCTCGGCTTCGGCTTCGTAGGTGGTGATAATGCGATGGCGCAACACATCCGGCGCGATCTGTTTGATATCTTCCGGTGTCACAAAGCCGCGGCCTTTGAGAAAGGCGTGGGCGCGGGCCGCGGCAACCATAAAGATGGTGGCGCGTGGCGAAGCGCCAAAGGCGATCAGTGGCTTCAACGGCCCGAGATCATAGAGATCCGGTGTACGGGTTGCCATGACCAGATCGAGAATGTACTCTTTGATCTTCTCATCCATGTAGATCTGGCGCACCGCCTCGCGGGCGTGCAAAATGTCCGGCGGCGCAAGGACCGGCTTGACTTCGGGCAGGCTAGTGCCGGTCATGCGCTCCATGATCAGCCGTTCCTCGGCGCGGCTGGGATAGTCGACAATCACCTTGAGCATGAAGCGGTCGGTCTGCGCTTCGGGCAGCGGATAGGTGCCCTCCTGCTCGATCGGGTTTTGCGTCGCCAGCATCAAAAAGAGACGATTGAGCGTATGGGTCGTGTTGCCGATGGTGATCTGACGCTCCTGCATTGCCTCCAGCAGTGCGCTCTGCACCTTGCCCGGTGCACGGTTGATCTCATCGGCCAGAATCAGGTTGGCAAAGAGCGGCCCTTTGTGGACACTAAAGGTGGCGCTCTGCTGGTTGTAGATCTGCGTGCCGATCAGATCGGCTGGCAAGAGGTCTGGGGTGAATTGAATGCGCGAGAAGTCCGCCTGGATCGCCTGCGCCACCGTCTTGACCAACAACGTTTTTGCCAGACCGGGCACCCCTTCCAGCAAAATATGGCCATCGGCGAGCAGGGCAATCAAGACCCGATCGACCAGCGTCTCCTGGCCGACCATCACCCCGTTGATCTCAGAGCGCAACGCCTGTAAAAAAAAGGCTTCCTTTTCCACCTGCGCATTTAACTCGCGCACGCTGCTTAGACTCATACTCTTACTCCTCAAAGTGGCATTCCTCAACCTGCCACGGCTCTTTTAATCGATGCGTATCTCGTGCGTATATCGTTGGTGCGCATCCCATCGCTGTTGCTCATAGAGCATAATCGCCAATCGGCAATCTTCTCCTGATAGACGACTCATTTACAAGTGGCACGCAGGCGACTGGTTTTACACGAGCGTAATTGTGCCACTTGTAAGGCGTTTATCGATTAGGCGCAGATAAAGAGAACCTTAGAGTTCTGCACGCATCACTTTACCGCAAGCCCGGCCAACAGAGATCAGACGATGGTATAAAGGTGGTTTGGCTGGACGGCCAGGGTGCAAACCAGCCGTTCGGCCAGGGGTGGCGCAGCGAGTGGTGCACCGTGCACGCCTATGGGATCAGTGTATCAGTTTTCTGGGGCGATGTGATCGGCAAAATCACGGCAAAGATTGTGCCCTGATCCGGTCTGCTTTCTACGGTGATCTGCCCGCCATGTAGCTGTACAATCGCCTGGCTAATCGCCAACCCAAGGCCAAAGCCACCGCTGGCGCGTGTCCGCGCTGTATCTGTGCGGTAAAAGCGTTCAAAGAGATGGGACAACTGTTCGGTGGCAATGCCAATGCCGCTGTCCGCAACGGTTACCGTGATCCCGCCGGCGCTCTCGCCGGCACAGAGCGTCACCTGACCGCCGGTGGGTGTATATTTAAGGGCATTATCAAGCAAGTTGGCAAAGAGTTGGCGCAGTCGCTCGGCGTCACCGCTCAGGGGCAGTGGGAGGGCCGACTCTAGATTGCTCTGCAACGCAATGCCCTTGTCCGCGGCGATCGGCGCGAACTGCGCCACCAACCGATCGAGCAAGGGCGTTAGATTGACTGTTGCCAAGGGCTGCTGTGCAGTCTCTTCCACCGCGGTTAAGGTCAGCATTTGTTCGATCAGCCGGCTCATACGGTCAACATCACCTTCCATTTCCTGCATCATTTCGAGCAGGGTTGCGACATCGCGAGGGCGTGACCGGGCCAGGCTCAACTGCGTTTTGAGCATGGCCAGCGGGGTGCGCAATTCGTGCGAGACATCGGCGGTTAACTGGCGCTCGCGCTGAAAGGCATGGTCAAGGCGGGTCAACATCCCGTTAAAGGTATGTGCCAGGCGGCCAATCTCATCATCGGGTAGATTGAGTTGCAACCGTTGGCTGAGATCGGCGGCACTGATCTGCTGCGCCGTTTCGGTGATCGCGCCGACCGGTGCCAGCGCCCGCCCGGCCAGAAAAAAGCCGCCCATTGCCGAGAGGAGGAGGACAATCGGCAAGGCCAGCGCCAGTCCCCAGAGCAGCAACCGGCTGAAGCGTTGTGTGCTCTGGAGCGGCAGGGCCAGGATCAGGGTGCCCAACTCCGCGCCCCCTTCTTGCAAATGGGCAACCAGCAAGCGTGCCGGCAACCCATCGGCCAGGGCGACATCGCGAAATTGACCAAAATCGGGCAATGCCGTGGGCACCGGCACCGTCGCCGCGTCGCCGACCGTCCGCACAACCGTGCCATCGGCGGTAAGCACCCAGGCCAGCACCCCTTCGCGACGCAGCGCAGCAATGTCGTCGGCTTCCATCAGATACTCATTGCCATGCACATCGATAACGGCGTTGAGTTGTGTCGCGCCCAGATGCAGCGTTTCGTTGATCTGGCGCTGTTGCAGCCGATCGACGGCAAAGAGCATCAGCGCGGCCAGCACAACCAACAAGAGCGCTTCTAGTGCCACCGTCCAGAGCACAAGGCGGGCGCGTAGGCTACGGAGTCGGTTCATGGTTCGCTATCCGATAGCCCAGCCCGCGCACGGTCTGAATCAACTTGGCGTCAAAGCCTTCATCGATCTTTTTGCGTAGGTTGTAGATATAGACCTCCACCAGTTTTGATTCAGCGGCAAAATCCATGTTCCAGATATGGTCGATCAGCTGGTCGCGATTCAGCACCTGGCCGGGGTTGCGCATCAGCATCTCCAACAGCGCGTACTCTTTGGCCGTAAGCTCAATTGTGCGGTCACCCCGGTACGCTTGTTTGGTCGCGGTGTCGAGCGTCAGATCGGCGACTTGCAGCGTTACGCTTTTCTGTCCGCTCTCGCGCCGCAGCAGCGCGCGCATGCGTGCGGTCAACTCTTCAATCGCAAAGGGCTTAACCAGATAATCATCCGCGCCACTATCGAGCCCCGTTACCTTGTCCGGCAGCGTGCCCAGGGCCGTTAGCATCAGGATCGGCATCCCGTAGCCTTTGGCACGCAGTTGGCGACAGACCGCCAGCCCATCCAGCCCTGGCAACAGGATGTCGAGCAGCAGCAGATCATAGTCGGCGCTCTGCACCCAGTCGAGCACATCGGCCCCATTCTCCAACAGATCGACGGCGTAAGCTTCTTCTTCCAACCCCTGGCGGATCAGCCGCGCCATTCGTGCTTCATCTTCGACAACTAGGATACGCATTGGATCTTCCTTCGGTGTGTAAACAGGGGAAACAGGGAAACAGGGAAACAGGGGAAACAGGGAAACAAGTACGTGTCTACCTGTCTACCTGTCTACCTGTCTACCTGTCTACCTGTCTACGTGTCTACCTGTCTCCCTGTCTCCCCTACCCATTCCGCAGCACCTGCGCCGGGGCCAGGCGTTGTAAGATCAGCGCAACCGCCCCGCTACTAAGGATAAGCCCTGCGGCAACGAGCGCCAAAAGCAGACCGATGGTGTTGAGCGGCAGCAACATGTGGCTGGGTGGTGGATCAAAGATGGCGGTCAGGATCGTCACCAGCACCTGGGTGAGCCCGATGCCGACAAGGGTGCCAATCGTGAGGCCGACCAACCCGCTGATGCCCGCTTCGAGAAAGACAAAGCTGTTGCGTTGTGCCGGTGTGGCACCCAGCGCAGTTAGCGTGGCATACTCGGTGCGCCGCTCGGCCAGCAGGCTCAAGAGAAAGATCAGCAGCGCCACAACGGCAATCATGATCGTGTAGAGCCACTCAATCCGGGTCAGGGTGTCGAGGCTGATCGTGGTGAGCGTGCTGGTCAGTTGGGCCGTGACACTGTTGATCGATGTGATCTGCAAAGTCGGGTCGGCGAAGTGGGTGCGTAGCGTGTTGGCCAATTGCGCCGGATCGCCGGCGGCGCGTACGAGGAAGGTGGCCACCGTATCGCTGCCGATCTGCTGCTGGAGAAACTCCTGGTTGACGACGAGGAACGAATCTTTGGGCGCGGTGGGGAATTCCCGCGCCACCCCGACGACTTGAAAGGTTACTGTGACAAAAGAGCCATCCGTTGCTTTTTGCAGGCGGATGTTCATGTGGTCACCGGCCACAATGCTGTAATCGTGTGCTGTCTCTTCGGAGATGATGATCCCATCGGCAGTGGCACCGAGTTTGCTCAGCACCGTGTCGGCGGGGGCATCGAGAAAGAAGGCATCGGCGAGAATGGCACTCTGGCGCAGGCTAAAGACATTGACCCCAAAGAGATCCTGCAACTCGCTGCCGACATAGGCGACATTTAGCTCGAAGGGGCTGACGGCGACCACCCCTGGCACCTGGCGCAACTGATCGGCAAAGGCCGCGGTTTGTGGTGTGGCGCGGTCCGGTGTCACGCGCACATCCGCGCCCAGCGTCAGTTCGGCGTCGACGCGCTGCTGTTGGCGATAGGTGGCGGCAAAGCCGCTGAGGCTGATGCCAAAGGCGACGGCCAGCGCCAGGATGAGGGTGATCTGTTGCAACGGTGCATGGCGACGCGCAATCCCACGGGCGGCAAAGCTGCCGGCCGCGCCCGTCCCGCCTTGCCAAAAGCGCGCTAGACTGGTGGCCCCCCGTTGGAGCAGCCAACCACTGCCGCGCAAGAGCAGCAGCGCCGCGCCGAGCCAGATCAAAGTTGGCGCGAGAAAGGTAAAGAGCGAAAGTGAAAGCGTGGCATTGCCTTCGCCGTTGACCACGGGAGCAAAGCCATTCTGTTTGGTAATGTAGAGCACCACCAGCCCACCGACCAGCAGCAACAGATCAACAAAGAAGCGTTGCCAGAGTGGCGGTTGGGGGTCGACTTCGATCTGGCGGCGGCCGGCTTGAACTTGGGCAAGGTAGAGGCTGCGCGTCGGCAGGATGATTGCTCCCAGGGCAAAAAGCAGCCCGGCCCCCAATGCCACCCCCGCCGATTTGAGCAGCAAGAAGCGATTGCCGCCGTTGAATAAGCTGCTATTGATGCTTGCGTTGGCCAACCAGGCGCTGCTCACCAACCCCAAGCCGATGCCCAGTAGCACGCCAACGAGCGCAATGATCGTGCTGATGGCAATGCTCAAGGTGACCACCTGTCGCGGTGTCGCCCCGCGCGCCCGCAACAGCGCCAACTCCCGTCGCTGCGCCACGATCAGATTGGCGGTAGCATAGCGCGAGAGATAAGCGGCCAGCAGAATGCCTGGGCCGGCCAGAAAAACCGCCAAAATTTTCGCCCAAAGGATATCGCCTTTGACGCTTTCGATAACGGCGTAGAGGTTGTTGAGCACGCTGATCTGGCCGGGTGCCTGACGCTCCAACAGTCGGCGGAGCTGTTCGGTCGTCTTCTGCGCCTGGATCGGGTCGCCGGGCAACGTGGTGTGGTCGATGCGGATGTGTAGTTGTTCGCTCACCGCGGGTTGGTCGCTGCTGACCACACCCGTTACCACGCCACCATTGGCCGTACTGTTGGCCGCCGCGCCGACCGTCACCTGTTGGATCACCGGTTGGGCGGGTGCAGCCAAGAGCGCGGCGCGTAGGTCGCGGTTAAAGCGCGCCAGATCCATGATCACCACATTGGTCGGTGGGTTAAAGGCCATGCCGCGATGTTGTGCATCGGTTGGTGCAAAGAGCTGATCTGCCCCGCTGAGGTCGGCGATCCCGCGGACAACGGCTTGGTAGGGTGGGGCCGGTGCCGGAAAGTTGAGTTGGATGGTATCGCCCGGCTTGGCTCCCAGATTTGTCGCCATATCTTTGCTAATCAAGATGCCATCGGTGGTCAATGCGCCTTGCACCAATTGGGGATAGGCAAAGGTTGTTAAATAATCGGGGTTGACGGCGATGAGCGCGCCGGGGGTCGTGGCGGTGGCGCGGTCGCCGCCGGTCAACTGGCCGCTGGTGAAGCCGGCCAGGCTAAAGGGGGCCACGGCGCGGACGCCAGGCTGCGCCGCCAATTGGCCCTGTAGCGCGCTTAGGCTGGTCTCCGGTGCCAACGTGACCACCTGCATATCGACCGGTACCGTGCGAATCGCGGCTTGGGTCATCTGTGCGGCAGAACTGTCGACGTAAAAGAGCACGGCGCTCAACAGGCCAATGGCCAGCAGCGTGCCGAGCAACATGCCCAACGTGCGATAGGGGTTGCGCAGGATAGCTGCGCGGGTGTAGCTGTAAAGATAGTTCATGATTGGTCTCCGTTTTGTGTTGGTGTCGCGAGTAGATAGGTAGAAAGGTAGACAGGTAGACAGGTAGATAGGTAGATAGGTAGACAGGTAGACAGGTAAATAGTGATGCAGGGAGATAGGAATACTGATCTACTGATCTACTGATCTACTGATCTACTGATCTACTGATCTACTGATCTACTGATCTACTGATCTACTGTCCCACCGCTCCACTCTCCACCGACACGACCCGATCGGCCACATGGGCGACTTCTTGATCATGGGTCGCCAGGAGAATGGCGGTCTGCTCGTCGCGCGCCAGTTGTTTGAGGAGAGCGACGACCGTTTGGCCGGCGGCGTGGTCGAGGCTGCCGGTCGGTTCATCGGCGAGGATCAGCTGCGGCCTGTTGATAAGGGCGCGTGCCAGGCCCACCCGTTGCCGTTGCCCGCCGGAAAGCTGATCGGGCAGGGATTCGGCCAGCGTTTCGACACCCACGGCGCTCAGCAGCGCGGTGGCCGCGGCGACGCATTGGGCGCGTGGCAGACCATCGAGCGCGGCGGGCAGCATCACATTCTCGAGCACCGTCAGCGTCGGTAACAGATCGACCGCTTGAAAGAGAAAGCCGATGTGGCGGCGGCGGAAGATGGCGGCCGGCTTGCGGCGGAGTTGGCTCAACGCCGTGCCCGCCACGGTGACGCTGCCGGTCGTCGGCTCTTCCAACCCACCGAGCAAGCTGAGTAGGGTCGATTTGCCGCTGCCCGAGCGCCCGACCAGCGCCACAAACTCACCGGGCTGAATGACCACATTGGTACTGGCCAGCGCCGGGATAAGCTGCGTACCGCGCCGATAACTTTTCGAAAGATTCTTGGCAACAACGAGGGCTTCAGGCATGAGTGGTCTCCTCTACAATTTGGCCGTCGCGCATGTGGACGGTGCGCCGGCTGTAGGCGGCCATGGCCGGGTCATGGGTCACCATGAGAATGGCCGTGCCGGTCTGTTGATTGAGCGTGACAAAGAGCTCCATAATGGCGTGCGCGGTCGTGGCATCGAGTTCACCCGTCGGTTCGTCCGCTAGGAGCAGCGCCGGTTCATTGGCCAGTGCACAGGCAATGCTCACGCGCTGCTGCTCGCCGCCGGAGAGGGCGGCCGGGCGGTGATCGCGCCGCTCGGCCAGGCCAACTTGATTCAGCAACAGGTCACTGCGATTGGCCGCGTCGGCTCGCAGGGCCAATTGCAGGGGCAGCGCGACATTTTCATGCGCGCTCAGAAAAGGCAGCAGGTTATGGGCTTGAAAGACAAAGCCCACCGCGCGCCGACGCACCCGCGCGCGGTCGTGCTCCGTCAATAGAGCAAGATCGTCGCCGGCCACACGTACCTGGCCGGCACTCGGCGTATCCAGCCCACCGATCAGGTTGAGCAGGGTCGATTTGCCGCTGCCTGACGGACCGATGAGGGCGACAAATTCCCCTGGTCGCATGCGTAGGTTGACGCCACGCAACGCCACCGTTTCGACCTGCCGTTCGCGGTAGATTTTAAAGAGATCCCGCACGTTGACCACATCCGGCTCCGGCAAGCTGTAGTCGATTTCTGCATCGGTTGCATGGTGAAAACCGCTGTCGCGCTGGCGCGGTTGCGCTGTGGGTTGAACCATTGCAGGTTGGGTTGCATTGGTTATTGCCATGTGAAACTCTCCAGCATCTGGCGGAAGGCATCGACATTGTCGACCCCATCCGGCGTGGTCAGCGTGAGGATCGCCAGGCGGCTGTTGGGGCTAGGGATGTAGTAGCGTTGACTGACAACGGCGCGGCTCTTGTTGGTGACGGTGTCGGGCGCGGAAGTGCTTGTGTAGGTCAGCTCAATTATAGATTGGCCATTGACCGTCACGGTTTTCAGATCACGCTGTTGGTAATCCTGTACCTGGCTTTTGAGCTGTGACACATCGGTGGTCGTCACATAGTTGGTCAGCTCTCCGGCAGGGAGATCGCGTAGGTCAACCGTTTCGGCGCTGTCGATATCGGTGATCGTCACTGCACCATTGGTGCCCGGCGTAACGGCCCAGCCTTCCACATATTGGACTGAGTAGCCGCCATCCTTGCTCTGGTAGGTGACAAAGACCGCATTGTCGGGCACATCGCCATACGGACTAACTTCGGCGGCGGTGGGTTGGGTGGCGCTTGTGGTGGCACCCGCTGTGGTTACGCCCTGTGTGGTAGCACCACCACAAGCGCTTGTTGTCACCGCGATGCCCAGGGCCAGCACCACGCCGAGATGACGCAGTGGAAGAATGTGACTGCGGGATCGATTATTCGGATTCATTATTTTGCTCCTTTGTTATGGATGATCGTTCACGTTGTTCCTGGCTCAGCACAGGGCATTGGGGTGGAACGGATTGACTATCAATGCAACTGCGCTGGAACGATGCGAGTGGTACGCAAGTTGGCGTCCGCCGCTGCTTAGAGTAGCTCATATTACGCATCTTCCCATAAAGGCACCACGCTACTCGAGTACGCCGCATCCCCAGATGCGGGTCAATCCGCATCTGGGGATGCGGCGTACTCGAGACCGGCATGTTTACTGCGTAACATGAGTAGAGTAAATCAGGGTAAGTTGAAGTGCAGTTGAAATGGTGAAACACCATGTTCCGGTGACGGTACACAGGGATGCGCGCTATGCAGGATGGTTTTGGGCTGTCCATGGACAGCTGCGTGCTGCGCTTTTGCCTAGTTTCAACTGGGCTTAATCTTGGCTGCGTAAACTTACCTAACTGTGAGTCCAGCGCGGTGGAATACTAATGGCGCTATTTTGTCGGGCTCGATGCAACATCGGTGGAATTTGCCTAGTAGGCCATTCCAAGAATTAAATGATCCGCGAAGACACACGAAGACACACGAAGAAAAGCAAAGACTTGTGGATACTTATTTTTCTGGAGTGGCTTTACTCAACTGCAACAAGAGGAAATAACAATGAATGCGAAGATGTTAAATAAAGTGCCGGCCATGACGATCTTTTTCTGAATCATTAAGCTCATGGCGACGACAGTTGGTGAAATCGCCGCGGATTTTCTCGGTGTTACCTAAACCTGGGCTTGCCCATGACATCCTATATCATGGGCGCTTTGCTGCTGGTTGTTCTATTCTTTTGGCACCAGCGCACTCTTCCTGCTGACTATTCTAGGCTTGACTATTTATATGACCAACCGCCAGAAGCAACTCGATCTTGCATTGGAAGCGCCGCAAGGGTAGGTGCTGCGGGCACACGTTATGGGCATTGTCATTGTCGGCAAAAAAAGGAACTGCGGCCAGTGCGAGTTCCTTTGTTGTTTACGAAGGTGGATATTAATGAACATTTAATCAAGTGTAAAGGTATCCCCCACAATTTCTTTGCATTTGCCTGCTATCATGCATACTGGCGTAATTGGGCAATGGCATATTCGGCAGGATTTACGGAACGAACAGCAGCGAAAATAAAGCTTGTAGATTCTGTCAATCCTGTCTGTTGAATCGTGCCCTGTTGAATACACTGTGACACCGGCAAAGTAACAGGTGCCGTCGTATTAATTTCATAAACAAACCTATCATAGCTACAGTGGAGTTTACCTTGAAAAAGAACTTAACAAGAGCCGGAATTATCGTGATTGTTCTCGCGATTGCCATCCAATTTATCCCTGTCAATCGGACCAACCCGCCGGTTACACAGGAAGTAAAATGGGATTCACCGGCAACGCGTGTTCTGGCGCAAAGGGCCTGTTTTGATTGCCATAGCAATGAGACAACCTGGCCTTGGGATGGCTATATTGCACCCGTCTCCTGGTACATTGCCAATCATATTGCCGATGGAAAACGACGGCTCAATTTTTCGACGTGGGATCAGCCGAACAGTAGTTTGGAAGAAGTTGTGCGTTCGATTAAAAACGACAGCATGCCATTGTCCAGCTATCTCCTGATGCATCCCAACGCAAAGTTGACCCAAAGCGAAAAAGATGCCCTGATTGCTGGCCTGACGGCGACTATGCAGCAGGATCCGCCGATTGCGCGCCAAGGCCGACAAAATTAACCGAGCGATGCTTGCAGCCGTGGTGCAGTAATACGTCTAAATAGTAACCGATAGGATTGCATTGACCGCGCTCAATGATGCGCTGAAAGGAAGCCCATGAACTTAACTTGGCAGTATCTGCTAAGACATCTTCGTCATGCCCAGCTTCGTCATGCCCAGCCACGCCGAATCGTGGCCCAACGTAGCGCCGATGCCCTCTGTGCCGTGCAGCGAATCGCTGATCGACAGATCGATTGGCCGGCGATGGGTGCGGCAAGTCGGCGCAAAGCGGAGTATCATGCCCATACCAACGTGATCGCGCGCTACGCGCGTTGATATCAGCAGCCCGCTTATCACCTACAGATGCGCCGTGCCATGACAACAATTTTGCCGACAACTTGACTCTTCGCTTTCTGATCAAGATTGGAAAGTTGTAATTTATAGCTAATCAACTTGCCATGTACCCCCTCTATACTGATAGGTAAGCCAGTCAAACAGAACTGGTGATTGACAACCATTCAGGATGCACAATACGAGGAGAGTATAAAATGAAATTTGAGTTTCGACAGAAGGTGTTGGGCCTTGCCGCCGTTGCGACACTGGCACTCGGTGGGTTAGGTACGATGGCCTTTACGGGTCTAATACAGACAGTGCCGATCACACAGACCCAGCCATTGACGGATACAGAGCAGGCCGACGATCCGGGTGATACGACTCAGGATCCAGCGATTAACGGCAGTGTGCCGGTCGATGAGACGCAGATGGATGGCATGAGCGAGGCCGATGAGGCCGCCGCCCTCCAAGGATCCGCCAAGATCGATGTCGCCGCCGCTGAAGCCGCCGCCATTGCCGCCAACCCCGGCACCACTGTTGTAAAGAGTGGTCTCGAAAGTGAGAATGGTTTCTTGGTCTACGAAGTTCAACTGAGTAACGGCATGGGAGTCAAGGTAGACGCGGGTGATGGCGCGATTCTGCATAGCGAGCAGGATCATGAAGGCAATGAAGCCGGCGAAACAGACGAAGCCAATGATGCCAACGAAGGCAGCGAGGCCAAGAATGGTGAGCAGGATGAAGCCGGTGACACCGATGATCTGCAAGATGAGCATGACGGTCAGCCGGACGATGCCACAGAGACATCTGGTACAGAGGATGCCGCAGGGCAGTAAATTTTAGATGGGCTGCTTCTGATTGATAAACGTATAAGATAGTCGAAGACCGGGGATGGCACATTGACGCCATCCCCGGTCGCTTGTTTTTTGAGTGGTGATATCGTAGCTGCACTTCCACAGCCATGGGGGTATTTTGATACCAGCTTTCCAGCAATTTCATCTACAATTTACTCAACATCGTTACAATGGTTTTGATACCAACTAACTCTATCCAATGAACAGAAAGGGCAAGCCGCAGTGCAATCGTTAAAAGACCATTCAGATCAGGCAACACCGATCGAGGAGGTGACTTCCCTCATGCGTATCTTGCACCACCTACGGGAAAGCTGGTGGATCTGGCTGTTGGGGCTTATTTTTGTCGGTGGTGCTGCTGGTATCTTTCTGGATTTGGCCGGCGATGTTTGGATGAAAGAGGCTTTTGTCTGGGACGCCCCACTCATGCTCGCGATCCACCAGTTCAGCAGACCTTGGCTGGATACGTTGATGATTGTCATCACAAAGATTGGCTTTCCCGGCGCACTGGTCATTGCACCGGCGGCCGCACTCTGGCTCTGGTGGCGCCGACAGCAACACCTGGCAGCCATTGCATTGGTGGTGAGTATTGTCGGCTCGGCGTTGCTCAGCAGTTCGCTGAAAGTACTCTTTGCTCGGCCGCGACCGGCGGTTTTTCCACCGCTGATGGCGGAGACAACCTATGGTTTCCCCAGCGGTCACGCCTTGAGCGCGGTAGCCCTTTTTGGCTTTGCCGCCTATTTACTCTGGCAACAGCAGCAGCGGATCTGGGCGTTGCTAGCGGTACTCTTTGCTCTGCTTGTTTCTTTGAGTCGTATCTATCTGGGTGTGCACTATCCCAGCGATGTGTTGGGATCGCTTTCGCTCGGCTTGCTCTGGCTGGCGGTTGTCATCGGTGGTTACCGCTACTATCAAGTGGGTAACCGTCCGTGTGCACCTTAATGCTTTCGAGAATCGTGTACGGGAATGAACGCTCATGTAGCTAAATTACTCAGGTACATGAGTCAAAAATGAAAGAGAAAGGTCGTTTATGCGTATCTTATTGGTTGAAGATGAACCTAAGATTGCGGCGTTTATCCAACGCGGTTTAGAAGAGAATACCTATGCCGTTGACGTAGCCGCGGACGGCGAAGAAGGATATGAGTGGGCGCGTAACTTCCCGTACGACATCATGATTCTCGATGTGATGTTACCGAAACTGAATGGGATCGATCTTTGCAAACGGTTGCGTCGTGACGGCTATGCCGCCAGTATTATCATGCTCACCGCCAAACATACCGTTGATGACCGGATTGTAGGGCTGGATGCCGGCGCAGATGACTATCTGGTCAAGCCCTTTGCCTTCGGGGAACTGTTGGCGCGTTTACGCGCGGCGGGTCGGCGGGCAACTGACCAGCCACGGACAACCAACCTCTGTACCAACGATCTGTCATTGGACTTAGTGGCACATCGTGCCGAGCGTGGTGGCGAGACGATTGACCTATCGGCCAAGGAATTTTCTCTGCTCGAAATGTTGATGCGCCATCCGAACCAGGTGCTCAGCCGTACGCTCATTGCCGAGCACGTCTGGGGTTATGACTTTTACAATCAATCCAACGTTGTCGATGTCTACATTCGCTATCTGCGGCGCAAGATCGATGATCCATTTGACACGAAACTCATTCAGACCGTGCGCGGCATGGGCTATCGACTGCGCGACGACAGAACAACCGAGCCCGAAGATGCCTAAAACCATCCGTGCCCGTATTGCAATTTTGCTGACAGTATTAATGCTGGCCGTCTTACTTCTGTCTGGCAGCTTTCTCTACTTCAGTTTACGCGCCCAACTTCTGCAAAGCCTGGATGATGGGTTGCGCTTTAATGCCGAGCAGTTGCTCACGACAGTAGAGAATGAAAACGGTCACGTTGCCTTTGCCCGCGGTGATGCCGCATCAAGCAGTTATCGCTCTACCGATGATTTGCTTCGTCTGGTGCTGCTAGATGGGACAATCACGGATCACCAAGGGGTGAGTACAGTCGATATTCCTACCACGATACAGCAAGGGCGGAGTGCTGTATTTACGACTGTTACTGAAACCCATAGTGAAAACAATCAGAATACTAGCAATTTTCTGCTGTTGGGTGATAGCCTCCAGCACCGACTACGCATCGTTAGTGTTCCCGTGATTGTGGATGGACGTCAACTTGCTTGGGTCCAAGTAGGCCGGAGTATGGAGGCATTGTATGAAACACTCAATGAATTGCTATTGCTGTTGCTGCTTATTATGCCGGTTGTCGTCATGATTGCGGCGATAAGTGGGTATTGGTTGGCCGGACGCGTTCTCCAACCAATTGAGATCATTCGCCGGCAAGCTGCCACCATCAGCGCACAGGATCTGCAAAAGCGGCTAAATCTAGCGTTGCCTGATGATGAAGTTGGGCGTCTGGCACATACCTTTGACCAGATGCTTGACCGGTTGCAAGTGAGTTTTCAAGCGCAACAACGCTTTGTGAGTGACGCCTCGCATGAGTTGCGCACGCCGTTGGCAATTATGCGTGGTGAATGTGATGTGACGCTAGAAAGCCCGCGTCGGCCGGCAGAATATATTGAAACCATCGAGACAATTGGTGAAGAGATCGGTCGCATGGAGCGGTTGGTGGCTAATCTCCTGTGGCTGGTACGCAATGACAGCACCGAGTTGCCCCTTCAGTACGAAGCGCTGGACTTGGCTGATCTGTTAGATATACTGCTCGAATTACTGCAACCGCAGGCGGCTGCCGCAAACGTAGAAATCAAGGTCGACTTTCCAAGCATTCTGCCGCTCTATGGTGACACCGATCGGCTGATCCAGATGTTTACCAATTTACTGGAAAACACCTTTGTCTATGCCCCCAACAGCAAGCTATCAATCAGTGCAAGGACGCAAGACGATTGGGTCATTATCGCTTTTACAGACACAGGCCCAGGAATTGCACCTGAACATTTGCCCCATCTCTTCGAACGCTTCTATCGGGTTGACGCGTCACGCAATCGCGCCAGTGGTGGCAGTGGCCTGGGCTTAGCGATTTTGCAGGAGATTGTGCAGGCACACGGCGGCACGGTCGCTGTCACAACCGTATTAGGGGATAGTACTCAATTCCTAGTTAAACTTCCTTTGTCACCACTCACAAGCCAAAAGAGCAGGGTCGGCTCTGGCCGCTCGTCGTGAAATATCAATACCAACGCCTGATCTCTGTTGCGCCGAGGTATGTGATCATCAGAATAGGATTACATGCCCTTTCAACCGCCCTAGCCGCACCAACACTCGCAAGGAGAAACCAAGTTAAGAGCAATATGGGAGCGCTTGATCAGTATGCAAAGGTAACCGATGTTATGGTAAAATCGGAGGTAGCAATCATTTGCCTGCCGTGCGAGCATCGGCCACAGCCGATCTATTTCCTGTTGGCGTAGCCGATAAGCTAGCGGTCACCACCATCGGCTTAAAGGTCGACTTCGCAAAGAAGCCGGCCTTCTTTTTAGTCACAATTCAAAGATCGATAATCTATACCCCCCGGTAGTCATAATCGGCCGACTAGATACACAATGATTCTTGGAAAGAAGAGATTATGCGACGGGTTGCCGAACAGTGGAAAGACAAAGTTCGCACACTGAAACGCGAAGTATATGCGCTCTATTTTGCTTATCGGGATCCTAGGACACCCCGCTACGCCCGGATCATTGCGGCTTGCGTCGTCGGCTATGCGTTTAGTCCAATCGACCTGATTCCAGATCCCATTCCCATTCTCGGCTATCTTGATGACCTGATTCTGGTGCCGCTCGGGATTGCCCTGGCCATCCGTCTGATTCCGGCCACGGTTATGGCAGAGAGTCGAGCAAAAGCCACGGAATTGATCAAGCAAGGCAAGCCCGTCAATTGGCTTGCCGCCGCTGTGATCATTCTAATTTGGGGCGCATTGGCAATGGGCGGCGTAAGCTTGGTAATGAAATTTTGGGGTAGATAAAATGAAGCTGGTCACCTGGAACTGTCAGGGCGCTTTTCGCAAAAAGGCCCACCATCTCGCTGCCTTGCAGTCAACCATCGTGGTCGTGCAAGAGTGCGAATGCCCAAGCAAGTTGCGCTTTCCCGCCGGTTCACTGCTGCCGGATGACTTTCTCTGGCAAGGAGATAATTTGGATAAGGGTGTGGGTGTCTTTGGCTATGGCAATCTACGCTTTGCGCTCGATAAGCGCTATGACCCGACAATCCGCCACGCGATTCCGGTGCGGGTTAGCGGTGACCTCGATCTGCATATGCTGGCGATCTGGGCCATGGGTCACCGCCAAAAAGCGCGCAGCTATGTGGGGCAGGTTTATCACGCAGTTCACCACTATGCGGACTTTCTACGCGAGCGCGAAGCCGTCGTCTTGGGGGATTTCAACAGCAACGCAATTTGGGATCACGAGCGTAAGATCAGCAACCACACTGCGTTGGTGAAAGCACTGGCCGAAGCGCGCTTGGTAAGTGTCTACCACGAGACCAGCGGCGATGCGCATGGCCGCGAACAACAGCAGACCTATTTTCATCACCGCAGTCCGCAGAAGGGCTACCATCTGGACTACTGCTTTGTGCCGGAGGCCTGGCTTGGTCGTTTGCAAAAGCTGACCGTTGGTGCGTTTGACCCTTGGTGTAGCCACAGCGATCACACGCCGTTGATCGCTGAGTTTGATCTGTGAAAATTTTACGCGCATGTGGCTACATCAATGAAGTACGGGTATGATGCATTATGCTCGTACGGACAATTTTAGTTTACTACACGTATGTACGTTTGATGAAGATAACAACAAGAGCGGCATCAGCCCTGATGCCGCTCTTGTTGAAAGAACTGTTAATGGACAACTTTATTGTGTAAAGCGGTTATTGCACGGTGAGGTCTAAGACATCCCCACTGACGGCGTTGATGGTGACGGTCGCCTTCTTGCCGTTACCACTCAGGCTAACCACCCAAAGGGGCTGCCCTTGTTGCAGATCCTGCGCCACCGAAGCAGAGTCGATAGTTGTCATCAGGCCGGCATCGGTAACCGCTGCCTTGGCAATCTTAATCGCGCTGCCTACGCTGATTGTGTCGCCTGGTGTTTGGCTATTGGCTTGATCACTTTCGCTAGGCCGCTCGCCAAGAGTAACATCGAGTGTCATCTCCTTACCGTTTCGCAAGATGTGTAGTGTAACCTTTTGATCCGGGGCGGCGTTGTTGAAAAGGTAACTCAACAGATCCTCAAAGCGATGGACTGGTTGGTCATTAATCCCGGTGACAATATCATCGGCCTGTAGTCCCGCCTTGGCGGCAGGCCCCTGCTGACTGACACTACCGACGTAAACCCCCAACACATTATCATCCAACTTATTTTCTTGCGCCACCTGTGCCGTGATCGTGCCACCGGCAAGCCCAAGATACGCATAATGATAGGCGCCATCCTTGATCAGCGCCGGCACTACCTTTGCTACTACCGAGGCTGGAATTGCAAAGCCGACACCCGAATTGGCACGCACTGGCGAGTTGATGGCAAAGTTCACGCCCACGACTTCGCCGTTGAGATCCAGCAAGGGACCACCCGAGTTGCCAGGGTTAATTGCGGCATCGGTCTGGATCAGATCCGGCAGCGAATAGGTCGGGGTGCCGGTGCCGGTCTCATTGGTGGGCATACTGCGGCCCAAGGCGCTGACAATGCCGGTGGTCATTGTCTCATCGAGACCAAAGGGACTACCAATGGCGATGACGGAGTAGCCTACGCGCAAGCTGTTAGTAGCTGCCAACGCCAGTGGCTTCAAGGTCATATCACTGGGTGGTGTAACTTGTAACACTGCTAAATCTGCCTGTGGATCGGTGGCGATCAGCTTCGCCATCGCCCATTCGCCATTGGAAAAATTAATCACAATGTTCTCTGGATCGGCCTCGGCAACGACATGATTATTGGTTACAATGTGGCCGTCAGTGTCATAGACAAAGCCGGTGCCTTCGGCTTGGGCCTGCTGTGGTGCCTGCTGCCCATTCCCTTGTCCAAAGGGAGAATTACCAAAGGGGAACGGAAAGGGCGAACTCTGAGATGAATCTTGTTGTGCCGTCGTGATGGTCACCTGAATGTTGACCACCGAAGGGGACAGTTCATCATAAAGCTGGGAGAGCGCCTCCTGGCTGGGCGCAGCAGCCGCCACTGCCTGTTGCGCCGCGGTTACCGGTGCCGGTGCGACAATCGCCGGTGGTTGTGTGCTGGCATAGGCTTCAGACCAAGTTGCGTGCCCACCTAGGGCCAAACCGGAAGCAAGGGTCAAGGCAGCGGCGCTGCCGATCATGAAATTTCGTCTGCGGGTTTTCATTCTATTCATCCTCAATTTAGAAACTTGGCTCATCTGTGAAACGTATGAAAATCGATGATTTGTCTCTGGGATAATCGTGATTTTTACATTTTCGGCTGATGAGCAAAACACTGATTTGTCGGTTACCAACTACTACTAGCACACGCTTCTACACTCGCGTGATCCCAGCGAGCGACGACGGAACATGATCTATAAAATGCCTACTGAATCTATCGATCTACCATTGTGCTACTGCCTTGGCACTGCTCGTTGGCTGTAGAAGCATTCGTGCCTTATTGATGGATTCAGTCTATGCTTCTTTGTCTTTTTCGACATCAGGCGATCGCACGGAGTTCTATTAGTTGAGAGAAGAGCCGTCCTCCTGGTCGATCGGCCAGGATCGGTTGCGGTAACTAAAAGACCCGGTCGAACGACCGGGTCTTTTAGTTACCAGCTATTGCGTTATGGATCGGTTAGGCTCATCGGAACGTGGAGCTTGAAGTGGGATTCGTACAGAAGTTGCTTAATCTAGCGCTTCATTGAGCAATCGTACATTGCGTATATTGGCCTTGAAGGTGGCGTCGAAGAGATCGCCGATCAGAGGAATGACCCCAATAACCCCTTCCAGCACAATGTTACCGATCATGCGGGCCAAGACGACCCTTGAGACCCCCAGACGCATTGCCTGGGTCACAATATAGCTCGAAAGCAGCACCCCAGCTGCATCCCCCACAACCGGAATTAGACCAATAATCGCTTCGAGGCCAATCCGGTAACCAATAAAGGGAATGGTAATTGAGTTATCGAGTAACCAAGCCAGCTGATTGATCTGGCTGCGGATCGCTCGTTGACGGCTTAAACTAAGATTTGTAGACATTGATATTCTTATCTCCTTTGTCTTACAGTTTATCAAAGGTGATAGTCATTTCACTCTTACTCGGTATATAGATTGGATAGATTTCTATTTTCCTATGGGTATACGCGTGAAATAGGGAAACTCTCTGGCTGGTCAGGAGGAAACCTCGTCTGCTAGCCAGTTGTTAAAGAACGGAATGCATTTATACTAATAGACGAATCATTTAGAATCATTTAAAAGTCATACAGATTGCGATAGCTTTTACCCGAGAGAAGCTGTATGACTTTTAAGGATTTTATCTATAAGATGTGTATCGCTCTTCCTATTGATAAGCCAAAGGAGCATATCATGATGACTGAAGGAGTGGAAAGCACGCAACCGACGCGCCTACCGCGTCTGAATGAACCGGCTCCAGCATTTGAAGCCACAACGACGCAGGGCACGCGCAGCCTAACTGATTTTGCAGGAAGGTGGCTAATTCTTTTTTCGCACCCAGCCGATTTTACCCCAGTCTGTACCACAGAAATTCTCGCCTTTACCGATATCTATCCCGCATTGCAAGCGCGCAATGTCGACCTGCTCGGTCTGAGCATTGATAGTCTCTATGCGCATATTGCCTGGATTCGCAATATAGAAGAGCACTTTGGCATCAACGTGCCCTTCCCTGTCATTGCAGATCTCAATAAGGAAATCGCCACGCTCTATGGGATGGTAATGCCCGGCGAGAGTAAGACTGAGACTTCGCGCTGTGTCTTCATCATTGACCCCAAGCAGATAGTGCGTGCGATGATCTACTACCCCTTGACCACTGGACGCAATATGCAGGAGATTGTGCGCGTGATTGATGCGCTCCAGACCACTGATGAATTTCACGTTGCAACGCCGGCGAATTGGCAGCCAGGGGATAAGGTGATTATGCCTCCGCCCAAAACGATCGAACTAGCGGCAGAGCGCATTGCCCATGCTCACACGGTGGTCAGCGGATTTCCAATCGGCGGGCAAAAAATGGCCGGCCCAGCGAAAGAAGCCGCTGCTGGTGATGGCTATGAGTGCATCGACTGGTATCTTTGTAAGAAAAAGCTGGAACTGCCGCCGGTGACCGCATAGCTTAGCGATCAGCGTTGGTTGCCGTGGACGAAACTAATGGACTGTCAATGCGATAACCAATACTACAACGGCACCCAAAGGGTTCCCGGGAAGCAACTGATTTTCCGCAGCGTACCCTGAATTCTAGGAAGAACTGACGATTGAATCGACAGGTTTGTAAAGAAGAGGTGGGTTGGCTTACGGAATTGCAAATCTGTTGCTGCCAAAATCCGCTGTAGTGTTCCTGAAATGCTTACCTTGATACACATGATCCCTAAATTCAGCTGTCCGTCCGGGACGAGAAGGGTACTACATCCCATGTGCTTTTAAATCGGCTAGCGAAACAAATTCTAGCGCCGAGATATGGGTGCCTGCCAGCTTGACGGGGGGCGCAACTCCCGCTTCTAGTGCCTCTTGCCAGCGCGCGGCGCAGATGCACCAGCAGTCGCCAGGGGTCAGGCCGGGAAAGAGGAACTCGGGGCGCGCCGTGATGAGATCATTCCCATGATCGCGCGCAAACTCCAAAAACTCCTCTGTCACCTGCGCACAGATGACATGTAAGCCTTCATCGTCCGCCCCCGTACGGCAAAGACCATCGCGGTAAAAGCCAGTCAGCGGCTCGGTACAACAGGATTCTAATTCGGTTCCAATGACATTCTGTGGCATTACAATGCTTTCTATAAGTTTAAGGACTTACGCACCCCTCGGTTTCGCTCCCCAGGGCACCCGCTGAAAAGCTATACTGCGGTTGAAATGGGAACCGGAGTTTCTACCCTAGCAAAACTCCGGTTCCCATTCAGAGCTGAGTATAGCTACTCAACCAGCGGTCTGCATAAGTCCTATGAGTTCAATCAATTAGATCAATAAATAGCCTTCGTGGCGCAACAACCACTCTTTGCGCCAAAGCCCACCGCCGTAGCCGATCAGATTGCCATCGCTGCCAATGATCCGATGGCAGGGGGCAATGATTGAAATTGGATTTTGGCCATTGGCGGCACCCACCGCCCGCACGGCCTTGGGATTGCCCAAAGCGTTGGCGATTGTCAGATACGAGCTAGTCTCACCATAGGGAACGTTCAACAACTCTTGCCAAACACGCCGTTGAAAGTCCGTACCGTGAAAGTGCAAGGGAACGGTAAAATTGCTACGTTTTCCACTAAAGTACTCGTCCAATTCCTGCACAGCTTGCTCCACCAATGGCGTGAATGTCGTGACTTGGCGCGGTGCTTCTACAAAATAGAGCACCGTCAAGGCCTCTGCCGTCGCGCCCAACTCGATGAGGCCAACCGGCGACTGATAATAGGCGAAATCGGTCGCCGGCGTTGAGCGTTGATGGATCGATGCGCGCTGTTCCATAGCTTATCGTTTGATCAAAGATTGATACTGTGGATTATTTTGTAAGTAGCTGATGACAAAGCTGCACACGGGAACGATCTGCAGCCCTTCGGCCTTGGCATACGCCAGCGCCGCTTGTGTGACCTTACTGGCAACCCCTTGTCCCCGATACGCAACGGGGGTGCCCGTGTGCGTTAAATAGAGCAGATCGCCTCGCCGTTCATAGTCGATAACCGCCAATTGCCCCTCAATCGCTGCTTCAAAACGACTGGCCGCTTCATTATGTACTACGGTTAACTCGTCAACAAGACTAGACATGCGTTCCCTTTCCGTTGTCACTAGGTTTCGCGCCCATCCTATCATGCTGTGTGGTCCGCGCCGGTAAGCGCATATCCGAAAAGTGTTGCGTATTGCGTGTTGCGTGTACTGTGACCGGATCTTCATCTGCGATTGGGGACAGTTCGGCGTCACTATTTTGAGTATGCTGTGGACGCGCACTAATAAAACAGTCACAGTACACGCAATACCCGCAAGCTACTGCGCCGCGGTCACGCAACACGCATCTACTCTTTACGCCTCCCCATCCCATAGAGAAAATAACGCTCTGTCGTCGCTACATTGATCGACCAGCCCAACTTCGCCAAGTCGGCGGTGAGTTGGGTTGGCTCATAAAAGATCTTAACGATCTGATAGGTGCGGCCATCGTTGAGTCGGCGTTCTTGCACCTGTGAAGTGGCGGCGGCCAGACGATGATCCGTGGCGGTGGAGCTTTCCACATGGCGCGAATCGATAAAGAAGAGCCGTCCATCGTCGGCCAGGGCTTGGTCAACCGTCTGCCAGAACTCAGCCAACCGTTCTGTTGGAACATGCGAAAGCCAGAAGCTAAAGAAGATGACATCATAACGCGCCGTCGGTTGCCAACGGAAGAGATCGGCCTGCACATAGTCGACGCGATCGCTCTGCAGCCGCTCCCGGTTGAGCGCAATGACTTCCGGTGCCGCATCGACGGCGGTAATATGGTCGGCATGCTGCAACAGCTGCTCGGTCCACAGCCCGGTGCCACAGGCCAGCTCCAACACATGGCCGGTCGGGCGAAAGGCAGCCAACTGCCGGCGCAACTCGGCAACGTCGGCAAACCAAGCCGCATTTTCGGCAGGCCCGCGGTCGTAACGCCCCTGGCGCAAAAACCACTCATCATACTCGCCGGCACGGGCGCGATAGTAGTCAATTTGGTCTTGTAGGAATGCATCGCTGTACAGTGCTGGTGTTGGATCACTCATCATTACTTCCCGTCTGTGCCCTCTGTGCTCTCTGTGCTCTCTGTGCCCTATCTCTTATCCAGCTTGCGGCGCACCGGCCACCACCGCAAAAATCCGATGCGGAATCTGCATCACAACCTCTGGATGCATCTGCTCTAAAATCAGCGCAAGCTCCTGATCAAAGTGTTCGACCTGCGTCGGCGGCAATGTCGCCCCTACCCCAGCGCTCGCGCGAATTCGCCCCCGCCATGCTTCGTGGCTATAGGGTACTGCCAGATCATACGAGAAACTTTCGATATCGCGAAACCCAGCTTCGCCCAGATCACGCAACCACTGCGGATAGAGCCCCATGCCGCCGCCCATCTGCCAGGTCGGATTGTACGCTTCAATTGCCGCTTCAGTCGCGGCTACGACATTGCCCTGCAAGGGGAGCCAATCAAAGTGGGCGATCACCACCTTGCCGTTGGGCCGCAAGATGCGCGCCACTTCGGCGGCTGCTGCCGGTCGATCAAACCAATGCCAACATTGGCCGGCGCTCACCACATCGACACGGCTAGCGGCTAACGCGGTTGCCTCCGCCTTGCCAAGTCGAAAATCGATAGTCAGGCCGGCTTGCGTGGCCAGACGGCGCGCTTCAAGTAACATCGCTTCGGCGGGATCGATGCCAATCACGTGGCAGCCTCGCGCGGCAAAGCCCCGCGCCAGCGTTCCCGTCCCCGTGCCTAGATCGACAATCTGTTGACCCACTTCGCCAATGCCAAAGGAGGCCAGCCGCTCAAAGAGGGAGGGCGGAAAGCCGGCGCGATGTTTGCCATAGTCGTCGGCTGTCAATCCGAAATTGACCGATTGGTTCATAAGAAATGCAACCGTTTGTTTGTGTGATAGACAGCAAGATAAAGATTTTCCACCGGCCCCTGAGCTTGTCGAAGGGAAAGGTAGAAAATCTTTATTCTAAAAACTATCCTGCTGTGGCTACGGTCGCAGCCGTAATCGCCGCAAGTAGGGACGCACGCGCAGCCACCGTGCGCGAATCGCGCTTTCAGTCTCACCGCGGCTAGCGCTAGCACCATAGCGCAGGGCATTGACTTGCCCACTCAATGCGGTAACCTCACGGGCCACCAGTCGCCCCACATCTTGCGTTTGGGTCTGCTGTTGCAGGATATGATCGGCCAAGCCATGCCCATATTCGATGACAGTTTCACCCGTTTGGATTGGCCGTCCTGCCCGGCGGCCCCAGCCTAGCAACGCCGTCCACGGTTCCTCACGGCTCTGGCGATAGCGCATCAAGAGTTGCACCAGCCCCCACACGAGTAGCGCCAGTGGTGCCAGCCAAAAGAGCATCTGCCAATTCCACTGCAGCGAATTGCGTGGCGATTCATCGGCTATCGGAAGAGCGGGCGCAATGGCGCCCCCCCCCGTTGGTGGTGTACTTGGCCCCACACGCACCAGTGATGGGCGACCGGCGGTTGGTTCAAAGGGGATCCAGCCATAGTCGGCAAAGTAGACCTCTGGCCAGGAGTGGGCCGTACTCTCGGTGACGATCCACATCGCCTCCGCCGGATTCCATTGACCGACGGCGTAGCCAGTGGCAAAGCGGGCAGGGATGCCGACAGCGCGTGCCAAGACGACAAAGGCGGTGGCGTAGTAGTCGCAGTAGCCTCGCTGTAGCTCAAAGAGAAAATAGTCGGCGATGTCGGTCACATCGGTCGGTGGCTCGGGGACTTCCAAATCATAGGTGTACTGGCGCAAGAACTGCTCCAACGCCTGCGCCTGTTCAAAGAGCGTTGCTTTGCCTGCCACCAAGTCGGCGGCCAGTTTGCGTGTGCGGTCGGTCACCGTCGGCGGGAGCTCCAGGTGAATCGCTAGCTCCGCCGGCAGCGGATGATCCCTATCCCAAGCGGGTGCCGCGGCGAGCATCGCTTCACTCACGGCGGGGATACTTGAAATGACCGTATAGCTGCGGGCGCGCTGTTGCAGCGCAATGAGATCGCCATCGCTACGCAGCTGTGCCTGGTATTCCACTCCTGGTTCTAGCGGCTCCGGCGCGGCGTAGAGCACGGGCGAATTGACAAAGAGGGTGACACTTTGGACCAACTCTTTGCGTCCGTCGGTCGGTGCTGTACGCCAAGGTGTATTGGCATCTAGATCCTGCCGGAGCACGGTCGCGGGATTGTCCCAACCGTGGCCATCGTAGCGGCTGAGCGTGGCCCCGCGCATATAGTGGCCCGGCGGATCGGCCTGTTCGCCGAGCGGGCCATCAAAATATTCATAGCCAGCGGTGTCATCGGCGCGCACCTGCATTACCACGCTTTCACCGAGCGTTACGCTGCCCCCCAGCAGAAAGGCGTTGGGCAAGCCACCGGCAGCTGCCCCTTGGTGCCGTGAGATTCCCGTCAGATCCGGGAAGAGGCGATCGCGGATGCTTTCCATCTGGCTGTCAAGGGGTTCAATGATCTCGTAATAGCGGACGACTAGTGGGCGGTAGTAGAGATTGGGCATCAGTGCGGCTACGATCAGGAGCACAACGCCCAGGCTCCCAATCGCGATCATGCGATCCACAATCAGATCGGAGGCATAGTCGAGACCTTGGGCTTGCCAGCGGCGCACCAATTGCTGCTGATCGAGCAAGAGATGTAACACAACTGCCAAGGCAACACCACTTAACATCAAGCCCCGCGCAACACCACTATATAGTAACATGGTGCCGACGAGCCAAAGCAGCGGTAACGTTGCGTTTAAGGCTCGTTCATAGCGCCGCAATAGCCACGCCATGAGGGCGCTGACGCTCCAAAAGAGTAGCCCGGCAAAGGCGGCAAAGATCAGGTTGTCTTGTGCCGCGCCGCCACTCAACACCCCTTGCCACCAGATCGCCAGCCGAATCATGAGCTGTTGCCAATCGGTGACCATTGCCTGCCCCAAGGTTGGCCAACTGTTGGTCACGATGGTCTGCCAGAGGCGGGCAGGAGAAGGTAGCCAGCCGATCATCGATTGGCTCAGCACGAGTAGACCGATCAAAAGAAAGAGGAGGAAGGTCAGCACGGCTCGTGCATTTGGCAAGCGTTGCACGCGACGGGGCGCGCGCCAACCCAAAAGCAGCCACGTCACCACAACAGCCACCGGCCCGATCAGATCGAGCGTCGCTTGAATGCGGCGCATCTCGACGATGCGATTGTCACCGAGGGCGCGTGCAGGGAGCCATGCCAAGAGCATGGTTGCGAGGAGGACCAACCAACCCAGGTGCGGCCGAAACGTGCTGAGAAGCCAGGAGAGTGAGCGCAGCGTCCAATGGGGCTGTTCCACCGGTAGAGGAGTCATCTCCCCGCGCTCTTCGTCATCCCAACGGCGGTTGCTGATCATCTTCTACCCCACCTCCTCTTCGACATCGTAGCTGACTGCGCCGCCGGTTGGGGTGCTGCGAATGACGCGGCGTGTGCGGCGAAAGGTTAGGGCGGGTGGAAGCTGTTGCTGGGTTGATAGCAGTTGTAGATCAATGCCATAGCGCGAAATCAGCGCCCGCAGTGCGGTGGTATCCCGTTGCTCTTCCTCGGTCACGAGCAGGACGCTGCTGTTGACCCCTCCGCCCTGCAAGTGCAGTAATTCGGCCAACCACGGCGGCACGGCGTCATTCGGCGCGGTCGTTACCACGATGACGGTGCTGCGCTTGCCAAGCGAGGTACGGGCACTGCGTAAAAGCTCGGCCAATGGAATATCGGTTGGCTGGAGCGGCGCGAGACCCGCGAGAATTGTCCAGAGTTGCGCCTGTCCACTTTGTGGCGTAAGGGCAACCACCTTCTGCTCTTCTGTCGCCCGCTGGCCAGCGATGGTAAAGAGGCCGACGGCGCGGCGGTCATCATCTTGCAATAGCTCTGCCGTCAAACTGGCGGCTGCGATAATGCTATATTCGAGTGTGCCGCGCTCGCCGCTGCCGCGCTGAACCGCTTGATCGAGGTCGAGCACGATCCAGACGGTGCCGCTTGGTTCACTTTCCAACTCCTTTACCATGAGCATCCCGCGATGGGCTGTGATCGGCCAATGGACATGGCGCAGGCTATCGGTCGGTTGATAAGCACGTACGGTGGCAGGGGGTTGTGCGCCCAATAAAGGGCGGCGGCGGCGAGCCGTGCCATTCTGAGTGCCTTGGGGTAAGACAACCGTCGGTAGGCGCAAGACACGCGGATAGATCAGCACGGTATCGCTTTGTGCAATGCTGATCGTAAGTGTGAAAAACCCAAGCGGATCGGCCAAATAGACTTCGTAAGGCCCAAGCCGATAGACGCCGCGATGACGACAGCGTACTTTGCTGTTCCAGCGAATGCTGTTGTGTCCACTACACCCAACGACGCGCCCTGGTTGATAGTCCGGCACGGTGCTCGCATCACAGACTTCTGCCCAAAGTACGGGAAAGGCGCTTCGATTGGTTAGCAAAAATTCTTCCTCTAGCTCATCGCCGGCGACGAGCAGGGTGCCTATCCGTCTGCGCTGCATCGTCACCTGCTCGGCGAGGCTGCGCACCCAGACAAGGGCAATGGTGTAGAGCCCGGCAAGCGCCACCAGCAGAACCACCCAGATCGGGTGAGGGGTGACGAGTTGATTGAGCAGAATAATGGGCAGCAATAGCAGTGGCCAGAGCAGTTTGGATTGGATTACAATGTGAGGGGGCAGGCCGCGATTCCACAGGGACTGTAGGCCAAAGTGACGCCACCCGTGCACATGTTCCGTGGCCACATCGGTGACTGGCATCGGCATTGCAGAAGACTCGCGTTGTGTCAACCGTGACATGATTTGCCTGACTGGGGTTCCTGTGTGAGAATTTCTCGATGTTATGGTTTATCTAGGCGATAAGTGGGCCGATCTTGGTTTCGATACGCTAAAAAGCCGGCTACTCAACCAGCGTTCGGCTTGCCCATCGCCTATTGTTAACATCGAGCTTGGCACATTGTCGGTGATTATACCATCCTTTTCAAGAATTGCATGTTAGCATGACTACGCCTTCTTTTGTAGATAAACATTCAACCCCACCCCAGCCCTCCCGACATCAGGGAGGGAGAGTATCGCTCCTCCCTCGCTCGTGGGGGCGGTTGGGAGGAGGTCTGAATGCCTTCTTTGATAGGTAATGCGCTCGGCGCACAGCCCGAAGCTCTTTTGCCAACCAACAACCGTGACGGCACGCGCACCGCAATTGTCGCCGCACCACCGCGCCGCCTTGGGCAACATCTCCTTTGGTCGCTCCACTTGCCGGGTGGGCTGGCACAGACTGGGGTGAGTGGCCGTTATTTCCTGGCGCGCTGTGGTGCGATTACAGAGGAAGAGCGGGCGACAAACTGGGAGATCTATCTGCGTCGGCCACTTTACGCCGCGCTGCATCACAGCCTGATCGAGCCGGCTGGCGTGGCGCGTTGGGAAGTGTTGTTGCCGGAGAGCGACGATCCTGGCTATCGCTGGCTGGCCGCTCAACCGGTCGGTACACCCATCAATTTGCTTGGTCCCTTTGGTCAAGGCTATAGCTTACAGCCGGCGAGCCGCAATCTGCTGATCCTGGCTGATCTGGCGACGTTACCGATTGTCTTGGGACTGAGTGATGAGATGCTGGACCGCGGGGGGCGGGTGACGCTGCTATTGCGGTTGCAGGAAGATGGGCAGCAGGCCGCGCTGGTCGATCAACTGCCGATTCCCGTGGAAGTACGACTGGCCGCGTCAGTTGTCCAGTGGCAAGAGCAACTGGCGGAGACGGTGCGTTGGGCCGATCAGATCGCAGTGGCACTGCCGTTGGGCGAGTTGGCGGCGTTGCGTCAGACGATCCAGCAACACCGCTTTCGGTTGGAAGCCGGCTTTGTGCAGGCGCTGGTCCAGGCCGATCTGCTCTGTGGGGTGGGGGCGTGCTTGGCCTGTGTGGTGCCCACGCGGGATGAGGGCTATACCCGAGCTTGTGTACATGGGCCGGTCTTTGACTTGACGGAACTTGTCTAAAATACTTTGTTGGCAAAAAATCGTAGCGGCACGGTATACCGTGCCGCTACGATTTTTTGCCAACAAAGATAGTTAACCCTTCTTGCGGCCGCTCAAATAGTAGTGCCACAGGATGCGCGCTGCCACGGCACGCCAAGGCCGCCACGCCTCGGCAAGGGGCAATGTTTCGGCGGCGGTGGGCCGTTTCGCCAATCCTTTCACTTCCTGCACCGCTACCTGAATCGCCAGATCACCGCCCGGCCAAATGTCCGGACGGCGCAAGCACATCAGCAGATAGACATCGGCGGTCCACGGGCCGATGCCGGTGAGCGCGGTCAATGCTTTCTGCACTTCGCTATCACTGAATTCGTGTAGCGATGAGAGTGCCAACTCTTCACGGATGACAGCCTCTGCGAGAATCCGGCTGTAGCGCGTCTTCTGCCGACTAAAGCCAATGCCGCGCAGCGTTTCATCGTCCAGGCTCAGTACACTGGCTGGCGTGACCTCCCCAACCAGCGCCGCCAACTTGTCAAAGGCTGCCCGCGCCGAAGCGAGCGAGACCTGCTGTTCGAGAATCAGCAAGATGAGCGTCGGGAAGCCGGGGTCGCGGACAAAGAAGGAGGGCGGGCCAAGCGTATCGATGACCCGCGCCAGATCGGGGTCGAGGGTGGTTAATTCAACAAGGGCGTGGGCAAAAGTCTCTTCAGAAAGATAGGACATTGGTTAACTGTATGCTGCTTTGAATGCGTTTGCTAATGGCTGGCGACTGTCGACATGGGTAAATTAGAAACCACATTCCACTGTGAAGCCACCCGGCGCAGCGACATAGAAGGTGTAGGCATGGTGTTGTTCCGGTGGCGCGACATCGTAGCCATCTTCCTTTAGCCGCTGATTGATGGCATCGACCTTGGCTGCACTCTCCACAAAGAAGCCGACATGAAAATTCCCAGGATAGGCCACTGCGCTGTTGCGCCCAGCCTTCATCAGCGACAAGACGAAGCCATCGTCGTCGGTCAGAAAACCCATGCCGGCGTTGCCGCCGGTGCTGCGCAAGTCAAAATATTTCTCCAAGAATTCACTCGCCGCCCGCACATCGGTCACGGTTAGGTTGAGATGGTTCAGTTTCATGGTTGGTTTTCTCCTTTATGTCAACATTGCAAAAGAGAATGATAACATTCAATAGTCGTCATCTGCTGGCATCTATCACTCATTACGCCAACATCAATTCTTCCAACCCATACAATTCGCATCCAGGTGACAGTCACTGCCCAATCGATTTCTAGCATGACAGACTCTTTACGGGCAGTGACTGTCACCTTCCCGATCCGCTATAGGCGTAATGCTAGCGCTTAAGCGTCTGCTGTTTTCATAAAATAGCCATCCCGGAAGATGCCTTCGGGGCAATAGGCCGGTGGTTGGCGTCCGTCGATATCGGTAAAGTTGTACTCGCGGGCCAGTCCACCTGCGCTTAAGGCATGACCCGTTTTGGTCATGATATTGGGATCGGTTGCCAGCGCAACGACGGCGCGTCCGATGTAGAATGGCGTTTCCGAGTTGATAAAATCAGGTGCGTTTGTCAGTGCATCCTGCCAAGTGGCTTCCGTGACACCAAAGCCGTCGAGCATTGTCTCCGAGCGCAGCCAACCAGGTGTGAGTGACAAGGCCGCCACATGGTGCGCTCTCAATTCTTCTGCCATAAAATAGGCCAACAGTACCAATGACGCTTTTGACAAACTGTAGTAGACGCCGACGTCGTTGAATTGCAAACTGTTGCCATCGTTGACTTCAATGATCAAACCCTGTTGCTGTTCCACCATCATGGCGGCGGCGCAATAGCTGGTGATTAGATGAGTATGCACACCATTCTGCTGCGTTGCCAGCCCCTTTTCAATGGGATAGTTCCAGAAGGGGATTGGGGCCTTGCTGGAGAGCATGCCCGGTGTGAGAAATTGATCGCCCGACATGTTGTTGACCAGCAGATCAAGGTGCCCTTGCTCTTGTTGCACGCGGGTAAAGAGTGCACGAACCTGATCCGGCTGTGTGTGATCGACCTGTGCCCAAATGCCTTTGCCACCGTGACTGTTCACTAACGCCGCAGTCTCCTCAATCGTCTCCGGTCGGTTGATCTCGGATCGGTTGTCTCTTGTACTGCGACCAGTGCAGTAGACCGTGGCCCCTGCTTCGCCTAACATACATGCAATGCCGCGCCCTGCACCGCGGGTTGCGCCGGCAACGACAGCAACCTTGCCTTTTAGTGATTGCACAACGAGCCTCCTCTATTGGCTAAAGTAATGAATAGCAGAGAGAGGAGGATAGCAGATTGTAGATGTCATCTGCTGTCATATAGCGTATTTCATGCCAATACCAATTCTTCCAACCCATACAACTGGCAAGCGTTCTGCCCCATGATCGCCGGGCGCAGGTGCGCGGGAAATTGGCGCACGGTAAAATCGGGCGTGTCGCCATCCCAATGGGGATAGTCGGTCGAGAACATCAACATCTTGTCGGCGGCGAACATCTCTAGCATCTGATGAAAATGTTTGGGATTCTCCGGCTCTTCGACCGGCTGCGTGCTGAGGCGGAAGTGCTCCTGCGCGATTTCACTCGGCAGGCGGTCGACCCACGGCGTGGTCATGCGCAGCGCCTTCCAATTCTTGTCCATGCGCCAGAGGATCGGTGGCACCCACGAGACGCCCCCTTCGAGCAGCACAAACTTAAAGGTCGGAAACTTGGCAAAGGTCCCTTCGAGGATCAGGCTTGTCATGTGACCAATGTAGCTGCTGACGAGATTGGTGTGCCATTCAAAATAGCTGCTGGGGTAGCCCAGATTGGTCGGCGCACCGGAGATGCCGACCCCCTCGGTGCCAGGGTGGATGGCGACGGGAAGGTTGTAGGCACAGGCCGCTTCGTAGATCGGATGGAAGTAGCGTTGGCCATAAGCCTGGCGCGCCGAACTGGGCATGATCACCTGCACCACACCGGGCAGATCGCCCAGGCGCTGGATCTCGCGCACGGCAGCGTCGATGTCATAGGGATAGACCGCAATTGAGGCGCGGTAGCGCGGGTCAGCCGGTAACCACTCTTCGACGATCACATCGTTATAGGCCGAGGTCAACGCAATCGCATAGTCTGCTTCTGGTGAGAGGCCGATATGCAGCACCGATCCCGTATTAAGAATGCCATAGTCGATGTGATGGGGGGTAAGCCAATGGTCGGCGAGGGCCTGGGGGCTATCCTCAATGCGCGTGCCATCATCGAGGATGGCATCGGGACGGTTGACCCCATTCGGGTTCCAATAGCCAAGGGTGCCAGAGGAGCGATTGCCCTGTTCCAGCCGCATGCGCCACGGTTGGGCGAGCCGCAGGAGGAGTTTGCTGGTGGGGACGCCCGGGTGAATGTCGGTATCGACAATCGTGTATTCTTTGCGCATCTTGCGCTCCTTTATCCGCTGTTTCAATCAGACTCAAAAATCATTATCGTAACGGAAGATCATTCCCTCAGATTTGTCTTGATAATGATAAGTGTAGCGTAGTTTTACGATTTGCCTATTGCGCAAGATAATCACCTCGGCAAAATCTAACAAAGAACCGTCATGAAAGGTCAATCGCCCTTTAACGGTGCCGCGTTGATTTAACCGGCTATCAAACTCAAGTTGTTCAACTATAATATTGCCACGAGAAATGATGGTATCGTAGAGTCGCTGTAAATAGCCGTTTACCATTAGACCGCTACAGCCACCTTGGGCAATTGAACGGCAATCTCCTGTTTCGCCTCAAGGTACAATTCATACTGTCCTGCCCACAGAATGAAGGGCAAATCATCCCCCATTTCGCCGCGCATAAAACGAGCGTAGAAGATATCACTGCCCATGTCATATTTATTTTCAAAAGTAACTAGCTCGCGTAGTAAGTCTAGCATGTCCTCCAATGTCGAATTCCGCACTGTTGTTTGCTATAGCAAAGTTTTGAACTCGGCAAGACTTAGCAGGTTACCTTTTGTGATGTTTATTTTCGGCATTAGCTGATCCTTCTCTACACAATCGTTATCGTCATTCAATTCTAGTGCATTTCTCGTCAAAATATCAACAATCGCAGAGCGGAAAAGCAGGCGCAAGTATTTCACCACGTATGCGCATCTGCAAAGGCGCATACGCCGCCGCGGTCTGCTGAGAATCAACTAACTTTACTGTCTGTTATTTTCTCATAAGTTAGCCAGGAGGGCAACGGCAAAAAACCGAACTTCTGATTAATTTGAATCATGGGATTGTGCTCTATAACTCCCCCTTCAAGAAGGCCGCAAGCACTTCGGTATGCAGCGGAAACGCCAACTCCTGCGGCTCTGTGAGGACAACCCGTTCATCGGCTTCGTCATTCGGGATAAAGGGAGGCAGATCGGCCAGCGTTAGTGGCGTAGCGCGGGCGACGATCATCAGCGTGGAATTGCCTGCGCTAAAGACCCGAAATTCGCGCAGCCCCGCCGGATCAATCTGTACACCGGCTTCTTCCCACATCTCACGTGCCCCTGCCTCCTGCCACGTTTCACCCCAGTCTATATAGCCACCGGGTAACGCCAACCAACCGCGGCGCGGCTCAATCGTGCGTCGCACGGTCAGCACACCATTGTCAACCGGCTGTAACACTACCGCCACCGGCAGTGGATTGCGAAAGGTGCTGTTGTTGCAATGACGACAGTGGCGCGGCCAGATCGCGTCGCTGCCATAGGGTTGACCACAATAGGAACAGTAGCTGTGTGCTTGTAAATGGGGTGTTGTCATTCAATACTCATTTCAGGCTGTGCAAGGTTGCAGAGTCGCGTTGTCTCCGTGTCTCGTGTCTCCGTGTCTCGTGTCTCCGTGTCTCGTGTCTCCGTGTCTCGTGTCTCGTGTCTCGTGTCTCGTGTCTCGTGTCTCGTGTCTCGTGTCTCGTATCTCTACTCCGTCCGCACGATCTTGACACTCTTTTTCGCCCGCACGTCATAGAGATCGAGCCGGCGGTCAAAAAGGTGACGGGCGCGTGAATGGTCGCGTTGCTGGGCGAGGCTGGTCAGATCCAGGTCGGTAATGACAACCGTTTCGACATTCGGCTCTGCTTCGCCCGCTTTGCCGCTGGGGGGAAAGGCAAAGTCACTTGGTGTAAAGACGGCGGCTTGGCCATAGTTGATCAGATAATTCTTGACCGTCGGCAGGTTGCCCACATTGCCGGCGAGCACGGTATAAACCGAGTTCTCGACCGAGCGGGCCTGCGCGGTGTAACGTACACGGTCATAGGCATTCTTCTCATCGGTGCTGTAGGGTACAAAGAGCACCTCAGCACCGGAGAGGGTCACCAAGCGCGCCAATTCAGGAAATTCGATGTCATAGGAGACAAGGATGGCAATACGCGCCAGTGGCGTATCAAAGACCTTGATCTCCTCGCCCGGCTCAAAGTCGAAGTCTTCACGCTCAATCGGCGGCACGTGCAGCGCATCCTGCGTGTAGACATTGCCGCTGGGGGTAAAGAGATGGGCAACGTTGAATACCTCGTCGTCGCGCACCACGGGATGAGAGCCGGCGATAATGTAGAGGCCGTGATCCATTGCGGCCTGCTTAAAGAGCTCGGTATAGCGTTCGGCCATGCCGGCTAGCTGGCGGATCGCGTTGCGGCTGTCGATGTCCGAGGGCATCAGGCTAAAGAGCTGCACCGTAAAAAGTTCAGGGAAGAGCAGGAAATGACAGTGGTAGGTGTTGGCCGTGTCGACAAAGAACATCACCGTCTGTTCAAACTCATCCCAATAGCGGATGGGGCGCATGTAATATTGGGCAGCACAGACGCGGATCTTACGCACCGGCCGTTGCAGCGGTGCGGCCGCGATCTGCCGTTTCTCCGGCTGATAGTCGGGGTTGGGCATCTCTAGCCACGTCGAATAGTTAAGACTCGAATCATCCCAAAGAAAGTCGAGCATGACGCGCCTGACCTCATAGCCCGCCTTGAGGTGGGCCTGGAGCGAGGGATCTTTGAGTTCACCGGCAATCACTTTCTGTACATACTCTTCCGCGGTCATCTTACCGGCAACGGCGTTGTAGCCAGGGATCCGCCCATAGGCGACCATGCGCCGCAGATTGTACCGTTTGACCACCCGTTTGCGCTGTTCATAGAGTTTGCCCGCCACCCCCATGCCGCGAAAATCCGGATGTACGCCAATATCGGCCCCATAGAGCGTATCACCGCTGGGATCGTGGCTGCTAAAGGTGCCGGCACCGGTGATCTCTTCATAATTGTAGGCGTGCGTAGTATCATCGAGCTGCACAATGATCGAGGTCGCATAGCCGACCACCTGACCATCAATTTCGGCCAGGAACTGCCCTTCCGGAAAGGCGGCAAATTGCATTTCGTAAAAGCGTGGGGTGTAATAGGCTTCCTCTGGATATTCGGGATAGGTGGCGCGGTGGCATGCTACAATGGCGGGAATATCTTCAATGCGCCAGTTACGCGCACGGACGCGGGGACGACGGGCGTTCTTTGGTTTGGCTGTGGTCGGTTTCTTAGGCATAGGATAGCGAGTTGTGAATGGCGAGTTGCGAGTTGTAAGTTGTGAATGGCGAGTTGTGAATGGCGAGTAGCGGACGAATTAATCTACCGCTCTACTGATTTTCTGATCTAGCAATCTCCCAATTTACTTACCCTCATCCGCATGAAGCTGCTGCCAGGCTCGCTCCACCACCGGCCGCACAACATCGTGGCCAAAGCCACGGCGGGCAAGAAAGCCGCCGACCTTTTGGCGAAATTGGAAGTTGTCGAGGTCACGCCAACGGTCGAGCTTGGCTTCAATGGCATGCCAGGCGGCCCCTTCTTCATCCAACTCGGCTTCGGCAAAGACTTCCTCGATCACCTCGCGGTCGACCCCTTTGCGCTGTAACTCATAGCGCAGGGCCCGTTCGCTGCGTGGGCTAGAGCGTTGGCGGCTTTCGATCCACGCCTGGCCAAAATCATTGTCGTTGAGATGCCCTTCCTGGCGCAGCCGCTCGGTCGCCTGCGTGATCGACGCCTCGCTAAACTCCCGCTGCTTGAGCCGTTGCGCCACTTCGCTCGTGCTGCGGGCGCGGTAACCTAGCAGATTAACGGCGGCGGCATAGGCCCGTTTGATCTCATCATCGGCCTGCAACGCCTGCACGTCGGTGGCGCTAAGGGTTTGGCCCTTTTTTAGCCCCATTGCCAGCGATAGCGCTAGCGAAAAGGCGTATTCCTCATTGAGAAAGACGTTGACCCGATCTTTGTTTTTTTTCTGAATTTGCAGCCGGCTGATCGTGCCGGCAGTCGGTTTGGCTTTTTCATTTTTCTCTGTTTCACTCATGGGAATAGTATACCTTGGATTAAATTGAATTGACAATTGGGCAATGTTGTAACCTTTGCCCGCGCTCAATTGACATACCTAGTAGATAACCAGTCACGGCACAATGCCGTTCACCCAAACCCGAGTAACGCAATGGAAGCCGACCTATTCATGCCGGAAGAGTATGAAGCGCCATGGGCAGAGACGGTTGCTGCACTCTTTGCAGAATATCGTTCACCTGTCTCCGCCTACCTCTACTCATTAGTCGATGAGTGGGAGTTGGCACATGACCTAACACAGGAAACCTTTCTTGAACTCTTTTACACGCGCCACCGCCTGCGTGACGTTGAAAATGCGCGCGCCTGGATCTACCGCATCGCCACCCATTTGGCGCTCAACCGAGTGAAACGGCGCAGGCGTTTTGCCTGGCTGCCCTGGCATCTCGCGGAAAAGGCATTGCACTTTCAGTGGCAGGCGATGGATGCCGAAGTCGAGAAACGGGTTGTGATCGAAGAGGCACTGGCGACGATGGCACCGCGCTACCGCGCACCGCTCTTGCTTCACAGCTACTATGGGTTTAGCGTGCGTGAGGTGGCGGCATTATTGGAACTTAGCGAGGGTAACGTCAAGGTGCAGTTGCATCGGGCGCGAGAAATGTTCCGTCAGAGTTATGCAGCTGCAATCGGCCGGCGGGAGGATGAAGATGAATAACCACAGCAAAATCGAGGCGCAACTAGCAATCTATGCCGATCTTGACGTGCTAGCGCGACAGGCAGTCGATGCACATGTGCAAGGGTGTCCCATGTGTGCCGCGCAATTGCGTGACTATCAAGAGTTGGACCGCTCGCTCAATCTGCTGCTGGCGAGCCGGGTGCAGGAGGCAACTCAGCGTCCGGTTGCACTGCCGCGCGCGTTGGTGGTTGAGAAACCACGGCGGTCGCTGGCTTGGTGGGAGGCATTGCAATTTCGGCTGTGGCGGGGCTTTCAGCGGTGGCAGCCAGTGATCGTGGGTGCGATGGGGTTGGCATTCTTCATTCTGCTCGTTTCCACCCAAATACCGAGATTTGATGAAAAAAGGCCGCAACAGCCGGCAAGCTTGCCGACACCCGCAGTGTCGGCACCAGAAACTGTACGCACCGGCATTGCCAAGGCTTTGCAGATCGAATTAGACATACGCCACAGCAATTTGCGGGGTGAAGAAGCGTATATTGATCAGACGGCAAGTCAAGCTTGGCGCTTTCTGGTGGAACAAATGTTTACGGTAACTTCTGCATCCGATTGGCCCAATATCCCTGTCGCGATGACAATCGTGGAAAGTGAGTTGTTGCGCCCAGATTTGGCATTGGTACGGTTACGGATCGAGTACAGCGCATCCTCATTCGAGATGGGCCGCGTCTACCGCGAAGAAGATGGCCAGTGGTATTGGACCGAACCGCCAGCCGCGCTGTGGGGCAAACCACAAGTCTATGAAACGGAACACCTGCGTTTTGAATATCGCGAACGCAATGCTGCCCAAGTGCTGCAGATGGCCGACCGATTGGAAGAACTCTATGTCGAATGGCACCAACGATTTGGTGTGGCTGTTGACGCCAACCGTGACCCACACGACTTTTTTGTCGACCACAAGTTCACCTTTCAGCTTGCGCTGGATGGCATGGGTGTGCAGAAGCGCAGCGGCCCAATTTATCATGTGAGTTCCCCTGATTTAATGTTGCTGCGCGATAGCGATGCCCCGCTAACTGAACGTTACACGGCCCTTCTGGCGGGCATTCTGTTAAGCGATGTGGTGGAACAGTTACAACTGGAACCAACAACAGGTAACCTGTTATGGCCTATGCTCCAGAGTGTGTTCATGCAACAGCTTTTGGCGGAACGTTTTCCATTTGTTGAACGGTTGCCGTCGCACCAAGATGAATGGCAGGTTGCTAACATCTTGGCGCGCCACTATCCGCTGGATCTCAATACCTTGCTCACCCTGCCCACCGATAGCACCGAACCCATAGTTATGGCCACCGCCTTGGCTGCCTTTATGGATGCGACCTACGACAAGGATCCTGCGCAGTTGCTTCGTACACTGGTCACGATGCCCAACGCGCCCGTACCTTTCATTGAACAGAACTTTGGTGCGTCGTTGCCCGAGTTCGAGCGGGCCTGGAATGAGTGGTTGTTAGTCGAAAACAGGGCGCTACGTACCGTGGTTGATGCCAAAGCAGCCATTACCACTTCGTTACAGTTGGAGGCTCAAGCACCGGCGACGAAGAACAGTGCACAAATCGAGCTGTTGACTATCTATGTGCAGGAACAGCTTGCGCGCGTGCGGGTTCAAGTTACACAGGCAGATAAGGAACTTGACCCGCAGATTGAAGGTCGCATGTATCAGCAAGGCGATGGCCGTTGGAAGCGCACCACGCCACAGGATTTTGTTGGGGTGGAACGAGCCGTATTGGAAACCAGACACTTCCGACTTTTCTATGCGACCACGGATACGGCAATGATCTTACAGGCCGCCCCAGCCTTGGAGCTTGCCTATTGGCGCCTGCTCCTTTTACTCCAACTGGACGAGCAGCGCCCGGCCAATCGCTATCAAGCCTACTGGGAGGATAATAAACTCAATATTGAGATAAAAGCCGAAGAGGTGGATGGTTGGTCTGCATCGGCGGCTGCGATTCCGGTCACTGCGCCCGCCTTCCAAAGCTGGCCGAAGGAAATGAGCGATAGCGACGCATTGGTCTACACGGTCCTAACCAGGTTGTTTGTCATCTTGTTGGATGAGGTAAGTTACAATCAGCCTTTAGGTGATTGGGGTGTGTTTACAGCCGGTTTTGGTCAGTGGCTTTTAGACGAAACGGCACCGGTGTCGCCTTGGCGTAATACGATCTATGAAGAGCATGAAGTGAAACAGTTTTTGGACCAATATTATCCCCTAAAAATCGACAACCTGAGGACGTTGACCGATGCACGGGCAAGTTTTGTTGTCAACCGGATGTTGATGGAGTACATTGTTGATACCTATGGGAAGGCGTTCGTCGGCCGTTACCTTCATGCCCTTGGCCAGTACGCGGAGTGGGATGAGTTGATCCAAGCCGTTTTCGATGTGGATGGCACAACCTTTGAAGCAGAGTGGAATCACTATATTGCGGCCCACTATGCTATAGAATAATCGCTTGGCATTGTCATGAGATGAAAAATAAGGCGGAACTCAGTAGGAGTTCCGCCTTATCTGCTACTGCCGCGCCTGCGCAACTTCCGCCCACCACACCGCCATCGCCGGCCGCAACTTTGGAGCCGGCACCGCAGCCGTATAATCAATCCGCAAATGGTAATACGCATCCGCATAGATGCGCTTGAAAATCACCGCCAGCTCCAACAAAACATCCGCATCAGGATAGGTCAATGGAATGGGAATCGTTGGCAACTCATCGTTGAGCGCCACTGGCCAGATTTCCGAGGTGCGAACGCTCTGATCATTTGCGCGATTGACTACGATCACATAATCGGCATCAAGTGGTGGTTCGACAACTTCCCTGCCAGGTCTTGTGCCACCGCGCAGCAGATCGATCTCGACTAAATGAATATCCGAGCGCAGCAACCGTGAGCGTTTGCGTTGGTATTCACGGAAACCTTCCCCATTTTTGTTGGCTGGTGAGAGGATTTCGATCGTTGTGATCAGCAGATTTGTAGTCGTTTCATAGACCCGTACTGCACGTAATTTAAATTGTTCAGGAATTTCAATCGCGCGTGTCAATGGCGCGGTAACTGTCGCTGTTGCTGTCACCGGTTGCCGTTGTTGAGATACTTCCTCTGGTTGCCGCTCCAGAACAGCTACATCTGGATAGATATGATGAGTTCGGCCGATGACAACATCCTCCAGCGCCTCGTGCACCTCAATGTCAGCATAATATTTCGGCACCAACAACGGATTTAAGCGGCGCAGAATTTCCGCTGCCAACAGGTTATGAAATCCACGCCAGTGGTCAGCATCTTCTAAAAAGGGATCCATTCCCGGAAAGGGTGACGCCATTGGTTATCCTCTGATCTTGAACAAGAAGCAATAACACTTACTCTACTGCCGATCTGGCATCCACGCAAGTACTATTCCTACAGTTACCCCCACGTCGTCACAAACTCAACCAACACCCGCACCGAGTTCTCAAAGACCGTCACCCGCGCCACCTCGTAGCCGTGGCTATTTTCGCGCACATGGCCCACGCAAGCGATCCGCTGCGTCAGCCCCGCTGCAAAGACCAAACTCGCATCGCTGGCCGCGCTATCGTAGGCGACCGGCTGGAGTTGGGTACCAACCCGTTCCGCTGCGGCAGAGAGATCGCGCAGTAGTTGCACATCATAGGGAGCCAGCCGATCTCTGCTCCAAATGCCAGGGCGGCCATCGATCTGTAGCGGCGCGCCCGGCGGGATCGGCGAGCCGTCGACGGCAATAAAGGTTTCCGGCTGTTCACGCGCCGCGACCACTTTTGCACCTAATCCACCGACTTCTTCACAGACTGTAAAGGCGATCAGCGTCGGGCGCAGTGGCTGTAACCCCTGCTCCTTGAGGATCGTGAGGATGCGCAGCAACATCACCACCCCCATGCGGTCGTCAAAGGTCCACGCGCCAACGAGCGGATCGGCCGCCGTGCCAAAGATGATCGGCCCCACGACCTCGCGCGTTGGCACGCCTGGCGAACCGGGGCGAACGCCGGCCGCGGCCAACTCCGTTGGTGATAATCCCGTCAAGACTTTGACATCGCTCCATTCAACCGCCTTGTTGCTGGTCGCCGTGTGGGTGGAGCCCATGCCCAACACGCCTGTGATCGAGCCGTGATCGCCAAGGATCTCGACCGGTCCTTCGCCCTGTTTCCAAGGATAAAGGCCGCCAGAGCGCATGACCCGCAAAGTGCCGTCAGTTTCGATTTTGGTGACGACAAAGCCAATCTCATCCATGTGCGACGCGAGGCAGAGCAGCGGCGCAGTAACCTTTTGGCCATCGAGTCGCACGAGAATATTGCCGGCACTGTCCGTTTCGTGGGGGTAGCCCAGTCCGTCCAACTTGGCACGGACAATCGCTGCCACCTGCTGCTCATAGCTTGACGGTGACGCCACACTGAGCAGTTCGGTAAAGAGGGCAAGGCTGGGGTTGGTGGATAGCAAGGCATGAGGTGTGGATGCAGACATTATCAAAGCTCCCTATCGATGAAAAGGTGATCGGGCCGTGACCCATTAACAGTTTTCAATTCGCTCATCAGCCGCGCCCAATGGGCACCCGGTGAAAACACAATAATTTTCCTAGCGGTAAAATCATCGGTTTTCACACTTTTCACAGATGAGCCTAACAATTTTCAATTGATTATTGATTATTGTCAACTGCTTCTTATAGCCAGGGTGCGTACCACATTTGGGGGGTATGCAGACAAATTGGGTTTTCGTGCTCGACCAATCCCCCAAAATGGGACGCACTCTTATCGCCAGGATGCGCACCACATGATAAATGGGACGCACCCTACAGCCACCACTCCATAAAGAGCGCCAGCACCAACACGTGGAGTGTCTGGTCGACCATGATGCGTACAAAGAGCAGTCGGCTCTGCCGCCACCAACGCACCCAGTGGCCAGCCAGATTGCCGGCATCGATTAGCCAATGTGAGATAAAAATGAGGAGAAAGAAGGGGAAATAGGGGGGCGGTTGACTCTGTTTGCGGGCTGCAATCCAGAGAACTGCCAGCATGGTAAGGGTATAAATTGCGCAGTGGACAAAGATCGCCTGGGTAAAGAGGCTGCGCGCTTTGCCGCGCGCCATCCAGTCATTTTGTAACATCCAATCGCCGACAAGGTGGCCAATGATGAGCCAGGTGAAAATGTTCATAAGCTTTAGTGAGACAGTAGGGCAGTGAGACCGTAGGGCAGTGAGTCGGTAGGGCAGTGAGTCGGTGGTTGTCCTACTGTCCTACCCCTAACAGCCTGTGGTGGTATGATCTGCTGTGGAAACCGAATTAAAGTCCAACTTGACGGGAACTTGACTATAGCACAAATTGTGGTACGTTGTTGTATTGGAAACAACGGCAGTGCTGTGATCTACTTCACAGCCGCGACGTTTTCTACCACACAGTCGTCATCTAAAATAGCATGTATTCTATAACCATCGGGGGCCGAAATGCAAGATAGTACCGTAGCGCGCCGGATTGCACGGCTGCAAGAGATCCCATTGTTTGCCGGGCTGAGTGAAAAAGTGCTCTCTACCTTAGTCGATGACCTGCGAGCTCGCGATTACAAGAAAGATGAGTTGCTCTTCCGTCAGGGTGATGAGAGTCGCGAAGTCTATATCATTCTCAAAGGGAAAGTGCGGATCTACAAGATCAGCCCCTCGGGCAATGAAACTTCAATTGACATCTTTGGTGAACATGATGTGCTGGGTGAATTTGCCGCGCTCGATAGTGAACCCCGTTCGACCGCAGCCAAAGCAATCAGTAGCGTCAATCTGTTGGTCATGTCGCAGGAATACTTTCTGCACCACTTGACTATAACCCCGGGCCTGGCGATTAATCTGGCCCGCCTGCTGGCCGGTAAGTTGCGCTGGACCGCAGCCTATGCCGAATCGATTGCGCAATTTGATGCAGCGGGCCGGCTGCTGCACATCCTGCTCGACAACAACGAGCGCTATGGCGAAGTGGTTGTCCCAGATAAAGAGTACATCCTTGACTTGGGGTTGAGCCAGAGCGATCTCGCTTCGATGGTTGGCGCGCGGCGCGAATGGGTCAACCGCATTTTGGGCGAATGGCGCCGGCGTGGTCTGCTTGAATTTGAGCAAGGGACAATCACAATTCTGGATCTACCCCGTGTCATCGCTGAGCGCGACAGCCGGATTGAAGCGAATCAGGGGGCAGATGCCTGGTAGTGTTTCTGAACTGCTTGCCTTGAAATAGATCAGCCTACCTATAGATCGTCAGAAAAAGATCCGTGAGGGAATCCATTTTTTGTAGGGCCACGGTATACCGTGGCCCTACAAAAAATTATCTGAACGTCTATAGCTATCATGAAGGGGCTGCTGAACCTACGAAAGTCCCATTCCTGGGGCGTCGTTCCGTAGCCCGGCGATTTATCGCCTGGCGGACGCCATATTGCGAATTGTTTTTTACGTTCCATCAACGGGTTTTGCATGCCAGTAGGTGAACGATGAAGGTTACAAAATAGTTCGGTAGACGAAGGGCCGCCTCCGCTCCATTACCGAATATACTTCCTGCATCATTGTTTATCCATACTTGACTAAAAGGAGAATCAACCAATGCAGCGACTTGGCAAATATCTATTCATCGCCCTTTTCCTCGTTGCCGGGAGTCTATTTGCCATCCGCATAGTTGCTCTGTCGGCTATCGCAGCGCCAAATCTTGCACTAGCCGCTGCGCCGGCAGTTTCGCTAAAATTAACTCCTATCGCCGATGCATATCTCTCCTCACGGGATCCAAGTACTAATTTTGGCACGGCAGCAGGCCTTTATGTTGCCTCTGTTACCGGCAACAACGGTACCCTCCAGGCGAACACGCTGCTGCGCTTTGACCTCTCGGCGATTCCTGCCGGCTCCATTATCGACAGCGCCATTTTGACCCTATACCAGCGTGACGCTACCAATGAAAAAGAGTGGCCGCTGACCATCAGTCGCATTACGCAAAGCTGGAGCGATACTTCCGTCACCTTTCGCACGCAACCAACAGCGGTAGACAGCGATTTGCGCCTCCTCTCCCCAGAAAAGTCAGATGTCGACGTCACAGTTGATCTCACCCCATTGGTCCACCAATGGCGCTATGAACCCTTTTTGTATCCCAATCATGGTATCCTGCTCAGTGGCACCTCGATCAGTGCCAGTCGTCTCTTTGACAGTATGGAAGGGCCCAACCCACCGATCTTGGTAATTGAGTACACGCCGCCACCGGCTATAATCACGATTCCCTATGCCACTAACATCGGTAAGCTCGATGCGGTCTGTGACGCGCAGGATGAATATGCCAACGCCTTACGCTATCAATATATCGATTATCAAGGCGCTGTCAGCACCCTCTATCTCAAACAGGATGATGAGTTTCTCTATGCCTGTGTCGAAGGGACACAAGGCAGCTTTGCCCTGCGCTACTTTGGTCTCTATCTCGACCGCAACAATGGGCAGGAGAAATATGCCGAAGTGAACGACCTTTCGCTGCGTGTGCGCGTGGAGGATGGTGCCACGGCGGCCTTTGCAGGGACTGGTCAATCGACCAATACTTGGATCGAGAGCACCTACACCAATTGGCGAGCGGTAGCGACACCCAACGCGAATGCTAATCTGCCGGAGAGCGCCGAGTACCAACTGCCGCTGAGCGATCTGGCAACCACCTGTGGTCAGCCCTTTGGTCTGGCGCTCTATCATCAAGCGATCGCCGACAATGGCGTTGACTTTGGCTGGCCAACGAACGTTGCTTCTTTCTCACCGAGTACTTGGGTGCAGGCTACATTGGCTCGGCCAATTTGCCCGATCCGCGTCTGTTTGGATTCGGCAGTGCAATGTACACCAATTGCCGGGACGGTAGTTCATGAAGCGCAAAGCGGCACTACGCACGAAACCGGTCGCGCCGGCTATGTGATCGACCGCAATCAGATCGACGAAGGCACCGCCATTTGGGCGATGGTTCCCATCTCTGTGACCGACGCCTATACGCTCTATTACACCAGCGGCGCGCCACAAATTGTTAATGCCGACGCCTATCAGGATGACCCAGCCGGCGAGATGACGTTGGTGGTCAGCGCGCATAATCCGTTGATGCTGCACAATCTCGATCTGTCGGCACAGTGGAATTTAGAGGGGGATGCCACCTATAAAGCGCAACTACGTGATAATCTAATCGATGCCTCGCGCCAATTCTATGACTTCACCAACGGCCAGATGGCGCTCGGCACAATCACCGTCCGGCAGAATTACGAAGGCTGGGACGACGCCGATGTCTGGCTCTTTGCCAACAATAATCTGCGTCCCGAAGCCGAAATTGGTGGCAGTGTCCAGATAGCCACGATTGATCCCTTCTGGGATGGCAGCGGCGACAAGCACAAGCTTGTTTATGAGCCGGGGCGCGCTTACATGGGCTCCACCTGGAACCGCTATGGCTTACCGGGTACACCGATCAGTGGCACTGGTGGCATCAGCTTGACCGTTGACACGAGTGGCGACTGGTCTGCCGTCTTGGCCCACGAGCTGGGGCATTACCTGCTCTTCCTTGATGATACCTATTTTCGCTACCGCAGCGACTTTGTGATCGAGAATGTCTATAGTTGTACCGGCAGCGCGATGGGCTGGGTCTACTTTGAGGAGAACACGGAGTTTGTCGCTGACCAGGAGCATTGGAACAACAACTGTCTACATACCTCGCACAACGATCTACTGCAGCGGACCGAGTGGCAGACAATGCGCCTTTGGTATCCCTGGCTCGCGTCGCCAACGGCCAATCCAGGGCCAGCCATCCTACCGGCAGCGCTGACCAACGTCAACTTTATTGCGCCGGCCGATAGCGCAACACCGCTGCTCAACCAACTCTTCGATCTCGATTATCGCGATGGTGAAACGGCCTCGGCTGAGGCGCGCGCCCTGCTCTACCGCAACGACCGTGTGATCGACCAGGGCAAGCCGGCCAAGGGCAGCACGCAGATCCTATTGCATGGCGCACAAGAGGGTGACCGTCTTTGTCTCATTGACATCAACGACAACGCGCTTGATCCAGAGACCCCGCGCAATCAATATGGTTGTGAAGCGATCAGTGCCGGGGATAACAGTCTCTTCCTCAAAAAGAATAGCGCCTGGGCACCGGTGATGTTGATCGACCCGATCACGCCGACGATCCCCGGCGGCACCACATTGGTCATTTCGGTGACCCAGCCAGTGGATTCAGGCACTGTGCTCAAAGTGCGCGTCTATCCTGAGCATGAGGATAAGATGAGCGAAGTGACATTGAGTGGCGAAGGCAGCGCGCATAGCGGCGTAATTGATCTGCCCTTTACACCAGCGGCTTATGTGCAACTCTTGGTGGATGAAAGCGAAGCGCCCGACGGTAGCGACCCGCGGCGGGAAGCAATTATCGATTATGGGGTTGGTGGGGGTGGCTTGCCGGGGCCGAAGAGCGCGTTTGGTTTTGCGCCCATTATTTCTTCTTCAGATGGACGAGCCTTCTTTGTGGCACGCGCCGGATTGGCATTGGAAGCTGGCCAATTCATTGCACTGCAGAGCATGGCTGGTACGCCACCATTGCCTGGGAACACAACGATTGTTGATCAACCCTATCGCTTAATTGCCTACCCCAAGAGTTTGGTGGAGAGCGGTTCGATCAATTTACGGTTTGCTGGGCTGCCACCATTGCAAGCCGCAGCACATGGCAGTGCCGTTACAGATCAATTATATTTCTGGGATGGTGCGAATTGGATCTCTTTGGCGACAACATTGGCGACTGAACCAGGAGGCAATCAACTTGCCTCGGCAGCTAGTATGGGGAGTGGGATTTACGCCTTATTGCAAACGACAAATTTATCTGACCTGACTGATACGGTCTATCTGCCGCTGGTTCAGCGGTAAAGGTTTATGCGCGCGTCATTTATCGGTGCCTACGTCTGTTTTGGCGTAGGCACCGCGCTTCACCCTGCGAATGCTGGGAGGATTAGCGCTGAGAGCAGCTTATGCCGTGGCGCGTAAAATGCCCAGAGCGGTTGCTGCTTCCATAATCTGGTGATTGAAGGTAATGTTTTCGAGAAAAGAGAGGCGCATGGCCGCATCGCTGATTTTCATACACTTCTCTTGCAGAATGGTGTGCGCTTTGGTCAATGCAACCGTCGCAGCATTGGTATCCCCCAACTGATCCAAAAGGCGATAGCAGGTAAAATAATCGCGGTGGGGATAATCCGGCCCTTCCCCATCAAGTTTCTCAAGAAGTTGAAGCGCTTGTTGAATTTGATGCTTGGCCTCTCTCCGTTTATTTTGTTGTAGATACGCCTCTGCCAGTGTACACAATTCTGTGGTTAGGGCTGCTTCGATGCCTAAACTTTTAAATACGTTTAACGCACTTTGTGCATTCTTGATTGCTTCATTTGGGTGATGTAAGCGGATTCGGCAGATGGCAAGATCGCTGAAATTTTGTGCCTTCAACTCCATATCGCCTTGTGTCTGCGCAATGGCATTACTTTGATTGTGCATTTCAATGGCCTCTAAAAACCGACCTTGTTCTCGTACAACTTGACCCATGTTCAGCAGCGCAATAGCTTCAACAGAGGAGTCACCAAGCTCGCGACTGATGGTTAAGCTTTGGTTTAGGTAAGTGAGCGCGTCGCCGAAATTTCCAATGATCAGATTAATGACACCAAGCTCGTTCAGTATTCGACTTTGCCACCAGCGGTTCCCCAATAGTTCAAAAATACTTTGCCCTTGCAAAATATAGGTTGTCGCTCTACTCCAATCTTCTTGCGAGCGTGCTACTTGTCCCAAACTAATCATGCTCGCCCCTTCCCCAGCGCGATCACCAATCATTTGCTGAATCGAAAGCGCCTGCTGATAGTAATTCTCCGCAGTTGCATAGTTCCGTTGAATGTGCGAAATGATCCCCAATCCGACCAACATTCGTGCCTCGCCCTGGCGATTATCAATTGCACGGTAGAGTTTTAGTGCCGTATCCAACTGTTCAAGGGCTTCTGGATAATTTCCCTGCTGACGATTGACAACGCTGAGCCCATAGAGCAAAGGTGCACGTTCTTCCGTCAGTTCGTCGAACGTCTGCGTGAGTGCAAGGGCTTCCTGGTAAACTTGTTGGGCTCCGTCATACTCAGCTTGGCGCACGTGAATCAGTGCCAGCTGACTCAAACATTGTACTTTGCCACGCCGATTCCCGGTTTGCCGATGGACAGCCAAGGCATTGTTAAGGTGTTCCTGTGCTTCTTCATATTCACTCATCGCCTCATGGTAGCTACCTTGCAACAAAGCGACCTCACCCATGTCTGCGCTTGCGTTGCTGGCAAGTGCTGTTAACGTGACCTGCTCCTCATGCCGCCGCCCCAAAATATGTAACACCTCGACCTTAGCCTTCAACCAGACCGCCTGCTCTTCCAGCCCCAATGCCCGATCAAAGTAATTCAACGCGGTTTCATTGGCATAGTCACGTTTGGCGCGCAGCCCGGCGGCTTCAAGATGATGCAGTGCTTTCTCTCGAATCAATGGCAGCCCAACATTGCTGTTGTAGTAGTGTAGCGCCAACTCTTCGATGCTCTCCGGTTGTACCCTCTCCAAGGCCGTTGCTACACCAAGGTGTAACTCATGCCGCTGGTCACTGAGCAGCGTCTGATAGACCACCTCTTGCGTAATGTTATGTTTGAAGATGTAGGTGCGCCACGGGGCGGGAGCCTCGATGCGGGCAAAGTCGCGCGCCAGTAGAGTCGCTACCTGTTGGTCGAGATCCGCGTCGACAACCGCTGCCGGATGTGCCTGCAAAAGCAGATCATGGCCGAAGAGACGGCCAATCACGCTGGCCACCTTAACGGTCAACTTTACCGGCTCGGGCAGGCGGTCGAGACGGGCAAGGATGATCCCCTGAATGGTGCTAGGAATCCCAAGGTCGACGGCTGAGAGAGAGGCATCGGGACTGAGCATCTCTTCGCCTTTGCGTCGGATGAGGCAGCCGGCATTCCGCAGGCGTCCGACCAATTCCGCCGCAAGCGTCCACCTCTCCTTCTGCCGCTGTAGCTGACCGCTCTCTGTTAGCGCATCAACCAACTCTTCGGTGAAGAATGGATTGCCTTGGGCTTGCGTTTGGATCAGGGAAGCTGCCAATGGGGTGATGCTGCCCTGTAACCGTTGCTCAACCAGCGCCACGATCGCGGGACCGGTTAACTCCGATAGGGCGATATAATGTTGCTCCGCCACGGCGGCAATCTCGTTTAAAAAGGCTTCCTGTTCACGCAATGGTGGACGATGGACGAGGAGCAACAGGAGCGGTATTGTCGGTATGTTGCGCGCAATCGCTAATAGCAGACCCTGCGACGCTTCATCGAGCCAATGGATATCTTCCAAGATGAGTAGGAGTTTCTGTTGTTGCGCAAAATAATGGATAATCTCCAACGTCAGGGTGATCAATGCCTCTTGGCGTAGGCGGGCATCAAAGGTGGCAGTGGTGCCATTATCGGGGATCGGCAAGCCAAGTGGGTCGGCTAGCAGCGGAATGCGCAATGCCCAACTTGGATGCGCCGTTGTCAATTGTGCCGTGAGATCTGCAATCTGTTTCTCTACCGTCGTCGTGCTAATCTCGCCAAGATTCAGCAGCGTTCCCAGTAGCGGGCGGATAGCAAAGTAGGCCGTGCCCTGGGCCGTGCTCTGGCCGCTGCCAACAATCGGTTGGATCTGCATCTCCTGGGCAAGTTGGGCAAAGGTGGCGACGAGGTGGCTCTTGCCCAAGCCGGCGCTGCCTTCGATACGCACCACGCTGCCTTGACCGATCTTCAACTGGCGAGCCGCCTCCAGTAGCAGCTGTAATTCGGCTTCCCGCCCGACCAGAGTGGTGGTGTAAAGTTTTTGACTTTGGCTGGCTAACAGGCGCGGTTGAAGCAGTCCAAAGAGTGGCTGTGGTTCCGCTTTGCCCTTGAGGATGAAGTGGCCCAAGGCGACCGTTTCATAATGGTCGCGCAGGGCGTCGGCCACGAACTCGCTGACGACAATCTGGCCTGCTTTGGCATGACTCATCAGACGCGCCGCCATATTGGTTTCATTGCCCAATACCCCATAGGTCTTGCGGTTTTCACTGCCGTAGGCGCCCACGCGCATGGCACCATAGGTGATACCAATCTGCGTAGATGCGATAAATGGGCAGCCTGATGGCGGCGTGCGCAACATGAGAGCAGCTGCAGCCGCACGTTGAATATCATCATCGTGGGCGATCGGTGCGCCAAAAGCCGCATAGAGATAGCTCCCCTTGTCGCCAGTGGTCAACTGAATCAGCGCCCCTTCGTGCTGATTGATGATGCTCTGCACCCAGTGGATATAGCGGTCCAATTTTTGTGGCGATTCTTCATCGTGATCAAAATCGAGACCGGTAAATTTGAGAAAGAGCGCCGCGGCTGGCCGTAGCTCAGCCAGAAAACGCTCCTGCTGCCCTTGTAGACGAGCAGCGATTGTCGGTAAGACCCACGGTTGTGCCAAGGCTGCGCTAAGCGTAGGGCAATCCGGCCAGGGCTGTGGCGAAGCGGGGGGATCGAGCGCCGTAACAAGGGCATATTGTGTACCATTTTGGGGATCCGCGTGCCATTGGGCAACCGTCACGGCGGCGCGGAGGGGTTGAAGGCTCACCTCATCGATTATCAACTCATTCTGTGATGCCATCTGCTCGGCGGCAGCCATACGGTCGAGCGTGGAACCAGCCAGCACATCGATCAGCTGAATCGCTGGATCACCAACGGTGAAACGCCGCACGGCACCGGCCGCAATCGCTGTTTTAACCGCCAATGAGATCATCGTCCCATCATCCAGACGAATGGTGCGAAACGGGACCATCGTCTGCTGAATGGCCAACGCAGCACCGATCGCCCGGCCCGTTGCCTCTGCAATACGCTTGCTTTGTCCATCAAACCAGCAGGTAATGGCGTCGCCGCTAAAGCCAATCACACTGCCGCGGTAGCGTTCGACTTCTGTGATGAGGGCTGTATAGACGCGGTTGAGCTGGCGCGTCAACTCTTCGGCACCACGCCGAGCACCATAGCGTTGCAAGAGCGCGCCGGTGAGGGGGGTAAAGCCGGAGATGTCAACAAAGAGGGTGGCTCCCTGGCTTTCTGCAGGCAGCATGACACCGGTCGCAAGCGCTTGTCTTCGATCAATCGGAATGTATGCTTCAGTTGTATTCATGGCAAGGTTGTGGCGTTTATCACTGCAAGTGTAATCACAACAGATAAGCTGTCGACACTTTTCTGATCATCTGATTATATGCGCGGGTAGCCGATTGCTCAAGCATTGAACAGAGTTAGGAATTCTTTAGGTATCGCTAGGGTTGTAACGTTGCTAAAAAAGCGCTTCCAAAAATGGCCTACACTAAGCTGTATTACAGAAGTAATTTTGCGTAGAAATTGTAATAAACCTTATTTATTTGAAACAAAATAGGCCAACGGTACTATTGCATCTCAACCAAAAATATTAGATAGTATCAAGCAGAGAGATGATTACCTACTTGTTTAGAACTATCTTGATCTTCGGCTTTGCCCCCTTGGTTTTTTGACACGAGAGAGTGCAGAGACATTCAGGATAGATAGCCAAAAGGAGCGATGAAAAATGTCCGCAATTCAGGTTGTGTTAGTCGATGATCATGAGATGATGCGCCAAGGGCTGCGCGCGATTCTGGAGCAAGAAAACGATATTCAAATTGTTGGAGAAGCTGGCAGTGGTGAATCGCTCCTTCATCAGTTGCAAAATGGCATTGCCCCCGATGTTGTGCTGATGGATCTACAAATGAAGGGAATGTCTGGTGTCGAAGCGACGAAACGACTGAAAAACTTTATGCCGGCGATTCAAGTGGTTGGTCTCTCTGCCTTGGAAGAGGATCACGCAGCGTTGGCGATGCACCGTGCCGGTGCCTTTAGCTATGTTGTCAAATCAGCAGCTGCTGCCGAATTGGTGCAGAATGTTCGCGCTGCCCATGCACAGCGCATATCCACCATGATGCAAAGTCAGAATCTTCACGAGCTAAACGATGCCAAACGGGGTAGACCGGCCGCCTCCGTCAAGCGCATCCGCAAACATCGCACGCCTCACAATCTGACGCGCCGGGAATTGGATGTGATTCGCACCTTGATGCTCGGTTGCAGCAACAAAGAGATTGCCCGCCGCTTGGTCATCTCGGAGCGTACGGTGCAAACCCATCTGAGCAATATCTTTGCCAAGATGCAGGTGACAAGCCGTACTGAAGTGGTATTGGCCGCGATTAATAACGGCTGGTTGCCCCCAACCGCCGACATGGCTTCGCTCGCGAATGATTGAGGGGGAGTAGGTAGAGAGGTAAATAGGTAGACAGGTAAACAGGTCCGATTCTACTTATCTACTTGTGTACCTGTTTACTTATCTACCTATTTACCTCTCTACTCTACTCAGCTAATATTCTGTGCAACCATTTCGGCGATTTCGTCGGGATGGCGGGCAACTTTGGCTCCTGCTGCTTTCAGTGCTTCCATTTTTTCTGCGGCGGTTCCCTCACCGCCGGAGATAATGGCACCAGCATGGCCCATGCGACGACCAGGAGGGGCCGTTTGACCTGCAATGAAGGAGGTCACCGGCTTGCGCATGTTGTCGCGAATAAATGCAGCCGCCTTCTGCTCGTCGGTTCCCCCAATTTCCCCGATCATGATCACCTGCTCGGTGGCCGGATCTTCTTCAAACATCTGCAAAATGTCGATAAAGTTCGTGCCATTGATCGGGTCGCCGCCAATGCCGACGGCTGTGCTCTGCCCAATCCCGCGGGCCGTAAGCGCATAAACCACTTCGTAGGTTAAGGTGCCGGAGCGGCTGACAATGCCGACGTTGCCAGGTGTATGAATGTGGCCGGCCATAATGCCTACCTTGGCTTCGCCCGGTGTGATCAGCCCCGGGCAGTTAGGGCCAAGCAACCGCGAATTTGTCGTATCCAAATAGGTCCGCACCCTCACCATATCCAGTGCGGGGATATTTTCCGTGATACAGACGATCAACTCGATACCAGCATCGGCAGATTCGATGATCGCATCGGGTGCTGATGATTCGGGCACCATGATAAAGCTAGTGTTGGCACCGGTCGCTTCAACGGCATCTTTGACGGTATCAAAGATCGGCACATTGCGGACACCCCATTCACCCCCTTTACCGGGGCGCACGCCGGCAACCACTTGCGTGCCATAATCGAGCATCTGTTCGGTGTGAAATGCCCCTTGGCGACCGGTGATCCCCTGTACAACGACCCGCGTGTTCTTGTCAACTAAAATGCTCATGCGTTATCTCCTTTGGCGGCAGCGACGGCTTTCTCGGCCGCATCAGCCAGGCTTGTTGCTGTGATCATATCGGCCTCGGCCAACAGCCGGCGCCCCTCTTCTTCGTTGGTGCCAACGAGACGAACGACAAAGGGTACCTGCACATCGAGGCTATTGATTGCATCCAGCACGCCACGTGCCACTTCATCACAGCGGGTGATGCCACCAAAGATGTTGATCAAAACGGCTTTGACCTTCTCATCGCTCAAGATGACCCGTAAGGCTGCTGCTACTTTGTCGGCAGAAGCACCGCCACCGACATCAAGGAAGTTAGCAGGATTACCGCCATAGAACTTGACAATGTCCATCGTCGCCATCGCCAGCCCGGCACCATTGACCATACAGCCAATTTCGCCATCGAGATTAATATAGTTAAGCCCTTGCTCGCGTGCTTCTTTCTCCGAGGGATCTTCTTCATCCGGGTCGCGCATCTCTGCCAAATCGGCGTGGCGGAAGAGAGCGCTGTCATCGACCACCATCTTGCCATCGAGTGCCACCAATTTGTTGTCACCGGTGATGACAAGCGGATTGATCTCGGCCAACCCAGCATCGCTGTCGATATAGGCTTGATAGAGACCGCGGGCAATCGCCGTAAAGGCCTTCATGTGTTCCTTGGGCAGACCGATCCCATCGGCAAGCTGCATGGCTTGGTAGTCGCGCAGCCCCAAAAAGGGATGCACGGCAACCTTGATAATCTTTTCTGGCGTGACGCGTGCAACTTCTTCGATTTCGACACCACCTTCGCTGCTCGCCATGAGGACCACGCGTCGTTGCGCACGATCCAACACCGCACCCAGGTAGATCTCAGAGCGGATATCGGCGGCTTCATCAACGAGAACCTTCTTCACCGTCAGCCCCTTAATGTCCATCCCCAGGATCTGACGGGCTAGCGTCTCCGCTTCTTCTGGACTTTTGGCGACCTTAATCCCACCGGCTTTGCCACGTCCGCCAACGAGGACCTGACTCTTGATCACCGCCCGCCCGCCGAGTTTTTCAGCAATTGCGCGCGCTTCTGCCGGTGTTGTGGCAACTTCACCCGCGGGGATGGAGATACCATACTTTGCGAAAATACGTTTAGATTGATATTCGTGTAGATTCAAGCGACTGCCTCCTTGAATATGCGTAGTACGCTCATCCGCCGGAAGGGCGTGTATGCATCTTGTAACCTCACTCTGGTCGTTTGATGAAGCATCATGCGCAAGTATGCTGCTTGCCAGAGATAAAGTTCAGTATACACAACATACAATTTCGGCTATTGAGCCAGGTGAGTTTCCTTGAGATAACAGGCCTAGACACTGAATGGCATTCCTGTTTTACAACTAGATTGTGTAATTGACCAGTCAAGGTTTGTGCATTTTACCACAGACGATTATAGATCCTGCTGTGCTAAGTCACAAATCATCGACCTATCTTTTCCCCTTTGTTCAAAGCCGGGTATAATGGTGGGCGGATTAGTCTTGGTCCATCGTGATTCGTTGCTGGTCGCTGCTTCTAATGACAAAAGAGCAATGACAAAGGATCAGCGACAAAGGATCAGCGACAAAGGATCAATGACGAATGACCGCCTGCTTGAGGATATGCCTGAATGCGAGATGCCACTTATCATTATTGTCCACACTGTGCCACACCATTGACCGTGCGGGAAATTTATCGCCAGCAGCGCCCGGTCTGTCCACAATGTGGATTTGTGCACTTTGCCGATCCCAAGGTTGCCGTGATTGGATTTGTAACAGATCACGAGCGCGTCCTGCTGGTTCAGCGGGCCATCAACCCTGAAAAAGGCAAGTGGGCCTTGCCCGGTGGCTATATGGATGCCGGAGAGATGCCTGAAGAGGCCTTGCAGCGTGAGCTATGGGAAGAGGTCCATCTGGCAATTCATGTGACAAAGTTGATGACGATCTTGCCGATGGTCACCAATCATGCGCATAGCCAGGGCATTGTCCTTGCCTATGAAGCCACAGTCGCCAATCCGCAGGTCACTACATTGACCTGCGATGATGATGCTTGTGATGCCGGTTGGTTTACCGCTGACGAAATACCGTCAAATCTAGCGTTTGAGTCAACGCAACTGTTGCTTGCAAATTGGATCGACAGTCGTTGCAGCAGCGATGGGTAACCTGTGAACTGTGGCCGTGAATCGTAAAACATCATGCCGTACAGATTCTCTTGTAACTCAATAATTGTCATCCAATAATAAAGTAGAGCACAAGATTTTTCTAAAAAGATTATTATGTTGACAATGGCATATTGAACAAGGTTTACAGAATTGATAGGAGTTATCGAGGAGAACAAACCATCCTGTTCATCTTGTAAATCCTGTCGATTTCCTGGAATGTGACATTGTTAAATTATTTGAATATAGCAATTGGAGTAAGTGACGTGCAGGATCAACAGGTCGCAACCACTCCGCAGTCGACCCCGGCGACTGCGCAGGCGACAACCAAAACAGTACTGATTACCGGTGGTGCCGGCTTTCTGGGGATTAATCTTGTTCGCCACCTATTAAGCCGTGGCCACGGGGTGGTTACGCTCGATCTGGCACCCTTTACCTATCCAGAACGCGGGCAGATCACCGAAGTCATCGGTGATATTCGCAAACCGGCTGATTTGGTGAAGGCGATGCAAGGGGTCGATGTGGTGATTCACACCGCTGCCGCCTTGCCGCTCTATTCGGCAGAAGATATCTATTCGACCGATATCGACGGCATTCGCAACGTCTTGCAGGCAGCCCATGACCAAGGCATTCAACGGGTTGTCCATGTCTCGTCGACGGCAGTCTATGGTATTCCCGATCATCATCCCTTGTTGGAAGATGACAAGCTCGATGGGGTGGGGCCCTATGGGGAAGCGAAAGTCGCTGCGGAAGGGATCTGCCAGGAGTATCGCGACAAGGGGATGTGCATTCCGATCATCCGTCCCAAATCCTTTGTAGGACCGGAGCGGTTAGGGGTTTTTGCGCTCTTCTATGATTGGGCCAAAGATGGTAAAAACTTTCCGGTTCTGGGCAGCGGCAACAACCGCTATCAATTGCTCGATGTTCAAGATCTCTGTGACGCCATCTATACTTGCGTGGTCGGTGATTGTGCCGTGGTCAATGATGTTTTTAATATTGGTGCCAAGGAATTCACCACGCTTAAAGAGGATTATCAAGCTGTGCTCGACTATGCTGGCTTTGGCAAGCGCATGATCCCACTGCCCGCCGCGCCGATGATTTGGACGCTGCGTATTCTTGAGAAGATGAATATGTCGCCCCTTTACCGTTGGGTCTACGAAACGGTGACCGAAGATTCCTTTGTCTCGATTGAAAAGGCCGAGCGCATCTTGGGCTACAAACCAAAGTACTCAAACAAAGATGCCATGATCCGGAATTATCAGTGGTACCTTGACCATCTGCATGAATTTGAAGGCCAAAGCGGCGTCTCGCACCGTGTCCCCTGGAAGCAGGGCGCGTTGTCGATCGCGAAATGGGTCTTTTAGTCGATGCGTGTTACGTGTTGCGTGAACTGTCACTGTTTCTTCGTGCGGTAGCTGCGTATCACGCTTACCGAGCCGCACACGCGAAAATGTGAGTCGCAAACGCGCCAACAAGGATCGGTTAACGTTCACGCAACACGTAATACGTAATACGCATCAAATTTAAATCAATCACTATTTATATAGAATTTAAACTTACTATGGCTCTAGGAATTGGCATTGTGGGCTTGCCCAATGTAGGCAAGAGTACCACCTTTAATGCCCTCACGAAAACACAAAATGCAGAAGCGGCAAATTATCCATTCTGCACCATCGAACCGAACAAAGCAATTGTGCCGCTGCCCGATGCGCGGCTCGATAAATTGGCCGAACTCGTCAAGCCGGAGAAGGTGCTCAACGCCACCGTCGAATTTTTTGACATCGCCGGCTTGGTCAAAGGAGCGAGTCAGGGCGAAGGGTTGGGCAATCAGTTCCTGGCCAACATTCGCGAAACCTCGGCGATTGTCCATGTCGTGCGCTGCTTTGACGATGAAAATGTAATTCACGTCGCCGGCGCCATCGACCCGCGCGATGATATCGAGATTATCGAGACCGAACTGATGCTCGCCGATCTACAGCAGCTGGAAGGCAAGATCGATCGCATGAATCGGCAGGTCAAGGGGGATAAGAAACTCCAGCCCGTTCTTGATCTGGCGCTCGAACTCAAGGCAATGCTCGAAACCGGCACGCCGGTTAGTGCTTACCCAGATCGTGAAAGCGATGCTTATCGTCAACTAAACAATGAATTGCGCTTCCTCACCGGTAAGACAGTGATCTTTGCGGCCAATGTCGATGAAGAACATCTGGCCGAAGATAATGAGTACGTGCAGATCGTGCGCGAAGTGGCCGCCGCCCACAACGGTGAGGTCGTTAAGATCTGCGCCAAATTAGAAGAAGAGATGGCCGGGCTCAGTGACGAGGAACGTGACGAGTTTCTCGAATCGCTCGGCATTGAAGAGAGTGGCCTCGACCAGGTGGTGCGCAAAGGCTTTGATGCGCTTGGTCTGATCAACTACTTCACCGCCGGCCCTAAGGAAGTACGGGCGTGGACGATCCGCAAAGGGAGCAAGGCACCGCAAGCAGCCGGTGTGATCCACACTGACTTCGAGCGTGGCTTTATTCGCGCCGAAGTGATCCCCTACCAGGCTTATGTCGAATTGGGCACGGAAACCGCGGTCAAAGCTGCCGGTCTTATGCGCGTCGAAGGCAAAGAGTATATCGTGCAGGATGGCGACATTATGCACTTCCGCTTTAACGTGTAAATTGAACGAGGGGGCGAGTGTACACTCGCCCCCTCGTTCTTTGTTGTTAGCTCAGCCCATGCCCACCATTGCGCTTCAACCCGTAACCGAACAGAATTGGATCGTCGCGCTTGATCTGACCGTCCAACTCGCGCAGCAGGCGTTTGTGCCTTCTGTTGCGCTTTCGTTGGCCAAAGCCTACATTCAGCCCAATGGTTTCTGTTATGATCCCTTTGCTATTTATCTGCGCCAGCGCCTTGGCAAGGAACTCATCGGCTTCTTTAGCCTGATCCACCTGCTCGATGACCCCACCTTCTGCTATCTCGGTGGCTTTCTTATCGATCAGCGCTTTCAGGGTCATGGCCACGGCCGCACCGCGTTGAACGAAATCCTGCGCTTCATCCGTACCGAACAGCCCGACTGTGCCACCATCTTCCTCAGCGTTCATCCGCAAAACCAGATCGCCGAACAACTCTATCAACGCACCGGCTTTGTAAAAACTGGCAAATGGCTTGACGGCGAAGCGGAGATGCAACTAACTCTGGCTGGTGCCTACCTTCTAGAAGAGTAAGAAACTGCGTACACGTAGGCTGAGCTTGTCGAAGCCGGAGCAGCTCCGGCTTCGACAAGCTCAGGGTCCGCTCTTCCCCTGCTTAATTTCTTAATGCGCCACAGCGTAGACACCAGCCACTGATGCACAGCTCGACGCTGTGCAATCATTCTATGGCGTTACGGCTTCCGTGGCGCTGATTGCTGCGCTGCTGGTCAAGACGCCACTTCCCGTCAACGCTGTTGTCCCCGTAATTTCCTCGAAACCAGTGATGAACTCGGTTGAAGTGATGCCGATGCTGCCGTCCAGTGGAGGGCTGTCAGTCGCTTCCGGTGCCTGCAGGTAATCAGCGCGACCGCGGTTGATCAGATTCTCCACACTAAAACTGGCCGCTTCGACATAATAATCCGCCGCAGAAGACTTAACTGCGTAATTGCCATCTTCTAGTGGTTGCGCGCCAACCGTAAGTGTCGTTGTCGTCGCTTCGCCGCCCGCCGGCTGTGATTCGATCGTCATCATTGCGCCCGGATTCTCCATGCCATAGTCAGGCTTGGCTTCCTTGCCGAGGGGCTTTACCATCGTAAAGCCGCTGACCCGCGTCAAAAGTGAACTGAGATTGTTCTGGTTAAAGGTTTCGCCTGCGGCCAGGTCGTCGAGCGTCCATGTATCGGTGCTAACCTGAGTGAAGTTGAGTGTCCCCTGGCTATTGGTAACACTGAGTTTCTTCACATCGCTCTGCGGGATCGCCAGATAGCTCGTATCGACCCAACTGCCATAATCGGTCTTGAGATCGGTCGCCTGCACACTGTTGGTGAGATAGACATTATCGCTATCGCTCAGACGGACATTCGTTGCGCGGAAACTCGGTGAACTGCCAACCAACAAGGTCAATGTCTTGCCCTCTTTGGTCTCCAAGTTGACCTTGCGCACGGCGTTCTCATCGGTCACCTGGAGACGCTCATGGCTACCACTATTGCTTGCTACGAGCCTGCTCGTGTTAATTTGCAAAACCTTAGAGATCGTATCAGTAGCCGATAGCGCCGTGACCGGGAAATCGTCGGCGTCCGGCAAGACCCAACCATCCCCGCCACGCGCTACACGGACAGTCGCATCGCCTTGTTGGATCGTAATTGCCTGAATATCATCGAGCGTCACGCCAGGAAAAAGGCGCTCGACCGAGGCATTCGCCCCTTGTCCCGGCCAGAAGAGCACGGCGATAATCACCAGTTGCAAGACGACCAGGCCACTTAAAATCTGATTGCGTCGATTCATCGTTTACTCCACAATCTATGTTGATTGTTTATCATCGTTATTTCTCGTTCCATGCTTCGCGTGACTTCAGAACTTATACGCATCGCCTATCGTAGGGGCACGGCATGCCGTGCCCCTACGATAGGGTGCTGTGCGACCCCTCGCATTGTCGATTGCGAAGCAATCCACATCCGCCACGCTCAATCGGCCGCGATTGGTGTCAACGTCGATTCGGTCAGCGGCATCGGCTGCTCATTGCGGCGGCGTATGTACCAGAAGCCGGCGATCACCGCCAGCGCCAAGAGCGCAACGAGATAGTTGCCGAACTCCCAGCGCGATTGTTCGCTTTCGCTCAGCGGATCGAGCAGACGGGTAAAGGTGCCGCGAGCTCGGATGCTGAGCAGATCGGTATCCTCGACGGACCAATCAACCGCATTCTGTGCCAACTGCAAATTGTTCATCACCTGGTCTTGAACCATCTGCGAGGAGAGGCGCAGAATAAAATCATCCAAGAATTCCCCGCTGCCAAAGACCACCAACCGTGCACTGGCCGGTGACTGTGTGAGGGTACTCGCGTCTGGTGCCGGGCCGGCGGGTGTCGGGGTCGGCGCGGCATTGGGGTCGGCTGCGCTGTTGGCCGCTGCATCCTCGGCAAAGGGTGATGGTTTGCCTTTGAAGAAACTGTCAAAGGTGCCTTGGACCATCACAGCCAGTGGGTGCGCACTCTGTTCACCTTCAACGGCAAAGCCTCGCTCTGGATAAGAACTGAAATCCGGCTGAATGTTGGGCGAGGTTGTCAACCAGGATTGGTCGCTCGACTGCATCAACACGGTCGCGGTGCGCCCGCTATCCTCGGCCAAGTTGGTTACCACCGGCGAGACAAAGTTCATCGTTACCGCCGGCAGGCCGGAGACAATCGCTTCTCCATCAGTCATGCCATTTTGCCGCACATCGACAAAGAAGGGGAAGTTGATTGCCTGGATCTCCTGCACCTGCATCCCGTTAACCGAACGTTGCACCGGCACAGGGAAAGGCTGATTCTGATCATCCATCACCAGCGACTGCTGCACATCGATGCCATACGACTGCAACATCTCATTGAGGGTGCCATCCAAAGGTGTTAGGCCGAGCCCTTGTGTCATCGGGTCGACGGCAACCTTGTAATTGCCAGCGGCCACAATCACTGCCCCGCCGCGCATCAGGAATTGATCGATGGCAAAGCGCTCCTTATCACTCATATTCTCGGGCATGACGACGAAGAGCGTATCGATGTCGCTGGGGGCCTGGCCCGTCGAGAGATCAACATTGCGGACCGTATATTCCTGGCTGAGATGTTGGTTGATATTCTGCCACGCGGCCAATGGCTGTTGCTGTTGGCCAAACATATCTTGCGTGGGGGTCGCCGGTGGGGTCCACAGACCCACGGTTTTGAGGAAGCCACTGGCGGAGCGTTTGAGCGAATTCTCAATCTGCGTGCGGATCGCCCCTTCGCTCATGTCGTTGGTGGGATAGATGACCTCTTGCTTATCTCCATTCTTTAGCACCATGTGCAGATAATAGCTGTCGTTTGAGAAGAGTGACGTAAGAAAGGGCTGTAACCCATAGGTGTCATAGAGTGACTGCGGGGTAACACCACTGTTGGGATCATTGGGATTGACGGTCGTAAAGGTCAACTTGCCATTCGATTCGTCGGCGATACCCTGTGCCACACTTTGGATCGTACCCACGGCTTCTTGCAAGTCGGGCGGGACGGTGTCGGGCGTGGTGTACAGGGTCAGTTCGACCGGCTCGCTGAGCGCCGCCAAGACAGAGCCGACACTTTGGAAGCCATAGACCACCTTTTTGATTGAGCTGGTCAGATCATATTCGAGATTGCGCAGGCGCACATCGATCGAGCCGCCGCCAGGGTTGGGGGTTACCTCGATCAGATCCTGGAAGTTGAGGACGATATTTTGATCGCCGTAGCGCACCAGAATGTCAAAATAGGAGTTGATGACCGATTCTTCGTAGCGGCCAGAGACCTGAAAGGGGAACGGTTTAATGTTATAGGTCTGGTTCGCTTCCGCTTCGAGATCAGGGTTCGTAATCGGGTCGATCACTTCGGCGGTGACTTTGCCACGACCAGCGATCTCATATTCACGTAACAGATCGGCGATTTGCGGGCGCAACGGGTTGAGCAGCGGGTGGCTCTTTTCGCTGATATAGCCACGGATCAGCAGTGGCTCCTGCAGATTGGCCAACATATCTTTTGTGACGGACGAAAGGCTATACTGCTGCTGCGATGTCAGGTCGGCGCGCAAGCCTTGCAGCGGTGTCACCCAGATGTTGAGCAGCAAGAGATTGATCACAGCCAATGAAGCAAAGACCGAGGCGTTGCGCCGATAGGGGACCGTGCGCGGTCCGTGGCTCCACCGTTTGCTGTCGAGCGAGAGGGTATTGAGCACAAGAAAGATCGCTGCTAAGCTGAGGTAATAGATCAGATCACGCAGGTCGATCACACCGCGCTGAATGCTCTCAAAACGGCTGCCGGTGCCAATGTTGCGCAAAAGGGTGTTCCATGGCGCGCCGGCATATTCCTGCATCGTCGCCGTGCCGGCCATGTAGAAGATGCCGCCGACAAGCGCCGTGCTGATTAACGCCACGATCTGGTTATCGGTGAGTGAAGAGATAAAGAGGCCGATTGCGGTGTAGGCCGCGGCCAACAACAGCGCTGCCACATAGCCACCGATCACCGGCCCCCAGTCAAGTGGACCAAGCATCGCCACGCTAATCGTCAAGGGTAGTGTCAGCACCAAAGCCAACGCCACCAGGGCCATCACTGCCAAAAATTTGCCGATGACCAGTTGCCACGGTTTGACGGGCAACGTCAAGAGCATCTCCAAGGTACCGGCGCGCTGCTCCTCACTCCATTGGCGCATCGTCAGCGCCGCAACGAGGAAGATCAGCAGCAGGGGCATCCACTGAAAGAGCGGGCGGATGTCGGCAATGCCACGCACAAAAAAGGTTTCCACCCAAAAAAAGGTAAAGAGCGTCACCGCCAAAAAGGCACCGAGAAAGATCAGCGCCATTGGTGAGCCAAAATAGCTATCGAGTTCTTTACGTGTTATCGATAATATCTGTCGCATAGTTTTAAACTCCATGGGATGTAAAACGTGAAACGTAAAAAAGAAACGTGAACCATATACTGCGAAGCCAACCAGTGGACGCGCATTACGTTTTACGTTTTACGTTTTTACATTACGCTTTCGTTGCCAATCGACTGAACACGCTCTCCAATGTCTGGCGGTCGCTCCGTAGCTCGCGCACGGGCCATTGTTTGCCACTCGCCAGTTGGTAGATGGCGGGGCAGAGGTCAGTCTCTTTGGTGCCCACCACTCGATAGGTGACGTGCCCATGATCCGCCTTGACCCGTTCGACGGTGGTAACGCCAGCGAGTGCTTGCAGCGCAGAAGGCACGCTGTCAATTGCTTGATCAAGCACAAGCAGGGCATCGTTGCTGCCAGCCAATTCATCGAGTTGGGCATCGGCTCGAATTTCGCCATTCATCAAAATAATCGCCCGATCACAGAGCGCTTCCACCTCGGTCAAAATGTGGGTGGAAAAAAGAATCGTGCTGTGTTGCGAGAGGCGTCGAATGAGCCCACGAATTTCCACGATCTGGGTTGGATCGAGGCCGACGGTTGGCTCATCCAAAATCAAGAGCCGTGGCCGATGGAGAATCGCCTGTGCCAAGCCCACACGTTGGCGATACCCTTTGCTGAGTTGCCCAATCGGCTGCGTGAGACGGTCGGTCAGCGCCGTGGCATAGACCGCATCCGAAATACAACTCCGCTGTTCATCGGGCGGAATCTGGCGCAGATCGGCTATCAACTTTAAATAGGATTGCACCGAAAGTTCTGGGTAAAGCGGTGCATTTTCGGGTAAATAGCCGATGCGCGCCTGTGCTTCTTGGGTGCGGGTCAACACATCAATGCCGTCGATCTCTACCTTGCCATCATCCGGCTGTAAAAAGCCGGTGAGGGTTTTAATAATGGTCGTCTTGCCGGCGCCATTGGGGCCAAGCAACCCCACGATCTCGCCTTCGGCCACTGCAAAGGAGACCCCCTTGAGCGCTTGTAGCGGACCGTACGCCTTTTTTAGATCAATCACTTCAATCATACAATTTCTCCCACGTTGCTGGATCGATTAATCAAGGTGTTGCGTGATCCGTGTTGCGTGTACTGTTTTACCGAAAAACTTGCGGGCATGGGTGCTCTCTCTCTTTGACCATGAAGGTTCTTCGGGATCTCAGGAGGGGGAGCCGCTATGGTTTCGATACAGCCGGGTAAAGCCTTGGCTTACTCAACCGTCGCTACCTTGTCAACCCCCCCTGAGTCAACCCCCTGAGTCAACCCCCCTGAGTCAACCCCCCTGAGTCAACCCCCCTAAGTTCCGAAAGAGCCACCACGAATAGTATTCCCAATCCAACAAGATGCGCGGATTACTATATACTCCGCCATCAGTTCACGCAATACGCAACACGCTCTACGCACTCCCTGTCAATCTGTTCGCCTTATGCTATGATACCAAGCACAAGGATCAATGTTACACCCAACCTTACTAAATAGGGAAGTTTGGTTTGATAGATGAATTGGTTATCATTAGATGCGACGCTCGGCGGCTGAGCTTCGTCCTGAGCCGGTGAAGGGCTTGTCGAAGTCAGAGAGCATTGCGGTCTAACGATTATCATGTATCGTTGCCAATTGGGGTAAGGCTTACCCATTCCCAACCGAATATTTTGCACTCGCTTTGATTAGACGAAAATTAGAAAAGTGTGAGTGTTTCGTTGGTTGTTGGTCAGTCGCATTCCCTTGCCTGTTCCATGATACCAGGGGCACGGTATACCATGCCCCTGCGAAAGATTATCTGAACGTTTATGTATAAAAAGGAATTAACACTTTATGCAGCTTCAACGGCAACTTGGCACCTTTGGGGCCGTCATGATGGGTCTCGGTTCGATCGTCGGGACGGGCGTTTTTGTGAGCATTGGCATTGGTGCAGGGATCGCCGGCCCGTCCGTTGTGCTGGCGATCTTGATTGGCGCACTGGTTGCCACCTGCAATGGCCTCTCCAGCGCGCAACTGGCAGCCAGCCATCCGGTAAGCGGCGGCACCTATGAGTATGGTTACGAATATCTCAACCACTGGCTTGGCTTCACCGCCGGGTGGATGTTTCTCTGTGCCAAGAGCGCGTCGGCAGCCACCGCGGCGTTGGGCTTTGCGGGTTATCTGCTAAATCTAGCGGGGGTCGAGAGTGGCCTCTGGCGTACAGTTGTTGCAGTGCTAGCAGTGATCCTGTTGACAGCGATTACCCTTGGTGGCATTCGACGCTCGAATCTCACGAACATTGTGATCGTGACGATAACATTGGTGGCGCTAGCGATCTTTGTATTTGCCGGGTTGCCGACTTTGTTTACCAATGGAGCCGCGAGCTTTACCCCCTTCTTTGCACCACAGTCGAGCGCAGGTGGCGATAGCAATCCATGGCAGGCACTCTTTCACGCCACTGCGCTGATGTTTGTCGCCTACACCGGCTACGGGCGAATCGCGACGTTAGGTGAAGAGGTGCGTGAGCCGGCGGTGACGATTCCACGCGCAATTATCACAACGCTGGTTGTGACGGCGATCCTTTATGGCGCGGTTGGCTTGGTGGCGGTGGGCAATGTCGGCGCGACGCGTTTCGCCACGTTGACGACGATGGGTGCTGCGCCGCTAGAAGCGATTGCCGAAACCTTCGCGCTGCCTGGCGCTGGGCTGATCCTGGCGATTGGCGCGATCACCGCAATGCTGGGTGTGCTTTTGAATTTGATCCTGGGCCTCTCACGGGTGCTACTCGCTATGGGCCGTCGCGGCGATATGCCCGCCGCTGTCGCCCGCATCAATGCCGCGGGCACAACCCCCTATGTCGCGGTCATCATCATGGGTACGGTAATCGCACTATTGGCATTGATCGGCAGTGTCAGAACAACCTGGTCCTTTAGCGCCTTTACCGTGCTGATCTACTATGCGGTTACGAACCTGGCTGCGTTACGCTTGCCTCCCACGGCACAACGCTTTCCTCGTTGGGTGGCGGTGGCGGGGGTGGTCGCCTGCCTCTTTCTCGCCTTTTGGGTCGAGCCGCTCGTCTGGGCGAGCGGATTGGTGTTGTTAGCATTAGGGTTGCTCTGGCATTGGGTGCGGTGGCAGGGGAAGGTGCCATCTATTCGGATTTGAGGCTGACCGATCAGCAAAGGAGATATAAAAATGAAGCTCACGATTCGCCCACTCACCCCCGATCTATGGCCCGCCTTTGAAGACTTATTTGGCAAGGCTGGCGCAAGCAACGGCTGTTGGTGCATGTACTGGCGCATTGGTAGTGCCTACCACAAGCGCGCACGCGCCGAAAACCGCAGTGCGTTTCACGAAATCGTGACCCACGGTCCACCGCCGGGTCTACTTGCGTTCGATGATGAGCGTGCGGTGGGCTGGTGCCAGCTTACACCGCGCGACGAGTTGCCATGGCTCCAAACGGCCCGATTTTTTGCGCGCGTGGACGAGGTGCCGGTCTGGTCAATCTCATGCTTTTACATACGGCGTGGTTATCGGAAGCAGGGCGTCATGTCGGCCTTGATCGAGGAGGCCGTAAAAGCCGCTCGACACGCCGGGGCACCGGCATTGGAAGCCTATCCGGTGGAGACCGCGCAACCCAAAAGCACATCCAACGTGTTCACTGGTACCGCCTCGGCGTTTGCGCGTGCTGGCTTCAAAGCTGTCGCATCGCCCATCGAATCTCGCCCGCTCATGCGTCACGATCTGCGAGCGATTGAACCATGACAGTGTGCTTGTCGAGCGTTGCAGCACAACTATTGGTTTTTACGCGACGCTAACCATGCGCGTACATCCGGCTCGTGGTCATCATGAAAATGGTCAAAGTATTCCCCTGCCGCAAAGCGTTTCTCCCCCAACCAGAGAACGCGATACGCATCATCGATCCGGACATCCTCGGGCAAGCCCTCAATGACCGCAACAAGCTGCTGAAATAGCTGATGCGATTCATCGAGAACGTCGCGCACCGCGCGCCCTTGATTGGTCTCATAGATCCAGCCGTTGATCTCATCGTCGCTTTGTAGCTGTGCCGGCCAGGGTGTTGGTGGCTCTGGCTCGCCGTGCTGTGCCGCTTGGATGCGCGCAATCAGCCTCGGCTGCCAGCCATTGAGGTGTGCGATCATATCTTTGATCGACCAATGGGCGGCGACGCCCGGCTCTGCCATGCGTGCCGGATCAATCTCCGCGAGCAAGGCTTGCCATTGCTGATACTCCCCCTGCAACCAATGCAGCAGTTCAGATTTTTTCATGGGTTACTCCTTCTGGCGTGGGTATTGATTGACGGTTAGGTGCAAACAGTGTAAACTATAGTACAAATGTTCGGTAAAGTCAATGCTCTATCAGTCACCCATTTCAACGGGGATGACCTTTGACGCAATCATCAGATGATACTGTTGCCCTGCCTTACGCAGTGGGCACCCAGAGGGTTCCCGAACCCCTTGCTAACAACGAGAAGCACCCTCAGGTGCTAAGAAATTCTCTCAGCCGCTGAGGCGGCTTCTCGCTGTTAGGGCAGGATTTTAATCCTGTTGTAAGGCAGTGCAACAGGATCATCAGATAGACCAGGTAGACCATCATGATAACGATCAATCTTGAAACAGCCCGTCGTTTTATCCTCGGCAAGCAGGGCTTGTGGCCCGGTCGACGCTGGCAAGGCAACGCAGGCACCGCCCAGGCCATGCGCGAGATAGAGTATTTGCAACTCGATCCACTGCAAATTATTGCGCGTAGCCATGATATTACCCTGCACAGCCGTGTGCTCGACTACACCCCTGGCCTGTGGGAAGAAGCAACCTATCAGCAGCGCGACTTTTTTGACTGGGGTGGCTGGCTGGCCGTGCGCCCAATGGATGAATTGCCCTACTGGCGCGCGGTGATGCACCGTGAGCGCGACGGCGGCCCCGATTGCGATGGACGGATTCACCAAATGGGTTTTGAGCATGCCGATGCCATCGCCGAAATGCGCACGATTTTGCAGGAGCGCGGCACGGTGAGCAACCGCGATTTTGAAATGGCGCAGCGCACTCGCACCCAAAGCTATCGCGGTCGCAAGGACAGTTCTTTGGCGTTATACTATCTCTGGCGCACTGGCGACGTGATGACCCACCACCGCGAGAACTTCGAGCGCGTCTATGCGCTTACGGAAACTGTCGCCCCCGCCCATCTCCTCCACGAAAATGACGAGGAGGCGGTTGACCGTTTCTTGATCAAAAAAGAGGTCAGCTTCTCCGGCCTGTCGCGGCTGAATCGTACACAAGACTCCTATTTTCGCGGGGTGCCCTTTGCCAAGAGGAAGCAGCTATATCAAGTATTACTGGAGGATGGTGATCTGATCGAGGTGCGGGTGGAAGGCTGGAAGGCGGTGCACTGTGCGCTCGGCACTGACGCCCCACTGCTGCACGATCTCATCGCCGGGCGTGTGCCAGCGGCGTGGGCACCGTTGGCGACAACCACAACCGAAGAGGTCCTCTTCCTTGCACCGCTCGATCAGGTCAGCGCACGTGGGCGCGCCAAAGTGCTCTTTGACTTCGACTATGTCTGGGAAGTGTATAAACCCGTGGACAAACGTAAGTTTGGCTACTACACCATGCCAATCTTGTGGGGCGACCGGCTTGTTGGTCGCTTCGACAGCAAGCTCGACAGGGCGACAGATACCTTTGTCATCCTGGGCTTCTGGTTGGAGGATCAGGTGCTTGGCCAAGATGAAGCCTTTGCCGAGGCATTGGCTCGCGGCTTTGCGCGCTTTGTTACTTTTTTGGGCGCGAGCAAGCTGGATGCAACGGCGATTGGTGAGCCGCTGTTGCGTCGATGGGTTGATGCCGCAACCCGTGGAAGTTTTTCTCCATAACATGAATGGCAGCCATAGGATGAATTTACAGAACAAGCGCTTATCTAAGAAAGCAATTGCAGTCCTGCTATTAGCGCAAGCACAGCTTTGTGTGGGTCAAGAGGGTATAAGTGTCCGATTTCATGGCCCCCTTACACAATTGCACACAGATCCACCGCTCTTTGGAGAGATAGACGCCTTCTATTTTGATGGGATAACACCGGCTACAGCAGTGGCCGAAGTGCAAGCCTGTGACCCCGATCCAAAACATGCGCTTCTGACTTTTACCAATGAGCCAGCCAAGGTAGCCTCCGCTTACGCTGACTTTGGCTATCGGTATGGCGGGAGTATGCCACTCATGCAGAAGGATCTCTCTAGCCGTGATGATCTCTCATCAACCTTTCTGGTGCAGTGCGTGAGTGACCAAAGTACCATGAATCGGCTGAATTTGCGTGGCCTAACCATGCCCCCAGCACATTTGCATATTGCGCAGTTACGATACTATTTTGTAGAAGATCAAGGGCTTCCTATCTGTTGGGGCCGCGCCTTTTATGCGCCCAGCGATCTGATTTATGTCTCTGCTGTCGGAACAGTACCGGCCTATCGGCGTCAGGGATTGGCAACAGCATTGATGCAGACAATTCATCGCGATGCGCTGACGGTGGGTCGCACGGCAAGCATTCTATGTGCGAGTGCGGAAGCCTATGGTCTCTATAGCAAGTTGGGCTATCGAACGTTAACCAACTTACTAGAACTGCTTCCCCAATAGACTTGATGACTTCTACTATCCAACCTCAATTCTTCTCCGCTACCTTGTAGGAAATACAGAGTCTGGACAATTTACCTTTTTCTGATATAGTGAGCAAATGCAGCGAGCAAATCATAGTGCTTCTACGCTATACTGCGTTCATAATGAGAATCGGAGTTTTGCGGACCAACGGGATCGCGTGCGTCGCACTGACCGCTAACTGCTTCCAGTCCGCTAGATGCTTCCGTCAGTGCGACGCACGCTGGCCGAAACTAGGGCTTTCATTCTGATTTGAGTATAACATACCGATTTGTCAGAAATGTCACCCAACACGCTCCTCGCTGACGGATAAATGTCAAGCACCCCGTCACCGTGCCGCTGTACTCTCACTACTGTTCAATTGATTGAGCTTGTTTACACCGATTCTGAGCACGTTCTACCCGAAACCCGTATTTTTTGTCATTTGCCTATCGATGGGCAGCCCATGTAAAAGATATGCAGAGAAGAGATCGTTTTAGATAAGAGCCTATCCGTAAATTCGGTTGTGGCCCAGTGGGAACAGAGAATTTACGGCAAACACTAAGAGCAACTGTATACCTTTCTCGGGGCTTCTTTGTAAAGGGCCGACGACAGAGCATTCATGGAGGCTTTCATCGATGTTACTTCCGGCGACACCATCATTTCGTCGCACTTTCCCAGATGCTGCTGTGCAGGATGGGGCACAGCACAAGTTGACGCAGGCAACTGCTTTGCGCTTTTTATCAGCGCGGGTGATACCCGTTACGCTGTGCGCACTGCTGGCGACGCTCTATCTCTTTGCTACGGATTCGAGCGCCACGGCCCAGGGTTTACCGCCCACAGGCAGCACCGATTGGACCAATTTTTCCAATCTCGATGGACCTGTCACCGAGGATGTCTACAGCCTCTATACCGATGATGCCGGTTATCTATGGGTAGGCACAGCAGTGGGCGCGAGCGTGCGTACGCCTGATGGCCAATGGCTCGCCTTCACAATGGATGATGGGCTGGCGGGCAATCGGATCAGCGCCATTGCCACCGATCCCACCAATCCTCACTATCATTGGTTTGCAACCAATGGCGGGGCCAGCCTGCTCGACGATGGGGGCGCGCTTTTGGATCAGAGCAAGCACCGCTGGATGACCTTTGGCAAGCGCGATGGCATTCTCGACCATCGGCTCTCCAGCGTGACCGTGGCACCCAATGGCGAAGTCTGGTTTGGTTTGAGCTACTTTGAACCCGATCTCGATGTACGCATTGGCAACGGCATCAGTGTGCTCGATCCGCACGGCACCCTCTTTGACAAGAGCGACGACACTTGGCGCAGCTTCACCGCAGCCAACAGCCATCTCTCAACCGATGTGATCCACAAGCTCTATACCGATGCGGCTGGGATTATCTGGATCGCTACCCAAAGTGGCCTCAATGCCTATCAGAATGATCAGTGGATGCTCTTTTCAATGGAGCAGGGCTTGCCGGCCAATGATATTACGACGGTACAGGTGAATGGGCAACAGCTGTGGGTCGGCACCACCAATGGTTTTGGGCTGTTGGATTATGGCGGTACGCTGACGACGGCGACCGATGATCGCTGGCTGACCTATCCGCTCTCGGCCACCTTGAGCAGCAATGTCTCTGCGCTGGGCGTAGATGGCAATGGCTATCTGTGGAGCGGCGTCTATCCTTTGGGTAGCCAAGCCGGTTCGGGCAGGCTGCTGGTGCGCGATCTCAACGGCACCCCTTTCGATGTCGCTGATGATACATTGGCACCGATTTCGTGGGAGACGTTTACCAACCCAAGGGCGATGGCCGTGGAGGGTAAGAATAGTTGGTTTGCCGCCTCGGGTGGTATCTACCATCTTAGCTACAACGGCTCACCACTCGACGTGGCAAACCAGCAATGGCACAACGATACCGTTGGCAATGGCTTTGCTGGTTACACGGTTAGCGCCATTGCACCCTTGGCAAACAGCGCCGTCCTGGTCGCCATCGATGGGCAGCCACTGATTTTACAGCATAATTTTACCCCGCAAGATCTGCATGATGACCGCTGGCTCTATGCTGGCGTCAGTTCGGGTAGCATCGTGGCGACCGATCACCTAAACCGCTTCTGGGTGGGTAGCGGTGCTAGCTTGGCCGTGATCGATCCGGGGGCGCTCCTGACAAGTGATTACGATGACCAGGGGCGCATCTACGACGATCTGGCGGGTCTGAAGATGGCCACGATCAACGCCATTGCCATTGATGCCGAGAATCGGGCATGGATTGCTAACGGGGACTTCTTTGGTGGTGGGCTCAATTTGCTTTCGGCTGGTGAATCGGCCAGCGAGGCTGGTGATGATCAGATGGCTACCTTCACCGTACAAAATAGTGGGCTGCCCGGCTATTTTGTCACAGCGCTAGCGGTTGGCTCGGATCACGATCTCTGGGTGGGCACGACAACCGGCGCAGCCCATCTGCGCTATGGCCCTTCGCCCTTTCGCAAGCAGGATGATGAGTGGACGAGCTTTACAACCGCCAATAGTGGCATCGCCGCCAACCACATCCGTGGCATTGCGCTCGATGCCGCCGGCAACGCCTGGTTTGCCCTGGCCACCGGCGGTGTTAGCGTCCACACCACGAGCGATGGCTGGGTCACCTTTAGTGAAGCGGATGGCCTGGTCTTTAATGCCGTCAACGCGGTTGCCGTTGATGCGGCGGGCAAGCTCTGGTTTGGCACCGATGGCGAAGGCATTAGCGTGCTCGACACTGCCGGTACCATCGCCGACAAGAGCGACGACCAATGGACAACTTTCCCGGCGGAAGCGCCATTGCTGAGCGGCTATATCCGCGCGATCTCGGTCGATGCCAATGGGCAAATTTGGGTGGGCACCTTCGGCGGCGGCTTGAGTCTCTATTCGACCGTTGAGTTTCAACACAATTATCTGCCGTTGATGCACGATGGCTATAACTATGAGTACGGCTATTGGTATCCGTAGTGAGATCAGAAGCAGGTGGTAGGCAACACTACAACGGCCCAAAAAGGGCTCTCGGAAAGCAGCGAATTTCCCACGGTGCGCCGCCGAATTGTAGGGAGAACGTTTCTTGAATCAGCGATTTCGTAGTGTGACTATAACCAAAGCGCCAGAATCAAAAATCGGTTGCTCCCTAAATTCGCTGTAGTGTGACTGAATGCCTTAGCTTGATGCAAATGGGATATAGCTATCTGTATCCATAGGACGATCGCGATAATCAACACGATTTTGAAATCGATTACTCTCTGCGTTACCAAACGTTACCGATAAAGGATCATCAAAAATGAGCCAACATTGGAACCACACAAATTTATCCAATGCACCGAAATCCGTTGCCATGCCCTGGCCGACTTGGCTGCATGGCCTGTTGTTGGTCGGGTTGCTCCTCAGCTATCTGCCGGCCACGCTGCATAATGCCAAAGCCGCGCCCATCGGGGACGGTGGCTATGTTCCCGGTGAGCTGCTCGTGCGCTTCCAACCGGGGGTTACCCCGACGACCAGCAATGGCCAGGTTGAAGTCGGTGCCGCTGCGCTCGATAGCCTGTTTCAGCGTTATGGCGTCACCGCTGCCGATCAACTCTTTCCTGGCGTCGACAGCAGCCCGTTTGGGTTGGAGCGGATCTATAAATTAACACTAGCACCAGAGGCCGATCTGCTGGATCTCTTGGCCGCGTTGAATGCTGACGATAGCATCGACTATGCCGAACCCAATTATCTCTATCACACGCAAGAATGGGCTGACGAGGCGGACTTGGCCACGACCTCTGCTGCCCTGCGCCCTGCACCGCTCGCCCAAAGCGTGCCAACACCTTCGGACACACTCTATGGCTATCAGTGGGCACTGAACAATCCGCGCACGGCCGGCAGCACCGCGCGCATTGATATCCATGCCCCGGAAGCATGGACAATGACCACTGGCGCACCGGATCTGCTGATTGCAATTATCGATTCGGGTATTGACTACACCCATGAGGATCTAAACGATGGGCGCGTGCGTACCGATATCGACAAGGACTATGTCAACAAAGATGACGACGCTCGCGATGACAACGGCCATGGTACCCATGTCGCGGGCACGATTGCCGCGGCCGGCGACAATGCAATCGGCATCAGCGGGATCCTCTGGCAAGCGCAACTGTTGCCCTTGAAGGTTTGTGATGAGAGTGGTTCGTGTAGCATTGATGCCATTAGCAACGCTATCCACTACGCCGCCGATCAGGGTGCACGCGTGATCAACATGAGTCTCGGCAGCTCTTCCTGTTCGGAGACCTTGGAAGCAGCCATCGACTATGCCTACTTCGAGAAGGGGGTCGTGATCGTGGCCGCTGCCGGCAATGACAATAATCTCGTCGGCTATCCCGCAGCCTATCAACCGGTGTTGGCGGTGGGGGCGCTCGACCGCCACGGCAAGCGCGCCTACTTCTCGAGCTATGGCGATGCCCTCGACTTGGTCGCGCCCGGTGTTCGCATCTTTAGTACCGTGCCCAACAACGGTTACGAGACCTTTAGCGGTACCTCAATGGCCTCGCCCCATGTCGCCGGGGTGGCAGGGCTGTTACTGGCCCAACGGCCAACCTTGACGAACCATGAGGTGCGTGCAATTCTGACCGCATCGGCTGATGATTTGGGCGAAGTCGGCCTCGATCGGCAATATGGGTATGGCCTGGTCGACGCCGCGCGTGCCCTGGAGACCATCACACCAATCGGCGCCCCGGTGCCCGGTTATTCCCACTGTAGCGATGTGGAATGTGGCGCGGCTGCCGCGCTCAGCGGGCAGCCCGATGAAGCTGAATTGCTCACAACGCTCCGGGCCGCGCGTGACCAACTCTTTTTGCAAGTACCCGATCGGGCTTGGAGCGCGATCTACTATCGCCATCAAAGTGAGGTCTTCTGGCTGGTCATGGGCGATGCCGCCCTGCGCGCTGATGCGCGTACGGCCATTCGTACCTTGCAGCCTGCCCTGCAAAGCCTACTCAGTGACAATCAACGTCCTACTATCGTCACGGCAGAAATGGTTGCCGATGCTGATAAGGTGATCACCTCCTTAATGGAGCAAGGCAGCCCAGCACTGCGAACCGACCTATTGCGCGAGTGGGGACGATTGGATGCCACGCGTTTTGTCGGCGTCACAGCTACCGAGGCTTGGCACACTTTGCAAACTGAGGATACCGACCAGGAACTCTTTCTGCCATTGGTGCGCCAATAATCGTACGACAACATTCAATTCGGACTGAATGATGAAAGTTAAGTAAAGAAGTCGGTAAACGTAGGCTGAGCTTGTCGAAGCCGAAGTTGCTTCGACAAGCTCAGCCTACGATAGGCTTCGGCTTCGACAAGCTCAGCCTACGATAGGCTCCGGCTTCGACAAGCTCAGCCTACGATAGGCTTCGGCTTCGACAAGCTCAGCCTATGCTCGATTACCGAAAAGTGTGTCGTAGCGCACAATTTTTTGTACTGTGAAACATAGCGTTTTCTAGAATTTATTGCGACCATAGCGTTGTCAGTTCCGCCCTGTTCACCGCTCTTGTCAATAAATTGCAAAGGGGAAACGTATGCAAACTCTATCACCACACAGGCAAAGAACACCTTACTCGATGGTGCAACGATGTGTGCACCTGACCACCGTTTGTGCCCTCTTGCTGAGCATGCTATCACCCCTCCTCTCGGCGCCAGCCGTGCGTGCCGCCGATCTGCCGATTGCCACCGAGCGCATCCAATTCACGACCGATTTCGCACCACTGCCAACTACCACGGTGGCCGAACCACTGGAACGCTCTGCCCCTATCCCATCGACCTGGCAGGGCCACCCCGAAGTACTCGAACAACGCGATGCCTTCACCCGTTACTATGATCTGGGCAACGGCCAACAGCTGGCTGAGGTCTCCAGCCGGCCGCGCCACTATCAGGATCGTGCCGGCCAGTGGCAGACAATTGACCCGCGTTTTGAAGCGGTCGCAGAAGGCTTTGTCATCCAGCAGAACAGTTTACGCGCTAGCCTGGGCCTGACCAGCACCGTCGCCATGATCCAGCACGGCGCGACGACCCTCGGCTGGTCGCCACAAGCCCTGCTTGCCACCGCCGCTGATGGGCAGGAACAGACGTTGGCTCAGCCGTTGGCCGTGGCTGATGCCGAGGCTGGAGAAGATGACACCGTCCACACCGCCCTCTCCGCCGATGGCCGCCGCCTCACCTATGGAGGGCACTGGAGTGACGCGACCTTGCAAGAACAATTTACAAGCGCATCCGGTAGCCTGGAACAGTCGCTGATCCTGGCCGCAGCGCCACGCCTGCCCCAGCCTTCTCTCGGCTGGATGGCGGTTGCCCAACGCTGGCTTCCAGGCAATCGGAGCCAAAGCAGTCCCCAATCGCTCGCCTTGGCAAGTGAACTATACCTCTTCTCTGGCGAAACGCTCTGGGTAAATGGCAAGGCGCAAACAACCCAGTTTGACACCGCGGCCACTCCCGACGCGCGCCTCGAAGTGCGCGATGGCAACGGGGATGTTGTGCTCGCCTTTGCGCCTGTCGTAGCCTATGAAGAAGCAGACCCCAGCGTGCAGGTCGCCGGCCACTATCACGGCGAATTGCTCGAACCCAATGTGTGGCGGCTACAGATGGTGACGCCGTGGGCGTGGTGGGTCGACCCGGATCGCGCCTATCCCGCTGTGCTCGATCCGGATATCTATGTTGAAGCGCTCAAGCCGACGACCATCACCCGTCACTATGAGGTCACCGATGTACAGAATCCCGATGTGCTCTGTGGCATCAATCTATCGCAAGATACGCCTGCTGAAGCGCTTGAAGTAAGCACCGGTGTGATCTTCTGTCGGCTTGAAGGCGCGGAAGAGTTCAGCAAGGATGCCGACTTTACCACCGCGTCGACATTGCGCTTTAACACGTTGCCCGTCTTGCCCGCGGCAGCTACAATCACCGGTGCAACGCTGGCCTTCTCTGGCATGGTTGCTGGTGATGATCTGCCGCTAGAGATCGTCAACCCGGCCAATAATGCGGTCGTCGGCAACTACACCCTGACTGTGGATAACCCGATCGACAGTTGCGCCACCGAACCGTGTAACCGGCTGCTCGCTGCCACGGCCAACATCACGGCGGAGGTCACGCTCAACGCCGGCCAAATTGTGCCACTGCTCAACAGTTGGTATGGCGGCGCGAATCAAGGGCTTCTTACGCGGGTGGCACCAAACAGTTTTCAGAATTGCAATCCACTGACCATCGCGCGCCCCTATACCGACGTGTCAAACTTTGGCTGTGGCTTTATCACTACCACTGGCCCACGCTTGCTCATCCAGTACACGACGCCCGCGCTCACCGCTGGCAGCCTACTCTTGAACCAGCCAATGCCCTTTGCCGGCGATGGTGAGGTGATTGGCCGCAGTGACCATAACTTCCAGACCGGCATCCTGCCCCAGGATTGGAGCGTGGTCGCCGTCCTGGGCAACAGTGCGCAAAATCGCCATGTCTACACGCCGTTGGCGGTGGCGGGCAAAACGAGTCGACGCACCGGCGAAGGCGGCCCCTACAATCGCCACGTCAATTTTGTCATGCTCGACAATCAGCAGAATCAGTTGCCATCAGCGCTTGGGGTGCATGTGCATGGCGCGCCGGAGAATTACGCCAATGGGGCCATCGCCGACGGTACCTATGATCTCTTCTGGCAGGGGCCGCATCAGGCCCCGTTGCCCACCCCAACCACGAATTGGAACTCGACCCAACGGGGCTTCGGCCACAGCGACCTGATTGGTCTTTTCCCTTTTGACCTGGCGGCTGGCTATACGCTAGCCGTGCGCGTCCTCGCGCCGCAGAGCACCGATATCCACGTCGAACTCTTCTCACCGCAGCCCGGTCTCTACGATGCCCAACAAGGAGAAGAACTCTACGATCCTTTTGTCGCCGTGCGCGATGAGAGCCCAATTCCTGGACCTTCGGCCCCCGACGGCCACGGCAACCGTGTCTATTCAATCGATGCCAAGTCGAGCGCGCTGGTGACGGAACGCTGGGCGCTGGCCATTGCCCACGATGGTGCCAACACGACTTGTCCCGCGCCGCCCCCTGGTGTGGCCGCGGCCGCAGCCGCCGGCGGCGCCAGCGGTTGCCCCACGGTGCAAGTGACGATTGAAACCCTTGCCTGTCCGCCTGGTGAATACCCGACCGTGCGCTTCGGCTGTCAATCCTTGCTCTACCCCCATGAACAGGTGACCAGTGCAGTGATCCTGCCGCCCCTCGCCGCCGCCACCACCGACCAGGCAACCGTGCCCGATACGCCGACCGCCACCAATGTCGTCGTGCCGCGCACCGCGACCTACGATGTCGGTAACGTGCGCATCTTTAGCGAAGGTGGCTTTATCGGCGACGAAGGGGGTGAGCCTGCCCCCAGCGCTGCCCTCTACGGCGGCAACTACCGCGTCTGCACGATGGACGAAGGTAAGGGTATGCCGCTGCTCGGCCTGACCAGTGACGCCGTCCCCGCCAACAGCGGCCAAGCACCGCCCGAACGGCTGATCCCCGTGCGCCAGGGTAGCATCTGCGTCGACAATAATAACCACATTTTTATCGTTGGCACCACCGCGCCCGATGGCAGCACCTACGGCGCGGCCACCGCGCCCTCGATCCGCGAGCCAAGCCGCCGACCGGTCCTGCTCTACAGCAGCGCGATTTCGCTCTACCACGGACGCATCGACCTCGGCGCGCAATTTGGTACCTTGCATGCCGGTGCGATGACGCAAGATTCTACCCGGCCTTTCCGCATGATCACGACTGGTTTGGTACAAATCGATGTCAACCCGTGGCAAGGCTGGAGCGGCTTTGCCGACCCGCCACCCGGCCCGTCGCGCTATATCGAGATTGACCAGCGCTCGGCCACCGGGGAACAAGATGGTACGATCAAGGTGACGACTGCGCCCTACTCGCCGCAAAACGAGGGAACGAATGTACCGATTGATTCGCTCTGGCGCCGGCGCGCCGCGCTCAATAGTGCTGGCTTTGAACTCACCCTCGACGCCAATATCAACGTGCCGAACATGCGTGTGGCCGGCCTCGATCTGCGCTTCCACGCGCCCGGCCAGCCCCATGTGCCGACCAACAGTGGCCGTGTCGCCGAGATCCGCTTGCCCAACGCCACGATCCACCAATCGGCGCAGATGGGCGGTGCGTACAAGCCGGTCACCGCCGTGATCCGTAAATCGGGTGCCTTCCTGCGCGAAGTTGACAACAGCCAACAGGATGACGACAGCGCGATCCCAAGCTGTGGTGCCACGCGTAGCTGTCTCGACGTGCGCAACCCCGACGACATCACCAACGCCGACTGGCAGATGCCCGATATCGACATCAGCGGGCAGGCGGGGACGTTGCTCTTCCAGCGTGCCGGCGAAGTCCAAGCCTTTTCGACCGATCATCCCGACGCTGGCAAGTTGCCCGTAAGCGCAAGCGCAGCCGCTATCCCCAATGCGGGTCCCAACTTCAACTTCAAAGCCTTCAAAAACTTTGTCACCGTCGAGATTGGCGAATGTGATGGCATCGAGAACGCCACCATCGTCAAGGCGCACGGCAAAATCTCGCCGCCGATGATCGGCAGCGATGGCGTCACCGGCTTTGAGGCCTCCTACGAATTCTGTGAAAATAAATTCCGCCACGCCCACCTCAAGTTCAAGACCTTCCCGCCCGGCATTCCCGTTGGTGCGAGTGGGCTCGTGCTGAGCATGTTGGAGGGCGAGGTCAATGTCGCGCCCGACCACACGACGATTCAACTGACCATCGATTTCCGCACGATTGACGGCTTGACCTTGACCGGTGGCGGCGGCACACTCTTGATCGACACCGCGGGGCGCTTTGCCGTCGGTGGCCATGCCACGCTGCTTGCCAAATTTGATCTCGGTGGCCAGTTGAGCATTGCCTGGAATCCAATGGATATTCTACAAGAGGCACACATCAGTTACGAGGATTGGGTCAAAGGCTATCTGCGCATGCACACCTGGGTCGGCCAGGGCTTTAACAACCAATACAGCTGGATCCACGACAATGACACCCACTTCACCGGCACGATTGGCGCCAAACTGACCCTGAAGAAAGGGCGCATTGGGCAATTTTGGAAGATCAAACTGCCGCCGGTCGATATTGTCTTTGGTGTGGAAATCTCGATTGGCGAGTTCTGCAAGAACGCGAGCTGCACCAGCTATGAGTGGGGCGTGCAGGGCAAGATCACGATCCTCAAATTCACCGTCGGCCTCTATGTGGGCCGCAGCGGTGCCAAATTCTTCTTTGGTGACAAAGGCAAGCGGCTGCTCGATGAAGGGCCGGCACTGGCTGCGGCGGACGCGGCCCAACTCGGTGCGCTCACCATCTACCCACTGGGGCCGGTCTCGGATCTGGCGGACGGGGCCACGCTCGACTTTGGCGCAGCCGAACCGCTCTGTCCCGAAGCGAATGGCGTCGCGACTTGCACCTTTACCGTCGAACCCGACACCGGCGAAGCGTTGATCAGCGTCGGCTGGGCCGAGGGCACCTTACCCAACGCCACCCTCTTTGCACCCGATGGCACACCGGTCACCGCCAATGGCCACGCGCCTCAGGTTGATCCAGCAATGGGTGACGACCTGCTCTTCTACGCGGTCAACGCCGGTGGCACGGTCCAATTCTACATGGACCTGACGAGTGCACTCTACACGATTGCGGACCCGCAGCCTGGTACCTGGACGCTGACCCTCGGCAACCTGACTGGCCAAGAACATTACAACCTGCTCTTTGCCGCCAACGCACCCGCGCCACAACTGACGCTGACGTCGCCCAACAATGTGCAAGCCGCTGGCACGCTCGATATCAACTGGACCGTCACGCCGCCCTCTGCCGATGCGACGGTTCACCTATCCTACATCACCGCCGCCGATTACCAGGCGTATATTGCTGCGCTTGATGCCGGCGCGTCGCTGACTGAGACATTACCCTACCTGGCCGGCACGCAACTCGCACCGCCCCAACCGGCCAACGCCGGTAACTATGGCTGGCCGGTCGCCCTGCCCGCCGCTGGCAGCTACTACATCGTCGCCCGCCTCGACCACCCGATCCACGGTTCGACCTATGCGATCTCGCCAGGGCCAGTCAATTATACTGACAACAGCGTGCCCGCCACGCCAGGGGGCGTTGCGCTTAGCGCCGAGCCGGGCACCGATGACGGCCTGGTTGTGAGTTGGGAACGTAACAACGAGCCGGATCTGAGCTACTATGAGCTTGTCTACAGTGTTCCAAATCTCGATCAGCCCGGCGGCTTTGCTGAGAAAGTTTTGACCGTGCCGCCAAGCAGTCGCGTGCTCGGCCACCCAACGCGCGAAACGGCGCGGCTGCTCGGTCTGGTCAACGGCATCGCTACCGAGGTTTGCGTGCGCGCCATTGACAACAGCGGTAATCAGAGTGCCTGTTCGGCCATCCGCAGCGGCACCCCCAAGCAGAGCGGCGTGGCGCTTCAACTGCGGCCAACCCTTAGTGCGGTGCAAGCGCAGCCGAATGGCGCGCTAACCGCGCAGTGGAATGCCGCGGCTGGTAACAACGGCTATCTCCTCTCGTGGGGCTATGGTTGCGCCGGCAGCTACAGCGGTCCCTTTGCCGCCGAAGGCGCGCCCAACCTGGATGTGGGCAACGCCACCAGCTTTACGCTCAACGGACTGCCACCAGGCACCTATCGGGTTGCGCTGCGCGGCTATCAACAGGATGGCCAACTGCGTGCGGTAATGCAAGCACTGACCAATTTCTCTGACCCAATGCGGCTGCTGCTGAGCAATGGCACCGACGGCGATGGGGATGGCTTGCCCGATGACTGGGCCGATCGCTTTGGCGTTCATGGCAGCGGTGAAGATCCCGACGGCGACGGCGTCAACAACAAATTCGAGCAGCTCCACTTCACCGATCCCATCACCGCCGACAGCGACAACGACGGCTTCAACGATGGCGACGAACTCTTCACCTGGCTCACCGACCCCTGTGACCCCAGCGCCGTGCCTGACACCAGTGGCGCGCCGTATATGGTGGTGATGCCCGACTATGGTAGCCTGCAATTCGAGGGCGCGGTCAACCTGGGTACCAACACCGTCCACCGATTGTCGATCCGCAATCGCGGCAGCGGCAACCTGACCTGGAGTGCCAGCGCCAGCGCACCGTGGATCAAACTCAACACGACGGGCGGCGGCCCGCTGCGCTGGTTTGATGAACGCAACACCGTCGAGGTGCGCGTTGACCTGAGTGGACTCACCCCCGGTTACTACGAAGGCACGGTGCGTGTGCAAAGTACCACCGGCTCGCCCGTGCGCGACGGCCAGCAGACGATACCAGTGCGGCTGTGGGTGCTGCGTGAAGAGACGCGGCCAAACACGATGGTTGAGGGCTACGTCTTCCTCGATGAAAATGGCAACGGCAAAGAAGATGCGAACGAAACCACCAAGGTTGGCGGGGTGGCGGTCGACGTGCTCAACAGCGGCGGCGCGTTAATGACGACGGTCGAAACGCAGCAGGGGGGCTTCTTCACCTTCCAGCAACTGCCCTACGCCACCTACGGCCTGACCGCCGGCCGCGGCGATCCCGAACTGGTGGTGACCACGCCCGACCCGCTGCCGATCCACCTAACGCAACAGGCCGGCATCATCCCGAACGTCAAGATTGGCGTCAAGCGTGTCCCGCTGGCCGATCGCGATAGCGATGGCGACGGCGTGCGTGACCCCGACGAAGATCGCAACCGCGACGGCAACCTGAAGAATGACGACAGCGATGGCGACGGCATCCCAGATTATCGTGACCCCGATGACGACGGCGACAGCATTGCCACACTCACCGAGTTGACCTTCGGTGACAGCGACGGCGACGGCCTGCCCAACTACCTCGACCCCGATGATGATAACGATGGCGCACCGACTTCCGTGGAAGGCACCGGTGATCGCAACGGCAACGGCATTCCCGACTATCTCGATAAAACGATCGCGGTGATGGATGGGTTGCCGCTTAGGGTTTATCTGCCGGTGATTGTACGCTAGGAGCGAAGGGAGGAAAGAAAAAAACCACCATCGGTCTAGGCCGACGGTGGTTTTGGCATTGTTGGGGGAACAAAAACATTGTTGTTTTGTATGGCCAATCACACAACTTGGCTATTGTTTTCGTAAAAAAGGAACTTGTTTTTTCTAGATGTTTTCCGTTACAATAGCCATGCTTTGGGCTTATTTACGCCGGGATGTACTAGGGTCTGTGGACATTTGCCAAAACGACCAATCAATTTGGCCGACTATACGCAAATCAGAATGAAACCCCTAGTTTCGGCCCGCGTGCGTCGCACTGACGGAAGCATCTAGTGGACTGGAAGCAGTTGGCGGTCAGTGCGACGCACGCGATCCCGTTGGTCCGCAAAACTCCGGTTCTCATTCTAAACGCAGTATAACCCCGAAAAGCCGCCTCAGCGGCTAGGTATGTAGCCGCTGAGGCGGCTTTTCGGGGTTAGCAGCGGGTTTCAACCCTGCAAACTTGAAATGTCAACAGAACCTAGTCAACAGAGAACGCGAACAGTTTTTATACAAGGGAGGTTCACGGTGGCAACGCACATCGTCTCTGTCGATCTGCAGAATGAATTCTGTACGGAAGGGGGAGCGCTCTATCGTCCCCGTCCCTGTGTGCCCTTCATTTCACAGATTCTCGTGCCATTTGTGCGTGAACGTGGTTATCGTATCGCTGAAATCATTTCGGACTATCGCGCAACCGCACCAGAAAGTGAACCATCCACATGCGTACCGGGCCAGTGGGGCTATCAATCACTCCTTCCCGCCGATCTGAAACATCCGTCGGTATGGGTGAAAGCCGAGCCTTCCCCGGCTTGGACGCGTACGGGCGCTGGAGAGGCAGAGCAGCGTCCAGGGCAACCCTATGCTGTACCAGATGCCTTCAGCGCGTGGCTGCTCAAAACGATTGGCGCACCAGCCGCAGATCAGGAGATCATCCTGGTCGGCTTGATGCTCGAAATCTGTGTCCTCAGTACATTACAAGAGTTGAAGTACCGGGGCTACTGTGTAAAGGTCTTGTCCGAAGGGGTAGACACCTATTCAGGCAGCGTGGAGCAGAAACAACTGCTGTTTGAGGCCCTTTTCCCCTTCTGGGGGCAGGCGATCTCGTGGGCGCAAATGCAAGAGGTAAATTGAGTTTAACTCAGATGATGCCATTTACATTGTGCGCGGAAATTTGGCTTTTGTTGCCTGCTTGGGAATGGGTTGATTGGCGGCTGTTACTGGTTACGTTGTCTTGGGACACTGGCCATCGTGATGATCTGTCTGCTGAAGGCAGGCAGCAATCGCAAAGGAACGTATACGACCCGATGAATCTTACAATCCACCCATTTACACCGGATCTCTGGCCGGCGTTTGAAGAGCTGTTCGGCAAGGGTGGGGCAAGCAACGGTTGTTGGTGTATGTATTGGCGGATCGGTAGTGCGTATCACAAACGCGAGCGGGCGGAAAACCGGCCAATCCCAAAGTGCATCCAATGTTTTCACCGGCACCGCTTCGGCGTTTGCCCGTGCCGGTTTCAAAGCTGTCGCCTGTCGCACCCCTGCGCGCCCGATTATGCGTCACGACTTGAAAAAGGGAACACCATGATATTTGTGCTTGCCGGTACGAAGTGCTCGATCATGAAGCGCAACTGCGTAATGTTTTACAATCACACAGAAAACTATAGGACAAGAAGATGTCTCCGAAACAATGGGTATTTGACCCCGATAGTGGTGGGGTGAAGATCAAGGAAGCGACAAAACAGCGGACGGAAAAGCGCATCCGCGACTATGCCGAAGCCAATTTCGCGGGGCGCTATACGCGCCTTGAGATTCGCTTCCGCGGACAATTTTGTTATGTCGATGCGTTCACAGAGCCAGCGCCACCTGGCCCCAATTGGCCGCCACCGGATTGGCCAGAAAGTCGAGAAGCGTATATGGAACGGCTGCGCAATACGCCAACGCATCTTTTTCGGTTGCGCTATTTTGGCAATGACGAAGGCTGGGGTTTGGCGTTTTACAGTTATGCGCAAGATAAATATGAGCTGTCGGTCTATCCCACTGGCGAATTTTTCGGTACACCAGAAGTAGCGCTACAAACCGCGGCGGAATTTCATCTTTAAATGGGTTAATGGATGCAAAACTCTACGCTGCTCCACCCTACGTGTAACGCCAGTTCAGCGCCCTGTTGATTACGTTGTGGCTACGCCTATTCTCGCCACGAAACTCTATACCCCCAGCGTGTCCGATTATTGCCCATCATCCGTACCGTTTTCTCGCCTACCTCGTCGCAGCGTTGCAGACCGTTGCGCCACAGATGGGCACAACGCGCATAAGTCCACCGCAGCAGTTGACCTGCTTGTGCGCACGTGGGCAATTGCTGAACTGCGCGTCGTCGACCTGCGCTTTATCCCGGCCAGCCCTATGTGCCGACCAATAGTGGCCATGTCGCCGAGATCAGTCTGTTTAACGCGACTATGGGATGGGTTATCGGTAACGGTGTATTTGCCGATGATTGTGCGGTAGGGGGGGAAGAGAGGAGATGTTGAGGAAGAGAGCGCCGCCGGCCCTATGCCGACGGCGCTCTATGGATGTAATAGAGGAAGTGAAGGGTGTGAACGCTTATGGATCGAGAAAATTTAGCGCTACTCTCTCTGGAGTTTAACCACTCACATAATTTCCTTAAAGGTCCGCAGCAGCTTTTGACAGCGCGTGAGATCCGAGGAGAACGCAGCGCTCGTCAACGGTGTATTCAGAAATTCACTGTAGCCTGGTACCGATTGTACGTCAATCTCGGTGAGATTCCGAAAGCCCATCGACCAATCTGGAAACTGCCGCTTTTCGAGCGGTCCCCGTAGCAACGTCAACATTCCCTTGTGTCTAGAGTCACTCTCGATTTTTGCGTGAAGCGCCCGTACAACCCGCTCCTCACCTTCGAGAAGCTGCATGAAGTTGCCCTCTTTATAGAGCAACATACCGGTAATGCCGAGTTTATTGTTATTCTCTCTACTCTTGGCGAGTAGGGTGAGCAGATCTTGCTGTGAGAACGATATGGCTGCTGAACTCACGTAAATAGTAAAAAACACTTGCGTATACTTTCTGTCCAGTAAACGGCATTCCAAATTGGGGTTCTTGGCTGGCTTTCCGACCAATCATTGGCGCGGAAAAGGTATTTGTGGAGTGGTGGTCTCCGTTGATTGGCTCAGGTTAGGTTTCTGCTTATCAAAACCCATACCGCTCCGCAAAGGCGACCAATGCCTCCTCAAAGATGACCATCGGCGGCCGCACCAGCCCGGCACCAACCTGCCCCACACCAGCATTCTTGTGCGCAATCCCCGTATTAATGCGCGGCGTAATGCCAGTCTCGACCACCTTGCGCAGATCGATGCCAGTCGGTGTGCCGCGGAAATCGAGCGCGGGGATGTTGAAGCTCTTGTGCTCGGTAAAGGTGATCTCGTACATCTCCATTGTCGTGTTGATGGCGTCGCTCGGCTTGCCGCTGACAAAGGTGACGATGGCCGGCGCGGCGGCCATCGCAAAGCCGCCGATACCTGCCGTCTCGGTAATCGTGCTGTCGCCGATATCGGGGTTGGCGTCGACGAGCGAGTAGCCAGGGAAGTAGAGACCGTCAGGTTGTTCGCAGGGGGCAGTAAACCATTGGTCACCGAGGCCGCTGACGCGGATACCAAACTCCGTGCCATTGCGCGCCATTGTGCTGACAATCGTGCTGCCTTCGACGCCGTGGGCGGCGTCGCACATTGCCTTACACGCCGCCATGACGGGGTTGAGTACGCTGAGCGCGTTGTCGCCGAGAAATTTGAGAATATCGGCCGCTATATCACCCGTAGGCGCAACTTTGGCGATATAGGGGGCGAGGTTCTTCGTGTAGATAATTGAGCCGGCTTTGTTGCGATTGTGGCCTTCGTCACCCATGTGGAGTGCTTCGGCCAGCAACGCGCGAATATCCATCGGGCCGCTCGCGGCCAACGCTTTGTGAAGAACAGGGGCCATGACATTGTTCATCCACCGCAACCGCTCCTGCACATCCTCTTGATAGGCGCCATAGCGCAGCACTTTGCCTAAGCCTTCGTTGAGATTCGAGAAGGCGCGGTTACCGTGGGTCTCATTTTCGACAATGTAGATCTGCATGGAGGCTGAGGTGACGCCCGCCATTGGGCCAACGGCACCGTAGTGGTGGCAGGGGGCAAAGTCAATCTCACCAGATGTTGCCAGCGCTTCGGCTTCTTCGGCGCTTTGGGCTTTACCTTCAAAAATCAAGGCTCCAATAATCGCGCCACGCAGCGGGCCGGACATCTCTGGCCAGGCAATCGGTGGGCCAGCGTGGAGCAATAAATTCTCATGCATGTTGGGGATTACGTCGATGGCTTTGCCAAGGCCAGTGAGGATTGGCCGCGCTTCCATCATGCGCGTGACAGCGGTCGTATTAGCGGAATCGATGTCGATGGTCATAAGCTCTGCTGCTCCTCTATCCTGTGCATTGTTTGTTGATAGACGCTGCCGGTTTCGCCACTCCTAAGGAACGGCTTAAAATAATATGATCACCTCAAGCATTGCACCGCAGTGTATCATTAATTGGGCTGGAAATAAAACGAGCTGACAGTTAGCCAGGAATTCACCATAGACACTTTTTCGCCACAGATGCACACAGGTAAACGCAGATGCTCCTCTAACTATTTTTTTATCTGCCTTGACTCGGCCGATTCCTGGTCAAGTTGATGGAGGTATTCCTGTACATAGCACGCAAGCTGACGGATGTGCTCTTCGTTTTCTTTAAGTATACTGCGGTGCGTTGAGCCTGCTACTACTTTGAGGGTGAGGCCCTGGGATGTTAGAGCAGACCAACGTCTGTGAATGTCCACATTGTGGGCATATTCTGCGCTTTGTACAAAAAACAGATGTTGTGCAATCGGCGTAGCTGTATAGCGCATTCGCGCCATGCTATTGGTGGTCTGTAGCTTTTCCAGGGGCTTGTGGTGGATGACAGACAAACGTTTGAACTGCTGCCATTTACACTTCAGCGCAAAGAGCAGGGTACGCGTTGCAAGCCGTACTTTGAGCCGTTGCCAATAGTAGGTCAATGCATGCTTGGATCGATTTCGCTCCCAACTCGGTCCATTCGCGGGTGCAGATGAATCGAGGAGCAGCAAAGCCTCTACCTTACTGCCTTGTGCAAGCAATTGGTGTGTCATTTCAAATGCAACTTGCCCGCCCATGCACTTGCCCCCAATGCGATAGGGCCCGGCCGGCTGAAAGGTACGTATTTCGTTGATGTAGTGGGCAGCCATTGCTTCAATCGTATCTAGTGGCGTTTCGATGCCGTTCAACCCTACAGGATCAAATGCATAGATCGGCTGATCGGGATCAAGATAGCCCGCCAATTTGATGAAGCTCAACGCCGTGCCATATGCCGGTGGTACGAGAAAAAGTGGTGGTTGTGAACCGCCTGCACGCACCGCGACCAGGGAAGACCATTGGGTTTGGTGCGTCGTTTGCTCGATGAGTTCCGCTTGTTGCGCGATCGTTGGTGCTTGTAACACTACGCTGCTGGGCAAGCTCTTTGCTGTTGCTTTGGTAATTCGTTCAAAGAGGGTGATCGCCAAGAGCGAATGGCCTCCAATATCAAAGAAATTATCATGGATGCCAATCTGGTCTACCCCTAACAGCTCCTGCCAGAGGATGGCCAGGGTTGCTTCGAGCGGTGTACGGGCTGTTGCCAACGGCACATCCAAGGCAGGGCGGCTGAGCGTTGGTATTGGTAATGCGGCACGGTCAATCTTGCCGTTACGATTGACTGGCATTTGTTCCAACAGCGTAAAGCTGTTGGGGATCATATAGCTTGGCAGACGCTCTGCAAGCCGTTGGCGTAGCTGGCTTCCGCTGGGGGGGGGATTGCTGGTACAGACCAGATATGCGGCTAGCCGCAGTTCGCCATCGGCCATTGCTTGGGCGCGCACGGCGGCTTCCTGTACCCCTACCAAAGCCGCTAGATGTGCTTCAATTTCACTGAGTTCTACCCGATAGCCACGAATCTTGACCTGTGTATCTTTGCGTCCCTTGTGGATCAGGCAACCATGCTCATCAACCCTGCCTAAATCGCCGGTTTGGAGCAGATAAACCCCTGCTTCATCGGGATCAGGGCGAAAGCGCGTGGCCGTCATCTCGGCCTTGCGCCAATAGCCGGGGGAGACAAAACGACTGCGCACAATGATTTCGCCCACTTGATTGGCACCAAGCTGCCCCCCCTCCTCATCGACAATGCGTAGCTCCATGCCATCGATTGGCCACCCGCTGGGAATTTCTGTCGGTGAGATCGTGTCATTGCGATTCAGAAATGCCATGGTCACCGTCTTTGCTTCGGTGAGGGCATAGCAGAACCAGAGCTTACACGTCGGCGCAAAGAGGCGCTGATAGACTTCGAGATCCTGTGCCAAAATGGTATCGCTGGCCAGGCGTAACAGTCGGATTGACGCGATTTGCTGCGGCGAGACTACACGGGCAACAAAGGCCCGAAAGACAGTCGGCACCGAGTTCCAGACGGTGATCTGGTGCTGTTGAATCCAATCGGGGAGCCGAGCAATGCCATCTTCCTGCAAATCGTAGAGATAGAGCGTGGCCCCGGCGAGGAAGGTCAGGTAGAAGGCAAGTTGGCCACCGGAGAAGCTGAGCCGGTTGAGAAACAGAACCCGTTCTTTACCATACCCTGGCTGTGCACGCATGAGATTTTGCCAGTGACAGATATGATTGCGATGGGTTTCAATCACCCCTTTGGCTTGGCCCGTGCTACCTGATGTGTAGCCAATATAAGCGTAGGCGTCGGCAGCAATCGAGAGGGTCGACAGGGCAACGTTGGATGGTGTGGTGCTGTGATCTGTTCGCGTATCCGCCTCTACGCCCATCACGGTATCGACATCCAAAATTTGGATCTGTTCTGGACAAATCTGGCGTGCTAAAGCGATTCCACTGCGATTGGTCAAAAGGATGAGGGCACCGGAATCTGCCAAGATTTCCGTCAACCGCGCTGCTGGGTAGAGCGGATCGAGCGTAACATAGAATTTACCACTTTTGAGTACCCCAATGGTGGCGGAAAATGCTGCGATCTCTTGCCCAAAGAGCAGCGCAATTGGCTCGGCTTTAGCCCCGGCACAAGCAAGAAGTGTTGTTGCAATCTGATTGGCCTGTTCATTCAATTCAGCATATGTGATACGCTGTGTAACCGTTACAATTGCTGGCTTGTGGGGATGTGCCGCAACATTGTAGTTAAAGACCACGGGAAAGGTCGTATCGCTATTAACCCACTCATGATCTGGACGAATGGGATCGGCGATCTTCTTGGCGTGATCACGTTTCAAATAGCTCATTGTATTCTACGTTTATCCTCTATAGAAGTTACGCACCTCTCTGGTTTCGATACGACAAAAAACTGTCTACTCAACCGGCGAACTGCGTAACTCCTACTCTATATAGACTACCACGCATCATGGATTACTATTTCTTAAGCTTTCTATTGCAGTGATTGTAGAGATGCGTGGGGATGATGTCAAGCCGTTTCACGGGGAGAAGTCGACTTTGTGCAGAGGAAATTACAGAATTATACGTAGAAAAAACATCGCTCTCTGATTTTTACGTGTATTGTTGTAGACTTTTTAATATAGGATTTAGGGAGCGTTCTTTCTCAATGAGCTGGCCATTTTCCAGATGCAATATGCGGTTGGCCAACGAAAAATAGCGATCATCATGGGTGATGGCGATGACCAGCTTGCCACGAGCGACAAGTTCTGGCAGTAGTTCGCAGTAAAAGATCTCTTTAAAGAGTGGATCTTGGTTGGCCGCCCATTCATCAAAGAGATAGATGGGACGATCTTCCAGATACGCTGTAAGTAAAGCTAGACGTTTGCGTTGCCCTTGTGAGAGATCGAGCGTTGAGAGGCGTCCTTGGTTGATCGTCACTTTTGATTGCAACTGTAACTTATGCAAGTAGTAGGATGTCTGTTCATTTATGGTTGACTCCTCCATACCAAGTAGGTGTTCAAAGAGGTAAAAGTCGCTAAATACAACCGAAAAAAGTTCGCGATAGTTTTGTCGGTTTTGTTCAGTCACGGCCATTTGGTTCAAGCAGATCGTGCCACCTTCTGGTGTGTATAAGCCGGCCAAAACTTTTAGGAGAGTTGTCTTACCGCTGCCATTGGCACCGGTGATAAAGACCAATTCACCGGCTGTAAAGTGGAGATCCATCGGACCAAGTGTGAAGGGTTCACTGCTTATATCCGTCGCATAGGCGTGGGTGATTGCTGATAGGCGCAGGCAAAAGTGCGGCGTCATCACGAAATCGTTCCGTGCTTCGTCCCATGTTTTTTCCGGTGTTTCTTTCTGATCTGCTGCCAACCGCAAGTTCTCAAGTTTCTGCAACGTAACCGTTGCTTCGGTCCAGGTTGGAATTGCCAACAAAAGCTGATTGATCGAGTTTTTCATATACAGCGCGGTTACTGCATAGGTTGTGAGAATCGAAAGCTCAATGCCAACTCTCGATCCCAGCAACAAAATTGCCAAAATAAAGATGAAATAGATGGATTGGCTCCATGTTTGGGCAAACGCGTGCGACATGCGAGTTTTAATTCCTTGCTCCTGTAGCTGTCGCAGGATCGGTTCCAGCAGATGAGTGCCAAAGGCCAAGCGTCGGCGCTGATTGAGTTGTAACTCTTTTGCGCCTTGGGTTAAGGCGGCGAAGTGGATGTCGCGCTGATCACGGCTGGCCAACATCGCGCGCATGATTATCTTGGCGCGGCGATGTAGATAGTAATGGATGAGGAGCGTGGGCAACGCCAGCAGCGCCAGTACGGCGAAGCTCGTCGGTGAAAGCCAGGTCAGATAGGCACTACAAGCGACAATGATGGTTAAGCCTATACAGACATTGGGGAGTTGATTGAGCGCTAACGCGATGGTGCGGATATCCTCCCCCAGCGCAGCGAGCAGTGTCGGATTACCGATGATCTCTAGCTGTCGTAGCGGCGTATTCAAGATCCGTTTTGCCAATCGGAGCCGCAAGGCATAGGTGGTTTGTGCGCTTAAGCGCGTGAGCAACCACTTGGCGAGCAGATCAGTGATCATTACAGTGATAATCAGGCCGACAAAGTAGCCGATTGTGCGCGGTGTGATGGGTGTTTTGCTGGTCAGTTGTCGGCTGATGAGGCCCACCAACGCCGCACTGCTTGCACCACTTAGACAGGCGGCCACCACAGCAGCCATCATCATGCGATGGGCCTGTTGCAACAGGTAGGAGAGTAAATACATTACTGCTTTGCCTCGCCTACCTGCTGATCAAGCTGATCTAGATACTGTTGCAGTTGCTTCGCTAGGTAGGCAATATGCTGATCATTGGTTGCAATCAAACTGCGATGGGTGGTCCCAGATATAGTGTGATGGATCAGACCTTCTGTGGCTAGCGTAGCCCAGCGTGCTCGTTGTTCCGGGCGGTTGGCGTACTGTTGGCTCTGAACGAGGAAAACACGTTGGGAAATTGGCCTGGCAGTATATTGATAGGATGCTTTGCGTTGCGCCTCGTAAACCATTTCCAACTGATAATGGCGTTTGTTGAACAACTGCTCAATTTTTCGCCACTTCATTTTCAAAACGTGCCGTAAGGTATGGGTTCGAGCCAAATCTATCAGTAATCGACTATAGTGCGCCGGAGTACGTTTGTGCGGCGTCCAATGCCAATCAGGCCCATTGACTGGCGCGCCGGCATCTAAAATCAGCAGGCAGTCAACCGCGGCACCGCTATTTTGTAGCTGACGGACCATTTCAAAGGCAACATGCGCACCTACACACATCCCACCCAAACGATAGGGTCCTTCCGGCTGGAATAAACGCAGATCTTGCAGATAGTGTGCCGCGATGGCTTCTATCGTGCACAGCGGTTCTTGCGCTCCATCCAGACCAATTGGCTCAAACGCATAAATAGGTTGATCAGGATCAAGATGACAAGCGAGTTTGCGAAAGCTCAGGGCTGTACCACGGGCCGGCGGTACTAGAAATATTGGTGCTTTTGAACCACCGCTACGCACTGCTACCAGAGAAGACCATTGGGGGTGCCAATCTTGCTGTCGCAACAACAGCGCCTGTTGTGCAACAGTAGGTGCTTGTAATAGAACACTGAGCGGTAAGACTTTACCCGTTACTTTGCCAATTTGGTCAAAGAGGGTTATCGCTAAGAGCGAGTGACCGCCAATATCAAAGAAGTTATCGTGAATGCCAATCGGCTGGAGGTGCAAGAGCTTCTGCCAAAGCTGTACTAATTGCATCTCTAACTCATCGCGTGCAGCGGCAAATTCACAGGTTGCTACGGTGCGAGTTGCATCGGGCGGCGACAACTCTGTGCGATTGACCTTACCACTTGGGGTGAGCGGGAAAGCATCCATCCAGGTATAGGTCGTAGGAAGCATGTGGGGTGGGAGATGGTTGTGTAGATATTGTCGTAATTGGGCTGCGTCCAATTCTGGCTTAGAGTCAGCGATCAGATAGGCGGCTAATTGTTGACTGCCGCTCTCACCCTCGTGCATTACCACTACAGCATCCTTGATCCGAGAATGCTGTAGCAATACCGCTTCAATCTCTCCCAATTCAATACGGAATCCCCGGAGTTTTACCTGATAATCCGCCCGCCCCATCCATTGGATATTGCCGTCCACATGGTAACGAGCAAGATCACCGGTTTGATACAGCCGATGTGTGACGCTTGTCGTAGTGGCGCTGCCACCGCGCCACTGGTTGGTTGTGGGCGGCAGTGGCCAATTGATAAATTTTTCGGTCGTTAGTGCTGTGTGGTTCCAGTAACCGTCAGCCAGACCGGCGCCGCCAATATAGAGTTCGCCGGTGACGCCAATCGGCACTGGTTGGTGATGCTTATCGAGAATGTAGCACTGTACATTGTCAATGGGTTTCCCAATCGGAACAGTACTACCTTCAGATACCTGCTCTTCAGTTGGATCATACCAAGTGGCGTCCCACACTTCAGATGTGCCATAGAGGTTGTAGAGGGTGACGTGGGGCAGCTTTGCTTTTGTCAGCCGCAAAAGTTCCACAGGTAGTGCTTCACCACTGGCGACAAGAAAACGCAGTTTTGGCAGCCGCGTACCGAGGTCGGGCACGGTTTGTAACATTGCGCGCAAGAGCGTCGGCACCAACCATAACCGCGTAATGCCATGTTTGGCCAGGCTCTGGATCAAGCGTTGGGGATCGCGCACTACTTCGTCGGGTATAATCACCGTGGGTGAACCTTGCAGCAGTGGTCCCAACAGCTCCCAAAGCGAATCGACAAAGCTAAGCGCGGTCTTTTGGCCGCTTACTTCCTCAGGTTGAAAGGGATAGTTGCGCCACATCCACCAGAGACGATTGAGAATTTGGCGGTGCGGTACAACGACTCCCTTGGGCTGGCCGGTCGATCCAGAGGTGTAGATCATATAGGCGGGGTCGTCGGGATGACAAGGGGATGTGGTGATAGGATGACAAGACGACAAGATGACTGGGAGCTTGTCGATGCAGACAAGAGTTGCTGAGTCGGTCGGGAGAGTTGGTTGCAATCGGGTGGTCGTAATGATGAGCGGAGCTGCGCTGTCGGCAAGCATAAAGGCCAGTCGTTTGCGTGGATAGGCCGGATCTAGCGGTAGATAAACAGCGCCGACTTTGAAGATGGCAAGCAGGGCGATAACCGCATCAAATGAGCGGGGCAGGCAGACGCCGACAATGGTGCCTTTTTCTACGCCGGTGGCACGTAAGTGGCCGGCTAGCTGGTTGGCATTGCGATCAAGTTTGTCATAAGTAATGGTTGCGTGATCTGTGATAAAAGCAATCGCTTCCGGGCGTTGGGTAACTTGTGCGGCAAATAGTTCGACCAGACTAGTCTCGATTGGGTGTTGAATTGCTGTTTGGTTCCAGGTGGCCAGGAACTGCCGGCGCTCTTCTGCGGTCAACATGGGTAGGGCCGCAACTGTACACGTTGGGTCTTCTACTGCACTTTGAAGCAATGTCTGATAATGGCTGGCTAAGCGGGCGATAGTAGTCGGCAGGAAAAGATCGCGACGATAGGTCAGCCGACCAATGATCTGGCCACCTTCTTCATGGAGCGCGCAGGAAAGATCATATACGGCGGCATCGACTGTATGCGGGAAACGCGTAACATGTAATCCTGGCAGCTCAAGGGCATGGCGCGGCATATTCTGGAGTAGAAACAAGACCTGAAAGAGTGGACTATGATTCACTGTTCGCACCGGCTGTAACACTTCTATTAACTTTTCAACTGGGATCTCTTGGTGGGCATAGGCATCTAGCGTGGTCTGACGCACTTGCGCCAGGAGTTCCAAAAAGGTCATGCTCGGGTTAATCTGGGAACGCAGCACGAGCGTATTGAGGAAGAAACCAATCAATCCTTCAACTTCGGAATGGGTGCGTCCGGCAATCGGCGTGCCAATGGCCAGATCTTGTTGCCATGTGTAACGAAAGAGTAGAAGCTTAAAGGCGGCTAATAGAGTCATGTACAAGGTGAGGCCATGGGCCTTGTTCAATGCTTTGAGTGCGGTCGTCAACGCCGGCGATAAACAAAATTCATGGGTCATACTAGCAATGCTTTGGCCAGGGCTACGGGGGTAATCTGTCGGTAACTGCACGATTGGCAGATTTTGCAACTTTTGTTGCCAGTAAGCAATCTGTTGTTCCAATTTTGCTCCTTGCATTTGTGACCGTTGCCACATGGTAAAGTCAGCATATTGGATTGGCAAGCTAGCCAACGGAGTCGCTTTCTGGTGGGTGAAGGCAGTATAGAGTAGGCTCAACTCCCGCTGAAAAATGGCGCTGGACCAGCCATCCGAGGCGATGTGGTGTTTGGCCACGAGCAATACATGGTCCTCATCCGCCACTTGCACCAATTGAAAGCGCCAAGGATGTTCAGCGGCGAAATCATAGGGACGTTGTAATAGCTTATGAATCAGTGCTTGCACCTGTGTTATTGTATCTGTATCTTCGTCACCTAGGTGACGAAGATCGATGAGGGGAAGGTGAAACGGCGCAACGGGATCGATGCGCTGCACTGGCTCTCCATTCTCAAACAGAATTCGGGTACGCAAAACTGCATGGCGGCTGACAATTTCGCCCAAGCTGCGGGTTAACGCGTCTATGTTCAATAGACCAGTAAGCTGCCAGGCTACGCAGGTGTAAAAAGCGCGGTTCTCCGGCTCTAACTGCTGGATCAACCAGTGCCGCTGCTGACCGAAAGAGAGTGGATACGACAGTGCTGCCGGCTGGCGTGGAATTGTTTGCGCGGCCACATGGTGAGTATTTTGAGTTTGGAGATGTTGTTCCAATAAGGCTCGCTTGGCCGGCGAGAGATTGGCTATTCGCTCATTGATGGATATCATATTTTGTTTTTCTTATCTTTGGTAAGCCATATGATTTTTTCAGATTTTTCAGATTTATGGACAAAATCATTGCACCAAGGACGACCGTTGCTCTTCGGGCAACGCCTCCAACTTAGTAAGCAATAGTTCTAAATCAACCTGATCGACGCTTTCTGCCTGTATTTGTGTAATGATGGTTGCCATCTCGGCAATCGTTGGCGCATTGAAAAGTCGGCGGAGTGGAAAATCTACCTGAAAGTGGGTGTTGATACGCGCGACTATCTGCGTTGCTAGCAGTGAATGTCCGTTTAATACAAAGAAATTATCGTTTACACCTATGCGCTGTAGTTGTAAGAGTTCCTGCCAAATTACTGCCACCTGTTGTTCTGTTTCATTGCGGGGTGCTAGATGGGATAGGCTTTCCTCTGCCCTTTGCCACTCCGGTGTTGGTAGCGCTCTTTGGTCAACTTTGCCATTGAGCAAGCGCGGTAAGTGTGCGATTGGGACAAAGTAAGCAGGAATCATATAGGATGGCAGCTTGCTTTGGAGATAGGCGCGTAGTGTAGCGAGTGGCAGTTCGACGTTAGGCATTGAAACCACATACGCAATTAGTGCTTTGTCGCCCTGATGTTCCTGAGCCACCACACATGCATCCTGGATCACAGTATGGGTCAAAAGCTGCGCCTCAATCTCGCCCAGTTCTACCCGATAGCCACGAATTTTGACTTGTTGATCCCGGCGCCCAATGAATTCAATATCGCCTGAAGGGAGATATCGCACAAAATCACCGGTGCGATAGAGGCGACCGCTCCCGAATGGATTGGCAACAAAGCGCTCGGCAGTCAGTTCCGGTTGGTTGAGATAACCGCGCGCCACGCCGCTGCCGCCGATATAGAGTTCGCCTGGGATCCCAATCGGCAGAGGGCGCATCTGTGCGTCTAAAATGTAGTGCGTTACATTGCTAATTGGTTGCCCGATTGGCACCCGTGTCACCGCCTGCCCCGTTGAAAAGTCAGCCTTGTAACAAGTGCTAACGCAGGTAGTTTCGGCCGGACCATATACATTGAACCATTCCACCCTATTGCCAATTTTCTCTTGCCATATTTTGAATGGGTCCTCCCGGACTCGATCCATCCCTGTAATCACCACACGCAGAAATGCTGGAATATCCGCATCTTCGGTGGCCAAGAATTGGACCCACTGTTGCCAATAGGCAACAGGTAATGATGCGATGGTAATCTGATAGGATGCAAGTAATTGAAAAAATTCTTTAATCGATGGCACTTCATCATAGGGCCGCATGATGAGCGTTGCTCCACCGCATAAGGTGTTGACTACTTCCGCAATAAAATGTTCCGAACCGACTGAGCTAAACTGCAATCGGCGATCTTGAAGAGAGAGACCTACCATACGGCCAAAAAATAAGGCATAATTGGCGAGAGCTTGATGTGTACTCATTACCCCTTTGGGTTCGCCTGTAGAACCAGAAGTATAGACAACATAGGCGAGATGGTCAGGCTGAACTGGCGGGTATAGGTTTTGTGTAGATTGCTGTTGCAGGGTTTCATCCAGAGAATCGAGGCAGATTGTCTCAAATGACAGACCAGTGGCCTTGACAGGATCGAGGCCACCACTAACAGCTTGATGGGTGATCACAAATTTAACTTGACCTTGCGTGAGGATTCCCACAAGGCGCTCTGCCGGCCAGGTTGGGTCAAGCAAAATAAAGGCACCGCCAGCCTTGAGAACAGCTAACAAAGCGATGATCGCCCTGGGTGTGCGGTCTAAGAAGAGTGCCACCAATCTTTCGGCCCCAACGCCTTTTTGACAAAGTAGATAGGCTAATTGATTGGCCGCTTTGTTCACTTCGTCATACGTAATCTGCTCTTCACGATAGCGCAAGGCAACTTGATTGGGTGATCTTTGAACTTGTGCTTCAATCAAGCAATGGAGTAATGATTGCGGATTCGCGTAATAAGTCTGATTCCATGTGTGTAGAAGCTGATGGTGCTCCTCATTCGATAAGATCTGAAGTTGCGAAAGCTGTAAATTGGGTGTGGCAACCATACAACGGAGAATATTACCGAAATGAGTCAAGAGCCGTTGAATCGTAGCTGCATCAAAAAGGTCTGTACGATAATGGAGGACAACACGGAAGCCTTCAGAGAGAGCGATAAGATCAAGCATTAAATCAAATTCCGCAAGATTTTTATCGACATCAAGCCGATCGACCACAAGTCCAGGCAGCGTATATTCCGGCATTGGCGTCTCAAAAAAGTGCAAGAATGCTTGACAGACCACCGGTCGCGCTAGCTCACGACTCGGGCGGATGGCTTCAACAATCTTTTCAAAAGGTAACGCTTGATGATCGTATGCATCAAGCGTTACTTGCCGAAGGCGGGCTAAGAGTTGGCGTATGGTTGGGTCGCCACGCAGGCCACAGCGCAAAGGCAAAGTATTAGCGAAAAAACCGATCAGCCCTTCAACCTCGGTATGTTGACGGTTAATAAAGGGCGAGCCGATCAGGATCTCCTCTTGACCTGAGTAATAGTGTAACAAGATACTAAAGGCCGTCAGGATAGCCATAAAAAGGGTGGAATTCTCGTCGTGACACAAATTGCGCAAATCGGCGAGCAAAGGTAGGGGCAAAAGCATGCTTTCTTTGGTACCCGTGTGCGTATGCGTGGTTGTTTGGACGGATGGACGCGGGCGATCCGTCGGCAAGTCTAAAATCGGCAGTTCACCGGCTAGTTGTGCTTTCCAATAATTTACTTCTTTTTGCCACTCTCCTGCCTTGTACATTTTGCGTTGCCAGAGGGAAAAATCAGCATATTGGATCGGTAAATCAGGCAATTGGGCCGATTTCTCCTGACAGAGTTCACGATAGATGAAACAGAATTCGCGTTGGAAAATTTGGCGCGATAAATAGTCAGTCACAATATGGTGTGTCACAAACAGAAGAACATGCTCTTGTTCAGCAAGGCGATAGAGGGAAACCCGCTGTGGCAGTTCGTGGGCCAGCCGGAAGGGACGCAACGTCTCAGCACGCAATGCCACTTGTAGACGCCCCTCGCGTTCCTCAACAGGACAATCGCGCAGATCAACGACCGGAATCGGTACGATGACAAAATCACAAATCTGCTGGACGGGAACGCCATCGACAGTGGGAAAGAGTGTCCGCAATGCTTCGTGTCGCTGATAGATGCCATCAACTGTTGCTTGTAGCGCAACCATGTTTACGGGCCCGCACAACCGGAGAGCGCTGGGCATATTGTAAAACGCACTATCTGGCGATAATTGCTGAATAAACCATAGCTGTTCCTGTGCAAATGAAAGCAACGGCTGCCCTGCATGAGTGCGACGGGGAATAGATGTTGGGGACGTGGTGACAGTGAAGTCAAATAAAGTGTTCTCTAGGCGTGTGCGTTGTTCGGGGGTAAGCGTAGCGAGTAAATCTCTTACATCATTCATTGAGCACCAGACCAATGTTCATTTCTAAAAATTTCTTTCTGACTTCGTTTGCGCAGCAACAAAACCGGACAACAGTCACCTAATGGATAGGCAGGGAAAACCCTATCAATCCTTTCAAAATAGGTAGATAGAGTCTGTTCGGCCGCTGACAAGGTCGGGAACGCATAGCGTGCGTTTGAGTGTTCATAGTATGCGATCGTCTCGAGCCAGGTGACAGGCCAGCCGGTTGTTCCGAGGATCGCCTGTTGATCGAGTTTGGCCTGTACCCATTGTTGCCAAACATCGCGTACGGCTATGTTGTAAGATTCATCTACTAAGCTCATACTGAGGAGAAATTTAAACCCATCAAATGTATGGAAGCGGCCGGCCATTAACGCTTGAAAGAGTTCATCAGGGGTCGGCATTTGGACAGGTTGTACATAGATGCGCACGATCAACATGCCTTCATCATGTAATGCGCGTGCGACAGACTCGGCCAATTGGTGAAACCTCATGGGAAAGTCCAAACAGTTGAAGCTGCCATCCCCGATCACAATCGAACAAGATGCGTCTGCAACGGGCAAAGCAAGCCAATCACCTAGCTTTGCCTGGCGTACACCCGGTACATCACCGGGCCAGACGCTACCCAGCATTCTTTCGGCGCTATCAATTGCCAGCAGGTTCGTTCCCTGCGGCCAAGCCATTGTTGCAATATCGGGTGTTACCCCCAACAAAAGTGCCAGCAGGTTTGCATTCGATGTTTGCTCTGTCACAGACGCGCGTAAACAAGCTACTCCCTGAGCAACGAAACGTTCAATGATGGCAATATCTTGCGCACAGGGATGTAGAGGCGATTGTGTCTTATGATAAGCCTCTGCCACCTTAGACCAATGTCTAGCCACTTGTTTTGTTTCCATCATCTGGATTACCTCACTTCAGACGAGATACTGTTGGCGAATTTGGAAATTGAGTGGACCCTGAGCTTGTTGAAGAGAGGAACGCTTCTGGCTTCGGTAAGCTCAACCGTTGCCTACCAAATTCACCAACTGCATCACACAATATTCCAGACAACACTGTATCAATTTCTGCCGATGTCTTTTGTTCAAGTTTGTACTGCATAATGCGTAGCCCCATGTCGGCAATCGTTAGGGAAGCAAAAAAGGCTTGCATGGTAAGTTCAACCTGAAAATTGTGCGATACTTGCGTGATGATGCGGGCAGCGGCGAGCGAGTTGCCACCTAAGTGCAGAAAATCCTCATGAATCCCAATCGGTCGAACACCCAATATTGCACTCCACAGGTCCGCCAACTTCTCTTCCAGCGGAGTGCGTGGGCCGATATAGGGCTTTTTACTCACAGTTGATGTAAGCTCAACCATGTTTATGCGTTCAGCAAAGCCAATGCGCTGTAACTTGCCCGTCGAACCAAGCGGGATTTCATGAAGGAAAATGATACGCGTCGGTATTTTGAAATAGGCCAGATGGGATGCGACAAACTCTCGCAATGCCCCCTCCGTCACCGCCCCCTCCGTCACCGCCCCCTCCGTCACCGCACCTTGATGGTGCAGGACAACTGCCGCCGCTACCGTTTCTCCCAATTGGGGATGTGGCAGAGCAAAGGTCAGCGCCTGAGCCACTGCAGGATGGCGCAACAAAATCTCATCTACCTCTCGGGGCGCAACCTTCTCACCGCCCCGATTGATCAACTCTTTAAGTCGTCCCGCTAGAAAGAGATAACCTTCTTCATCTAGATAGCCCTGATCACCCGTGCGGAACCAGCCATTCACAAAGGCGTTGGCGTTGGCCCCTCTATTATCTACATACCCGGCGGTGACAGTCTTGCCGCGAATGACCACCTCACCAATGAAGCCGACAGGCAAAAGGCGATTCGTCTCTTCCGCCATGATTGCGACTTGTGGACCGGTTTTATGTGCCAAGGTCAGCCCCACCGACCCAGCCTTACGCCGCAAGGGTGGCAAGGGATTGCTGGTCATTTGGTGGGCCGCCTCGGTCATGCCATAGGCTTCGATAACGGGAGCCTGGAAGGTCTGCTCCAAAGCTTCCATTACTGATGGTGACAGCGCGGCTGACGAAGAACGTACAAAGCGTAGCTTGCCTGTCTGACTCTGCTTCGGCGCAATGGCTGCTCGCATTAAGATTGCCTGGTGCATGGTTGGTACGGCTGTATACCAGGTTGGTTGGCTCTGCTCTAGCCAGGAGAAAAAACGTGTTTCGTCAAAGCCGGGTGTGCAGACCACGCTGCCGCCGCTCATCAACGAAGCGAGTAACGCCGCCATCAGACCATGGATGTGAAAGAGGGGCATAATGTTTAGACAACGATCAGCTGGGGACAAGGCCAACGTTGCACCAATGTTGTAGGCTGAACGTAAAAGATTGCAGTGCGTCAACGGCACCATTTTGGGGCGCGCGGTCGTGCCTGATGTGTGTAGAATCAGTGCAATATCTTCTGCCTCTGCAAAACCGCTGCTAACGCTTGGCGCTGCCGCCTCACCAGTTAATCTAAAGAGTCCGGCAGTGGTTACATCAGGTATTAACTCAAAGAGTGGGATCTTGCGTGCCATTGCGACAGCGCGCACCGGCGAATCGCCCGCGTCTGCAACAATAACCGCTTTAGCATCCAGATCGCTCAAGTAAAAATCAAACTCAGTGGCGCGATAAGCCGGATTGAGTGGAGCAGCCGTTGCGCAAGCGGCCACGGCAAGAAAGGCTGTTGCCATCTCTGGACCGTTGGGCAGCACAAGCGCCACGCGATCATGGCGCCCGATACCTAACTCACTCAGACGAGCAGTCATCCTTACGAGATGTTGCTTGAGGGTAGCATACGTGAGTGCAGTACGGTTGATAGCGCAGATCGCCAGCTCATCGGGATAATCCCTTGCCATTTCTGCCAAACCGTCCAGCAGCGTCTTCGCCGATGGCACAGGGAAAACTCTTTCCTGCGGTTTGCTGCCCAGGGCATTATGCTCCAGTCTGATCGGTTGGTGTAGCTGTTCTGTACAAACCATCTGAACTGATTCCCTCTTTGTAAGGAAAATTGTTGGGTTGTCGTAGCAAGCGATTTGCCTCCGCTTCAGAAAACTGTTCCAGTTGACTGATAAGCTGTTCAAGGTTGTCGTCGGCAGCGGGCGGTGTTCGTTGCGGCCGAAGCATGGGTTTCGGCAAATCTTCCCGTCGATAGCCAAGTTTGCTGCCACTTTCCAGGTTAAATCGCCGAGAAAGTCGCTGGTGTATTCGGCCCGCCACTGATCAGCAATCGTCGGCTCAATTCGCGTAAATTGGTGAAAGGTTGGGTCGCCAACCAGCAATGACATTCGATAGAGACGATTGGTCATCCTTGCCGCTGGATCACTATAGGGTTGCAGCATAGCTGGATGAAAGTCTAGTTCGAGAAATTGACAAATTTGTTCGCTGGCCACTTACGGCATACAAACTAGATCCTCATGGCGCACATGAAGGTGACGTTCGGCCGGCAACTCTGCGAGGAAGGTCTCTATCGTTTGATGTGGGTAAACCCAAAGTTGCTCGGCCAACGCGCGTGCCGAGAGGTCGACGTTGTATTTGAAAAGAGTGCTTCGGCATGTTGCAAAATGTTGAGATGCAAGGCATAAGCCGGCGTTTTGTCGACCAGGAACCTTTACGAATCACAATCTCACCGACTTCGCCCGTGCTACATTCCTCTTCCTGATCATTTGCAATCAGAATTTCACGATCCCCCGTGATATAGCCGGCCGGCACAACTTGCTCCGTAAAGTCGGTCGTCTTCTCAATCAAATACTCTGTGATCATCTGCACTTCGCTTGTACCATAACTAAAACGTATTGCCACAAATTCACCCGCTTCGACAGCAAAATTGATTCTGTCGGCAGCAAGCAATAAGTTCTGGGTACGTTTCATCTTGTAATGTACGGAAACACTTTTGACGTTTAGCTTCATGTCTCTCACATTGGCCGCTTGACAGCACGTGTGAATGCTAGTCGAGAAATTGTAGGAATTACGCAAGTGGCCGTTAAGTAGACTAGGGTCTGTTGACATTTGCCAAAACGACCAATCAATTGGCCGACTAACACCGAAAAGCCGCCTCAGCGGCTAGGTATGTAGCCGCTGAGGCAGCTTTTCGGTGTTAGCAGCGGGTTTCAACCCTGCAAAATTGAAATGGCAACAGAACCTAGTTTCGTCATATCGAAACTAGTCTACTTGTAAGTCCTACATCGGTTGCGATCGTCTCTATACTATCAGTTTTGACGTAGTAATAAATCCTAGCTTTTACGCAACTTTCGCTGCACTGGCTAGTAATTTTGATAGGGGCTTATAAATTAAGATTGATATGGATTAATACTAGTACACCGCGGCGTAAATAAGCCTATAGTACCCTAGCTCAAGGCGGGTCCGTGACCCGCTGGATTAAGCTATTGGTCTATTTAGGCCGTCACGTACTAGTGGTTAACAATTTGCTTGTTTTGAGGGTGTATGGCTTAGCAATTGGAAGAAGCAAGGATGGGAGCAGTGCGTGGAATCGTGAAGCAACGACGAATATGTAAATCTAAGCCCTATTGATATAAACTTGGCTCGGTGGTATGCCGCAAATGTTCAAGTTTTAGGAAATACCCTCGCTGCTTGTGGATTGATGTAGCTTTCCATAAATTAAGCTAGAAAACTATTGAATGACAAAATGTATTATAAAGAGTAAACTTATATTAGTCAAATGTCTTGTGTCGCTAGGGGTAAATTTATAGTTGAGAGGAGATTGTGCCGTTGCGGTCGTTGTCAGTACAACGACCGCAACGCTATAAAAATATTCAAAAGCCTTGGGATATCTTCTTGCAACTTCGAAGTTTGAACGCTCACATTCCCTTCATCCGCGCCAGAATTCCTGCCAACCGTTCGTTACCGCCAGCCGGTGGCCGCCAATCGACTTGAATGACTGCTGCGCCTTGTGCCGTCAGACTCTCCATAAACGACTCCAATCCGACGTTGATCGCAGCCAACGGTTGGCGTAATACTGCTGGATCAAGCATAGTCTCCTCAGTGGTTGGCTGCAACCCACGCACCAATGCCCCGGCGCGGCGCACGGCCACCTCGTTGTTAAATTCAACCTCTGCACCGGCCGCCTCTAACTGTGCCACCTGTGCCGCCATATCCTGTGGATCCTCATCGGTGCCGACAACTACGGCGATGACCGTTAGATCCCGCTCGCCCTCTGCTGCCGTGGCAATCGCCTCGGCAATAGCCGGGGCCAGTTCACTGGCCGGGTCGGGGTGCGCACCGTCGCCCAGCACCACGTCGAGCAGGATGACGGCAACCTCTGGGTCCGTAGCTTCTTGCGCCAGGCGCTTGATGCGCAACTCGTTGTCGAGCATGGGGTGGAGCCGCCCAACGGTGAACTCATCTTCGCCCAAATCAACAATCGTGTGCTCATGGCTGACCGTGGCTTTTTCAAGCTTATAATGTTTGTCCAATGGCGCATTCGCATAGACAGCGGGTAAATATTCTTGCAAAATCAGTTGCGCTTCGTAGGCAAGGGTGCCGCCGGAGAAGAGGCCGCGGAGATATTTTGCCGTGGATAATGGTGAATGGTGAATGGTGAATGGTGAATGGTCAACGGGGGGCTGCTCGCTGGCCTCGAAGGCGGCGAGTTCGACGGCGAGCGCGGCGGCTTCGTCAAGGGTTTTGACGAAGTAGATGTTCCCCCGTTGCGTCTCTGGGGGGCTATAGCCGATAAAGTCGATGATCACCGGCTTGTTGGCGTAAGTCGCAACGCGTAACAACTCTTCAATGACGGAGGGTGCCGGCGGCTTGGAGATCAACACAACAACCTGGGTAGATTCATCGTTTGTCAGTAGCGCCAAGGCTTGTTTGGCGGTAAGCGCACCGACCCGTTCAGAGAGATCGCGCCCGCCCGTGCCCAATGCATGGGTGATGCCGCCACCGAGTTGGTGGATGCGCGCGGTGACCTGTTGCAGCCCCGTGCCGGAAGCACCAACCACGCCAATGTTGCCGCACCGCACGCGATTGGCAAAGCCAAGCCCAACCCCGTTGATTATCGCGGTGCCGCAATCCGGCCCCATGACCAGCAAGCCTTTCTCGGTCGCGGTCTGCTTGAGTGCAATTTCGTCTTCGACGCTGACATTATCGCTGTAGAGAAAGACATGGCGGTTGAGACGGAGCGCTTCCCGTGCCACCCCAGCGGCATAACGTCCTGGTGTCGATATCAATACCCACTGCGCCTCCGGCAGCAGTTTGGTTGCTGTTTCCAAACTTTTAGGCCGATAGTCGACTGCGCCTTCGCTACCGCTGCGGCGGGTCAACAGCGCATCAATTTGGGCGATGGCTGCCTCGGCATCTGCTTCCTGCGCAGCGCGAATGACAATCACCAGATCATCAGCTTTGGCTGCCATCGCTTCGGCAGCCGCCATGCCACTCTGGGTAAGCACATCTTTGTTGGCAGCGGTTCCCATGACAGCACCGGCTTCTTCCACGCCAGGGAGCGCAACTAGTGCCCGTTGCAGCTGCATGAGAATCACAGAATCGTAATAAGCACCAGGGCGAATTTGAGCAAGGATCATGGCTTTCTCTCGACTGTGGCGGGTTAACCTGTTTCTCGCGCTAGACCACAGGTTAACCCAGGTGAATTGACCAAATAAAAGTAGTGTACCACCAAATGATGCAGAACTGAAGTGACTACTTTCAAAGGGGTGCATACCACATTGGGGGGATTACACCGGATAATTATTTTGCTCCTTCTGTTTTAGTTCTTGGAATAATGTTGCAAGCAACCATTCCCACTACTTACTCAGGGAAGAGAGCAGTTGTTAATGATCTGTTAACGTTGGATTGACATTTTGTTAAAAGGGCGCGAAAATAAAAACGAACGTTCGTTTTTATTTTCGAAGAGATTGTTCGCTAGTTCTTGGTATGAAAGTTGAAAAGTTGCATGAGCGATTGGCGTTTTGTCACAGAAGATAGTTGCCGCTCCCTTGGTCGAAATGGCAGCGTGTGAAGATATGGGAATTGATAGTAAGCAGAGCCGTGGTCAGCAAACCAGAGAGCGGCTCCTTGAAGCAGCGCTTCAACTTTTTGCGGCCCATGGCTATCACGGTGCTTCGATGCGCCAAATTGCCGAGGCCGCAGATGTCGCGGTGGGGGGTATCTACAACCATTTTCGTAGCAAGGAGGAGATCCTCGTCGCCGTGATCCTGGCGTGGCACCCGCTTCAGTTGATCATGCCGGCGCTGGCCGAGACAGAAGGGGGGACGCTCGAAAGCTTTATACACAATGCCGCCGAACAATTTATCCATACCTTTGACGAACGGCCGGAACTTTTGCGGATCTTTATGATCGAGCTCTTTGACTTTGAGGGTGCCCACCTGCCACAGATGTTTGAAACGATGGGGCCCAAAGTGTTGATCTTTACGCAACGTTTGTCCGTGCTCGATAATCGGTTGCGCCCACTCTCACCCTTAACATTTATGCGGATCTTTTTGGGGACACTGATTGGGTTTCACATTGCAGGTCTGCTGTTGCGCAAATTACCTGCGCCACATGGTCAACAGATTGGCACGGTGGATGATCTGGTGGTGACTTTGGTGCACGGCTTGTTAGAGGAAAATCATTAACTCATGTTACACATGACGCAAGCAGGAAGAGGCCTTACTCGTGTACCCCGCATCTCCAGATGCGGAATACACGAGATCACGATGTTTACTGCGTAACATGAGTCATTAACGTTTGGTGGAGAGAACGATGACAATTCAAACGATTTCCAAGTCTATTGCGCAATCTCAGCCCAATCCTGCGGCGCTTCTCTTGCCGCTTGATCACGAAGCGGTCACGTTGGCAATGGTCGGCGGCAAGGGGGCCAATCTGACCAAGTTGGCGCGTGCTGGCTTTCCCGTGCCGAGGGGGTTTCTCATTACCACGGTCGCGTACACTGCCTTTGTCGCCGCTAATCAGTTGGAGACGGCGATTGAGCGGGCATTGGCTGGCATTCAATTCGATGATCCGGTCGCTTTAGCAAGGGCATCACAGACGATTCAGGATGCCTTTTGTGCCAATGCAAATGAGATGCCAGCGGATCTGGTCGCTGCACTAGCGATGGCCTATGCACAGTTGGGCCAACCCCCAGTCGCCGTTCGCTCCAGTGCCACGGCCGAGGATCTGCCCGATATGTCCTTTGCCGGGCAGCAGGATACCTATCTCAATATTGTTGGCCAAGCGGCGCTGCTTGATGCGGTGAAGCGCTGCTGGGGTAGCCTCTGGACAGCGCGCGCGATTGGCTACCGCAGTCGCAATGAGATTGCGCATCGTGATGTGGCGCTATCGGTCGTTGTGCAGGAGATGGTAGAAAGCGAAGTCTCGGGTGTGCTCTTTACGGCCAATCCACTTACCGGCAACCGCAACGAGACGGTGATCGATGCCACGTTGGGCTTGGGGGAGGCGCTGGTTTCGGGGCTGGTCGAGCCTGATCACTATGTTGTAGAAACCAAGAGCGGGCGTATTCGTAGCAAAACCTTGGGTGAGAAAGCGACAGTTATTCGTGGGCAGCAGGGGGGCGGGACAACGACCACCGAGAAGAGCGCCGCCACTCAGCAAGCGCTGCCCGATGCGCAAATTGTGGCGTTGACGGCGTTGGGCACACGCGTGGCCAAGCTTTACAACTTTCCCCAGGATATTGAGTGGGCGTGGGCCGACGGTCACTTCTATCTCCTGCAAGCACGGCCGATCACCTCGCTCTATCCGTTGCCAACCGTCACAACCGCCGCACCCACGTCAGAAGAGTTGGAACTCTTTTTCTCCTTTGGTGCCGTTCAAGGGATGCTCGATCCGATGACACCGCTTGGTCGTGACGCCATTGCCACGATCTTTGCCGGTGGGGCTGAACTCTTTGGATTTGATTATACGGGTGAGACGCAGCCTCTGCTCTTTACTGCCGGCGAGCGTCTTTGGGTGCGGATGACAATGTTGCTGCACAATCGCGTGGGGCGGCGTATCCTACCAAAATTTCTCGGCGTCATTGAACCCAGTATCGGCCAGGCTGTCGACCAACTGCTCACCGACTCGGCTTTTGCTGCGGCTGGTCCACCGCAACTGGCCACCGTACGTCGGATTGCCCGTTTTCTGCGCGCTCTCCTGCCAACGGCGCTACGCACGATCATTGCACCGGATCAGCAGCGCATCGAGATGCAGCAAAGTATTGAAACGATGCTTGCCCAGTGGCGCGTGCGCATGGACAACGCAACGACGCTTGCCGAACGCGTTGCGCTCTTTGAAACGATGATCGGCTCTGGCTTTCGCTTTGCCGTGCCAACGATGGTGCCGCGCATTCTCCCTGGGCTTTTTGCCATGAATCGATTGATCGCACTGGCCGATGAGGTGTTTGCAGATCAGGGGAATGGTCAACGGCGTGCCCTGGAAATCACGCGCGGGCTGCCCCACAATGTCACCACCGAGATGGATCTAGCTCTTTGGCAGACAGCACAAACGATTCGTCATGATCGCACTGCTTATGCCGCTTTTACCCAATCTGATGCGGCGCTGCTCGCTGAACGTTACCTGGCCGGATCGCTGCCGGCGGTGGCGGCGCGGGCCGTTGCGCACTTCCTGGCGGACTATGGCATGCGTGGCCTGGCCGAGATCGACTTTGGCCGTCCCCGTTGGCGCGAAAATCCTGTCCAAGTCATGCAGATGATCCAGAGCTATTTGCGGATTGACGATCCCAATCAGGCCCCCGATGCCGTCTTTGCACGCGGCGAGATGGCTGCACAGACTGTCATTGATGAACTGGCCGCCGCGTTACGCAAACGACCAACGGGGGCGCTCCAAGCGCGTTTGGTCTATGCACTTGCGCATCGCATGCGTGCGTTGGCCGCACTGCGCGAAAGTCCGAAATTTTATATCGTTAAACTTTTTGATATTGTGCGTCAAGGCTTATTGGCGAGTGGGGCGGAGTTGGTGACGCAAGGGCTGCTGACGCGCGCCGATGATCTCATGTTCTTACATCTCAAGGAACTGAAAGCATTGGCTGCCGGCTATGCGATCGATTGGCAAGCGTTGGTGGCTGAACGGCGTGCGCTTTACGAGCGTGAGAAGCGGCGCAACCAGATCCCGCGCCTGCTGCTGAGCGATGGTCGCGCCTTTTACGAAGGGATGCGCGCCACTGGGGTGGAGCAAGAAGGGAGGATCAGTGGCAGCCCCGTCTCGCCAGGTGTGGTGGAGGGCGTGGTACATGTCGTCTTTGATCCCCATGCGGCGCAGCTCGCGCCGGGCGAGATCCTTGTCTGCCCCGGTACTGATCCTGCTTGGACGCCCCTTTTTCTCGCCGCCGGCGGTCTCGTTATGGAGGTTGGGGGGTTGATGACGCATGGCTCCGTCGTGGCGCGTGAATATGGGATCCCAGCTGTGGTGGGGGTACACCAGGCGACGACGAGGCTCAAAACGGGCCAGCGCGTCCGCGTCAATGGATCGAGCGGCGTAATTGAACTCTTGGAAGATTAATAAATATCCAAATCGTGGCCAGAGACCACCGCCCCATCATACCGTTCGCGAATCTCCGCGACCAGCGCGTCTTCACTGATCCCCCAAAAAAGTTGATGAACCAGCACGAGCAACCCTGGCCGCACTTCATTGGCCAGCGCTGCCAATTCGTGGGTGGAGGTGTGGACGGCGGCGTGATAGCGTTGCCACGCCACTGGTCGTCGTTGAAAGCCTATAGCTGAGTAGACTTCATGAACTAGGAGATCGCAGCCGCGGTAGTGCGCTGCTAGACCAGTAAAGGGTCGTGTGTCGCCGGAAATAACCACCGTCCGATCGGCGGTCGTAAAGCGCAGCCCAAAGGCGGGCCAAGAGCCATGTTGCACACAAAAGGCTTCGACCTGCACATGCGCATCCGCATAAATGTTGCCGGCTTCATATTCATGGACCTCGACGCGGTAGCCCTGATCATTCGATGGCTCCAACCCCTCTCGCCGCTCGCGGATATCCTCGGCGTAGGCAGCCAGCAGATGATCGACCATTGCCTGCGTCCCCTTGGGGCCATAAATGACCAGCGGCTCCTTGCGCTCAATTACCCACGGTGTCAAGATCAGATCGGGCAAGCCGGCGGTGTGATCCGAGTGGTGGTGCGTCAGAAAAAGACGGGTCAGGCCGGGCATGGCAAGGGCTTTGATGCCCTTTTGTGCCGCGGCCGCGGCGCGGCGGACGATCCCCGGCCCACAGTCGACCAGATAGGCTTGTTCACTCAGGATATTCTTGACAACAATCGCAACCGCTGCGCCGTGACGCTCCGGATCTGGATTGGGCGTGCCGGTACCCAACAAAACGACTTTTGTGGTTTGTCCTCGTTTGGGCCGATTGCGCCATTCCCCTTGCAAGAGGGCATAGAGATACTCATCGACCCACTCGCCCTTGTTCCAAAAGGCCTGGCGAGTCTGCCCTTCGCGCCGAAAGCCAAGGCGCTCCAATAAGTTAATCGACCCACTGTTGCGTACATCGGTAATCGCGGCAATACGATGGAGCCCCAACTCAGTAAAGGCATAATCGATAATGGCTGTAACTGCTTCGCTGGCTAGCCCTTGGCCTTGGAATTGCCGCCCAAAGGTGTACCCGATCTCTGCCAGTCGTGGCTCTTCGGCCAACGGATGCAACCCACAGTCGCCGATCAACTCGCCTGTGGCCCGCAAGGTAACCGCAAATTGAAACCACTCCCCGGCGATGCCAGGGTCGACCCTCATCATCGCAGTGACAAAGCGTCTTATACTCTCTTCGCTGCTCTGCTCCCAACTTTGAAAACGCGCAACCTCGGGATCGGAGCGAATAGCCAGCAAGCTTGCCACATCATCCTTGGCAAACCGTCGGATCAATAATCGTTCAGTCGTCAACCGCTCGAATCGGGGCTGACCGAGCGTGCCATGCTCTTTCTCTTGCTTCACCTTCTACTCCTTTGTTACTTATTGCGGCCCTGAAGCCTTATTTGCCTGTGGCGTCGAGCACCCCATCATTTTATGATCTTTATTAGCTACTTTACAACGCTTCTCAAGAATCTTCTACTTTACGTAGCCTTGGCGTTATTGAACTGTATGGCAATGAACTTTGTTAACCTTTTTGGACATGTTATAATAACTGATAAACTTTGCTGTTAACTTACAAATTGTCTTTCGCACTTACTTTATCTTCACCATTTGGGCTAGAAAAGGCCAGAACTTTGCATGAGTGAACAACCAATATCGCTCCATTCATCGGCACATTCATCGCCCCACTTGTCTAACAAACGTTTGACCAACAAAGAAGTGGCTGATCTACTGGCGCTTGTCGCCGATATTCTCCAAATTCTCGATGCCAATCGCTTTCGCATTATTGCCTTTCAAAACGCGGCGGAAGCGGTCAAGAATTTCCCCCAAGATCTCACGGCGATCCACGAACAAGGTAAATTGCAGAGCATTCCCGGGATCGGCAAGGGCATTGCCGGCGCTTTGGGTGAACTCTTTGACAAGGGAACCGTCAAAGAGTTTGATGAGCTAAAAGAGCAAGTGCCGGTTGGTGTGGTCGAAATAATGCAAGTGCCGGACATGGGGCCAAAGAAGGCACGCCGACTCTGGGAAGAGTTGTCGATCACCAGTGTTGCCGAATTAAAGGCTGCGGCCGAAAGTGGTCAGCTGCGCGCGCTCAAAGGCTTTGGGGCCAAAAGTGAAGAGAAGATCCTCAAGGGGATTGAGTTGCTGGCCAAGCGGGGTGATGAACGTACCCCGCTTGGTGATGCCCGCCCCCTGGCATTGAGCCTGGTGGCGGGGTTGGAAGAAGCGCTACCAGCAGGCACCATTGAACGCATTGAGATTGGGGGGAGCTTGCGCCGCTGGAAAGAGACGATTGGCGATCTCGATCTGCTCTGTGTCAGCAGCGAAGCGGCGGCAGTGATGAAGGCCTTCCAGACGTTGCCACAGGTCCATGATGTGACCCACGCCGGCGATACAAAATCGAGTGTGATCCTGGCCAATGGGCTACAGGTCGATCTGCGGGTGGTCGAGAAACACCATTGGGGGGCGGCGCTCCAATATTTCACCGGCAGCAAAGAACACAATGTCCCCGTTCGCGATCTCGCATTGCGCCAGGGCTGGAGCCTCAATGAGTATGGCTTGACGGCAACTGGCAAAGGTGATGCTGCCAAAAATACCCCGGAAGGGGAAGAGCGCTTCTTTGCAGAAGAGGCCGAGCTTTACGAATTTCTCGGCCTTGACTGGGTACCCCCCGAGCTGCGCGAAAACCGGGGCGAGATCCAGGCGGCGCGCAGCCATACGTTGCCAAAGTTGATCACGCTAGCGGCGATTCGTGGCGAACTGCATGGCCACAGTACCTGGAGCGATGGGTCCGCCTCGATTGAAGAGATGGCGGAACAGGCGCGCGCCCGTGGCTATAGCTACTGGGCGCTTTGTGATCATAGCGTTGGCCTTGGCATGGTCGGTGGTCTTGATGGTGCGCGGTTGCAGGAGCAGGCCAAAGAGATTGCCCGCCTCAACGAACAGTATGCGGCGGCGGGCAGCGATTTCCGACTGCTGCGCGGGACCGAGGTCGAGATCCTGTCCGATGGTTCGCTTGGGTTGCCGGATGAGGTGTTGGCCGAGTTGGACGTTGTCGTGGCGAGTATCCACAGTGGCCTGCGCCAAGATCGCGAGACGATTACCGAACGCTGCATCAAGGCGATCCGCAATCCCCATGTGGATATTTTGGGCCATGCCACCGGTCGCCTGATTGGCAGTCGTGCGCCATCAGAAATTGATGTGGAGCGGGTGTTGCAAATTTGCGTCGAGACGGGCACTGTGCCAGAGATTAACGCCCATCCAAGCCGGCTCGATCTGAGCGATATTTATGCCCGCCGTGCGCTCGAATTGGGCTGCAAGTTAGCCATCAACAGCGATGCGCACGAGGCCACGGGGATGTCGGTCATGGTCTATGGTGTGGCAACGGCGCGGCGCGCTTGGGCGACAGCTGCCGATGTGATCAACACCCGTCCGTTGGACGAGATGTTGGCATTGCTAAAGCATGGCAAATAATCAATCTTCACTTCATTATCAGGAGAGTTCTATTGTGAGCGTAACCTTACGGTCATTTATTCGTCGTATACATCGTAGCGGATTTCCTCTGATAATTGTTGTAGCCCTTGCCGCCTGTGGCGGTGGCGATGGTGATGAGAGTACACCAACTGTTGTAGCTACTCCTGCGGCTGGCGGAATGGTGATGCCAACCGCAACGGCAGTGCCAATGCCAACGGCGACTGCCACGGAAGCCGTTGTACAGTTTGTGCCTGGGCAACTGTTTGTGGCTGTTGATACGGTGCGGCTCTACGCGGATGCCGATCGGCAGGCCGTTGTGATGAATCAATATGGTGTATCTTCTCTGTTTACGTTGTTGGAACCAAGTGGCGACTATCTCGCTTACCCTGTAACGGCGGAAGGAGCAGATTGGCTTCGTCTACGCGCCGATGATGGGCTTGTGGGTTGGTTGCCTGCCAATGAACTCAAATTGAACGAGTAGGGCATCATGAGCATGGAGTCGGTAGAAACTCAGATCGAGACCCTGCGCGAGCGGATTCGCCATCACCAATATCAGTACTATATTCTGGATAATCCGGAGATTGGTGATCAAGAATTTGACGCACTTTTCCGGCAATTGCAAGCACTGGAAACAGAACACCCAGACCTTGCCAGCAATGATAGCCCAACGGTGCGGGTGGGTGGCATCATCTCTGATCGTTTTGAAAAGACGCAGCATCCGGTGCCGATGCTCAGCTTGGCCAATGCATTTGGCGAAGCTGAGTTACGGGCCTGGCGCGAACGGGTCCAACGTTTGCTTACGGCGGAGCAGATCGCGCAACTGCGCTACGTGGTCGAGCCCAAATTTGATGGCTTAACAGTTGTGCTTCACTATGAAGAGGGGCGTTTTGTGCTGGGGGCAACCCGCGGCGATGGCGAGTATGGCGAAAATATTACGCCGAATTTGCGCACCGTACGAGCGATGCCCCTTCGTTTACCACAACGTCTACCACAACGTCTACCACAACGTCTACCACAACGGGCTACGACAGAGGTAACGCCCCCTTCGCGCCTGGTTGTGCGCGGTGAAGTTTATGTTGAGAAGGCAGAGTTTGAACGTTTCAACGCTCGTCAGGTGGAGCAGGGGGAGCGAACCTACGCCAATCCACGGAACTTTGCTGCGGGCAGCTTACGGCAACTTGATAGCCGGGTGACCGCTGGGCGGCCGCTGAAACTTTGGGTTTATCAGGCGATCATCCTGAATGGGGTAGCGCGCCCTGAGACACATCAGGGGACGTTGGCTTATCTGGCGGAATTGGGGCTACCAGTTTGTCCCGAAAATCGCACTTTTGTGGATGCACAATTTGATGAGCTGGTGGCTTATGCCCTGGCCTTTGGTCAAACCCGAGGCGAATTGCCCTACGAGGTCGATGGGTTGGTCATCAAGGTTGATTCCCTAGGGATGCAAGCCGAATTGGGCTATACCGGCAAAGATCCACGGTGGGCGGTCGCGGTGAAATATGGCGGCGAAGAGGCGATTACTAAATTGCACGATATTGTGGTGCAAATCGGGCGTACCGGTGCTGCTACCCCCAACGCCGTGTTAGAACCGGTCCCGATTGGGGGTGTCGTAGTGCGGGCAGCTACCTTGCACAACGAGGATTACATTCGTGATCTGGATATCCGCGTGGGGGATAGCGTGGTTGTCAAGCGAGCCGGTGAAGTGATCCCCAAGGTGTTACGCCCGGTGCTTGATCTGCGGGATGGCAGTGAAGTGCCGTGGCAGATGCCGGCGGTTTGCCCCGTTTGTGGGCAACCGTTGATGCGCCCACCCGGTGAAGCAGCTACCTACTGTGTTAACAATGGCTGCCCTGCGCAATTGGTACGCGCAATTGAATATTTTGTCTCGCGCGGGGCGATGGACATTGAGGGCTTTGGCATCAAGCAGGCCGAGCTCTTTGTCCAAGAAGGGTTTATCCATGATTTGGCCGATATCTACTATCTGCCCTGGGAAAAAGTCAGCGCGTTGGAGGGATATAAAGAGAAGCGTCTACAGAACTTGCAGGCAGGGATCGAAGCGAGTAAGCGCCAGCCGGTCTATCGTCTCTTAACGGCATTAGGCATTCGCTTTGTGGGTGAAGTCGTTGCGGAAACGCTCATGGCCCACTTTCCGGATCTCGATACGCTGATGGCTGCATCGGCGCAAGAGCTGAGCGCCGTTGAAGGCATTGGTCCCAAAATCGCTGAGAGCGTCGTGGAATTTTTCCTCTTAGAACCAAATCGAGCTTTGGTGCACAAATTGGCGGAAGCTGGGTTAACGGTGCGCGGTGAGGGTACAAGTACGCCGCCGGTTGCCGAACAACCCTTTGCCGGATTGACCTTTGTCGTCACTGGAACCCTGCCCACATGGAGTCGTGACGAAGCGCAGGACTTTATCAAGGCGCATGGTGGCAAAGTCACCGGCACTGTCAGCGCCAAGACGAACTATCTGGTGGTTGGCGAAAACGCCGGTAGCAAATTGACCAAGGCGGAACAGCTTGGGGTAACACGGCTTACGGAAGAAGAGTTACAACAATTGGCCACAACCACACCTGCAGCATAGATCAAGAGGAACCTAACTTGCATATCAATGAAGCTCGTCTGGCCCCGGCACTTTCATCGCTGCAACACGGACAGCACAGTCTTTCGCTCTATATTGAGAATATGTGTAAACGGATTGAGGCAGTCAATCCAGATGTGCAGGCGTTCTTGCCCGAAGCTGGGCGGATGAAGCGCTTGCGCCAAGAAGCACACCTCATGCGTGAGCGTTACCCCAGTCCTGAAGCCCGCCCTCCGCTCTTTGGCGCGCTGGTGGGGGTGAAAGATATTTTGCACGTCGATGGCTTTGCCACGCAGGCGGGATCTGCGTTACCGCCTGACCGATTGGCGGGTGCAGAAGCCGAATGCGTTACGTTGCTGCGTAATGCCGGTGCACTGATTGCGGGTAAGACGGTGACAACCGAGTTTGCTTATTTTGAGCCGGGCCCAACCCGCAACCCGCACAATCTGGCGCATACGCCAGGTGGCTCAAGCAGTGGCTCCGCCGCAGCCGTGGCGGCAGGGCTTTGCACGTTGGCATTGGGTACACAGACCATTGGCTCTGTCATTCGCCCCGCTGCCTATTGCGGAATTATCGGCTTCAAGCCCACCTATGATCGCATTCCCACGGCAGGAGTGCTCTACTTTTCGCGGACGGTCGATCACATCGGGCTCTTTACACAGGATATCGCCGGCATGCAACAGGCGGCTGCAGTCTTGTGCCGCGACTGGAGAGCACAACCGATTTCAGATCGACCGCCTGTGCTCGGTGTTCCCATTGGTAACTATTTAGAGCAAGCAGAGCCCGCGGCGTTAACTGCCTTCCAGGAACAGTTGTATCGACTTGCTGACGCCGGCTTTTTGGTGAAGCAACTACCATTTTTCGAGGAGATTGCCGCGCTCAATGGCTTGCATCGCCAATTAGCGTTCGCCGAATTTGCGCAAGAACATGCCCAACTCTACGCTGACTTTGCCGACCGCTACCGTCCAAAAACCGCAGAAATTATTGCAATTGGGCAGCGTGTCACCGTACAGGAGTTGGCCGATGCCCGCGCCAATTGCCAACGGCTACGCCTCGAGTTGACCGAAGCAATGGACAAGGCCGGTATTGATCTATGGGCTACCCCGGCTGCTCCCGGTGCGGCACCGGCTGGGATTCATGCCACGGGTAGTCCAGATATGAATTTGCCGTGGACCCACGCCGGTATGCCCGTCGTGACGGTGCCGGCCGGGACGACAGCCGAAACGTTACCCCTAGGGCTGCAACTAGTGGGGCGTTTTGGGCAAGATGAGGAGGTGTTGACTTGGGCTTCTATGATTGTCCCAGCACTTTCTCCATCGTCCTCCAGTATAGGCTGAATAAGAGCGTTGTTCCTTTTTAACGGATCTAGGTGACTGTCACTGTCCGCAACCAAATTCATACAGCCGGTCACACAGTGGACAGTGACAATCACTTCAGACTCAGCATTTAATTAGGAACAACGCTAAGAATAAGTTTTAGGAATGTGCAATATTTTGTGCTACTTGTCCAAAGGAAATCATGAAAAAATTGACAGCGTACTGATGGTATTGTAAGGTGTTTATCTCTTTCGTCGTGGTAAAATAAGCAAGATAGCGTACCATGCCGAACATTAACCTAGATCTACCATAAATCATGGTAAGTGACTTTTTGTTCTAGCGGGTTGGGCATTGCTGACGGTGAGCGCTGATTCACACGAGGAATATTCTCGTACAAAAACGGCTCATATACCCCTGCTAAGTACGAAGAGTCATCAGAGCAGTTAGGTATTGCTTTGCAATGAAAAACGGATTTTTTCGTAGGCGAGCACAACTGAATAATGGTACAATACCGCCCGATGCTCTAGAAGAAGATCCCATCTCAACCGAAGATGAGGCACCTAGCCGTGCAACGTCGGATGAGCGTGCATTGCTCCTTCGCATGCAAGCCGGTGAAGAACGGGCATGGGAAGAATTTATGGATCAGTGGAACAAAAAATTGTATAGCTATATGCTTTACAATATGCCCACCGAAGATGATGCAAAGGATGTGCTAAGCGAGACAATGACCGCATTTGTGCACGCCATCAAAACTTTTGATGGCAACGTCAATCTGAGCACGTTTATCTATTCGATAGCCTATCGTAAAGTTGCTGATTTTTGGCGACGCTCGAAATCCACTGTTATCTTGCCGGAAACTTTGAGCATTGCCGGCCCGACAACGCTGGGAGTCGAGGTAGAGGAAGCTTTAGCGACCTTATCTGACATCGCCCAACATGCGTTGCTGTTGCGGTATCAGGCTGGGTTAAGTGTTGCAGAAGTCGCAGAAGTTCTGGGGCGCTCTTATAAAGCAACAGAATCGCTTTTGAGCCGAGTCCGACAGCAATTCCATCATGCGTTTTTAGGTGTAGAGGCTTAAAATGGCCGATAATTTGAACGAGAAAGAACTACAAGCCCTCTTTAATCGGCATTTGCCTATGAAGCAGATCCCGCCAGAATTTGAGGCGCGTTTGCGTCAGCAAGTTCTGGCAGAGGTCGCCAAAACGTTGCAGGCAACACAGTATGCCAACAACGAGGTCGCAGAAGCTGGATTTGCACCGGTCGTTGCGGAAGATGCCCATCCCTTGAAGCCGTATGTACGGCAGAAGAGCACGCGCGCTGCTGCTACTGAGCACGCTTCGGGTGGCATTGGCGCTGCGCTGGCCGCATGGTTTGCCGAGCGATTGCGATTGGCACCATCGTTGGCCATGGCTGGTGCAACCTTGGCAGCACTCTGGCTATTAATTTGGTGGGGACCGCGGCTCATGCAATTGAATCCGCTTCTGGCACCACAAACTGGTGCTGGTTCGGTTACCAAGATCACACCAGTCAGTGTGGCTGAAGGCAATACACCTACCGCGACAGAAGCGGCTGCTCCCGGCGTAGAGAATAACGGCATAGAGGATACGCCGACTAGTGAATCGATTGCGACAATCGGTGAACCCGCTGTCGTTACAGAAGAAAGCATTGATGAGGGGACAGCAGCAGAGGATACACCGACAACTGAGTCGACTGTAGGGGACGCAACGCCGGCGGATCAGGCTACGGATGGTGCCACGCCGAAAGAGCCGCTCGTGCCCAACGCTGGTGAAGGGACACCTGAACCAACTGACACTGCGTCTACCACTGTGCTTGTTGCGACACCATCGACAACCGACACACCTGATACACCGGGCGTGGCAATACCGGGCGGGCGTGCAACCGCAACGGCAACCAGCTTATTCCCCGATAACCCGCTTGCTGTCGTTGCTACGCGTACGCCCGGTAGTACTCTTGATGGTCGTACAACCGTCAATGGTGCAGTGACTGCCACCGCTGGCACATCGACAGTGCGCCAATCTGCTACCCCGCGGCCGACGGCCACTCGTACGGGAGTACCGAATGATGGTACCGGTGTGACAGGGACGCAACAGACCAACACAGCAACCGCAACCGTGGATGGTACGGATACGCGCACGCCAACACGAACGTCTGTGACAGCTACATCGGTGCCGCCGAACATTTCAATACCCGAAAAAGATGAGAGTGATGCTCTTCCAACATTAGTGCCTTTTACATTAACGCCAACGTTGACACCCGTGCCGACACGCACGCCGACGCGGACGCCAACCCTTGCACCGGTTGTGACTATACTGCCATTCCCGACACGAACGCCGACGCCGGTGTTGACAAAGACAGCGACCAGTGTAGATACACCAACCAGTGTCGATACACCAACAAGGCTGCCGACACGGACGCCGACTGTGGTGGTCGCATCGACCGCTTCTAATACGCCGACGGTGGCTGCTACCAATACCTTTACACCGATGCCGACGCGTACTTTTACTACCGTGCCGCCGACGAATACACCGACGACGGTAGCCACACCGACCGCTTCCAATACGCCGACGGTGGCTGCTACCAATACCTTTACACCAGTGCCGACGCGTACCTTTACTGCCGTGCCGCCGACGAACACGCCGACGCCGTTGCCGACCTATACCTTTACCGCCGTGCCGCCGACGAACACGCCGACGCCGCTGCCGACCTATACCTTTACCGCCGTGCCGCCGACAAACACGCCGACGCCGCTGCCGACCTATACCTTTACCGCCGTGCCGCCGACGAACACGCCGACGATGGCACCAACGAATACCCAGGTCCCGACTGACACGCCGTTGCCAACGGATACACCAATGCCAACCGATACTCCGATGCCGACGGCGACCCCGATGCCAACCAACAGTCCACCGGTTGCTGCATCAACGACGTATAGTATGAATGAAGACGAGAGTGGCATGATCTCTTTGCGCCCACTTGTGCAAGATATCGATGGCGGTCAGTTAACTATTACGATTGGGCAACAGCCACAGCATGGGAGTGTGCAGCGGGTAGAGGGAGATATTGCGATCTACATCCCCACCGACAACTTTAATGGGCAAGATTCGTTTACCTATTTAGTGACCGATGGGAGTGCAACAACAGAAGGCGGCGTGACAATTCAGGTGAATGCCGTTAACGACGCGCCGGAATTCGTAAATCCCAGTACAGAGCATGAGACTGACACTGCGGAAGTTGGACAGCCATACACCTATCATCTTGGAGTGTCTGACACTGATGGTGAAGATCCGCTGACCATTTCTCTAGAGCCAGTAACAGCGCCTCCGTGGTTATCGATCGAAGCAACTGGGGATCGACAGGCCGAACTCAAGGGGACCCCGAATCTGGATCAGGTGGGTACGTATGAGTTTGTGGTGATTGTGCGTGACAGCGCTGGTGCTGAGGATCGACTCGACTTTAAAATTGAGGTAGTGGTCAGCAGTGTTATGGGTGCAGGCGCTGATGGTGTTGCTGCCGCTGGTGATACAATTACGAACACAGAAGAGAGCATCACGAACTCTTCACCCATTACCGCAACGACTGATACCTCTGGCGATGGCGCGTCCGATTAACCTGCTCTTTGGGACGTTGCAGGAGATTATACTTTTTCTAATAGACGAATCATGTAAAAGTCATCCATCGTAGCGTTACTTTTACACGAGAGAGGCTGGATGACTTTTAAGGATTTTATCTATAAGTTGATTCTAGGGGGGCGTGGTTACCAGCGCTGCCATTAAGGTAAGCGCTTGATGTGGGTTGTCACCCTTGCGCAGGCAGGGGCCCACAGATCTACCAAATGGATTCCTGCCTGCGCAGGAATGACATGAAAACCTTAACTTACTGGCAGTGGTGGCTACCACGCTTCCTAGAAATACGTTTTAAGTAGACACGCTTCTGCTTCGCGCTAGGTGCTACTTTGAAAGCGCCTGCAACCGTTTTTCTCTCCGCTGTTGGCTTAGTTCGGTTGGCTTTCCCCTGTTAGCCTTCCAATGGATTGGTCGGTTTCGTAAATGTCAACAACTCCTAATCTAGCCTGAGGCATTTTCCCCTTTCCGGTGTATCCCCATTTGGGGGATGACACTTGACAGGTTTCGCAAACCTGTCAGGTGTGCCGCCGAAAATGTGGTAGGCACCCCCCCCTTTCGGGTGTATCTCACTTTGGGGGCAACTCGTGTGCGTCGCACTGGTCAAGCGTTATTTCGTTGCCCCGATCGCTTTCGACCAGTGCGACGCACACTCCTGGTAGAAGAAAGTCGCCCCCAAATTGAGATACGCCCCCCCCTTTCTGTCCACTTGATTGTTCCAGGATCGTACAGTATAATAGGTTGAATTCTTCACTGGAACGGTATTGCTACGTATGCCAAGATTTTGCCTACCATGCTACTTTGTACGCCGAATCTATTTCGTCAGGATCTATTCAGCCTAGTTGAATCGTATGTATTGTATAGTGATATCTCTATGGAATGGATCGAGGCGAAGTGAATTGTAGATCGCTCAGATAGCCGAAGATGCGAAGATGTGAAGATGAGAAGTCGTTGTAAACATTCGCTAAACAATCGATGACTTCATTGCAGAGCTATATGAGCCAAAGTGTATAATAAAGGCTGCTTATGACGAGTGCACTTAACATAATCAAAAAACCAGTCGCTGAAGCAATCTACATGATTGCTGGTTGGCATCAGTGGGCCGATGCTGGTGCCGTTTCGTCTGGTTTGCCATATTATTTGATCAATCACCTCAAGGCCACCAAGATTGCTGAGATCTCGGCCGATGGTTTTTATCTCTTTCAAATCCCCGGAACCCACCATTTGCTGCGCCCAGAAGTAAAGTTTGAAGAAGGGTATAGCCAAGAAATCCGTCAACGTGAGAACGAATTTTTTTACGCCGGCAACGAACGGGCTGGATTAATCATCTTTTTGGGGGAAGAACCCCACATGGATGTAGACCGTTATGCCGATACGCTCTTTGCCGCTGTCAAAGAGTTCAACGTCAAGCGGGTTGCATTGGTCGGTGGCGTCTATGGTGCGATGCCCTACGAAAAAGAGCGCGAAGTCTCTTGTACCTATAGCCTGCAAGGGATGAAAGAGGAACTTAGCCGCTATGCCGTGCGTTTCTCTAACTATGAAGGGGGGGCAACCATTGGTTCTTACTTAGTGGACCGTGCCAAGCGTACCGCGATCGAACTCTTTGTCCTCAACGCGTTTGTGCCCGCCTATGATTTTTCGCAGGCCGGTGTACCGCTGCAAGGGTTACGCATCGAGGATGATTACAAAGCTTGGTATGAGTTGATGCAGCGGATCAGCCACATGTTTAATCTGGGGCTTGATCTGTCCGATTTGGATCGGCAGAGCGAAGCGTTGGTCGCCTCTATGGAGCAAAAGTTGGTCGAGCTGGAGGCAAAGATGCCGCAGTTGCAGCTACGTCAATATCTGAATGAATTGACGAGTGACTTTACTGAAAATCCATTTGAACCATTGGATGAACTCTGGGAGCGTGAGTTAAGTGATCTCTTTGACAACTTAGACGAGTGATGAAGCAACCGTACTGATATCAATACCTTCGCCAATTTCAGAAATTAGAGCCGTCATTCCTGCGCAGGCAGGAATCTACTCGTGTAACATGAAGATGGATTCCTGCCTGCGCAGGAATGACATCTGGAAATTTCCGCCAAAACAAGGTTTGGCGAA
>DAOUCA010000035.1:0-19203 GCA_034432375.1 Caldilineaceae bacterium
TTCGCCAAACCTTGTTTTGGCGGAAATTTCCAGATGTCATTCCTGCGCAGGCAGGAATCCATCTTCATGTTACACGAGTAGATTCCTGCCTGCGCAGGAATGACGGCTCTAATTTCTGAAATTGGCGAAGGTATTGAACCTGGGGAGGAATAGTCTCGCCACTGAGAGCGATCGGTTCTCCAACTTGGGGAGGGCTAGGGACACTGCCATTAAGGTAAGGGCCGCATACGAGTACTCAGCGTCCCCAGACGCTGAGCCCATTCGGGCGGGATGCGCATCTGGGGATGCGCAATACTCGTCCCTCCCTGCTAACTTAATAGCAGTGAGGGCTAAGGAGGGGTAATACTTGAGTAGAACACTTTGCGGCACGAGGTAGACCAAGCCCATAATTGGCGTAGTAGAGAGTGCACCAGTTACTGTCCCACTGTCTCACCGTCTTACTGTCCCCCGTCCCACTGTCCCCCCGTCCTACTGTCCCCCCGTCCTACTGTCTCACCGTCTTACTGTCCCCCCGTCCCCCCGCTCACGCGGCAACAGCTCAAGCGCACGCGCTTTGGCAACCGCCTCGGTCCGCCGTTTCACCTCGAGCTTGCCAAAGATGCGCCGGTTGTGCCCTTTGACCGTGTCCAAGGCGAGGAAGAGGCGCTCGCTGATCTCCCGATTCGATAGCCCCTGGGCGATTAACCCTAACACCTCTAACTCTCGATCCGTGAGTGGTTCGATGAGGGGCTGGGGCGGTAGGGCATCCATTCGCTGGGGATTTGCGACATCAGGCGGTGTCGCCTCATCGCCAAGGGCTGTGCGTAATTTGCCCACGTAGGCCGGCACGATGCCTTGCCCACTGATGCTAGCGAGCAGCGCTGCCATCGGTAGCCCTTCCGCGACAAAGAGCTGACCATAGCCCTCTGGCTCGGCCAGTCTCAAGGCCCGTTTCAGTGGTAGGAGTGCAGCCGGGATGTTGCCTTGCGCCTCGTGAGCAAGCGCCTGTAGCACCAGGAGTTCGATTGCGCTGCCCATTCTGCCGGCAGCTTCTGCAGCGTCGAGGAGGCGTGCCAATAGTTCCTGCGCCGCTGTGATCTGTTGCACGTCTGCGCTGCTGCGATAGCGCGCAAGCAGCAGGCGCGCTAAGGTAATGTGCTCAAATTCCTGCATATACCTCAGGTTATCATCAACCGCTAGCCCTTGCTCCCGCGCCCAATCCCAGGCTTTAGTCAACCGGCCCTGGGCAATCCACACTCGTGCCTTCAACGCGGCAATGGGGCGCACATCGGGGACGGGGCCGCGACGATAGTGTCGCTCCGCAGCATTGAGTTGCGTGAGCGCACCCTCTAGATCACCCTCGGCCCCTTTGAGGCGCGCCTGGGCCAGAGACCAACGATAGCGCCAGCGCGGTAAGGCGGCTTGCTCGCCCAGCGCTTGGCTTTGCCGCAAATGTGCGATGGCGCCTTCGCGATCGCCCTGTTCACAGCAAAGCTCGCTTAACCCGGTATAAATGTCCGCCGTCCCCCGGCGCACAAGCTCGCCGTGGCCCGCCGCAAGCTGCAATGCCTGCTGATAGCTCTCTGTTGCATCGCGGAGACGGCCTTGCACCATTCTGATGTCGGCCAGAAAATAGGTGCCGGTAATCGCAAAAAGGATGTTGCCGGCCCGCTGAAACATCGCCATGGCATCGGCAAAGGCGCGGTAGGCTTCCTCCAGATCGCCACTTGCCCAGGTTGCAAGGCCCAGCAGCGCGGCAGGGGTGCCGCGGCGGAGATGCTCATCCACAGGGAAAAGTGCGAGTGCCCGCCGCGCAAACCGCATCGTCCCCGGCAAATCGCCGAGGGCGAGGGCGTGATAGGCGCGGGCCGCCGCGATCGAGGCCGGGAGCAACCGAAATTCCGCGTCGTCCGCAACGATCGGCGCATCCGTCGAGACAGTCGGTGATTCATGATTGTCTGCTGTTGTGTTCAGCCATTGTTCGGCATCCCGCAGTCGAGCCGCACCGGCCTCCAACTCACCGCGATCTAATAATGCCCAAGCATAGCCAAGGCTGAGCACAGGCCGTACTTGAACTAGTTCATCGGGAAGTGCCTTTACCCAACCAAGCCACGGCGCCGATCGGCGGCTCCTATCCATGACGGACCAGGTTAGCTCGACCAGTTGCGCCGCCCGCTCGAAATCCTCGGCGGCTAGCGCGTGGCGCAATGCCTCCACCAACAAGCCCTCTTCTTCATACCAGATGCTGGCTCGTCTGTGCAATTCAGCCACGTCTGCTTGATCATTGTCTGTCGCTGGCACCCTGCGCTGCTGCAGCCGTTGCCGCAGAAAATCGGCAAAGAGGTGGTGGTAGCGGTACCAACGCCGCTCGTTGTCCAGCGGAATGAGGAAGAGGTTGGCTTGCTCCAGCGCTTCCAGCGTCGCTTGCCCGGCGACATGAGGGCTGTCTGCCGGCGCATCCAGAAGCGCATTACACAAAGGGCCACAGAGCCGGTCGAGGATCGAGGTGCGTAGCAAAAAGTTCTGGACGTGGGCGGGCTGTTGATGCAGGACCTCTTCCACCAAATAATCGAGCACAAAGCGGTGGCTACCGGTAAACGCTTGCATAAAATCGGCGCTGTCATGGGGTCCGGCATGGTGGCCCTGCATGGAAATGGCGGCCATCTGTAGACCGGCAATCCAGCCTTCGGTACGGGCCTCCAGCGCAGCAATCGTTTCTGCAGGGAGTTCCAGACCCATCATCCCATTCAGAAACTTGGCAGCTTCGTCGGGCGTAAAGCGCAGATCGGCGGCGCGTATCTCCCTTAACTGTCCGCGGGCACGATAGCGGGCCAAGGGAAAATTGGGATCTTCGCGAGTGGTGATCACCAGGTGCAACTGTGGGGGTAGATGCTCGATTAGAAAGGTGAGTGCTTGATCAATCGCGCCCACAGGGCCCCCGGCATCGAGCAAATGATAGTCATCAAGCACAAGCAGGCAATGACCCGGTAGGGTGGCCATCTCATTGAGCAGGGAAGTCAACAGTACTGTCACAGGCGGGGGCTGTGGCGATTGCAGCGCACCCAATACCCCTTCGCCCATCGCAGCGTCAAGCGTCTGTAAGGCGGCAACAAGATAGGTTAGAAAACGGACGGGGTCACTGTCTTCTTCGTCCAGCGAAAGCCAGGCAACTCGCTGTGCACAGCTATCGATCCATTCACCGATCAAGGTCGTTTTGCCAAAACCGGCCGGGGCCGAGACGAGCGTCAGCTTGCCGTGCAACCCTGCGTCCAGCCACTCGATCAGCCGCGGGCGATGGACAAGATTGGGCCGTGGTGGGGGGATGTAGAGTTTGGTGGCGAGAATTGGCGTGGACATAGAGCAATTATAAGAACCACCGCCGTTGTCGTCAACTACATGCGAGACGATGACTGTCCCACTGATTTACTGTCCCCTGATTTACTGTAGGCTTATTTATACCGCGCTGTACTAGCGTAGGCTGAAGGGTGGATAGCGATCGGTCACCAGCAGAAATGCATAGGCATTCACCCGCAGGCTCCAGCGACCGACACCGACGATGAAGTCGAAGAGCCCTTGCGGATATCGACCGGTTGCTAGGATGGCGAACCAGGCTGCTATCCCGGCAACGATGGCGACAATTCCGAGGCAAAACAAAATAATGTAATGCGGCAGCGCCAGCAGCCACTTGAGCAGCGGTAACCAGCGATTGAGGTTACGCGCCACGTCGGGATAATCGATCTCCAGGTGGACAGATTGCGCTTCGACTGTCGATGGATATTGATCGGTGAGCAGGAACAGATAGGCCCCAACTCTAGCCCCGAAACGGGTCAACTCGCGCGCAAAGTCGAACCACCAGCGTGGATAGCGTTGGCGAAAGATGATCATCAGGGCTGTAACAAAGGCGAGACTGCCAGCCAGCCCACCAGCTGTATCCCGGCTCCTCGATAGAACATCCCCGACGTCATTGACAACCTTGGTGACAGTGACCGTTTGCCCAGCTCCCGCAAGCGCGGCCAGGATGATGAGGATGGGAATGATCCAGAAGAGGCGAAAGAGGGTTGTCAGCCGATCCAACTCTTCCGGATAGTCGATTTCTAAACGAGCGGCGTATAGGGCATCGCTATCGACGTGGCTGTCACTTGGTTCTACGTTGTAAGTCATTTGAGTTCCTTCTATTGGAAGTGGACCTGCTGTTGTTTCCTGCGGAATGGGTAACTGTTCTGCTTGCTATATGATAACCGCGATCTGTGTGCGACCTACGGACATAAGGCTGACCTATTGCTGACGCATAGGCCCGACCCGCTTTAGGTTCGATACGGCGAACTGCAGCCTACTCAACCGCCGCTAGCCTCAGAAAAAGTGTGAACCTGATTTTGAACCACCCCTTATTTCCCGCGCAGAATCTGGACAATCCGGTTGTAAACAACATTCGCTACCATCACCTTGGTACCACCTTGTGTATCAAAAACTGGAACTAGCGGGGTGCCACCGTTTGTATTCACAAATTGAACGACGACCGTATCAATCTCTTCGTGGTAACGAGCGATACTTTGGTATCCTAGGACCCAGCCGGAATGTCCATACAGATAAATAGAGGAGTAAATCGCCTGTTCATTATCATTCAGCAGTGAGCCATCGTTTAACGCTCTTAAGAAGATACCCACATCCTCTGCTGTCGCGACCATGCCGGCATCAACATGCTTAAAATCGGCCTCAGCGCCCACGTAATAGCCACTCATCACATCGTCCATCTTTACATCATGAATCGAAGCGAACGTATTGTTTAGTCCGAGCGGGGTCAAAATTTCCTCTTTGATGAATTGGAAATGGCCATAACCCAGCACTTGATCGAGGATTTCGCGAAGTAATAAATAATTCGTATTGGAATAGCGATAGGTTGTATCCGGTGCAAAGTCAGCAGGCATATCCAGTACCAACGCAAGCGATTCTCCATTGTTTTTCGGTGGGTTGTCCCAGTGGAAACCAGGCTGGTTCGTATAATTGGGAATGCCACTGCGATGTTGGACTAGCATTCTCAGGGTAATCTGATCGGCATAGTCAAGCCTACCCACAAGTTCTGGCAAGAAATCAGCGAGCGTCTCATCCAGCGACAAACGTTTGTCATCGACCAACTTGGTGACAGCAACCGCGACATATAATTTGCTGATACTGCCAATCTTGAAGAATGATTGCGGGTCGGCGGGTATCTGATGTGCGCGGTCTTTCCAGCCGGCTGTATAAAACGCCGGTGGTTCCCCTGCCTGATCCACATAGACAATCATGCCATCCAATCCATACCCAATGGCATCATCGACTTGTGCTTGGACGCTGTCAGGCAGGGGTCTTATCCAAGCCCCTATGCCGTCCCAGGGCGAGAATGCTACGATACAGAGTAGCCCCACGAGCGGCATGATGATTCTCAGGCGTTGAATGATGCGCTTCTTTTTTGACACTTGCACGGTTGTTTTCCTTCTTATTTCATTGCCCAATGGGTATGACGACATTGCCCTTTTTGCCTCCTGTTTCGACATAGCGATGCGCCTCAGAAATCTGCTCCAACGCATAGCGTCGATCAATAACCGCTTTGATCTGGCCCGCCTCAATCAGATCGCTGAGGAAAGTCAAATTTTCACTCTTGTAGCCTGCTGACCCACCGATCACTTGCTTGCTGCTGGTCATTGAAACCCATCGCCCGCGCATACTTTTTAACAGGGTAGGGATGGCTAAAAGATAGCACCCATTTGGCGTTAACGATCTTACACTGCGCCAAAATGGACTCTTGCCGACCACGTCAAAAATGAGATCATACGTCTTGCCGCTTTTGGTGAAATCTTCCTGTGTGTAATCAATGACATGGTCTGCCCCAATCGAGCGCAGCATCTCCAATTTCTTCGTGCTATCCACGGCAGTCACTTCAGCCCCAAAGTGCTTGGCAAGCTGGATGGCGATCGTACCGATACTGCCACCCGCACCATTAATCAAGATCTTTTGTCCGCGCTGGATATTGCCTTTGCGCAGAAAATGCAATGCATTGAGTCCCCCAACCGGCACCGTGGCGGCTTCCTCATAGCTCATATTGGCCGGTTTTGGTGCCAGCACCCCTTGGCCCGTTTCAGGCAGACAGATGTACTCCGCGTAGGCACCCATGCGCATATCGGTTGCCGCAAACACTTGGTCGCCCTTCTTAAAGCGCTTAACATCCTTGCCCACCGCTTCAATTTCACCGGCCAACTCCTGCCCCAGAATCATGATGCGCTTTGGCTGGCTGAGGCCGATATAGATGCGCAAGGGCAGCCGTAACAGGAGCGGGAATTTGAGACTGCGCATCTCGCAATCCCCGGCTGATACGGTTGCTGCATGTACTTTGACCAGCACCTCATTCCCCTTGGGCGTCGGTTTTTCTACCTCTTGGAGTTGGAGACCATCCGGTGGTCCGTACTTTGTCCATACAATTGCTTTCATAACGATTCCTCTTCGCCTCTTTCCTGTGGATGATCGCTAAACATCCGGCGTGTGTCGTCAACGATCTGTTGATGTTTAGGCTTTCTGCGCCACATTTTCGTTCTCCTAGTATCTACTGTGATTGCCCATCGCTTACGATGGGCAATCACAGGGGCATTTTATGCTGCCGACAAATTTACTTTCTCTGTGTTCATCACTGGTATGGCCGCGTCTGCCGCGCTTGCCGGGGCATTGAAGCCCTTGACGATCAGCCACACGCCAGCGAATACTTCCCACAGACCGCCGGGAATCGTATGGATCAGTTGCAGATCAAGCCCCACGATTTCCACTAGAGACCCCGCCAGAAAGGTAGCATAGCCAACGAGTCCCCAAACGGCCAACCAGCGCGGTAGCAACTTTGCCCTGTAGAGTGTGTAACAGAGCAGCAAACCCGATGCCCCAAGCGTGCTCATGGCGATCGTATAGGCATAAAACTGCCCCTCTGTGAGCAGCGTGCCCAAGGCGTGCAGATAGGCAACATCGGGGGCCGCGGCATTCAAATACGCGCTGCCCAGGGGGAGTTGCAGCAGGATAAAGATCACCATGATCGCAACGACGAGTGCATCTATGATCCTAGCCGCCAGATAGCCGACCGCCAAGCGCTCTCCGTGTGGCTTCAGCACCGGGAACATGAGCACCCCGTGCGCCGCGTCGCCGGCAACCGCCACCAGCCAGAGCAGGGCACCGATGCCCACGATCATGCTGTTGGCGGAAAGCGTCGCTAGGTAATTCGGCGCACCTAAACTGGATTGAATGAGCAGATCACCCCCAATGCCGACCACGAAGCCGACGAGGTAGACCACGCCGACGACGGTCGCTGTTGTTCGATAGGGTTTCATAATTTCTTTGCTACGCATGGGTTCTTCTCCGTTTTGAATTTGATTACGTTACTCTTTGTCCCTAGATGTGTCGTCCTGATCGGGTTGCACACGATTGACCGAAAGCAAGGGCAGACCTAAATCGCGCACCTTCTTTAGCAACCCGTGCAACGCCGCCTGGTCCACGACCGGACCGGTCAACAGCGTATCGCCATGCGCGGTCACGATAATCGTCAACCCGTCAAACCACGCTGCCCATTGCGGGTCCAGGCGACCTTGCAGCCGGATCTGATAGAATTCTGGTTGATTTGCCATCGCCATCTCCGTGTGCCATCTCCATGTAGTGGTTACGCTTGCCAGCCGCTTTTGCCGACCGCTTTTGCCGTTCGCTATCTACACCAGGAGTATAGAGGGGGAGTGGTATTGGTGGGTAGACACGAAAGTATGGTTTGAGGTATTGTTTTGGGGGTATTGCTGCTGGAGCTTGGCGTATTGGGTGGGGATGGTGTGAAGTGGGTATGTAAGCACGGCTCACTTTATAAATACACCATAGGCATATAAACTGAGCTCATTATTGATGTGTTTATCAATGGAGGGAAAGATGCGCGCAGAATTTGAGATAATGCGTACGACGCTCACGCTGCCTGTCGATTAGGGACCAAGTTGTAGTTCCGTCACACCGGCAATCCCGTCGAGTGTAATCACCAACTGGTTGAGCACATCACGACCATTCAATGGTTCACTGCCGGCGGGCATAGCAATGGCAGAGATCGCATGAGCGGTTTCGGCTTCGAGCGGATCGTAAGCATTGTTGTAGTCAAATGAATAGGTGTGACTCACGATGAACGCTCAATCTTTGGATGCCGAATGCGTAATTCGCGCTTGGCTGTTTTCTCAACTTTACGGCGCAGGACAATCTGTTCTGGGTAGTCATTGCGGATTCGGGCCAACAGCGCCAGAGGGTCAGGATCATGGTCAACAAGCTTCCCATCACAAATAGCAACGTATTGCCCCCAATAACGTTCGACAAGTTCACGATGCATCGACCGGTAAGCGGTCACATTTCGTTCCATCAGGGAACGCTTCTCATGGACTGGGAATGACGGTTGCATAAGATCTCAACTATCCAACGCTTGCTGCCGTATCGTACATTCACTGACATACGCCTCAACCGGGTGAAAAAGCGCACGCGGCAGTAACCGTCGTCGCATTTCCCGCGCCAGAGCGAGTTCAGAGAGATCAGGTTGCCGATCCAGAATGGCCGCGCGCATGTTGGCAATCCCTTCTTCATACATCTGGGCCGCAAAAGAGACTATAGATATTTTATCACACCAACCCCATCTCCCGCGCGCGCGCCACCGCTTCCGTCCGTCGTTGCACCTGTAATTTCTCAAAGATGAGCCGATTGTGCCCTTTCACGGTGTTGATGGAGATGAAAAGTTGCTCGGCGATCTCGCGGTTGGAGAAGCCTTGGGCAACTAGCGCTAACACCTCAATTTCGCGCTCGCTCAAGGGTTCAATGAGCGGCTGCTCAGCACCAGTAGAGACGTGTACAGTTTGCGGCCCACGCGGCGCAGTCTGCTCTGCAACAATGCTAAAGGCGGCGCGCAGTTTTGCAACATAGGCCGGCATGATGTGCTGCGCCTGTGCTTCCGCCAACAAGCGCGCCATCGGCGCCCCTTCATCGACAAAGAGACGGACGTATCCCTCTGGTTCGGCCAATCTCAATGCTCGTTCCAGCGCGCCAAGGGCGGCGGGCAGGCCGCCTGTTGCCGCCTGCGCAAGTGCCAACAGCGCTAGAATTTCGATGACGCTGCCGCCGCGTTCTCCCGCTTCTGCCGCGTGTAGCAGACGCGTTAATAGTTCGATTGCCTCGTGAATCGGATCAACCAGCCGGTCGTGTTCATGCTGCGCAAGGAGCAGCCTTGCCAGGGTCAGATGCTCGAACTCGCGCAGATAACTAAGTTCGTCATCCACCGCGAGATCTTGCGCGTGTACCCAATCCCACACATCGCCCAACTTCCCCTGCCGAATCCACACCCGCGCTTTCAACGCCGCAATGGGGCGTTCAGGAACAGGCCCCCTGATAAAGAGAGGCTCGGCTTCGTCGAGTAGCGCGAGCGCGCGATCCAACCCGCCCTGCGATGCTTGGATGCGCGCCTGCACAATCCGCCGGCGATAGGGCCAATTGGGGAGCGCAGCCTGTTCGCTTAAGGCCTCGCTCTGCTGCATCTGCGCGTTGGAGGCGTCCCCCTGGCCCCGTTCATGGTGTAGCTCGGCCAAGCCAAGATGGAGCTCCGCGGTGCCCTGGGGGAGCGGCTTACCCTGCGCTTCTGCCAACGATAGCGTCCGTTCATAGATGCGCACCGCATCGCGTAGCCGCCCTTGCGTGATGCGGATATCCGCCAGCCCATAGGTGCCGCTAATGGCAAAAGCAATGTTGCCCGCCTTCTGAAAGCCCGCCATCCCATCGGCCAGGGTTTGGTAGGCTGCCTCTAACGCGCCGCTTGTCCAGTACGCCAGCCCAAGGAGCGCCGCCGCCGGCCCGCGTTGCACATAGGCATCTGCCGGCAGCAGGTCAAGTGCCCGTTGACCATAGTTCACGGTGGCCGCGACATCGCCGTGCGCGAGGGCAAGATAGGTGCGGGCCGAAGCGATCTCCGCTGGTAGCGATTGGAATTCGGCTTCATCCATCACGCGCATTGGCAAAGCGCCTCTTGCCTGTGTGGAATCGGTTTGCGTGGGATCAACTTTTGTGGGATCTGCTTCTGTGGAATCAGCTTGGGCGGGATCAAACCAGCGTTCGGCGTTTTGCAAGTGATGCTCGGCTGCCTCCAAATCACCACCATTTAATAACTCCCAGGCGTAACCGACGCTGAGCACTGGTCTGGCCTGAATCTCCTCGGCGGGCAGTGCCGCTAACCACTGGAGCATGGCAAAGGAGCGAAAGGCACTGCGATGCATGGTTGGCCAAGTCAGTTCAACAAGATCAGCCGCGCGCGCGAAATCGGCCGCGGCTAACGCGTGGCGGATGGCATCGGCGCGCAGGCCATTCTCTTCATACCAATCGCTGGCGTGCCGGTGCCAGCGCGGCACCTGCTTTGGGTCTTCGGCCAATGCACGAGCCCGTAAAACATCGGCAAAGAGGTGATGATAGCGATACCATTGGCGCTTGTTATCGAGCGGAATGACGAAGAGGTTGCCCCGTTCCAGACTCTCTAACATCTCTCGGCCATTTTCCTGACCGGTGACGGCGTCACACAATGGGCCATGCAAACGGTCGAGGATCGAGGTGCAGCCTAAGAAATCGCGCACCTGCGCCGGCTGATGGTGCAACACCTCTGCCACGAGGTAATCGAGGATGAAATGGTGGTCACCGCTGAAGGCCCGGATAAATCCTGCGCTGTCCGCTTGCCCTTGCAGCGAAAGGGCCGCCAATTGCAACCCGGCGATCCAGCCTTCGGTGCGGCCTTCCAATGCCGCGATCTCTGCTGTCGAGAGGGCTAGGCCCATGCTCTGGTTGAGAAAGGCGGCGGCTTCGGCGGGGGTGAAGCGTAGATCCGCCGCGCGCACTTCGGTCAATTGCCCACGCACACGGTAACGGGCCAGGGGCAGATTGGGATCTTCGCGGGTGGTGATGAGCAGGTGCATCTGTGGCGGCGGATGGTCCAGCAGAAAGGTGAGCGCCTCGTCCACTGCTTGGGACTCAACCAAATGGTAGTCGTCCAGAACGAGGACGAAATTTTCAGGGATGGTGGTGATTTCATTGAGCAGGGCAGTTAGCAGCGCTTCGCTGGGTGGTGGCTGCGATGATTGGAGCAGCGCTAACACACCGGTTCCCATCTGGGGCGCAAGCGTTTGCAATGCGGTGATGAAGTAGGTCAGAAAGCGGATGGGGTCGCTGTCGCTTTCGTCCAGCGACAGCCAGGCAACCGCAAAAGGGGCAGCAATCGCATCTCCCTGTCTCCCCGTCTCCTTGTCCCCTTGTCTCGCGCATGGAATCCACTCGCTAATGAGCGTGGTTTTCCCAAAACCGGCCGGGGCAGAGATCAGCGTCAGTTTACGCTGCAAGCCTGCGTTCAGCTGCGCAAGTAAGCGGGGGCGCAGCACCAGGTTGCGTCGCGGCGAGGGGATGTAAAGTTTGGTGGCTAAGGTGGGTGTCGACATAGAAGAACTATAACACAGATGCGACTTCCCTGAAACTGCCCACCATTACTGGGGGCGTACCACATTTTGGGGATTACACCGGACGATCAAATCGCTCCTTCTGTGTAATCCCCAAAATGATACCGCCGTCTAATTCAATAGAGGAGCAAAATCCCCTCTAGCCGCTGAGGCGGCTTCTCGTTGTTAGCAGGCGATTTTAATCGCCTGAGAAAAAACGGCAGTATCCAAAATGGGACGCATCCCCATCACTGCCACTTACTTCTTACTTCAAGCCCCCTGCCCCGTTTCTCCCCATTGCCGTTTCCCCTGATCCTGCGATTTAGGGTCAACGCTCCGGTGCCACCGAGATGACAACTTTGCCTTTGGCATGTCCTGCTTCCAGATAGCGGATCGCGTCTGCCGTCTCTGCCAGGGAATACGAGCGATCGATCACGGGGACAACTTTGCCGGCTTCCATCAACGCTTTTAGGACAAGCAAATCCTTTTGGCTCGATTTCGCCAGCATGTTACCCAATTTCTGGCCGCCCTTCCTTGACCGCAAAGGGCCGAGGAGCATGACTTCGAACAGTTGCGCCGTGGCACCGCCGGTCATTACATAGGTGCCCTGGGGTGTTAAGGCCCGTTGATAGGCGGAAAGCGGTTGATAGCCGTTGGCTGCCAGAATCAGGTCATAGCGTTCGCCCATTTGGGTGAAGTCTGTCTCTGTGTAATCAATGAGATGGTCGGCACCAAGCGAACGCACCATCGCCATCTTGCTTGTGCTGCAGACCGCGGTGACTTCCGCCCCGAACGCTTTGGCAATCTGCACCGCAAAGGTCCCCACGCCGCCGGATGCACCATTGATGAGCACCTTCTGACCTGGCTGAATTTGTCCATGGTCGCGCAGCGCCTGTAGAGCGGTGACTGCGGACACAGACGCAGCCGCGGCTTGCTCAAAGGTCATATTGTTTGGTTTCGCTGCGAAGGCACTTTCCGGCGCAGCAACATACTCGGCAAAGGCGCCAAAACCAGAACTCGATAAAGAGCCAAATACTGCATCACCAGGCTGAAAGTGCGTTACAGCGCAACCGACAGCTTCCACTTCTCCCGCCACCTCTGCGCCGAGAATCGTGTATTTTGGTTTTAGCAGCCCAAACATGAGACGAATCAGAAACGGGTCTGCGCGCAGAAGGTGCCAGTCGCCCGCAGCCGTAGCTGCTGCCACAACTTTGACCAGGACTTCGTTATCTTTGGGGGTCGGCTTTTGTACTTCTGCCAGTTTTAGCACATCAGGTGAACCATAGTTGTGATAGACAATCGCTTTCATATCAATTCCTCTTTCGATTTGTGTGAACATAGCCGACATGAGTTTCAATTCGTGCTTCCTTGTGCGTGCCAGGTGCTATTCAGCCCGCTCCGAGCGCCCGCTTTTCCCACCGTTCGACGTTGACTCCTTTGATCAGTAGCCACAGGGGCAATAACAACTCCCCGATAAAGGTAAACTGGGCAATCGTAAAGCCGAAGTCGGGCAGCAGCAAGGTTGTAAACGAATCAAAGAGATAGCCAAAGCAGCCAATCATCAACAAGATGCCGAGCACGCGCGGCAGATAGCCCGATTTGAAGATGGCATAGCCCATGGGAAAGAGCCAAAGACCCCAAAAGATGCTGGCGATCTGAATGCCGGTTTCATGCCACTCCAGCAGGAAGAGTGCCAACGTTTGCCGTTGTTCAGCCGTAAACGTAGTCAGGTATTCTGCACCGCTCAACAACTGGAGTACAGCAAAATGAAGACCATCGTTGAGCATTGCCATGGGCACGGCAAGCAGAACGAAGATCACCATGAGCATGGCAAGGGGTTTGTGCGCCGCTTTGAGGAGCCGATATAAATAGAGCGCCAAAAAGATTTGGATGACTTGGGTCAGGAGCGCGCTCACCGTGCTGAGCCGAAACATCCACGGATCCGCCAAAATATTGGTGGCGGTGGCCACCGCATCATCGGGGACAACAAAGTTGGTGGGAATGTATAAAATACCAAAGGCACCGAGTGGCGCCATCAACAGATAGAGGAGGCCGGCGATGCGGGCGCTCTTTTGGATAGAATTCATATTATTCTCCTTTTGCTGCACGAATTGATTCGATTGATAGGGCGTACGCGGCGTGTGGGGGTTGCGTTGGTTGCGTTGGGGATCCTGATTTTCTAGTATTGCCCCGTCCCTGTCATGGCTGAGTTTGACACTCGATTGTGTCGTTCGCTTACGGGGTGAAGTATAGCGGGTGTGGGGTATTGGTGGGTAGACACGAAAGTATGGTTTGGGGTGTTGTTGTGGGGTATTGGGAGGATGAAGCCGGGTGTGAAAATAAGCCACAGATATATACAGATAAAAGTACAAACCATCTGTATATGTTTGTGGCAAAATTTTCATTATTACTGGTGCCGGGTGCGCTCAATCACCGTTTTGCTCTGTCCCGTCGCCAGCCCCATTACTGCGAAAATGCTTCAACAGCCCTGACCGCAGCCTTGACAGCACCGGGATCCAACGTGAGGGCAATATGTCCAATGCCGGGCAACAGGGTGACCGGCCACGGCTGACCCTGCTTGCGAAAGATGGCCTCAAGCTTGTCTGTCATGAAGGCCTCATCGGCCGTGCCTGCCACTACGGCTACCGGCCGGTGAACCGCCCTGATGTTCGCCTCATAGTCACGCCGCGGTCCAAAGTTCACCGCCAGGGAGAACGAGTAGGTTGGCGTAAGAATCTTTTTTGTTTCTTCCCGCAGCGCAAAACTGGTCACCGGCAGCTCATTGAAGGCGCGAATGCCCAACTGGTTGAGGATGGTGAGCGCAATGATACGCGGCAGGCCGACATTGACCCAGCCACCACTGCCGGGCCGCGCATTCGGCGCATCAACACTCAGGAATGGCGACAACAACAGATAGTTTTGAAACGCATCCTGGCGCGGGCTTCCGGCAACACGCAGCACAAAGCCACCACCGGATGAGAAGCCGACCAGCGTGGCGGGCTTCGTCAGCAGCACGGACCCGGTAAACGCCGACAGGTCGTCTTCGAGCTGACCGATATAGTCAATCCTGCCCTTCGTCCCGGACGCGCCGTGTCCGCGAATATCCAGCGCATAGGCATCGTATCCCGCGGCGGCAAAGGCCTTTGCAAGGAGATGCATGCTGTTACTGCTCGCGGATGATCCGTGAACAAGCACGACACTGCCCTGGACGGTGCCGCGAGCAGGCCCGTAGTGTCGATACGCAAGCGCGGTGCCATCCCCGGCCGTATACCGCAGCAACGGCGGCAACTCCGAGAAATCAACCGTGTCGAATGGATTGGCGATGCTCGCCATGACCGGCGGTGCTGTCGGGCCGCCAAAGGCAATCGCCGCGGCCAGCCCCGCGATGAAAATGATCCCTGCCACCATCGCGGGTAAAGCGGCCCAACGGATGAAATTCGGGGCGCTTATCTTCCTATTGCCCTTCTTCATCGTGTTTTGTATCGTGATATTCATGTGAATGTCTCTTTTGTTGAATGATTGTGATTGAATGATTGGAATTGGATGATGATGAGCCACGTCTCAGACCAGTGCACTTTGTTAGGCAACTACGCGTAGCAACCCGTTGGCCAACAACGCGGAAAGATAAAGACCTACACCAAACGCACTGTGATTCATCAAACTACGAACTCTTGCCTGCACAGGATTTGACGTCTTTGCTGCGGCAAAGCCAAGCCCAAAGGCCGGTTGCATGATCGCAAATGGTGCCAAGACCGTGACAACCCCAAAGAAGATGGCGGGCATCAACGTCGGCTGCTGCAGCCAGTTGTTGCCGACGAGTGCAACGAAAACGCTGGCGAAGGTGATGCCAATCAGGTAATGGGCGATCCAGCCCATCGTGCATTCGGCGTGCTTCGGGGGCGTAGAGCCGATATTGGCATGCGTAAAGGTTCCTTCTGGCATGGTTCGCAGCCAGCGCCCGACGAGACAAATATTAGAGGGGGTTATCTGAAAGAGCTGTTTGAGAAGCAATCCCCACAGGTCAAACGTTAGTGTTGCGCCAAGCCCGATCAGGATGGCGTGAATGAGGGAGAGGGCCGGCGCATTCATACGTCACCTCTTTCTTGATGGGTACTACGCAGCCGGTTGATGCCGCCGCGCCACCATAACCCACGCAGGATGCGTTGCTGTTGCACGGCCTGAACACTAAAATAGATGCCCAAGCCAAGGCCCAATACAACTGCTATCACGCTTGCTTCGATCCCAAACGCGCCACCGGTTAGCCATGAATTGCCCTGAATGACCGGTTGAAAGAGACTAGCGGTCGGCGCGCCGACACCAGAGACAGCAACGCCGAAAATGTTGCCCTGCAGAAAATTCCAGGCTGTGTGGAACCCCATGACAACCCACAGGTTACGGGTTGCCATATAGACCGCGCCAAACGAAACACCGGCCTCCAACGCAATCGCGAGGGCGCTCCACACCGTGGCATTCGGGTTACCCCAGTGCGAAAGTCCAAAAAAGAGCGCGGTGATGCTCAAGGCAACCCACGACCCAAACCCTTCTTCCAAAAACCGAAACAGAATGCCACGAAAGAGGGTCTCTTCAAACACGCCGACGAAAAAGTGTAACAAGAGACCACCCGCCAGTGCTTCTCCTGCAAAGGCGACACCGCTAATCCGATAGCCGCCCAGCACAGCGAGGATGCCCACCGCTGCGCATAGGTACGCCGCACCCACCCCTGCGCCTTGGAGCCAGCCGATGACAAAACGGCGCAAATCCAAACCGATTTCTGCCGGATTGCGCCGCTCAATCAGTCCTGTCACTGCAAAGACCGTGAGCAAGGCGCTCACGGCAAGCGCGCCGACGGTGATGATTGGGTTGATTTCGATGGATAGGGCTTGCAGTCCAGTCACACTCGCCCACGTCAGGAGGCCAAAGCTAAACCAGGTGATCAACAGTCGTACGACCCAATGCAGCAAGATGCGCCGCGCCAGCGGTAGGTGTCTCAAGGGTACATCTTGCATATCTGCTATTCCGAGTTGAACCGCTTCATTGAATGTATTCATCGTTCTCCCTGCAAGAAAAAGTACAAAGGTAAAGGTTACCGAATCATTGGACAGACTGGCTGACCTCATGGCAGAGGAGCAACAACGGCTGCTGCCGTGCGGGTGCGTCCAGCGGAGACCCGGGCTGGTCGTCTGCGAATGATCCATTCGGCCACAGCGAGGTTGATCACCCAGGCCGCACCCATCAGGAGTGCCCGGTTGAGCACGCTTGGCGGGCCGGCGACCATCTCCCCCACCATCAAGGTCAGCGCCTGCGTGCCCGCGCCCATCCCAATCGCATAGCCGCGCAGCATCCAATCCCCGTGCCCGGTATAGTCCCGGCGGCGGATGGCAGCGATACCCAGCAGAATGGCGAGGAGCATTGCCGACCCAAAAAGCAGCCGCAACCCATACAAGATCACCCCATCGCCCGCCGGCCAGGGGTAGAAGAGGGTCATCCACAGCCCCGAAAGCGCCGCCGCCAGGCCACATGGGATCACGATCCACCCGGCGATGCGGTGCCATTGGTTGCGCCGCTGGCGGAGACGGGGGACAAACTGGAAGGCACCCAGAATGGCATATAGGCTAACGCTGACGATATGCACGATCACCGGCAGGGGTGACGCAAAGAAGCGGGCGTTCTCTGGTGTGATCGTTGCGCCGCCGGCCAACTGGGTGAGGCGGAAGAGACCACCCGCAAGCGGAATGACGCTTAACATGATCAGCCCGGCGGGCACGAGCCATGTCGCCGAACGGGCTTTTGTGGGTACTTTGGATTTTTGCGGCTTGGGTTGCCCTTGATCATTGCGCTCAGGCATAACGGGAACTCGGCCTTTCGTGTAGAGATTCGTTTTCATGTTCAGCTCCAATGCCACTCATGCTTGAATGGCGTCTATTGCGATGGATTTATACAGCGCTCGATCTGTTTCATCACCTACCCCGAAAATAGTGGGACAGGTGGTGGGCAGGTGACAGTCACTGGCCAAAGGCGTTTTTGCAATGGTAGAAGTTCGTGGCCAGTGACTGTCACCTTCATGCGGCTACGGTTGGGCGGAGTTGGGGGCTGCCCTTGTCAGGTACAGGCGCCGAGGCGGTCTCGTGCCGTTCCGACCAGAGCGCATAGCCCAGCCAGGCCAGCGCTAACCCCACCGGCACCGCCACTTTCGGCTGGAGCTCGAGTGGAAACAGGGCAGCTACAGGCCCAAACGTGGTCCCAACGGCCAGCAATATGCCGGACCAGCGCGGCAGGATCTGGGCGCGGAAGGTAGCAATGCCAAACAGCAGTCCGCCGAGGATGTAAATGGGGCCTGTTAGCGTCCACAGGAGGGGGAGAACTCCGAGATTCATTCCGCTGGCGACCCCGGTAAACATGCCTAGCCAGCCTTCCACAAAGGTCGGCGCTGCGGTCGCTAGCAGCGGCAAGATCAAGACTTCGACAAAGGTAAAGCCCAGGATGAGCGCGAACCAGAGGCTCAGCAGGAGGTAGCCGACCAGCCCCAGCCAACCAGACTTTTCCGCTTGCCGGGCGTAGAGCCCCGCCATACCGAGCAGGCCGAAGAAGGACATGGCGATGGCAAGAACGTGAACGATAATCCAACGGGGGGTGGTGACTGACGAAAGAATATTCGGCGGATGGAAGATCCCGACGCCTATATAACAGAGCCCTGCTACCATCGCGGATACCCCTGCCCAACGGATGAGATTTGCGGCTGTTGTCTTCATTTTGTTCTCCTTGATACAGCTTTCAGCAAACTTACGCAGCTTCGATTTGACGATATAGTGGGCTTGCGTTGCCAGGTACGGTTTCCGCGGCGTGAGTTCGCCGTTCCGACCAGAGCGCGTAGCCCAGCCAAGCCAGCGCAATTCCCATCGGCATCGCGGCCAACCGCTCGAGTTGGTGCGGCAGCAGCGTCACCATGATAAGCGCCAAAGGCCCCGAGAAGGCAAGCAGACCAGCCGCCCAGCGCGGCAGGATACGGGCGCGGAACAGCGCGATGCCAAAGAGCAGGAGGCCGAGCAAATACAGCACCGAGACCAGCGCATAGACCGTGGCGAAGGCACCGAGGTTCAGCGGACCGCCGGCCCCACTGGACATCCCCATGACACTCTCCACAAAATTCGGTGACTCGGTTACCAACAGCGGCAAGACCAGTGGTTCCATGAATGAAAAACACATTTGGACGGCATAGAAGAGGGTGAGCAGGAGATAGCCGGCCAGACCCAGCCAACCGCTCTCTTCCACTTGCCGGGCGTAAAGGCCCGCAATGCCGAAAAGGCCAAAGAGGGACATCACTGTCTTAAGCGAGGTGATGATGATGAAGGCGCTGGTGTTGACGGACGCCAGCACATCAGGTGGGTGGATCGGCTGAATGCCTGCGAAAATGAGCCCGGCTGCCATCGCGGATAATCCGGACCAACGGATGAGTTTTGCGGCTGTTACTTGCATGTTGTTCTCCTTGCTATTCTCGTTAACGATTGCGGTCTAGCGGTTGGTGTTCATGGGGTTGTCTTCTGTAATGGTTGCGGTCTGCTTGGTAGAAATTATTCGGGTATCTCCTTTTTAAATGCGATAGTTTTTACTAATACCTTCGCCAAACCTTGTTTTGGCGGAAATTTCCAGATGTCATTCCTGCGCAGGCAGGAATCTACTCGTGTAACATGAAGATGGATTCCTGCCTGCGCAGGAATGACGGCTCTAATTTCTGAAATTGGCG
>DAOUCA010000036.1:0-13651 GCA_034432375.1 Caldilineaceae bacterium
GCACGGGCTTCGCCATCATCTTTCACCGCCTTTCTGAGTGCTTTTCGATAGGTGCGCAGACCGTATAGCCTTGCTGAAAAGCAGTGCGTAATCGTCATCAAGTCTTGAACCATTTCCTGCTCTGGACTTAAAGACTCCGTGTTTAGGACAACGATTTCGCAGCTATTCTCGTTGGCTAGATGCAACAGTAAATCAAAACCAAATCTTGCCAGCCGATCTTTGTGCGCAATCACTAGGCGCTCGATCTTTCCAGTAGTGATTTCACTCACGATGGAAAGAAACTTTTTACGCTTGAAGTTTAGTCCACCGCCGATCTCTTCTACCCACTCATCGACGGCATATCCCCTTGACAAGCAAAACTGTTCTAGCGCATCTCGTTGGTTCTTGAGATCCGGCTTTTGCGCCTGACTCGATACACGCATATACACTACTGTTTTTCGGTCTTGATCGACGGCTAATCCACGCAATATTCTAAGATGCTCGTCGTTATAGACACGCCTATTCGTTGGCGTTCGGGAGGGAACAAGCTTCCCGTCCCTATCCCATTTTTGCAGTGTCTTTACTGCGTATCCGGTCATCTGCGAAAATTGCGTTATTGTATAAGTGTTCATTCATAACACTTTATCACATAATTTAACACCTTTCAACTATCTAGATGTCGCCTCCTTCACTGTTAAGTAAAAGCGAGAAAGTTTTTGGAAAGCGGTGGCTGAGCCTGCCGAAGCCGTAGCCGCTTTGGCTTCGCGCCCAGCGGGTGCCCGCTCAGCCTCCGCTACGTCAACGTTATTTCTCCTTACTTTCTCGCTTTAACTTATAACGAAGCAATTAACCGCCCTTCAAGCCAGGCAACGGCACGGGCAATCCCATCTTCGGCTTGCAAGCGGGTTGCCAACTCTTGACGACGCGTTAGCATCGTCGGATCGGTGAGCGTCTGTTGAATGGCTGCGGCGAGCTTCTGGCTGGTCAATTGACGCCGCGGGAGGGCAGGTGGCGCAACGCCAAGCGCATGAAGACGTTGCGCCCAAAAAAGTTGATCACCAAAGACAGGCACGACAACGCTTGGCGTACCAGCCCGCAACGCGGCGGCGGTTGTGCCAGCCCCGCCGTGGTGGACAATCGCCGCCATCTGCGGTAAGAGCCAGGCATGGGGTACGGCGTCGATTGCCATGATGGTGGCCGGCAGCAGGATGTTGCCCAAGTCGCCCCAGCCGCGGTAGATCAGGCCGCGCTGGCCACTTCTCTGTAACGCCTCAACCAGCAGGGTCGTCATGCCATTGGGGTCACGTCCACCCAAGATGCTGCCAAAGGTGATCAACAAGGGGGGTGCGCCAGCAGCCAGAAAATCATACAACGCTGGCGGTGGTTGCCAAGAGGAAGCTGGAGGCAAGAACCAATAGCCGGTCACCACTGCAGAGCTGGGCAGTTCATTGACCGGAACAGGCGCAACCGTGGTGCTGTAGGCAAAGAGCGTCGGCACGGGCTGGCCGGCGCGTCGATAGAGTTGGCGCGCCGAGAGGGGCGGCAGATCGAGCACGGTCTGGCGGGTGCGATTGAGCGGTCGCCGCAAGAGTTGCCACATGCCGTGCCAGCCGGCTTCATGGGTAAACTGGTGATAGAGGCCGCGTCCCGGTAGCCACGCTGGCGCGCTGGGGAAATTGACATGCGCCGCGTTTGGTGTGGCAAAGAGCGGGTGAAAGTGAACCGCCACCAGCGCACAAGGTCGGCGATCGATCTGCCGCTTTTCCACTAGATGCAGCCCTACAAAGAGCCCCAGCGTCGAACCAATCAGCAGGTCGGCGTGCTGCGCGATCTGCCAACAGTCGGCGACAATCTGCCTCAAAAGAGGGGTTAGTTCCCCCAAAAACTTGCGGGCAAAGTGCAACGGGTTGCCCGCGCCGTCGAGCAGTTCGTTGACCAGCGCAAAATCCATCAACTCGCGCACATAGCCTGCCACCCCGGCAAACGCAACGCCATACGCCGTGACCAATTCCGCGTAATCGACAGCGGCCGCAATTGTCACGCAATGCCCCGCGGCTTTTAAGCCCAATGCCAGCGCGACAAAGGGTTGCACATCACCGCGCGAACCGAGGGCCAGGATCGCAATATTCATGGCTTATCGACACTCCCGTTGAATACGCCGCCGTTTGATGATGGCGGGGCGAACTGGCAACCCGCACTCGATCTGCAAGGTGGGTGGTAGGGCACCCAAAGCAGCAATAGTCGCCGTCAAGTGGCTCTGCACTTGCGCAGCGATCGGTGCGAAGTCTACGCCAGCCTCAATCGAGAGATAGATATATAAATGATCATCTGCCGCTTGCACAATCTGGTAATCGAGGATCGCAGGCGAACTTGCAAGCAGTGCGTCTCGCAGCGTGGCAGGGAAAAGCGGTAGGCGATCGCCCTTGACCGTTGCGCAATAACAGAGATCCGCCAACCGTCCCGCGATGGCGCTGATTACCCGAAACGCGGAGCCACAGGGACAAGGCGCGTCGCTCACACGCAGCAGGTCGCCCAGCCGATAGCGGAGGATCGGTTGGGTGGTGCGCCAGAGGTCGGTCACAATTGGCGTGTAATGGGGCGGCTGTGGGGCGGTTGGGTATTCGGGCAGGACAGCACTTGCCACGCTAGGCACGCCGATTTCTTCCAATTGCATGGCCAGCAGATCCTCTTGGATGTGCAGAGAACCGTGCGAACAGCTGACCGCCAGCAATCCTTCGGTGCATTGATAGATCTGATGAACGGGCACGCCAAAGGCGGCGTGCAGATGCAGCTCGTCCTGGGGTTCCAACACTTCGGCTACCGAGATCAACCGCGCCGGCGTAACGTGGAGCGCACCGGATTGTTGCGCAGCAGCTAATGCCGCGAGCAATGAGGGCGGACCGACCAGAATTTGCGGCTGATAATGGTTGAGCGTGGCGACCGCTTCGTCTAGTGGCTGTTGCAGATCAAAATAGCGCAACTGCAAAAAGGGGCTGTTGACCGTGGCATAGAGATTGCTAAAGGCGCGCAAGAAGAAGGCGACCCGACAGCCACGCCATGGAATGCCATGCAGCGCTCGTGCCAGGATCACCCCAGCCCAGGCGGCGCTTTCCTTTGGTGAGACGAGAAAGAGGCCGCGCTCGCCAGAAGTGCCGGAGGAGAGGCCGGCGGTAAGGGTTTGGCCACGGCGGGTGCGCAGCGTTGGCTGAAAGTTGCGTGATTGCTCGGCCTGTTGGGCGACCTGATAAGCGGCAGTATAGTCAATACCATAGGTGTTAAAGCAATCAAAGTTTGCCACCATCGTATGTTTGTCAACGGTGGGCAACGTGTGCCAATCCGGTAGGAATCTTCCGGACCAGTGTGCTCGGTAAAAGGGGCTATGGCGGTAGGCGTGGGTGACCATCTGCTGTGCGCGGCGATCTTGATAGTGTGCCAAACGCTCACCATGCAAAGTGCGCCACCGCCATTGGGCCGCAACAAAATGGCGCGTTGCCATTGGGAGTTGCGCCCTGTTCACAGCTTCTGCTCCACTTCACGGGCATAAACTTCGGGGCAGTGGGTGGGGATCAGTTGCCAGTTGGGTTCGGCCAGCGCAAAGTCATGCAGATTGGCAATGGTACGCCGCACGGCAACGGGATCATCTACGATCAGATTGGTCAACCGCGAAGGAGGGCGCTTTTCGCGAATCGCGCGGGTGAGCCAGGCCCCATCGGCAACAAAGAAGTAGTCGCCGCGGTCGGTGCGGGCGAGGAGCCCCAGCTGACCACGCGCATGGCCGGGCAACTGCACCAGACGCATCGTGCCATCGCCAAAGAGATCATGGGTTGCGCCCAATGCAGGCAGCGCAGGGCCGATAAATGCCGACAACAAGGTCGCGCGCGTGGCAAACTCTGTTGGCAATAAGGCGGGAAGATAGCCAGAGCGCAGCGCCGCCAACCCCGTTCGTTCCTGGAAATGGGCATAGCCCGCCACCGTGGCGACAAAGCGCGCTTGGGGGAAATCGCGCAAACCGGCGATGTGGTCGGCGTGAAAGTGCGAGATGATAATCGTACCAATATCAGAAGGGCGCAGGCCGAAGCGCTCCAATTGGGCCGCGACCGCCAGATCAGACCGTAGATGCAACGGCGTCGCCCAGCGGTAGAGGCGATAGGGGAAACGGGCCGTTTCCGTCAGCATGTGTGGGGCATAGCCGGTGTCCCACAGGATCCAGCCGTGGGTCGGGTGCTGCAAGAGCGCCACCAGCGCATGGCAGGCAACCTGCTGTCGGCGACCCCCTTGAATCATGGTAGACTCGTGGGCCATGCAGTAGCCGGTATCGAGAATGTGGCAATCGGTTAGCGTAAGTGGGAGGGTGCTCATAGAGGGATTTTCTCGTGGCTCGTTACAGCCTGCAATGTGTGCGCCAAGCCATCCGCGATGGAGACGAGTGGTTGATAGCCCAGATCGCGCTGGGCGGCGCTGATGTCGTAGGTCTGTGTACGGGCGAGGATGCCAACGGTGTAGCGCGTGAGCAGTGGCTCGCGCCCACTGCGCCGGGCGTTCAGTTCCAACAGCCCCGCCAGCGCCAGCGCGACCGGCACCGGGACCATCCGCAACGCGGTCGAGAGGCGAAGTTGGTGGAGCACGTCGCGGATTGTTGGCCATAGCAGCGGGTGCTCATTGTTTGTAATAAAGTAGGTCTGGCCAACCGCCTGCGGAGCCTCAGCGGCAAGCCGCAGAGCATGGACGACATTGTCAACATAGGTCAGGTCGACTCGGTTGTTGCCGGCCCCGATCTGCGGCAAGCGTTTTTGGCGCGCACGATCGATCAGCCGGGGCAAGAGCGCGCGGTCGCCGGGACCGAAGAGCGCTTTTGGCCGGATGATAACCGTGGCCAATCCTTGCCGATGGGCGGCGTTGACGAGATCCTCGCCGATCTTTTTGGTGGCGGCATAGGGCGAGGTGAAGCGTTTGGGATAGGGCTGCGCTTCTGTGATATTGGTATGATCGCGGCCATCAAAGATGACGCTCGGCGACGAGACGTAGATCAGGCGGCCAACATCGTGTTGCATGGTACCGTCAACGACGGCACGCGTGCCCTCAACGTTGGTGGCGTAGAACTCACGCCACTTGCCCCAGGCAGTCGAGAGCGCACCGACATGATAGACCAGATCCTGGCCGGCACAGGCGCGGATGATGGCACTGCGCTCACGCAAATCAACGGCCAGGGGCGTGGCCCCGGCCGCGATCTGCGGTTGCACCGTCGCGAAGTCGCGCCCGAGCAAGGTGAGTTGGTGGCCGTGGGCCAGCAGCGCCGTCGCGAGATGGGCACCCAGAAAGCCCGTTGCACCGGTGATCAGAATTTTCATAGGGTAAAAGTCACGATTTATAACTGCTCAACCGTCGCCTTGAACTAAAGTGCAGGCTGATAGTGCAAGTCAGCTAAAGCTGACTGACTCGCCGATCGCCAGTTGGCTTGAGCCAACTTTGGTTCTTAGCCTGCACTTTAGTTCAAGACCTAGGCAAGAACTGAAAATGATGGAAGAGTCGCACTCATTCGCCGCGTAACTCCAGCAGCAGATCATCGGTAAAGGGATCCTCACCAGCTTTGAGAGCTGCAATCCAGGCGATGCGCTTTTCGACAAAGACGGCATCCTCTTCACTCTCCGCCAATGCATCGACAAAGAATTGAAAGTCCGCCAAGGCGGCTTTGGTGTTGCCAAGCAGGGCGTTGGCCAGCCCGCGGCTATCGTGGATATAGGGGCTCTCCGGCTCCAGTTCGAGGGCCGTTTCACAATGGGGTAGTGCCGCCTCGGGTTGCCGGAGCAAGCTATAGCTCCAGCAGAGACTGTTAAAGGGCGAAGACCACTCAGCGTTGAGGTTGGCGGCAATTTCATATTCGGCGACAGCCCCCTCGAGATCACCTTGCGCAAAGCGAATTTGACCGATGCCATAGTGGGCGTCGACATCGTCGGCGTCAAGTTCGAGGATCCGCTCAAAATCCTGCTGAGCATTCACATCATCCCTCAACTCGCGATAGGAGTCACCGCGGTAGTAGAGCGCATCGATATGGTCAGGCTCTAGCTCAAGCGCACGGGTATAATCGTCTACCGCTTTCTGATGGCGGTCAAGGGTGCGATAGATCCCGGCGCGGTTGCGATAGTAGAGCGGGTCGTCAGGACTCAGTTCAATGGCTTGGGTATAATCGACCAACGCCTCGCCATATTGCCCCTGTTCCTCATAGGCGATGGCGCGATTGTTAAAGGCGGCATCATAATCAGGGGCTAGCTCGATTGCACGGTCAAAATCGGCGATGGCTTCCACGTAGCGTTCCAGATCTTCATAGGCAATGCCGCGTGAATTGTAGGCAAAGGCGTAGGTCGGATCGAGTTCAATGGCGCTGGTATAGTCAGCAATTGAAGCTTCTTCTTTGAGCAGATCGTGGTAGAGTGAGCCACGGGTGCGATAAAAGACTGGGTCGGTATCATCAAGCAGAATTGCTTCGGTGTAATCGAGCAGCGCCTTATCACTGTCAACCATCGCTTCGTAGGTCAACCCACGGGAGTAAAACGCATCGGCATAGGAGTCATCAAGCGCAATCAAGGCATCATAGTCAGCCAGCGCTTCTTTATATTGACCAAGGCGTCGATAGAGCCCACCTCGATTCTCAAGCGCAAGGGCGTAGTCGGGTGCCAGGTCGAGCGCGGCGCTGTAGTCAGCAATGGCATCATCCCACTGCTCCATCCGCTCATAGGTCACCCCGCGGTCATTAAAGGCGGCGATATTTTCCGGGTCCAAGGTAAAGATCTGGGCATAATCCGCCAATGCCGCCGCGTAGTTGCCCGCCTCCGTATAGAGAAAACCGCGACTAAGCAGCGGGTCGACGTATTCTGGCACCGCTTCAATCGCCTGCGTATACTCAGCCAATGCCTGCTCATCTTCCCCTTGCTGCTCATAGATCTGCCCACGGCTGTAATAAGCATAGGCGTAGTTGGGGTTCAGTTCAATCGCCTGGGTAAAATCGGCCAGGGCCGCGCGCTCATCGCCGAGTTGGGCGTAAGCGTTGCCTCGGATGGCCAAGGCATAGTCAGATGCAGCGTCAATCTCCAGCGCGGCGGTGGCATCGTCAATGGTAGCTTCATACTCGCCCAGGGCGACATGGGCGTTGGCCCGTTGGGTGTAGGCCCAGCTATAAGTCGGCGTCAGCGTGATCGCTTCGGTAAAATCTTCAATGGCGGCGGCGTAGTCACCTTGCTGGTAATGGACATTGCCTCGCACGGCGTAGGCCCAATCGTAGTTGGGCGCCAACGCAATCGCGGCGTTGATATCCATGAGTGCCTGTGGATAGTTGCCGAGAATCGCCAGCGTATCGCTGCGTTGCGTCAGCGCTTGATAATTTTCGGAATCCAGCGCAAGCGCCTGGCTAAAATCTTCGGCGGCTTGTTCATAATTTTCTACTGCCTTGTGGGCAGCACCACGTTCAAAATAGGCCGCTGCCAACATCTGATCTTGCAACAAGGCTTGATCATAATCGGCAATGGCAGTCGTCCAGTCGGCCGTTGCCGAGGCCAACAGGCCACGGTGATAGTAGGCATCGGCCAACACAGGATCAAGGGCAATCGCCTGATCAAACTCCTGACGGGCAGCGTCGGGGTCGTCGGCGGCATAGATGCGCCCACGATAGTAATAAGCCTCGGCGAGATCCGGATTGCGCCCAATCGCCAGATTGAACTCTTCCAGTGCAGCGGGCCAATCGCCGTCGTCAAAGAGCGTCACCCCCGCTTCAAAGTGGGTCATCGCTTCGACGTTCAGATCGATCAGGCTCCCTGGGGTAGGTGTATTGATCTGACGCCCACTCTGGTCACGCTCGCTTTGGTCACGCTCAATGACTGCGGTGCGGTTAAACTCATCCGCCAAGCTATCAAAGGGGATGATCTCGGCATCGGCAGGGGCCTCGACCAACACCGGCTGGTTAAAGGCACTGTTTGTCGTCTCTACAAGAAAGGCGATATAAATCTCGTCGGCAAGGTCGGGCAGATCCACGTCACCAAATTGTTGGATCACTTGGAGCAGCGTCGTCAGATCCCAGTGGGTACGCGCCGTGGTGGCAACTTCATTGCCACTCGTCAGGCCGACGGTGGTCGAACTGTCAACAGTCAGATCGCGGAAGAGTGCCGGTGCGACCAGCCAGAAAACATCGGCGATCTGTTTTGCTTCCTGCGGATCGAGTGAGGCGCTCTCATTGGCTGAGGCCACTTCAAAGGTCTGTTGCAGCAGCGAGCGAAAGGCGTCACTAAAGATGAAATCAAGCACATCAAATTCGGTTTCAAAGTAGGCGGCGTTCTTATCTGTCACAGAATTCGCCCCAGAATCCGCCCCAGAATCCGCCCCAGAATCTGCCCCAGAATCTGCCAAGTCGACATCGTTGCGTCGCCGGATCGTCATAAACTCTTCTAGCGCCTTGGGTTGGCCAAAGGCGGCCCGCATACTGGTAATCAGATTGACCATCATCGGGTCCAGCCCATTGACCGAGCGCCCCGTGGTGCTAGAGGCAACCTCTGTGGCAAGGTCGCTTAGCGCGCCATTGGCGGCCAGCGCTTCCAGGCTCTGCACAATTTCAATCGCCACCCAATCGGCGCTATCTGCGAGTTCGGGGATAAAGGCCTTGAGTTCGCTGATGTCAAAGTAGAGCACACCATCCACGAGGCGCGCGCCGACCGTCGTCGTGGGCGGCCAGGCCACATCGGTCTCGTCGGCGAAGAGATCGGCCCATTCTTGGCTCAGATCGAGCGTGAGCAGCAGATCGGCCGTGGTACCCCGATAGAGATTGAGCAAGAGATCTGGGTCGGCGGCAATGGCTTCAATGGCGGCCAGTGGCTCTTCGCGGCTGATCACAGCCAAGGTACGCGTGGCGGAACGGGCCTCGGCAGTAAAGGCATAGTCCCCTTCCACCCGTAGGATCGTTTCGGATCGATCAATGGGCATTTCGGGAATGCCCTGGAGAATGAGCGAATAGCTAATCGCGGTGTGATAGCTTTCTAATGAGAGCATACTGTCGACGGCAGTACGCAACAGCTCACAATCTTCATCTTTTAAGTTACCACAAAAGGGTTCGGGGATCTCAGCTTGTGCCAACAGCGGGGCAGCGGTAGTAAAGAGCAGCGTGATGGCGACTAAGAGGGAGATGAGTCGCTGAAACATGAATATTACTCCTTTGATTTGGGTTAGCAGACTGATAAAACTCGTCATGAACAGAGAAACAGAGAAGATACAGGAATTTTATTGGGAATGCAGGGTGAACCCGTTTGAGCAGGTTTTGCATAGCAGCCGCCAGTTTCAACTGGCGGTGGTTAATTTCAAGATGGCTACCATTGATCATACAACAGATGATGGTCTGTTGACAATCATACGGAATGATCCACTTCATGTAGCGAGATGCAGTTACAATTTACGCAACACGCAATACGCAACACGTTCAAACCACGCTCTCCGCTTCAACCGGCCCAGCGTGTCGCGGTGGTGCCGGCCATACGCAACACGTTCAAACCACGCTCTCCGCTTCAACCGGCCCGGCGTGTCGCGGTGGTGCCGGCCAGAAGTAGGCAATCGTAATCGTCAACAGCCCCACACCAAGGAAAGAGACGATTCTCGACAGGGTGCCAATCTGTGCCAAATCGACAAGGAAGAGCTTGATCACTGTCAACGCCAAGATTGCCGCGCCAATCATCCAGAGCTGATGGAGGCGGCGGGAGTGGGCGATAAACATCAAGGTTAACGCCAGCAGCCCCCAGAGCAAGGCATAGCTCATCTGCAAAATGGCCGACGCGTAGAGTGCATCCCAAGTATAGGGCACACCGAGCAAGTGGTGAACGGTACGTGCAACGGCGCCATTCACCACTAAGAGCGCCAGCGCTGCCAGCAGCCAGTTGAGTATGTAATGCAGCACATCCCCCTGCTTCTGGGACAACAATAGCCGCAACGCTTGTCCCCATTGCCAGAGCACCACAACTGTGATGAGCAATGTGCAATCGAGCGGGTTGAGCAAGGGCAGAAAGCGCAGCGGGGCACTATTGCCGCTGTTGATCAGCGCAATGATTGCGGTGGCAACAGCCAACACGATTGCGATTGGTGCGGCGGCCAAGCCAACATAGCTCCGAAGATTGCCGGCCACTGGCCAGGGCAGGCGTTTAGCCAATGGTCCCAGTAGGAGAAGCACGAGCAGCGGCACAGCAAGAAAGGCGATCGCTGGCCAACTCTCTGCCGGCTTGAGCTGGTTTGTCTGCATCAGAACCCACCATGTCCAGAGAAAGGCAGCGAGCCAGATGCCGCCGGCATGAAAGATCGCCATCCCCTTGCGACGACGCCAGCCATGCAACATCCACAGGTGCATGGCCAAGAGCACCGGCCACGCATACCAACCCACGGCAAAGGGATGTACTTGCACCGCTAAGAGATAGAGCGCCACAGCCCCACCACTTGGCAATACCGTCAGCACCGGCCAGCGCAAAGGCTCCCACTGTAGCCACCGTCCCACCGTTTCGGCCAGCAAGCCGGAGATGATCAGAAAGAGCAAGAAGCGGGCCAAGCTGTCCGTGCGCTCGGCATAGTGGGGATATTGGGCTACACCACCGCCATACCACCACAGGAGGCCCAGGATGAGCAGAAGTGTTGTCACTGCCGTGGATGCGTTGCCGCCTAGCAGACGGTTGCGGTGGAGCAGGGCACCGCTGGTGATCATGGTGAGACTTAAAATGGCGGTGCTTAGATAAAGATGGTTGAGATAGGGCATCAGCGATTGGAAGAGGTCAAAATCGCCAAGCTGGATCAGAAACGCGCCCATTGCCAGCAGATGGACGATAACGCCCCATGCACTCAATAAGCGCTGTCCACGCCAGACGCTAAGCCAGACCAACCCAACGCCCATCACCGACCAAATCGCGGCTGTTAGCTGCGCGTCAAAACGCAGCGGTATGGCGATGGTCAGAAAAAAGGCAGCAAAAAAGAAGCTGCTGTCGGCAACAAAGCGCGCGCTCGCCGTTGCGCGGCGGGTTAAGAGGAAGCTCAGCGTGCCGTAGATCAGCGTCAGAGCCAGCGCACAATAGGCCAGCCAGCCATCATGCGCAGCGAGCAACCCGCTCGCAAGCAGGAAACTGACAATCGGGTTGGCAAAGAGCAGGATCAGGTCACCCACATCCAATCCCATACGGGTGCTGGCCGTCGGTTGGTACGCCTGCCAGAGAGAAATGAGTAGGTAAAAGCCAAAGAAGAGCGTCAAGAAGAGCGCCGTGTTGAGAAAGTAGGCGGGCTGATAGCTGCTGACGGCCCAACCCGCGGCCGCAAGTGCGCTAAAGGCAAAGCTGACCAGGTTCAGCCGGCTCCAATGTTTATAGCGGGCAATCGCCAACACACCGAGGTTGACCACGCCATAGTAGCTAAAAAGCACGATGTGATTGCCATCGCCATTAGAGGCGAGCAGCGGTGACAAAAAGGCACCCACAATCGCCAGAAAGGCGAGGATTGGCGCATCGTTGAGCAGCGCCATCGCCGCATAGATCAGCGACAGCGTAACAAAGATTGTAAAAGCCAGCGTCGCCGGCAACAGCCCATAAAAGAAGTACGCGCCAAAGCTGGTCAGGTAGACAATGCCAATGCCGCCACCGATCAGGGCTAGACCGTAGGTACGTCGGCTCTTCCGCAAGCGCCAGCCAACAGCAGCCAGCACAACACCCAACGCCGCGGCCGAGGCCAGGCGTATTTCCAATGGAAACCAGCCCTGTTCTGCCGCATATTTGACGAGAAAGCCCACGCCAAAGAAGAGCAGCACAATGCCGACCTGCACCATAAGGTGCATATTAACAAACCATTCGAGCAGGGGGTTGGGTCGCCGCGGGGCAGAGGCAGCGATTGCGGGTTGCGTCGCTTCCTGTTCACCAATTCCCATCACGGGCTGCCACGTGGGCGCAGGCTCTGCTTCCTGGCGGGTTGCCGTCGACACAGGGCCAAGGGTCGGCGTAAGCGGCGGCGCAATAGTAACACTCTCTTCTGGCGAGGGGGGCATTGCCGTATGGGCGATGGGCGCTGTTTCCGCTTGCATCGTAGCCGCTGTGGGCGCAGCAGCCATCATCGTCCCAGCGGGTTGCTGCTCAACCAAGGTCAAACGCCCTTCAAGCGCTGCCAGTCGCTGACGCACCGTCCGCCAACCCCACAAGATGGCACCCACCAACGCAACATTCAAAAAGCAGGAGAGGGATAAGAAACAGTCATTCATAGCGGAACTGCCTCCGGCAGATAAGCAAGGTGTTCAGGCATTTCTATACAAGTAGAGTATAACAAATGTGTACATCAGTTGTCTTCGGTTTTTTTGCTGATGCCTAGGAGTTTGCCCGTTGCTTTCTGTGCATGTACAATCAGGAAAGTGTTGTTAGGTTTTCATGAATCTGTCAGTTGAGCAACAAAAATCTGCGCTGGGTTTGCACGTAGTGGGTTGGCGCGCATTGGGGCTCACACAAAAATATATGGCACAAACTAAAATTTCGCTTACATAAGCGGTAAACTGAAATGGCACGATTGTCTAGAAGACACAGGCGCAATTCCAGCCACATCCCGCTATGAGCCAAAAAATTAAAGTGGTGAGTAAATACAATGAAAGCATTTATAGTTATGGGGCGCGTCCTAAAGGCGGCCTACGAAGATCTCTTCCTTTGCGTCTTTATGAGCGTTGCCTTTTGGGTTGGCATCATCCCGATTGTCACGATTCCACTGGTGATTATGGGGATGCATACGGTGGCCAATCGCCTGTCTAACTATAAACGGGTGGATAACAGCTTTTTCTGGGAAGGGTTTCGCACCAATATGGGGCGGGGTTGGCTTCTCTTTCTGGCTAGCTTGCTGGTGCCGGTGGCGATTATTTTCAACATCTGGTTTTACGTCAATCGCGACGGCTGGGTGGCCATCATTGGCTTTGCCTGGTTCTGGTTGCTGCTCCTAGTATTGATGACGGGACAATATGTCTTTCCGTTACTCTTGCAACAAGATGAGCCGGATATTCGCTTGGCCTTGCGCAACGCGGTGCTGTTGGCGCTCCGCCATCCGCTCTATTCTTTTCTCATGCTGCTCTTCCAGGTGCTACTGCTGGCGGTCAGTGTTGGACTAACCTTGCCGTTGGTCTTGCTCTATCCCGCCATCATTGCCGTGGCGCAAAACTTTGCCCTGGCCGGCATCTTGCAGGAGATGGGGCTCGCCCCGCAACCACCCGAAGTGCCGGCGCGATAGGGATCAGTAGGGATCGGCAAGGATTTCAATCCTTGCCTATACCGAGTTCAAAATGGGCACCGTAGTTTTGGAGAAGCCTAATTTTTGCAGAAGCACAGCGTAAGCGTCGGCTGTCATTCCTGCGTAGTACGACAACGTTAAATTACATTTCATAGACAGGATTCATACGATTCACAAGATTTTTGTTCTGCTGTATCAATCCTGTTAATTCTGTCAATCTTGTCTAATTTAACGTTGTCGTAGTAGGCAGGAATCCAGTTGTCAGCCTAGATTCCTGCCTACGCAGGAATGACAGCGTACACCGACCTTCACGCTTCTCAGAAACTCCGGTTTTGAAGTTGCCTTGAGTATAACACTGAGAAGTCGCCTCAGCGACTGAGCGAATTTTGCCAGCGCCTGCGGGCGCTTCTCGTTGTTAGAG